>JBCBHM010000007.1:78898-106675 GCA_038525585.1 Pseudomonadota bacterium
CTTGTCGTCACACCAAACGCCGCCATCGCCAACGGCGTCGACGATGCCGCAGGTATCGCCACGATCATCGATGACGATACAGATACCGGGCTGCCTGTGATCTCTATCTCCGCCACAGAGGCGGATGAAGGCGATTTGGCGGTCTTTACGGTGACGCTGTCCGAGCCGTCGCCATTTGCGGATGTCACGGTGGCGTTTGCCACGCGGGCGGATGGAACCTCGGTCGAGGGGACCGATCACGTGCGCACGACCGGCACGCTCACCATTCCTGCGGGCGAGACTGTCGCCACGATCTCCATCGACACCGACCCCGGCCTCTTCAGTGACAGCGCCAACGAGGCCGACGAGAACTTCACCCTCGTTTTGTCCGATCCGACCGACGCAGTTCTGGCGGGTGGTGAGCAGACGCTCACGGCCACTGGCGTCATCCTCGACAATGACGGGACCGACAACGACCGCGCGCTCTTCGTCTCCGACCCCGAGATCGTCGAGACCGACAGCGGCACCCAGGCCGTCTTTGAGGTGCGGATTTCCGAGCCGTCGTCGAGCACGCTCAACTTTGCCTACACGACAGCCGATGGCACGGCGCTGGCCGGAGAGGATTACACCGCCACATCCGGCACCGTGACCTTTGCCCCGGGTCAGACCGTGGCGTCCGTCACGGTCGACATCACCGGTGACGCCGACATCGAGACCAACGAGGTCTTCTCTCTTGTCGTCACACCAAACGCCGCCATCGCCAACGGCGTCGACGATGCCGCAGGTACGGCAACGATTGCCAACGACGATTTTCCAATACCTCCCGATGCGCAGGACGATGCGGGTTCGCAATTTGAAACGAAAGAGAACACCGCGTTCATCACAGGAAATGTTTTGGACAACGACCTAGATCCAGACAGCGATGTCTTGTCGGTAAGCGCTGTCTCTCTTGTCGGAACCTTGGGCGTCGTCACAGACCTTGGCGACGGCACCTTTTCTTACGATCCCAACGGCGCCTTTGACAGCTTAACAGAAGGCGAAGTCGGTATAGATACGTTCAGTTACGCAGTGACGGACGCAGATGGCGGTACGGATACTGCGACCGTGGAAATCCGGGTTCTGGGTATTCCAGATCCGATCGTAGGAACGTCAAATCCTGAGACGCTTGTCGGGAGCAATGGAGATAACCTAATCACGGCGTTAGCAGGGGACGACACCATCGATGCCGGGCGCGGTGATGATACGATCGATGCAGGTGACGGCGCGGATGATGTCCGTGCAGGCGTTGGCGATGACAGTGTCGATGGAGGCTCCGGAGATGACTTCCTGCGCGGCGGGCGCGGTGAAGATACACTCAATGGCGGCGCCGGCGAAGATCGCATCTCCGGCCAGCGCAATGCCGACACGATTGACGGCGGCGCAGGTGACGACAATCTCAGGGGCGGCGGCGGCAATGACAGCATAGACGGCGGCGCAGGCAACGACTTCATAAAGGGTGGCACGCGAGCTGATGTACTTAACGGGGGCGAGGGCAACGACAGGATCTTTGCGAACTCCTTTGCCGACATACTCAATGGGGATGCCGGGAACGATTTGCTCAACGCTGGCGGCGACAATGACACTCTCAACGGTGGCACCGGGAACGATACTCTCAGGGGCGGCGGTGGCGAGGATACATTCATCTTCGAAACCGGGATGGGGGTAGACGTAGTGCTCGATTTCCAGGACGACACCGATACGCTGCAGATCTCGACAGCGCTCACAAGCGGCCTGTCCAATGCGGCAGTTGTTGTCGACACTTTTGCCGACGTGGTAAATGGAAACACTGTCTTTGATTTTGGTGGGGGCAATACCATCACTCTAAATGGTGTATTGGATGAGACCGTGGTGGTGGATGACATCACATTTTTCTAAAGGTGGGATGCTCACGGGTTTTGATCCTCCGCCAAAGACCAGAGCAGGGTTGATACAACCCTGCGCCCACATCCCCGGGCTTGTGATCACCTTCAGCAGGAGGACCGCTGTTCAGAGTGTCAGGCAGGTACCGTCACTTTGACGGGTGAAAAAATGTGCGGTTAGCAATGGCGCGATTGCTCGCACATCCATGCTGGGCGGATCGGTTTAGATCCAAGCGAGGTTATTCGTGAACTCAGGCAGGCTCTTGCTGAAGTGAGAGAACTTTGAGGCGGAGCTGGGAGAAAACTTGGAGCGCCAAGACTCCCGACGATAACGCTCTCTCAAGAACTATGCCACCGTGACGAGCTTTGTTCAGATCAGATCGATCGAGCCTGCCAGCGCGTTGAGGTCATTTAGCCCCACAAATGTGATGCTGGATCCATTGTCGAAATTCAGAATACCTGTGGCGCTGAAGCTGCCAGCTTTGCCGGCGAAGAACTGATCCAGTGTCTGCCCGCCGAGCAAATCCTGCTCAAGTTCGAGCCTGTCTTGTCCGATGGTGAAATCGAGGAAGCGGTCATCATCGGAGGCGCTTACCCCTTGGAACACAAACACGTCATTGTTGCCGCCGCCTTTGAGCGTGTCGTTCCCATCACCGCCGTCCAGCCGATCGTTGCCGCCGCCCGCATTCAGGCTGTCATTGCCGGTCCCGCCATCAAGCGTGTCATCGAAGGAATTGGCATTGATTGTGTCATTGCCCGCGCCGCCGTAGATCACGTCAACCCGCGTGCCACCTTTGAGGAAATCGTCCCCGGCCCCGCCATAGATCGTGTCATTACCACCGCCGCCCTTGACGTTGTCGTTTCCATCCCCGCCATCCATGAAATCGCCGTTCCGCTGACCACGCATCACGTCGTTGTCCTCGCCGCCGGTCATGCTGTCTTCGCCGGTGCCGCCATACAGGCTATCGAGCCCATCCCCGCCAAACATGGTGTCGTCGCCATTGTTGCCACGGATTTCGTCGTCGTCGTTCTGGCCATCAAGATAGTCATGGCCCCGCCCGCCGGTGATGTTGTCACCGCTGTTGCCACCATAGAGCGTGTCATTGCCATTCTCGCCCAGCATCGTGTCGATGCCCTGATTGCCGTAGCGGATATCGTTGCCGGTCGTACCGGTATAGCCAACACTGGGCAGCAATTCCTGTCGGGTATAGGTGTTGTTGGAGAAAACAAAATTCTCGATCCCAGTGAGGGTGATGGTTTCGCCTCGATAGTCGAGCAACAGCACATCCCCGTTGGCGATGACGTCGTTCCGAATGAACCATGTGTCCACATAGACTGTGTCGTCGCCATTCCCGCCTACGACAGTGTCATTGCCGAACGGATTATAGAAATTGTCGTTCCCATTCCCACCTTCCATATAGGAATCAACCGACTGTCCGAAGAGGCTGCCGCCCCCGTTCCCGGTTTGCTGAACCAGCCGATCTGACGCATCGTCCCAATAGGCGCTGACTGCCGAACTGCTGCCGTAAAGTGCCTGCGCTGCAGCCACATCAAGCCATCCCAGATCGGTCGGAATGATGTTCCAGTTATAGGACATGACGGTGGTCAAGCTGTTGTCCAGGCCGGAGCTGAGGGTAGGTGTTCCCGAGAACGGGTGTTTGAGCCCGATGGCATGGCCGATCTCGTGCAGCAAGGTTGCATAGGCCCAGCCACCAACGTTCAAACCACCGTAATAGTCGTAGGTGTCGCTCATGAAGATATCACCACCGACGTCGCCGGGGATAATGTAATCCATGCCGCCCCACGAGCCTACAAAGGGGTAATAGGCATAGCCTGCTGTGCCGGGATCCATGTCAATGAACTGGAATGTAATCTCGGCCTGTTCGTCTTCGGGCACTTCGACAAAGGTCAGTCCACTGATCGCTGCCCATTCGTCCAGTGCCTGAATAGCCAGAGCTTGTTGCGTGGTGTCAAAACCCTGATAGCCAGCGCGGTCATTGCTATCGAGATAGGAGGCCGGGCTGGAGGGAAAGTTGTAGGTCACTACCACTTCGGCTCCGACATCCGCGGCAACATTCCAGCGATAGGCCATATCGTTTCCGGTGAGCGTTTGAATGTTGCTGTCAAAACTATCGTGAATGGCAGTGCTTTGATCCGGTGTCGCCGTGGTCTGGCCTGCGCCATTCTCTGCGTCCACCATCATGCAAACAACACACATCTGTTCCGCTCCTTAACTACACGCGCACAATACCATGGTCCCTAAGGGACAAAAAAGGCAGAAATAGGGAGCGAAGGTAAGAAGCAGAACAGACGTGCGAATGGCGGTTTCTTGCGCTCCACGCCCATATCCGCCGCGGCCACCAGCGCAGCGGCAGCTGCGCCTTCGCCAGAGCGCTTGTGATCGCGAGCACGTCCTGAGGTTGTTAAAATCCAGCGCGACACGCGCGCCTGTATCTAACTACGCATACCGTCAGCCTATCTGCCGCTCGCTCAAGTGCCTGTCGGCCCGATACATCTGGAGCGGGGAGGTGATCTCCAGCCCGCACCGATCTGAGGGCGCAAAAGCCATGCCCAATCCGCAGCCGACTCGTCCCTAAAGAAAAGCTGCGTCACCACATAGTCTAGCGGCAGCGCCTAGGGCTTTTTGATAACGGTTGCTATCGTTTCCTCAGAGGCAGAATCCACCACCCGGTGGTGTTCCGGATCGGCCTCCTGAAAGCCAGACAACATGCCACCTGTTTGGGTCCGGCTTCAAACCAAGGCTGGATACTTGGCCCGAACGACCGCAGCCCTGCAATGCATCACCTGAACTTTGGGCCGGGCATGTCCGGCGCGCCTGCGTTGACATCCTGCCTTGAGCTTTCTACTTCCCATGCGACAAGACGGTGCGAGAGGCTGCGCTTTGACCATTTCGATCTACTCTGCCTATCATGCCGCAGCCCCTCTGATCCAAAGCCGTGCAATCCGTCCTATCCATGTGGGCCGTGCCCGGGCCGCAAGGCCTCTGGACCCGGTTTTGGCGCCGATGCTTGGCGATGATAGCGCCGACAATATTTCAAAACGCAACCCGGAATTTTGCGAACTGACGGCTCTGTATTGGGCGTGGAAGAATGACGCAGAGGCTCAATGGCTGGGCCTGATGCACTACCGCCGCGTTTTTGATTTTACTGGTACGACGGCGGCGGCTGAGGGCACGCGGCAGGCCGAGCTGTTCCCAGGCCGCTTTGATGTGGCCTCCTGGTGCGCTGAGACCGAAGATTGGCTGGCAGAGAGCCTAAACCACTTTGATCTGGTGGTGCCGCCGCCGCATGTCATGGGCCATTCGGTGGCCTCCAATTATACCAAGCGCCATGCGCCGGGCGATTGGGAAGCCACCCGTGCAATCATTGCCCGCGATCATCCCGAATACTTGACCAGTTTCGATTATGTTGCCACCGGCCCTGAGATCCTGCTGGGCAATATGATGCTGATGCGCAAGCCACTGGCCAATCGTTATTGTGCCTGGCTATTTGACATCCTCTTCAAGCTTGAAGCGGTCGATTTAGACCGAAGTCTCTATGATCCACGTCAGCGGCGGTACCTGGGCTTTGTGGCCGAACGATTGCTCACTGTATTTGTGCACCATCTGAGCCGGACTGAGCCTGGCATCCGCATTCACCGGGCCGCCATCATCAACATGAAGGATGCCGCTGTCTTTCCTATGATCACAGGCGAGCACCTGAATGGGCCAGAGCATATCAACGTGGCCTTTGCCGCCGACCAGGCGTACGTGCCCCATGCCGCAGCCATGGTTCGTTCGATGTTGGATCACGCCGCCCCGGAACGGCAGATAAACCTTTTTTTCCTGCAAACTGATGTGCCCAACTATGATCTAGAGCTATTGGCAAGCGTAGTGGCCACTCGGCCAAACACCACCCTCTATCCCATAGCCGTTGACCAGGCATTCAAGGGCAGTTACCGCTCGCCCAGCCGTGCCCCTTCCAATGCCACGTATAACCGGTTTCTGCTCTTTGATCTGCTGCCCGGGCTGAACCGACTGCTGTACATCGATGTGGACATGATCCTGCTCGGCGATGTGGCCGAGATCTTTGACTGGGATATGGGCAACGCACCATTGGCGGCAGTCACCGACTACATCATGACCCGTGTGCTGACAGGCCCCACACCGACGGTAGATCCCGCTGTACCGGATCTGGGGAACTATTATCGCAATGACCTTGGGCTGACCGAGGCGCAGATTCTGGGCTATTTCAATGCAGGCTTATTACTGTTTCAGTTCGCGGCCTTGGATACGGCCAAGACAGGGCGTGATTTGATTGAAATGGCACGGACGGGAAAATACCTGTTTCGGGACCAAGATATTCTTAATGTATATTTCAAGAATGACGTTTTGCATCTGCCGGGGCGGTATAATGTTTTTAACACTGTAAGGGAGGGTTATGGGCGCGTGCCTCAGGCCAATTACGAGGCGGCGATGGAGGCCCGCAGGAACCCTATGGTGATCCATTACGCAGCGGGGGACTATAAACCTTGGAAACGCCCGGTTCTGCTGGGCGAGCACTACTGGCAAGCCTTGCTGCGCACCCCGTTTTACGCCCGCATTCTGACCAGCCATGCCCGTGGTCCTGCCGCACAGCGCCAAAGCCTTTCGCTGGCGCGGCTGGTGGCGACGGGTAGGTCCCTGGCGGACCGTGTGCCCGCTCTGCGCCCTGCGCTTTTGTGGACCTACCGCCAGCTTCGGCGGATCATCGGATGAGGTTCGGGGCTTTCTGGCGTCCCAGCAGCGTAATCGAATCTCCCGTTTGGATTCTGGCCGCCCCCTATTGCAGCGGGGTCGAGCTTCTAAAGGACGCGCTACAGGACTGGGGCATTGTGAACAGGCCCGATGTGCAAAACCTCACCCAGTTGTCACGCTTTCGCCCATTGATCACCGAAGCCAATGCCACGGTCCAAAGGCATCTAGCACCACATGTCTATATGGAGCGTCATGCCGCGCGGGTGCGCGATATTCTGGCACCCGTGACGCGGTCAATCGCCCAATACGATCTGTTTCAGCATGGACCTCTGGGTCAGACCGTGCTGCACCCTTATGTGTGCAAGGCCATCGCGCCAGATGCCAGGCTGATCTGGGTCTCGCGCAAACGCAAAGCGTGGTTTCATGCCGTTGAGACGCTCGAACGCGCACATCCCCTTAGCTATCCGGAATACGTGGGATGGGAGCAAAACCGGGCGGGGCGCGAGGCCCTACTGTGGGAGCGCAGGCGTATTGAGCGGCGCAAGTTTCTGCGTCTTGCCAATGCCTATCCAGAGCATTGTCTGGATCTGCAGATCGAGGATGAGGACGTGTTGGATCAATTGCGCGATTTTGTCGAACAAAGCCCAACCCGGCAGTCCGCCCCATGAGCCTGCCGCGCGTATCCCTTGGGACTGCCTACCTTCAGGCACTGACCGATGCGGCGGCAACAGAGGGCCCTCTGCCAGATGATCTCAAGGCGCTGCTGACAGCAGCCCGCGCTGCGCCCGTGCCGCCCGAGTATGCAAATGAATATGCGCTGATCGCGCCGCATTTTGACCACGCCTATTACTTTGGTCAGGCCCAGGATGTGGCCCGTGCCCGCCTTGATCCGGTGGCCCACTATATTCGGGCCGGGGCCGCCGCAGGACGCGATCCGGCGCCGTTCTTTTCGGGGGCGGCGTATCTGCGCGCTGTGCCAGAGGCGGCCGGGTCGGGTCTGACCCCGTTTGGCCACTGGGCAAAGGCGGGCGCAGATCCCGATATGGCGGCCGCCTGCGCAACGGACACGGATTTTACCGCTTTTGCGCAGCTTCTGAGCCAAGACCCGATACTTTTACATAACTATTTGAACACCCGCTTTAACGTTTTGCGCAACCATCTGACACATGGCGATCTGGCCCGAATGGTAGAGCAGGCGGCATGTCTGGAACCGTTGATCGCACACACCTGGCCAGAGGCCTTTGCCCCGCGCCTTCTGCCGATGGGCAGTGAACATGTCTTGAGCCGGATCGTAGCGCTTTTCCAGTTGCAATCCGCGGCGGGCTGGCGCCGCGCCCGTTGTGTCCTAATCACTGGCCACCCCGGCGGTATCGGAGAAAGCGCGACTGTCGCTCTGGTCCAAAACCTTGCCCATCTCATGCCCGGACCCGAAATTGTGGTGCTGCGCCTGGGATCAGAGGGTTTTGCGCCCGAACACTGGTCCAATCTGTCTGCTGCAGGCGTGCGCCTGATCTCTTTGCCGGAGGCCGCGGCCGCGCAGATTGCACAGACCAGGGCCCGTATTCAGGTCGAGTTTCTGCGGTCCTTGCGACCCGAGATCTGCATTTTTGCAAGCGGCGGAGCGGGGTCAGAGGCGGTATGGGCACTGATCGATAGCTATGGTCGGCAATTGGCGGCTGTTGCGGCGCTGGTGGCCTGGATGCCGGATGCGACGGTCTTGGATGGCGCGTTGTCTGGCCGGATTTATCGATATTTTGGGTCTTTGTCCGGGGTCTGGGTCCCAACCGAGCAGATCGCGCGCCAGCTTGGCGCATGTTTTGGCCTGAGTGCCAGCGATCAGGCGCGGTTCGGGGTGCTGCCCATAGCCCTGCCAGAGGCAGTGCGCGCGCCGCGGCCCCAAGCGGCCCCCTTGCGCGTCGCAGGCGCTGCGCGGGGGTTGAATGCGCTGGAAACGGACCGCCTGATGGCTTTGGCGGCACAGGTGCCGGAGGCGCGTTTCGCGCTGCTCTTGGACGGGGCGGACAAACAGCGCCGCTATCGCTATTTCCCGGCGCATGTCGAGGTCTTTATTGCCGGCGAGCCGGGCTATGAGGCGGCAGCCCGCGCAGCAGATCTGTGGCTTGAGACTGGCAGCGGTGGCCCTATGCTGGCGCAGATGGCGCGTCAGGGGGCGGTGATTGTGGCCCCGGCGCCAGCCTGTCGGGCCGCAGGCGTGGACCCGGCGGCGTGCTACTGTCCACCTGACGATCGGGCGGACCTGCCGGCCCTTTCCGCGTCCTTGAACGCAGCTATGGCGGTGGCGAGGACGGTCCAGCCCGAACGGCTCTCACCGGCGGGCATGCCTGGTTTGGACGCATTGCTTGCCAGGCTGGATCTGCCAGTCGCGCCAAAAGAGGTGCTGCCGCTTGCTGCACCTGCTTTGCACCCGAATGCTCCCGTCCTGAGCGTGGCGATCACGGCCCATGGGGAAAGCCACGTGGCGGGGCCCACCTTGCGCAGTGTCGCCGCGGCCTGTGCCGCGATGTCTGGCAGGGATATCGACATCTTGGTGGGCTTTGACAGCGCTTCCGAGGCGTGCCTACGGTTTTTCGATCACGCCCTGCCCACATACCTGCCCGGCGCCCGGCGCTTTGACTATGGCTTTGCCGATCAGGGCCAGACCCGCACCGCGTTGGCGCAGGCGGCCCGCGGGCGTTTTCTGGCCTTTGTGGATGCCGACGATCTGATCAGCGAAAACTGGCTGGTCAAGGGGGTGGGTCTGCTCGAAGACCGTGCGGCCCAAGGCATCGATACCATTGCCCATCCAGAGGTGAACTGGATGTTTGACGGGGGTGCGCAGGTCTATTCCAACCCCGATCAGGACGATCCGCTTTTTGGGCCTCATGTCATGGCAATGTGCAATTACTATGATGCGATGTGCATGGCGCCCGCGCGGGCTTTTCAGACCCTGCCTTTTGCCCATCGTGACATCGCGGGCGGTTTTGCGCTTGAGGATTACCAGTGGTTTGTTGAGGCCACGGCCAGGGGTTGGCGCCATGCCAATGTCCCCGGCACAGTTGTTTTCAAACGCCGCCGCGACAGATCACAACACCGCGAAAGCAATGCAGCGCAGGCTTTGATCCGAGCTATAGAGCCTTTGGCCATCGATCGGCTGCGAGATCTCTAAAGCCCCTTCACGGGCGGAGCCAGGCGGCAACACTCCAAGCATGGCGCCGTCCGGACCACCCAAAACCGCCAGAGTTGGCCCGTCCTGAAACAGGTTTGCCATGATACGCGCAGTGATGTCATGGGTGCGCCACGGTTCCATCGAGGTGGAGAGCAATTCGCTAGTGAGAGTAGCGACCCGGTCGATTTGCCCAAGAATATTGCTCGTTTTGTCCTCGGGTGCGCGAGATTATGTTTCTACAAAAGCGTTTGGCCCAAACTCAAAACGCCTCACCACAACCATTACCCAGGGTGCCTGAAACATGGAAATCGCTTGCACGCACGCACCTTGTTTGGTTTGACGCCTCCATATCAGGGTGCGCACTCACGTAGGATTTTCTATGACCACGATCACACCTGTTATCTTGAGCGGTGGATCAGGTACTCGGCTGTGGCCCATGTCGCGCAAGAGCCACCCCAAGCAATTCGCTGCTCTGCTGGACGAAACGTCCTTGTTCAAACAAGCGGCCATGCGCTTGTCGGGCCCCGGCTTTGCTGCACCCATGGTCCTGACCCACTCCGATTTCCGTTTTGTCGTCACCGAACAACTGGCGGCAGTAGGCATTGATCCAGGACAGGTCCTGATCGAACCCGAGGCACGCAATACGGCGCCCGCCATTCTTGCGGCCAGCCTGGCAGCGTTGGCGCGTGATCCTGAGGCGGTGCTGCTGGTTGCCCCCTCGGACCACCGCATTCCAGATGCCGATGTCTTTCGTGCCGCCGCGCAAGCCGGGCTGGAGACCGTAGCAGAGGGCCGCATGGTCACATTCGGGATCGCGCCGGATAGACCAGAGACGGGCTTTGGGTATCTTGAGCTTGAAACAGCACCACAGATGGAAGGCACGCACGGGGCTCCTGCCCCTCTGATGCGCTTTGTTGAAAAACCGCAGGCCGATGCGGCAGCGCAGATGCTGGAAACTGGACGATATTTGTGGAACGCTGGTATCTTCCTGTTTGCCGCGCGTGATATGAAAGACGCCTTTGCGCGCCTCGCCCCGGATATCCTGAGCGATGTGACTGCGGCCGTCACGGAGGCGGAAACCGATCTTGGGTTCCTGCGCCTGGCGCCCGAGCCCTGGGCACGGCTTCCTGATGTCTCAATCGACTATGCGGTGATGGAAAAGCTGGACACCCTGTCCGTGGTCCCCTTCGGCGCGCATTGGTCTGATCTGGGAAGTTGGGATGCGGTGCGACGGGAAATGCCCGTCGGGGCCGATGGGGTCACTGCATCAGGCCCAGTCACGGCCATTGACTGTGCTGATGTGCTTTTGCGCGCCGAGGCGGACGATCAGGAATTGGTGGGCATCGGGCTAAAAAATCTCGTTGTCGTGGCCATGGACGACGCGGTGCTAGTGGCCGACCCCAGCCGCACCCAAGAGGTCAAGTCGGCGGTGGCCGCGCTCAAGGCAAAAGGGGCTGCTCAAGCCGAGCAATTCGCCATGGATCACCGGCCATGGGGCCATTTTGAGACCCTGGCGCGCGCAGACCGGTTCCAGGTCAAGCGGATTGTGGTCAAACCCGGCGGCAAGCTGAGCTTGCAAAGCCACCACCATAGGGCCGAACATTGGATCGTCGTGGCGGGCACCGCCAAGGTGACCATTGACCAGCATGTCCAGTTGGTGAGCGAAAACCAGTCCGTGTATATCCCGCTTGGCGCGGTGCACCGAATGGAAAACCCCGGCAAGGTGCCTATGGTCCTTATTGAAGTGCAAACCGGCGCTTATCTGGGGTAAGACGACATTATCCGCTACGATGATATCTATGCCCGTGGTCAGCGTGCCAAAAGGTAGTGGCCAGAGCGGCGCAGAAAGTTTTTTGCCTCGTCGACGCGGTACACGCCGTGGGATGCTCTGCCCACTTTGCCGCATAAAACTTTGATCTTGGTATCGAGCCATCCCAACACAACGTTGAACATACGAAAAGAATAGATCGGCCTTTTGGAATATAGTGTCGCGCTGTATTTCGCGCAGCATGGCTAATCCTCCTTTTTTTGGAGGGGTGCATCAGTAGAATCTAAGCTGTTTTCAATTTCTGCACGAGGGCCATGCCTCCGATGCTCACGTTTTGCCTTTCGTTGTTGTAAGGCCAGAGCCAGCGGGTGGCACGGTCTTGCACAGCCGCGATGATTGCGAAGTGGTATGGTCTCGGCCATTCGGTGCGAACGGTCCTGTTGTAGCGCTCGACATAGGCGTCCTGCTGTGGCTTGCCCGGTTAAAAAGATCAGACTGTTCCCAGCGTTCTATGCCAGTTTCGGTGAGGTGCCCCTGATTTCCTGGACACCTGCCCGGTTCAGTTTCTGGTGCCTGATCTCGAAGTCAACGGGCGACAGCATGCCGTTGTTCGTGTGTGTTCGCTTTGGGTTGTAGAACAGCTCGATGTATTCGAACACGTCCGGTCTGGCGGCTTCCCGTGTCTTGTATGTGCGTCGTCTGATCCATTCGCGTTTCAGCAACTGAAAGAAGCTTTCAGCAACCGCGTTGTCATGACGGTTGCCTCGTCTGCTCATACTGGGTTCAAGGTCATGCTGGTGCAGGAACGTCTGCCATTCCCGGCTGCTGAATTGAGAGCCGTGATTGGAGTGCACCGTAATCCTGTCTTCAGGCTTTCTGCGCCAGACAGCCATCAGCAGGGCCTGCAGGGCGAGGTCCGTCGTCATGCGCGACTGGGCTGACCAGCCAACGACGCGGCGCGAGAACAGGTCGATGACGACGCACAGGTACAGCCATCCCTCATGGGTCTTGATGTAGGTGATGTCGGTCACCCAGACCGGATCGGGAGCGGATGCCTCGCACCGCTGCTCCAACCTGTTCTCGGCGACGACGGCCGGTTTGCCACCATAGCGGCCCGGACGTCGCTTGCAGCCCAACTGAGCAGCGATCCCGGCCAGAGACGCCAGTCGGGCAACCCGGTTCTCCGATATGCGTTCGCCCAAGCCGCGCAGATCGTCGGTCAGCCTGCGATAGCCGTAGACCTTGCGGCTGTCGGCCTAGGCCTGCCGGATCAGCTCTATCTGTCGCACATTCTCCTGCGCACGGTGGCTTAACGGTTCCTTAAGCCATGCAGAGAACCCGCTGAAATGGACCCGCAGCACCCGGCACATGGCCCGGACACCGAACTCTCTGCGATGCGCCCGGATGAAGGCGTACTTCATTGGGGCGCGCGCGAAGGACGCGCTCGCCATTGTGCTCGAACCAATGGCGCAAAAGGCGCGCCCTTTTTTAGGATGTCGCGCTCCTCAGGCACCCTGGCCAACGCGCGCTTCAGGCGTCGGTTCTCCGCCACATGATCTACCTCCGGCTTCGACGACGGGTCCCCGAACCGCTTCAGCCATTTGTAGAGCGCGTACGTGATGACGCCCAAACGCCGGGACACCTGTCGAACCGGATACCCCCGCACCGTGATCTGATGCACCGCATCCCGCTTGAACGCGTCGCTGTCATTGCTCGTCCCCTTGTCGGCCTCCCAGCCTCAAAGTGAGGCGGCAAAGCACCCGCAAATCTAGCGGCACCACCGTCAGCCGTTCTTCATCGGCCCAGCCCCGCGGAGCCTTGCGCCGCGTGGACCGGTGCTGACCAAGTGCGCGGCATGCGCGGGGCTCGGATACGCCAAGGCCCTGCCGCACATGGTCGATACATGTGCGATGACGTGAAGGGCTTAGAAGCTTCCTTTTGCTGCCTCGGTCAGAATGAGCTTGTCCAGCGTGAGATCGGAGACCGCGCGCCAAAGCCGCTGGTTCTCCTTTTCAGCTCTTTCAGACGAGCGCCTTGCGGCCGCTGCATCCCGCCCTAGAGCGTCCGCCATCAGAAGTACGTCTGCTGCGTCACGCCGATCTGGCGCACCGCCTCGGCAATCGTCGCGCCTTGTCCATGCAGAACTTCAACCTGCCAAAGCTTCGACACGATCTCTTCGGGCTTCTCTCGTTTGCCATCCAGCGCTGATCCTCAAATTTGAGGGAATAATCTATCCCAGCTGGTGGACCACTTTCAGCGGGCTATTCCGAGTTTCTTTAACCTGTGGCTTGTAACGAATCTCAGAGGGGCCGCCGTGTAGATCTTGTCCCGCCTCACCGGCAGTGACTGGGCCTCGGCCATATGTACTTACAAAATCTAGACAATCAAATTTTCTTAGTGCTAGCAAATTGGCTGAGGCCATGTGGCATAATGGACCTGTTTCAAGCGCGAGGCCGTCAGATGCGACGCGTAGAGTAGTTGCAGCATTGCTGGCTGCGCAGGGCTCACACGTCACTGCCGAACCCTGAGTTCAAGGGCCTCGGGCGTTCGCCCACCATGGAGACCGAAACATACCAAGGCAACGGGTCACGCCAGTTTGGGCCATATCAGGTATGCAGCGACACCAGCGATGCGCTGTATCAAAAGCATGTATTGATTCGGTTGGCCACTTTAGGCAGCGATCAGGTCCGAAGGACCGACTTGCCAGCATGGAAGCTTAGAAAATTCCCTTTATAGGGGAGAATTGCATCTTTGAGTTGCGGCCAATGTGATGTGGTCAAAATTCTGAAACGTTCACTTGTTACGGAGGCACTCAAATACTACCGTTAATTCGGGGTGAATTATTCGATGATTATAGTTTTTCTGCTCCGTTGTTTGGCTGTCTCTCTTTATCTTTAAAAAAATTGGGGGTTTTCAATGTCTTTGACAAAACAAGAGTTTGACGTTTTGGCTGCTGGTGGCAGCGTGTCGTTTAACCTGCCAGCGGATCCTGGCGTGACAAGCCAAGACGGGATCTTTTTCCAAAACCTTTTTTTTCGCACAGCGAACGGAGACTCGAGTTCGACAGCACAGGGTTTGACCTCTCTGGTGACCCTTCAGGACATTGGAAACTTTCAACGGGACAACACCCAGTTTATTGCTCGAAATTCAAGTGTTACTGTCGGAGATGACTTCGGGTCGACCTTCGGTACAGATAGCCTATTTTCTATTTCCGGTCCCTCTGCAAGCCTGACCCTGCTTGGCGAAGAAGGAAATAGCACGCGCATTCGCATGGCGAGCGAAGACGGAAATAGCACGACTGCCACGATGTATTTCAGCGACGGCGCTCAAGTCGTTGTTGACAACCCAGAGGGCGACCGCGGTCGAGGTATTTCCGTTGGCGTCAATTTCGAAGCATTTCTTGACGATGGCATGTTACGTCCGAGTGGACAAAGTGTTGATGCCACGTTGGTGATTGAAGGCGCGAACACCTCGGTGTCGGTCCTGAATAGCAACGGCGATAGAGGAAGCCTGGACATTGGAAGGGTATTTCAATCAGAAGACGGTTTGGCGGACACAACCACGAACCGATCGGCGGAAGGGACTGTAATCGTACGTGACGGCGCCGACGTGAACATACGGCAGTTTGTCGGGATCGGTACAACGGACAACGTGGTCGACGCAACTGCAACCGGCGCTCTGATCGTCGAAGGGGCCGGTACAACTTTCACACTGGGCCAAAACAATACAACCGGAAACGAAGGTTTCATGCGCGTTGGCGAAGAAGGTGGCACAGGCTTTCTGGTCATCCGCGAAGGTGCGCAATTCAGCATTCTCGAAAACAATGACAGAGCAGCTGGCATTCAATTGTCGGGTTCCTCCGAACGCGCGGGCGGCGAAGGTCATGGTGTGGTAACGGGTACCGGTACGCGCCTCCTCGTGGAAAACGGCTCTATTTCAGTGGGACGCAACGTCGGGACGGCCAGTTTTGAAATATCGGACGGTGCGCGTTTGGACGCACGGTCGTTTCGCGTCGCAGAAGGGGGCATAGCAACCGCCACTATCACGGGCTCGGACACCGAAGTCTTTTTGACTGACGGGACAGAGGGTCAAATTGAAGTGGGTCGGGTCCAGACATCTGACCCGACGATACCCTCTGCTGACGGAACTTTGACTATCAGCGATGGCGCGCAAGTTGAGGTCCGCAACTTCATCGGTGTCGGAGATGCGGACGGGCTGAACGGCGTCACTGCGACAGGCGCTCTGATCATCGAGGGTGCCGACACCACAGTTACAGTCGGCAGCGAAAGCCGGACAGGCGAAAATGGATTTATGCGGCTTGGCGATGGCGGCGGCACGGGGCACTTTACCCTGCGAGACGGTGCGGCGTTGACACTTCTTGCCGGCGAAGAGTTCGGCGGCGGCTTGCAATTGTCGGGGTCCAGCGACCAAGAGGGCGGCGAAGCCCACGCGACGATCACTGGCACCGGCACACATTTGATTGCGGAAAAGGATGCCATAATCGTCGGTCGGAATGGCGGCACCGCAACGTTTAACATCGCGGACGGTGCCATCGTTGATACGATGTTTTTTCAGTCGGGCCGCGAGGGCGAAGGGCACACCGTCATTGAAGGCGAAGGCACTGAATTGAATTTGTCTGGCGCTCAAGTCACACCCGAGTTTGCCGCCTTTCTAGAAGTCGGTCGCGATGTAGATGGAACCATGACAGTGCGCGATGGGGCTGACGTAACGATTACCGGCGATGGCGGTGCTTTCCCCGGATTTTCTGTTGGTCGAAACGACGGGGCTACCGGTGTAATGACCGTCACAGGCGCAGGTACGACCGTGACAATTGACGGCGCAACAAACGTGGACGCTGGCGGCGGCGAAACCGGGTTCATGCGTGCGGGTCGCAATGATGGGTCAGAAGGAACCATCAACGTGCTTGCAGGTGCGGTCATTGCAAATTCCGCGACAGGACTGCTTGTTGTTGCTCAGGAAGATGGATCGAAAGGCGCCATTAACGTCGACGGTGCCGGTAGCATTCTCGATTTCGGGGCGACTGCGGCATTGTCCGAGGACAACCCAGGAGCGCGTGGGAACTCTGTCGTTACTGTGAGCAATGGCGGTTTGCTGCGCGGCGGCGAAATCATCAACAACGGAATACTTGATATCACCAGTGGCGGCACTGTCGATGCGAACCTTGTGCAAGACAATATCATGCGAAGCTCATCAGGCGTCGAAAACACGACCATCGAAGGTGATTTGACGGTACGGACGGCGGGTTTTGGAATGGATACGTCCGGAACAGGCGTATCATTGACCCACGATACCTACGCCGCCACCGGAAACGTCTCGCTTGAAGGCACTTTGACGGTTCTCGCAACTTCCGCACAAGACTTCGTAGGACAAAGCCTGGAATTGATTACAGGCAACACGCTCACCGTCAGCGACACATTTTCAGTTCGATTAGTGAATTTTGATGCCAATGCTCTTACCGAAGTGGATGAGGCTGCGCTGTTCACAGCCAACGAATCCGCAGTCGAATTGGAGTTCACGGCGACGTCGACGGGTCTGACTGTTGACTTTAGCTCTGGCGAACAAACCGGTTCCACGGCGTCAGATACGCTCAACGGAACGGATCTCGCTGAGGCGGTCGATGCACAGGGCGGTGACGACAACGTCGACTCAGGCAATGGTAACGATACCGTTGACGCAGGCACTGGCAACGACACCGTTGACGCAGGCCGGGGCGATGACATCGTCACGGCGGGTGATGGCGACGACGACGTGCGCGCAGGCACAGGTGAGGACAGTGTTGAAGGCGGTCAGGGCGATGACTTCCTCCGCGGCGGGCGCGGCGAAGACACGCTCGAGGGTGGTCTGGGCGATGACAGAATTGTCGGCCAGCGCAACGCCGACATCATCGACGGCGGAGACGGTAACGACAACCTCAAAGGCGGCGGCGGCAATGACACAATCGACGGCGGCGCAGGCAATGACTTTATCAAGGGCGGTACCCGAGCGGACGTGCTTAATGGTGGCGATGGCGACGACCGCATCTTTGCCAACTCCTTTGCTGATGTTCTCAACGGCAATGCGGGCAACGACCTGCTGAATGCGGGCGGCGATGAAGATACGCTCAACGGTGGCACCGGAAATGATACGCTCAAAGGCGGCGGCGGCGCCGACACGTTCATCTTTGACGCCGACACGGGCGCGGATGTGGTGCTGGATTTCGAAGACGACACCGATATGTTGCAAATTTCGACGGCGCTGACCGGCGGGTCGACCGACGCGGCTTTTGTGGTGAGCACGTTCGGGTCGGTGGTCAATGGCCGCGCGGTGCTGGATTTTGGCGGCGGCAATGTAATCACCTTCAACGGTGTGGGCGATGAGACCGTGCTGGCGGATGATATGACGTTCTTCTGACGGGGCAGTGTATGTCGTCTACGGCCACCCACTCCCCCGGAAACGAAAACTCATCCTCCTTGCAGATGACGAAATGATTAATGCTGTTCACGCGAGTGGCCCTGCGCGCTGCACAATGCTGCTCGGCCGTTTCACCGTTCACTGCGTTTGGAGTTGGATCACCCTTGGGGTGGACGTGGACAAAAATAACGCCCACGCGGAAGCAACCCGTTTTCAAGAAGCGGTCGCTTCCTGCGGCAGTGGTCATCTTCAAGACGGGAGCGACCGCCTTGCCAGTCGACAAAAACTTGGAATACGTGACCGGGCTGGCAGGGGATTTCGGCGCGGTGCCCAAGCGCAAATTGGCAGTCTTGGTCCCGGTGTAGTTCTAAGCCGCGGGCGGCGCGATGAGCTCAGGCATTTGCGTGCCAAGGAACGTAATGTCATCAAAGGTAACCGGGCCGCCTTGGATCGTCAGCGTGACTTGGTAGCTGGGTGTGCTCCCGGTCTCGTAAGTGAGGATAAGTTCAGTTTGTCCTGCCGCCATCATTTCGAGCCGTGCGGTCGCCAGCACGCTGTCCGCATCGGCGTCCCCGTCGATGTGAATGCTGTCTTCTGCGGGGTCGAAATCGGTTATGGTCCCCAAGGACAAGGTGAGAATGCCATCTTGCAAAACACCATCGTCCGCGAGCTGGTCAAGCTTGGCGGTGGTAAGCGTGTTGGTGTCAGGCACGGTTTCACTCGGATCGAGGATGAAGACGTCTGCTCCGTCGCCGCCTGTTACAACTGCAGGTCCATACCCTGAGACATCGTATAATAAAAACTCGTCAGTCCGCATTATGATCGTGTCATCACCGTCGCCGCCGTCGGCGGTGACTACATAACCGGTGCCGCCTTGTGGCACGCCTCCGGCAATAATCACATCATCCCCAGCGCCGCCTGTGAACTTCACGTTGTTAAGGTTTGCAAAATCGCGCGCTTCGTTACTGAGCGTGTCGTTTCCTTCACCGCCGTCGATACGCACGATATCACCAGACACGGATCCAGCTGTAATGTGGTCGTCACCCGCACCGCCAGACAGCACCGAACCCCAGGCACCCTCGACCATGATCGTATCGTTGCCTGCGCCGCCGTTTACATACACGTCGTTTTCGCTCATCGTCAAAAGGTCGTCGCCCGAACCGAGATCAATATCTGCGCGCGAGGCGTTCGACCCTACGATCACATCCGCGCCGTCCCCTGCGTGTACGGTGACCGAGTCTGAGAAGTCTGTGAAACTGATCGTGTCATCACCGGCGCCTGCGTCTACGGTCAAAGATGCGTCACCTTCCTGGGCAATTGTAATGGTGTCATCGCCGCCGCTTACTTCGACGGTGCCTGCGGTGGCGATTACGTCAATACCACTCGACGGGTCCTCGTCCGTGGCTCCTCCGTCATCTGATAAACTGTCATCGTCGCCGCCAAATACGGCGAGCGTGCCTGCGACGCCCAAAAGCGCCAAAAGAGCTACAACACTCATAAAAACCTTCCCGTTTTAGGTGAAATTTATGTGGTGACGCCGTTGCGAGTCAATTGAGCGCAACCTTTCCCACTGGTGATGTTGCAGGAATATCATCTGGCGTTTCCCAAGTGGGCAGGTTTTGACGCGACGCGGTCATGGTTTGCACGGGATTTCAAGCGTGTGGCGGCTGGCAGGTTATGTGTTGCGTTCATTTCGGTGTTTGAGGCGCGGTGAGCGGTACTTTGAGGGCATCATGATACCCCCGCCGTCATGCTTTCTCTTCAGCCGATCAAAGCGACAGCATCGGGTTCAGCAGTTTCCGAAACCGCATCGGCGATTGCATCCGCGATGTTTTGAGCCGTGATGCCCGTCGTGAAAGCCCGCTTTCGAACGTCGATGTGAGCTTAAGCGCAACGCTGGTTATTGCTTTAACGCGACGCCCGGTCCTTTAGCCGTATCATCCGCATCTAGGAACTGGATGCCTTGGGCTTCAAGTGTACGTCGAATGGCAGTCACCGTATCATGGCGACCCGGCACTGTACCTTTTGACGCGTCCATACGTTGAACGGTTGGCACACTCACTCCAGAAGCCTCAGCAAGGTCAGCGACGCGCCAACCTAGCATAGACCGAGCCGCCCGAATTTGCTCGCCCTGCATACTCTTTGATACCTCTCATATTTTTTTAATAGAAGGGATTCTGATATCTCCTGGATAATAATTTATATCCAGCATATCAAAAGCGATATTCAAAACAAAGGACAACGCTACGATTGTAATCGCCTACAACCGCCGTAGCATCATGCAGGAAGCATGGTCATTCCAGGCCCCCGGCAAGTTCAATGCGCGCATGTTTGCCCGTGATTTGCGTCAAGCATGGCAAAACGCAAAGCGTCGTATTCAGATGGCGTTGCAATCTGATGCTGACCACACCCGTGAAGCCATCGAGATGCTAGAGAACGCGGACGCGTGGTCGCAATAGAACTATGCGCGTATGGGCGTCCTTCGCGCTGCACTACGGGCCAAGGTGGAGCACGAACAGGCTGATGCTTTTGCCACCAAGCGTGCCAACACCCAAAGCGATCCGGCCTGTACTGTTACCTTCCGGAAGTCGGACGGAACAAGCCGTGTCATGCGCGTTCTCGCCCGTGAGACGCGCAGTCACGTCAAAGGTGACCGCGCTACGCCATCTGGCCGCAAGGTCAGCCATACACTTGCCTTCCGTCATACTCACCTTCTGCCCGTCTGGGATGATGAGGCCAAAGCTATCCGCTCTGTAAACCTGTCGACAGTCATCCGGATCGTGACCCCCACCGAAACCCACAGCTTCTAAACAGCAAGGCAAAGAGTGCGCCTAGAATAGCCCGCTAACAGTGGTCCACCAACTGGGATAGATTATCCCCTCAATTTGAGGATCAAGGATCAGCGCTGGCTGGGAAACGAGAGAATCCCGAAGAGATCGTGTCGAAGCTTCGGCAGGTTGAAGTTCTGCAGGGACGAGGCGCGACGATTGCCGAGGCGGTGCGCCAGATCGGCGTGACGCAGCAGACGTACGACCGATGGCGGACGCTCTATGGTGGGATCCAGCGACCGCAGCGCGCTCGTCTGAAGGAACTGGAGAAGGAGAACCAGCGGCTTTGGCGCGCGGCCTCCGATCTCACGCTGGACAAGCTGATCCTGACCGAGGCAGAAAAGGGAAGCTTCTAAGCCCTTCACGTCATCGCAAATGTATCGACCATGTGCGGCGGGAGCTTGGTGTATCGGAACGGCGGGTCTGAGCGACCGCGCTGCAGCGACGAGGTGCTGCGGTCAATGGCTGGCTTGAGCCGTCCCCGATGGCGCTCCTGATCTCCCGCATTTCAGATGCCGCATTGTCGCCGACGGCCGCTTTGAGCTCAGACTTACACCCAAGATGGGTTGGTTTACTGTCACGAACTGAAGATACTGCGTTCCTAAGACCAAAGGGGTATTTCAGTGAAGCTCTATGGATATGCAAATGGTGATGTAAGCCAGAAGGTGCTGGAGCTGGACTCAGTGGCCATCTGCTTTGAAAGCCCTGAAGAGGCGAGAGGATTTGCTAAGTTCGCTCAATCTTGCGCTGAGGATATGAGGCGATCGGGCGACGACTATGACCACGAACACTTTGCCGGTGGTGAAGTCCCGGACATCACAATTGAAAGACTCTTGGACGCAAACCGATGAGGCGTTGAGCTGGACAATGTGCACGGCAATTTTGTCGGGCGATCTGTGACTTCGAATTGGCCGAGATTTCGGCGGTACGGCGAACGTATGGTCGGGCGGGCCGTATCGCAGCCTGTGGATGTTGCCGTCAAAGGCATGAGTGGGGCGAGAACTGGGAGTGATATGCCTCACGGTGCGGTTGTTAGGCGATGGCGAAATCGACCCTGACGTGCATCCTAGCGTGCGTTTATTGACCTGTGAGCCTGCCGAAGTGCCCGGATCAAAAGTCCTGCCGCAGCGAGGTCCGCGAGGATTATTCCCATCAATACAGGCGGGGGCGCGATCAGCGGTCCGGTAAACTCGATCGCCGTGCCGATGCTGCCGCCTGCCATGCAGACGAGCGTCACCCACGCAACCCACGTCACACCGCGCCAAAGACCGATGGACAGGAGGCTGTAAAGCCCTGCGGGAAACAGAAGAAACAGGCTGGTCGATGCAAATCCTGTCTGGACGAAACCGAGTAAATGCAAGGCCGCGCTTACGGCAAGTGGGATGATGGCAAAGCGCATAGCGCAATCCTCCGGCTGTTTATGACCTGTTCAGGCCCGTACATCGTGAGATGTGAGACGGGGTCAAAGCACGACGCGTGGGGCATAACCAAGACTGATATGCACGCCATATCGCCGCGTTATCTCGAACGAGATGCATAGCGCCCCCGCCCGGTGATCACACCGCAAAGGACACCGGCAAGGAAACCTCCCAAATGCGCCTCCCAGGCGATGGCGGCAGGGCTCGACAGCGTCAGCGCGACGTTGATCGCCAGCAGCGCAAACCCGTGTTGCACCAGCGGCCTCAGGCTTTCGCGGCGGGCGCGCTTGTCGAGCACTTCCCATGTCCCAACGGTGCCCAGAAAACCGAAAAGAACGCCTGACGCGCCCACTGATGGCGTGCCAATCGCAGAAAGCGCGGCAAACAGCCCACCCGCCCCCAAGGCCGACAGCGCAGCAATGTACCAAAACGCCGGTGTTCCCAGCCGGTTGACGATGACCGGTCCCAACCACAACAGCCCCACCATATTCATGAACAGATGCAAAACCCCGCCATGCAGCACAGCTGAGGTGGCGAACATGGTAACCGGCTGTCCGGCAAAAACGGGCGTGGCACCTTTCAAAAGGTCCGGCCAAAAGCCGCCCATGGTGATCAGAAACCTGCGCATGCTGTCCCCGGCACCAAACGGCATGCTGAGCACCACAACGAGTTCGAAGAACACGCAGATGCACAGAAAGATCCGCACCGGTTGTGGCTGTAGGGAGAGTGGGACGAACATGTGGGTCTCTCAGTTGCATGGTCGCAAGGCCAGGCCACGTCTGCACGGCCCTAGTGGGGGCGGGTTCATTGCCCGCCAGAAAGCACAAGCGCCACAAGACTGCCGGCAATCGTAGGGGCCAGAAACCCGATCGCAACGATAACGCGCGCGCGCCGCCGAAATGCACGGGCTTCCGGCGACTTGGGGGGTCTGGACCGAGGCATGGCTACGCGCTGCTCAGACCGCTGGGGCCAAAGGTGGGCGCGTCCGCCTGTATGCCTCACACCCTGTGGTCATGCGCGTCTTATGTGTCCTGCGGCGCAGGCGTTTTCATCGCCTTGCATAGCGGCCCGTTACCGGACCGTGCCTTGCTGGCGATGACGGCACCGGCCACCACCGCTCCGCCGATCAAGGCCCCATTGATGAACGCGCCAGCGACGATCTGCTGTGCCAGGCTCAGCGTTTTCAGTTTCACCATAGTCGATATGATCATTGTCTTTCCCCAAAGCTATCTATGGGCCAGACATTAGAACCGAAACGGGCCATGGCGACCCGTTGGGAGAATAGGTCGCACGGTGGGCGCACGGACTGGGGCGAAGCGCGTCAGCCGTCTTGTGCTGCGGCCTCAGCGAGCATCACATCATTCGGCACAAAAAACTGTTTTTCGCAGCCACTCTGGCCCGGCAAGGGACGCACCCTTCTGCCTTTCCGGGGCACTCCCTATCGCCTTCAGGCACTCGCGCCTGGTTAGCTGTTTGCGTTTCACAAAGGGCCGCAGACGGTCAATCTCAGTCGGGCAGGACCATCCCGCTATTCCATCGGCATGTCGACCGTGGCCTCACCTTGGGTGATCGTCGCCCGTGCCTCAATCCGCTCCCCATCCAGCGTATAGTAGGCATGATCATTGCTGCTCAGCGTGACAACAAACTCGTATTGACCCGGAGGGAGGTCAGGCACGTGGTAGTGAACCCCATAGAGGCGCGCCACCTTGGCCCCGTCGATATACAGATGCGCATGGCCCGTGTTCGGCACTCCGTCCGCGCCGGCCTGCTCCGGCGTGAATTCGAAGTTCTCCGGGGCAAGCGTGATGTTCCAGCCGTCCATACTGTCCTTCTCGACCGCCATGGTCAGCGACGGAGGGGTGTCCGACACGACTTCTCGCATGGGATGTGTCATGCCTTCTTCCATCTCCATGGGCATCATCGACATGGGCCGCTGTTCCGGCTCGGGCATATCGCGAAACGCGGGTGCGACGAGCACGCCAACAAGCAAGGCGCCGATGCTGAGATATATCAAGTACGGCAGGCGGAGAGAGAAATCACGCATCGCTTGGCACCCTTACAGTTCTGACCATTGGATTCTTTTGCCGTTGCGGCAAAAAGTTCGTGACTTTCAGCCGCTGTCCGGCGCCAAGCAGCAACAGGATCAGTGCAACACCGATCACGGGCATGTGCCCGATAAACTCGATCATCGCCGCCTCGTTCTCGCCCTGTACGATGAACAGCACGTTCGAGGCGAATAGCACGACCGAAAAGGCGAGCACATTCAGACGGGTCGTCGTCCCGAGCACCATGATGACACCAAACACCACCTCGATCACGCCCGCCGACAAGACGAACAACCGATCCGTAAAGAAGTCCAGCCCAAGCGACGTCATGAAGTTCCATTGGTAGAGCACGAGGAAGCTTTCGGCCATCATCGCGCCGACCAGTTTTTCCGACACGCCGAGCGTGATCAGGGAGATGCCCGTCAGAATGCGCAGCAGATCCACCGAATATGGTTTGAACCGCTCGCGCAGTTCCGCAGTGGGCAAGTTGTTGATCAGCAAAAAGACCGCAATCGCCGGCATGATCAGGTACTCCACCGCGGACAGAAGTCCGAACTTGATCGCCAAGCCAAGGTGCAGAAGGATCATCAAAATAGCAGCGTGCCGGACAAAACGGTTCGAAATCAGCAATATGCCGATCACCGCCTGCGTGAACAGCAACACCGTGCCGAAGGTGCCAAAGGCACTCAGATGGGGTGCGATGATCGCGCCCTCATATGCCGTCAACAACATCGACATCCCGGCAAACACACGCAAAAGCTCGATGAAGTCGTGCCTGGTTTTGCTGGCCACGACGCGCACCGTGGGCAATCGCATGTCCAGAACGACTGACGCAAAGACCAAGGCCACGGCAATTGCGATCCAGACGATCACCTCGATGTCGGTGATGGCATAGGGCTGAAACGCCTCGACCGTGGCGGCCCCGTCCACGAACCAACGCACATGCGCCGAAGCATGTGTCGCCAGCATCAACGCGCCCAACGCGGCAAGGGCCAAAACCACCGGTCTCATGCGGCGTCTTTCTGTTGGCGCAGTTTTGCGAGGTCTTGGGCATCCACAACCAGCGTCACACCGAGATGACCGCTGTTTTCCAAAACGGGCGTCTTGCAGAGGCTGACGGACATCTCGGTGATTTCCGGATATCGTGCAGCCGCGTGCACAATGCGCGTCATCAATCTCTCCTGCGTTTGATACTGTGTATCCCGGGCCAGCCCGTCGATATCGCGGATCAGGGGATCGTAGTCGAACACGGCTTCCATCCCGTCACGGTCCACGAACACCAAGGCCGGATCGATCGTCAGCACCATGTCAAGACTGTGCGCACGCGGCACGACATCCTCCGGCCCATAGGTTCCAATCTGAGTTTCAATCACCAAGTCCCGTAGGTTTACTGTCGCACGCATGAACAACCCCTTTCACAGCTCTCAAATTCGTCACGATTTGCCGTGGTCATCGCTGCCGTCCTCAATTCCATCAATCTCGATATGTGAAAGGATCAACTTCTGATAGCGCCGCTGCCGGCGGCGCGCTTTGGCGCCTGTCGCGCGCCAGACCGCGCGCTTGTCTTGGACGATGTCCTCGAGATCGCTTGCATCCTCGACCCATCGCGCGTCGTCAGGAGAGGTTCGTTTCGGCATCTGATCGCTACATGCTTGGCTTCGGTCCCGTCAGAACATGGGGCTAAGTTCGCTCAGGAAAAGAAATCTCCGCGCAGCAAGGGCTGGAGTAGGGCAAGGCAATCCACACAAGCCGCGGATACGCTCTGGTTTACGCACGGCCAACACGTCAGGCGGCACCTTCAGGTCCCGTCTGCACAGTCCGCAGCGACACCGTGCAGTCGCTTATCCCAGGTGCAAGGAACGGCCGCTTTGTCGGGCCGCAAGGCAGCATCGGATATCGCAAAAGAAAAGCAGCTGTGTGCCATCCCGGTCAAGATCATGGTGTCTGCTGGCGGCATGCTGCGGGGCGCATGATTGGCCGCTTCAAGCGGTCGGGATGGATCTGAATTCACCGGCCGCTCCGGTCTGACGCGCGGAAATGGCCATGTTGGAAGACACAATGTGGTCTACAGGGCGGTCGCACCGGGGGTGCACCTCAATGCGCTTCGTTTGTCGGACGAACCCAATGTGCTAGCCTGACGCATCCTTTTTGCCGAATGCGTTCGGTTTCCATCCAAGGACCGACGTCATGGACCCAAGTCTGCTCATTGCCTTCGCGATCATCTTCACAATCGACTCCGTCACGCCCGGACCCGCGACCGCAGCCGTCGTGGCGAAGGGGGCGACGACCGGACTGTGGCGGACCCTCCCGTTCATCACGGGACTTGTCGTCGGCGATCTGATCCTCTTCGCCCTGGCTGTCGCGGGACTGGCCGCACTTGCCGCGGCCCTTGGGCCGCTTTTTGCGCTCATCAAATGGATCGGGGTGGCCTACTTGCTCTATCTCGCGTGGCGCATGTGGACCGCTGCGCCGGTGCCTATGTCCAGGACCGCGCCCGAGGGCGAGGGGCTGCGCCTGCTGGGTCTTGGCACGCTGCTCCCGCTCGGCAACCCGAAGGCTATTGGTTTTTACATCGCGATCCTGCCGACGGTGGTGGACGTCTCGGCTCTGTCCGCGGCGGCCATTCTGAGCGTCGC
The DNA here is from genome assembly GCA_038525585.1 of Pseudomonadota bacterium. GTDB lineage: Bacteria > Pseudomonadota > Alphaproteobacteria > Rhodobacterales > Rhodobacteraceae > Tateyamaria. Next base: position 105,783 of record JBCBHM010000007.1, read on the forward strand.
CGCTATCATCGTGGTGGTCTGGACCGGAACGCTCGCCGGATACGCCGCCATCGCAGACCGCGCGAGCCGCGTCATTCAGACCCCGCGCGCGCAGCGCTGGTTGAACCGAGGTTCGGCAGGGGCCATGATCGGGGCGGCTGGCACGATCGCCTCTCGATAGAGTGGTTCCCATGCGGGGCAGGCCGGCGCCTATGCCCAGTTGAAGCAGAGGCGGGGTCCGGCGCAGCGCGCGCCTGGGTGTCGCGCGGCGTGTGTCTTTCGCGCTATGCAAGGGCGCAGCGTAGCAGGCATTCACTGCACTCAGATCAGCGTCAAAAAGTTGTGATAGACTTCGAACCGACACAAGCGGGATCCGTGGCCCGGGTGCCCTCCAGTCAATCCACAGAGCGGTGCTGCGGTATGTCCACCACTCTGGCGGGAAGCGTATGGTGCGGTCATTCAAAGAAGCTATAACGCGTTGATTTCCCAAATTTTAAATACGTTAACGAATCGCCTAAGCGATATTACGCTCATGGCATAGACCGATTTTGTATTGCTGCTCACGCGAGTCGTGGGTTCCTTTGGGGGATTTAAAAAAATGGCTACGCCAACCATTAACGACGACTCTTTGCCAGGCACATCCAACGCGGATTCAATTGACGGCCTCAGCGGCAATGACATTATCGAAGGCTTCGGTGGCGACGACACGCTCATCGGGGGTGCGGGCAACGATAATATCGACGGTGGCGAAGACAACGACAGCATAACCGGTGATCAGGGCTCGGACACGATTGTTGCAGGTACGGGCGACGATTTCGTGGATGGCGGCACCGAAGGTGACTCCATCCTTGGCGGTGAGGGCAACGACACGCTGATTGGTGGCGACGGCAACGACACGATCGGGAACAATGCCG
>JBCBHM010000008.1:0-96914 GCA_038525585.1 Pseudomonadota bacterium
CGGTCGACACCGGGCTGATCGCCCGCGATCTGGACGCGCTGACCGCGCAGGCGGAAACCGAGCCGGTGCACGTGATCGCCGCCGCGATGGCAGCGGCCGGGTTGCAGGCGCCGGGTGTGGCCAACGGCTTTGCCCTGTGGCAGCCGCTGATGCGCACCATACCGTTGATGCAGGGGGAGGCACGCTGCGATCCGCAGGTCGAGGTGATCAGCGGCACGCGGCAAGTCTGGCATGTCGATGGCCAATGCCACGAGGTCACGCGCCACGATGGTATCTGGCGCTGCGGGGACAGGCGCGTGCCCGATGCGGTGATCGACCAGGGCACCGTCACCGTCTTTGATGACCGCGCCATCACGTTTCAAATCGTGGACCTTTTGCAGGTGCAGACCGACGCAGGCAGCGACGCCAACCTGATCGAAGCGCCGATGCCCGGGCTTGTTCGCGACGTCTTTGCCGCGCAAGGTGCGCGTGTGGCGCGTGGCGACCGGCTTGTCCTGCTCGAAGCGATGAAGATGGAGCATGGCCTGACAGCACCGCGCGATGGTGTCGTGGCCGAGGTGCTTGCGGCAGCCGGGGATCAGGTCACCGCAGGGGCGCCGCTGATCCGATTGGAGGACGACGCATGATCACGCTGCACCACTGTCCGCAAACCCGGTCCATGCGCACGCTGTGGCTGCTGCACGAGCTGGATATCGAATTTCGCGTCGCGATCCACCCGTTCGACAAGTCGCTGCGGCGGCCCGAGTTCCTGAGCATGAGCCCCGCGGGCCGGGTGCCCGCGCTCGAGATCGACGGAGAACGGATGTTCGAGACGGGCGCGATCACGCAATACCTGTGCGAGCGGTTCAGCCCCGACAGGCTCGGGCGCAGCCCCGGCAGCCCGGACCGCATGGCGTGGCTGGTCTGGGTCCATTTTGCCGAAACGGTCAGTCAGCATACCGCAGCGCTGACCCAGCAACACGTGGCGCTCTACGACGATGCGATGCGCAGCCCCATCGTGATGAAGCTGGAGGCCGCGCGCGTGCGCAAATGTTACGACGCGCTCGAGGCGCGGCTGTCGACGCCGGTCGAAAACCGCGATTACCTGCTGACTTCGGGCTTTTCCGCTGCCGATATCTCGGTGGGTCAGGCCGTGTATATGGCGCGTCATTTTGCGGCCCTGGACGACTACCCCGAAACGGCGCGCTGGTATGCGCGCATCACCGAGCGGCCCGCGTTTCAGGCCAGCCTGCCCGAGGATGGCACGCAACTCTATGCGCAGGACTTCTATCCTGTTTGGGAGGTTTAGATGCTGGGACCGGTCGAGATCTACGAGGTGGGGCCGCGCGACGGGCTGCAGAACGAAACCGGAGAGATCACCGTGGCCGACAAGGTCGCCCTCGTTGACCGGCTGAGTGCGGCGGGGTTCCGGCGCATCGAATGCGCGAGTTTCGTCAGCCCCAAATGGGTGCCGCAGATGGCGGGCAGTGCCGAGGTGCTGGCCGGGATCACCCGCGCGCCCGATGTGCGCTATGCCGCGCTGACGCCGAACTTGCGGGGCTTCGAGGATGCGCAAGCGGCGCGTGCCGACGAGGTCGCGGTGTTCGGCAGCGCCTCCGAAGGGTTTTCGCGCGCCAACGTCAATGCCAGCGTCGATGAGGCATTGGAGCGGTTCGCCCCGGTGATCGCGGCCGCCCGTGCGATTGATCTGCCGGTGCGCGGTTACGTGTCCTGCGTGGTCGAATGCCCCTATGACGGCACGGTGGCGCCTGCGGCGGTGGCGCGCGTGGCGGACCGCCTCTTTGCCATGGGGTGTTACGAGATATCGCTGGGCGACACGTTGGGCCGGGCCAGCCCCGAAGGGATCGCGCGGATGCTGATGGCGGTGCGTGACGTGGTGCCCGTCGGTCGGCTGGCCGGGCATTACCACGACACGGGCGGGCAGGCGCTCAGCAACATCGACGCCTCGCTCAGCCTTGGTGTGCGGGTGTTCGATGCAAGTGTCGGCGGCCTGGGCGGGTGTCCCTATGCACCCGGTGCTGCCGGAAACGTGGCGACCGAAGCGGTGGCCGCGCATCTGGAACGGTTGGGCTACGCGACCGGGCTTGATCTGCAGGTGGTGAATGACGCTGCGGACTTTGCGCGCGGTCTGCGCGGGGGGCACTGATCATGTCGGTAAATGTTGAAACCGATGCGCGTGGCGTCGCCACGGTCACGCTGAACCGACCCGACAAGCACAATGCGCTGGATGCCGCCACCATGACGGCGGTGACGGAGGCGGCTCAGACGCTTGGCCAGGATGAGGCCGTGCGCGTCGTGGTGCTGCGCGGGGCGGGCAAGAGCTTTTGCGCGGGTGGCGATCTGAACTGGATGCGCGCGCAGATGGATGCCGATGGTGAGACCCGCATGGCGGAGGCGCGCAGGCTGGCGGACATGCTCTGGACGCTCAACAGCCTGCCCAAGCCGCTGATTGGCGTGGTGCACGGCAATGCCTTTGGTGGCGGCGTCGGCATGGCGTCGGTCTGCGATGTGGCGCTGGCGGCGGAGCACGCGAAATTCGCCCTGACCGAGACGCGGCTGGGACTGATCCCCGCGACGATCGGGCCCTATGTCATCGCCCGGATGGGCGAAGGGGCGGCACGGCGGGTGTTCATGTCGGGCCGTGTGTTTCAGGGGGCGGAAGCCGTCCGGCTGGGTCTGGTTGCAGACGCCATCCCGGCAGAGACGCTCGAGGCGGCGGTCGAGGCGGAGATTGCGCCCTACCTGGCCTGCGCGCCGGGGGCCGTTGCGTCGGCCAAGGCCCTGGCACGCACGCTGGGGCAGGGGATCAGCGCGGCTCAGGTCGATGCATCGATCCAGGCCCTGCGCGCGCAGTGGGAGACGGATGAGGCGCGCGAAGGCGTGGCGGCATTCTTTGACAAACGGTCCGTGTCCTGGGTTGTGGAACCTTAGGCCCGCCACGGCTTTGCCGCCATGCGCAGGGTCGGAGCGGTCGCCGCAGATGCGGCGATTTCACCCGGTCGGATCATGCGTATTTGAGGCGTGGCTTTATTGACCCTGCCGGGCAGCGCGCGTAAACCCGACAGCGTCAACCTTGCCACTTGACCCAAGGCGCGCCATCCGCGCGCAGGTAAAGGAGCCCATCGTGGAAGAGATGCTGCGGGAGTACCTCCCCATTCTCGTGTTTTTGGCCGTCGCCATTGGCCTCGGTCTTGTTCTGATCCTCTCTGCTGTTGTTCTTGCCGTGCGCAACCCGGACCCTGAAAAGGTGTCGGCCTATGAATGCGGGTTCAACGCCTTTGACGATGCGCGGATGAAGTTCGACGTCCGGTTCTACCTGGTGTCGATCCTGTTCATCATCTTCGATCTCGAGATCGCCTTTCTGTTCCCCTGGGCCGTTGCGTTCCAGGACATCAGCATGGTCGGGTTCTGGTCGATGATGGTCTTTTTGGGCGTCCTGACCATCGGCTTTGCCTATGAGTGGAAAAAGGGAGCATTGGAATGGCAGTAACCGACGCAGGATCCTTTGGCCCGGCCTATGCGGGCGGTGACAAGGACCACGGAACGCAAGCCCTGAATGCCGAACTGCAGGACAAAGGGTTTTTGCTGACCTCGACCGACGACATCGTCAACTGGGCGCGCACCGGCTCGCTGCATTGGATGACCTTTGGTCTGGCCTGCTGCGCGGTCGAGATGATGCATGCCTCCATGCCGCGCTATGACCTCGAACGCTTCGGCACGGCGCCGCGGGCCTCCCCGCGCCAATCCGACCTGATGATCGTGGCGGGCACCCTGACCAACAAGATGGCGCCGGCGCTGCGCAAGGTCTACGACCAGATGCCCGAGCCGCGCTATGTGATCTCGATGGGGTCGTGTGCCAACGGCGGCGGCTATTACCACTACAGCTATTCGGTGGTGCGTGGCTGTGACCGCATCGTGCCCGTGGACATCTACGTGCCGGGCTGCCCGCCCACGGCCGAGGCGCTGGTCTACGGCATCCTGCAGCTGCAACGCAAAATCCGCCGCACCGGGACGATCGTGCGCTAGGTGCGATCCCCTGAAGGAGACATTATGACAGACGCGTTGACCGAACTCGGCACCTATCTCGAAGCCAAGCGCATCGATTGCGTGCTGGCCTGGGACGTGACCCATGATGAGCTGAACGTGGACGTCGCCCCCGCCAGCCTCACCGGGTTTGTCGAGTTCCTCAAGACAGACAGCACCTGCCGGTTTTCCACCCTCGTGGACATCACCGGCGTCGACTATCCGGGCCGGGCCAAGCGGTTCGACGTGGTCTACCACCTGCTCAGCATGTACCAGAACCACCGCATCCGCCTGCGGGTGAGCGTGCGCGAAGAGGATTTGGTGCCCTCGATCACCGCCATCCACCCCTCGGCCAACTGGTTCGAGCGCGAGGTGTTCGACATGTTCGGCCTGCTCTTTTCCGGCCACCCGGACCTGCGCCGCATCCTCACCGATTACGGCTTTCGCGGGCACCCGCTGCGCAAGGATTTCCCGACCACAGGCTACACCGAGGTCCGCTATGACGAGGTGGAGAAACGGGTGGTCTACGAACCCGTCAGCCTCGTGCAGGAATACCGCCAGTTCGACTTCATGAGCCCCTGGGAAGGGGCCGAATACATCCTGCCCGGTGACGAGAAAGAAGCGGAGGGCAAGTAGTGGACATGCTGATCTGGCTTTTGATCGCGGCGGCGACCATCATCCCGATGTTCAAGCTGCTGCCCCATTTCGGGATCAACCAGTATTGGGCCTTTGTGTGCATCATCCCCATCGGGACAATTGCGCTGCTGTGGTTAATGGCGCTTCGCCTGCAAGATCTGGAGAAGCGGTGATGTGGTTTGATCTGCTGGGCGAGATCGGCACCTTCATGGTTGGTCTTGCTGCCGCTTCCGCGGCCCTTCAAAAAAACGCTGCGCGACAACATTGTTTATATCGGAGACCTTGAAATGATGGACGGCTCCAAATTCGACGACGCCCTCACGGGCGAACAGAAAATCCGCAACTTCAACATCAACTTCGGCCCGCAGCACCCTGCGGCGCACGGGGTGCTCCGCCTCGTCCTCGAACTGGACGGCGAAGTGGTCGAACGCTGCGATCCGCATATCGGCCTGCTGCACCGTGGCACCGAAAAGCTGATGGAAAGCCGGACGTACCTGCAAAACCTGCCCTATTTCGACCGGCTCGACTATGTCGCACCGATGAACCAGGAACACGCCTGGTGTCTGGCCATCGAAAAGCTGACAGGCGTCGAGGTGCCGCGCCGCGCCAGCCTGATCCGCGTGCTCTATTCCGAGATCGGGCGCGTGCTGAGCCACCTGCTGAACGTCACCACCCAAGCCATGGATGTGGGCGCGCTGACGCCGCCGCTCTGGGGCTTTGAAGAGCGTGAAAAGCTCATGATCTTCTACGAACGCGCCTGCGGTGCGCGTCTGCACGCGGCATATTTTCGCCCCGGCGGTGTGCACCAGGATCTGCCATCGGATCTGCTCGATGATATCGAGGAATGGGCCGCACACTTCCCCAGGGTGATGGATGATATCGATGGGCTGCTGACAGAAAACCGCATCTTCAAACAGCGCAACGCCGACATCGGCGTGGTGACCGAAGAGGACATTCAGGAATACGGATTTTCCGGCGTGATGGTCCGCGGCTCGGGCCTCGCCTGGGATCTGCGCCGCGCGCAGCCCTATGAATGCTACGACGAGTTCGACTTTCAGATCCCCGTGGGCAAGAACGGCGACTGCTATGACCGCTACCTCGTCCGGATGGAAGAGATGCGCCAGTCCGTGTCGATCATCAAGCAAGCCATTGCCAAGCTGCGCGACTGCCCCGGTGATATCCTCGCCCGTGGCAAGCTGACCCCGCCCAGCCGGACGGACATGAAACAGTCGATGGAAGCGCTGATCCACCACTTCAAGCTCTATACCGAAGGGTTCCATGTCTCCGAGGGGGAGGTCTATTGCGCGGTCGAGGCGCCCAAGGGCGAATTCGGCGTCTACCTCGTGGCCGACGGGTCCAACAAACCCTACCGCGCGAAACTGCGCGCACCGGGCTTTTTGCACCTGCAAGCCATGGACCATATCTCCCGCGGCCACCAACTCGCCGACGTCGCCGCCATCATCGGCACCATGGACGTGGTGTTCGGGGAGATTGACCGATGATCCGACGCGCTGCGGCACTTCCTTTGATCTGCGCAGCAAGCGTTGCGCAGGCGAACGTGTCAGACGCCCGGGTAGAACAACTCGTCGCGATCATCTGCCAAAACGGCGGCGCGATGGAAACGTCCGAAGCGGCGCAAATCCTGCCCGCCCAGGGCTTTACCATGGAAGAGACGCAAGGGATCGTCGGCGTGCTCGAGCAGCGCGGCCAAGTCGTCCCAACTGCCGGCATTGCCACGCTGAAACTGACCGATGCCGCTTGCCGATAAAGACCGATCCGTTCTTCATCTTGCCAGATAAACTCCCGTCGGAGGCTCTCGAAGTTTCCGAATAGACCGAAGAGATAACAGAATGCTCCGCCGCCTCCACGCCGACCAACCCGACACGTTCGCGTTTACCCCCGACAACCTTGCCTGGGCCGAAGCGCAGATCACCAAATACCCCGAGGGCCGTCAGGCCAGCGCGATCATTCCGCTCTTGTGGCGCGCGCAGGAGCAGGAGGGGTGGCTGACCCGTCCGGCCATCGAAACGGTCGCCGATATGCTCGACCTCGCTTATATCCGCGCGCTCGAGGTCGCCTCGTTCTACTTTATGTTCCAGCTGCAACCCGTTGGCAGCGTTGCACATATCCAGGTGTGTGGAACGACGTCCTGCATGATCTGCGGTGCCGAAGACCTTGTGGCCGTGTGCAAGGACAAGATCGCGGCCAAGCCGCACCAGCTGAGTGCGGACGGCAAGTTCAGCTGGGAAGAGGTCGAATGCCTGGGCTCCTGTGCCAATGCACCGATGGCGCAGATCGGCAAGGATTATTACGAGGATCTCACGACCGAGCGCATGGGCGAGATCATCGATGAACTGGCCCGTGGCGCGGTGCCGACACCGGGCCCGCAAAACGGCCGCTACGCCGCCGAACCGCTGAGCGGGCTCACCACCCTCAAGGATTTCGACAGCGGGCACACGAAATACAACGCCTCCGTCCAGCTGGCGACCGATATCGGTGACACGGTCAAGCGCATCGATGGCACCGAGGTGCCGCTGATCGCACCCTGGCGCGACACCTCCGCCAATGTGGCCACCGCGCCAAAAGGCCAAACCGCGCCCAAGCGCACCGGTGTCACCGACCGCCAGAACGTGCCGAGCGTGGCCAAAGCCAAGGCGAAACCCAAACCGGAAGAGACGGCCCCCGCAGGCACCATGCCTGCCACGCTCGATGCCGCGCGCGACGGTGGTCCGGACAATCTCAAGATGATCAAGGGCGTTGGCCCCAAGCTCGAAACCCTGTTGCACAGCCTCGGGTTTTACCACTTTGACCAGATCGCCGCCTGGACGGCGGACGAACTGGCGTGGGTCGATGATAACCTCGCAGGGTTCAAGGGGCGGGCCAGCCGCGACAACTGGATCACGCAGGCGCAGGCCCTGGCGTCCGGGGAAGAGACAGAATTTTCCCAACGCGCGAAAAAAGACGGTATCTATAACGCGTAACGGACTGACCAAAGAGGGACTCGCATGAATAACAATCAGGGGATGATCAGCTGCGCCATTGGGTGCTGGCTGGTGGCAGCGTTGGGTGGATTTCTGGCCGCCGTGCTTCTTTGGGTCCTGGGCACCTGGACGTTTACGCAAGGCGTGTTTGCGGGTGCTGTCGTTTTTGGCGTCGCGGGCCTGTTGCTGAGCTGGATCATGTGCCGACCGATGCCTGCCGCCGGCGAGGCAAGCGTGGGTCAAAAAGCTCCGATCACGATCAAGGCCGAGGAGGCGCGCGAAACCGCGGCGGCCCGGTCCGCCGAAGCGGCGGCCGAGGTGACACCGCCGACGCAGGCCGCACCCGTATCGGCCGCACCTGCGCCAACCGTGTCCGGCGGCGTTCAGCCCAGTGCCGCCCTTGCGGGCGAGGCGGAGCTGTCGTCGCGCAAGGGCGAGTGGAAATACGAAGGGGACGCGGCCAAGCCCAAAGCCAAGGCAAAGGCCAAACCCAAGCCCAAGAAAAAGGCCGCCCCCAAGGCCGATCCGGCGCCAGCGGCGACGGCCGACTACGATGGTGACGGCACTCTTGAGGGCGAGAACGAAGGCACGAAGCCCGTCGTGATGGATGCGCCGCGCGATGGCAAGGCCGACAACCTCAAGGAAATCAAAGGGATCGGGCCCAAACTTGAAGCGCTGTGCAACGACATGGGGTTCTACCATTTCGACCAGATCGCCGCGTGGAGTGCGGATGAGGTTGCATGGGTCAACGCCAATCTCGTGGGCTTCAAGGGGCGCGTAAGCCGCGACAATTGGGTCGAGCAAGCCAAGATCCTGGCCGCGGGCGGTGAGACCGAGTTTTCCAAGCGGGTCGAGGACGGCGACGTTTACTGACCCGTGACCAAACCACTGGATCCCAAACTGGCCCGGCAGGGCCGTATCGCGGCCCTCGTCATTGCGGGGGCCGCTTTGCTGTCGATCTTTGCGCCCGTGATCGTGTCGGGCCTCGGCCTGCCCGCGCGGTTCGAGATCCTGATCCTGCTTTTTGCGCTGGCTGCGTTCATTTGGTCACTGGTGGTGGCCGTGCGGATTTGGCAAAAGAGCCGGGACTGATTTCACCGCCGCGTTCGCGCACGCGGCCAGGCAAAGGATGACACCCATGCTGGACGACAAGGATCGCATCTTTACCAACCTTTACGGCATGCACGACCGCACGCTGAAGGGGGCGCAGGCACGCGGCCATTGGGACGGCACAGACAAGCTGATCGAAAAGGGCCGCGACTGGGTCGTGCAAGAGATGAAGGACAGCGGTCTGCGCGGGCGCGGGGGGGCAGGCTTCCCGACAGGGCTCAAGTGGTCGTTCATGCCCAAGGAAAGCGATGGGCGACCCGCCTATCTGGTGGTCAACGCCGACGAATCCGAGCCCGGCACCTGCAAGGACCGCGAGATCATGCGCCACGATCCGCACACGCTGATCGAGGGCTGCCTGATCGCCAGCTTCGCGATGAACGCGCATGCCTGCTATATCTACATCCGCGGCGAGTATATCCGCGAGAAAGAGGCGCTGCAGGCGGCCATTGACGAGGCGTATGACGCGGGCCTTGTCGGCCCGAACGCGGCCGGGTCCGGCTGGGATTTCGACATTTATCTGCACCACGGGGCAGGGGCCTACATCTGCGGCGAGGAGACCGCGCTGCTCGAGTCGCTCGAAGGCAAGAAGGGCATGCCGCGCATGAAGCCGCCGTTTCCCGCGGGTGCCGGCCTCTACGGTTGCCCGACCACGGTGAACAACGTGGAATCCATCGCAGTCGTGCCGACGATCCTGCGGCGGGGGGCCTCGTGGTTCTCGGGCTTTGGCCGGCCGAACAATGCGGGCACGAAGCTGTTTGCGATCTCGGGCCATGTGAACAACCCCTGCGTGGTCGAAGAGGCGATGTCGATCAGTTTCGAAGAGCTGATCGAGAAGCATTGCGGCGGCATTCGCGGCGGCTGGGACAACCTCAAGGCGGTGATCCCCGGCGGGTCGTCCGTGCCCTGCGTGCGCGGCGAAAAGATGAAGGACGCCATCATGGACTTCGACTATCTGCGGAACGATCTGCAGTCGGGTCTGGGCACGGCGGCTGTGATCGTGATGGATCAGAGCACGGATATCATCAAGGCGATCTGGCGACTGTCGGCGTTCTACAAGCACGAGTCGTGCGGCCAGTGCACTCCGTGCCGTGAAGGCACGGGTTGGATGATGCGCGTGATGGACCGTCTGGTGCGCGGCGAGGCCGAGGTAGAAGAGATCGACATGCTGCTGGACGTAACCAAGCAGGTCGAAGGCCACACGATCTGTGCGCTGGGTGATGCGGCGGCGTGGCCAATCCAGGGCCTCATCCGTAACTTCCGCGATGAGATTGAGGATCGGATCGCGGGGAAGCGGATAGCCGCGGAATAGTTAGCGATGCAAATCAGACTGAAGGTATTCCTGTCGGCGGGGCTGTTTCTTACAAGCACGACCTTGGCTTCATCTGAGTTGTCTGTGCCACCGAATTTATCCGCTGATGATGCAATAAATCATATGGTGCTTACAGGTTCGCTTGCGAACGCATACGTCTCAGCATGCAAACGTGAAGGCGTCGCAGTGTTGCCTGAATACGCCACGCCGGATGCACAAAGAGACGCCGACTACCTCGTGAGCATTGGATACGACCGAGTCGAATTGATAGCTGCGCGTGGCAGACTGTCCCTTTCAGCGATACGGATGGACGCCATCGAGTATATGTTGAATCGCGGCGTGGACTTGAACGACGTTAAGTCGATTTGTCAGGCTGCGCGCCAAGAAATTGTCGATCAAACAGACGTTGGAAAACGCCTCGTGCTGAGCAGATGAGTACAGCAGGCAGGCACCTCGCTGAATTCAACATCGGCATCCTGAAATACGACTGGGATGATCCGCGTGTTGCGGATTTCGCCAACAATCTCGACCGGGTCTATGACGTCGCGCGGCGCAGCCCCGGATATGTCTGGCACATGGAAAACGAGGATATGGAGGCGGCGCAGCTCGACGTGCGGGGCGTGCTCGGGGGCAATCCGCGCACGGCGTCGACGCTGTCGGTGTGGCGGGACGTCGACAGCTTTCGCCACTTTGTCTACCACACCGTCCACAAGCAATTCTATGACCGCAAGGCCGAGTGGTACGACGACGCCGAACAGGGCACGCGGCTGGTGATGTGGTGGGTGCCCGAGGGGCATATCCCAACCGTGACCGAGGCGGTGGCGCGCCTGACGCATCTCACCGAACATGGGCACAGCGACCACGCCTTTGGTTGGGCACACGTCGCGCCAGAGTGACCCCCTTGCAAAACCTTGCCAATTGACGCACCCATGTCGCGCCCGGCGGTGGAGACGACCATGACCAAGATCCAACTTTTGCCCCTTGCCCTGATCGGCGCGCTGCTGGTGAGCGCGTGCCAGGAACGGCGTGCGGACCGGGTCGCGTTTGATGGTGTGTTCTTCCGCTCGACCGCGTCCAATATCGACCGGACACGCGCGGATTTCGAGGTCACGGTGAGCCCGGTTTCGGCCTCGCTGGACGGTGCGCGCGACGCGGGTCGGTATGAGGCCATCCGCTATTGCATCCGCAATTTCGGCTCGTCCGACATCGACTGGGTTCAAGGCCCGGAAGGCGAGGACGGCACGCTGACCATCGCAAATGATCGGCTGTTGCTGCGCGGGACCTGCGCGCCCAAATAATTCGTGACCGGCAAAGGCGACATTTTGCGCGCTACCGGCTTGTGCCGGGCGTTGTTATTGCATAGCAGATAACTGCTTTTCCACATACGTCCCAGCGACACTCACGTGGAGAGGAAAGATGCGCGCAATGACCATAGCCTTTACACTTGCCCTGGCAGCAAGCGCCGCTTCGGCCAAGCCCCCCTTGCGGGACGTGCCCGCGATTGACGGGACCATCCTGGCTGTCGGCATCGCGGACGAGATCCGCAAGAACTGCCCCGATATCTCGGCCCGCATGATCCGGGCGGTGAGCCTGGTGGGCGGGCTCAAGGGCAAGGCGCGAAGCCTGGGCTATACCGATGCCGAGATTGACGCCTACCGCGAATCCGACGCCGAAAAGGCGCGGCTGAAGGCGCAGCGTGACGCGTATCTGACCGCAGGCGGCGTGCGGGCGGGCGCACCGGAGACCTATTGTGCCCTTGGACGGGCGGAGATTGAAAAAGGCGGCCAGATTGGCGCGCTGCTGAGGATGAACTGATACATGAGCAACCTGCGCAAGATCGTCATCGACGGAAACGAGATCGAGGTGGATGGGGCGCTGACCCTGATCCAGGCCTGCGAAGAGGCGGGGATCGAGATCCCGCGGTTCTGTTATCACGAACGTCTGTCGATTGCGGGTAATTGCCGGATGTGCCTGGTCGAGGTGGTCGGCGGGCCGCCCAAGCCCGCCGCCTCCTGCGCGATGCAGGTCAAGGATTTGCGGCCGGGCCCCGAGGGCCAGCCGCCGGTTGTGAAAACCAACAGCCCCATGGTCAAAAAGGCCCGCGAGGGTGTCATGGAGTTCCTGCTGATCAACCACCCGCTCGATTGCCCGATCTGCGATCAGGGCGGTGAGTGCGATCTGCAGGATCAGGCGATGGCCTATGGTGTGGATTTCAGCCGCTTCCGCGAGCCCAAGCGGGCAGTGGACGATCTGGACCTCGGTCCATTGGTCGAAACACATATGACGCGCTGTATCTCGTGCACCCGCTGCGTGCGCTTCACCACCGAGGTGGCGGGGATCGCGCAGATGGGCCAGACGGGCCGGGGCGAGGACAGCGAGATCACGTCTTATCTGGGCGAGACGCTGGATTCGAACCTGCAGGGCAACATCATCGACCTTTGCCCGGTGGGCGCGCTGGTGTCGAAGCCCTACGCCTTTACCGCGCGGCCCTGGGAGCTGACCAAGACCGAGAGCGTGGATGTGATGGATGCGCTTGGCTCGTCGATCCGGGTGGACACGAAGGGGCGCGAAGTGATGCGTTTCCTGCCGCTGAACCACGATGGCACCAACGAGGAATGGATTTCGGACAAGACGCGCTTTGTCTGGGACGGATTGCGGCGCCAGCGCCTTGACAAACCTTACGTGCGCGAGGGCGGCAAGCTGCGCCCCGCCACATGGCCCGAAGCGTTGGGCAAGGCGGCCCAGGCGATCAAGGGGGCCTCGAACCTCGTGGGTCTCGTCGGCGATCTGGCCCCGGTGGAGGCGGCCTATGCGCTCAAGGAACTTATCGAGGGGCAGGGCGGGATTGTCGAATGCCGCACCGATGGGGCCAAACTGCCGTCGGGCAATCGTGCGGCCTATGTGGGTACGGCAGCGATAGGGGATATTGACACGGCCGACGCGATCATGCTGATCGGCACCAATCCGCGGCTCGAGGTGCCCGTGCTCAACGCTCGGATCCGCAAGGCCTGGAGCCATGGTGCAACGGTCGGCGTGATCGGCGAGATGCCGGATCTGACTTACGCGGCGGATCATATCGGTGACGATCCGACAGTGATCGACGCCCTGCTCAAGCAGGACCACACCGGCGTGCAGGACAAGCCCTCGGTCATCATCGTGGGCATGGGCGCGCTGACCCGGGCCGATGGGGCCGCGATCCTGGCCGGGGCGCAGGCGCTGGCCGAAAGCACCAAGTCTGGCCTCATGATCCTGCACACCGCCGCCGCGCGCGTTGGTGCGATGGACGTTGGGGCAACAAACCCTGACGGTATGGCCGCCATCGACGGCGCGGACGTGGTCTATAACCTCGGCGCGGACGAGATCGAGATCGCCGATGGTGCATTCGTGATCTATCAGGGCAGCCATGGCGACCGTGGCGCACACCGTGCCGACGTGATCCTGCCCGGCGCAGCCTATACCGAAGAGGGCGGGCTGTTCGTGAATACCGAGGGTCGTCCCCAATTGGCCGCGCGCGCCAGCTTTGCGCCGGGTGAGGCCAAGGAGAACTGGGCCATCCTGCGCGCACTGTCGGGCGAGATGGGGGCGACGCTGCCCTATGACAGCCTGGCCGCGCTGCGGCAGGCGCTGGTCAAGGCGCACCCGCATCTGGGCGACATCGACGTGGTGGCCGAGAATACTGGGGATGCGCTGGCGCGTGGCACGATCGAAGGCGGGGCGCTGACCTCGACCATCACCGACTTCTACCTGACCAACCCGATCGCGCGCGCGAGCCAGCTGATGGCGGAGTTGAGCGCGAACGCCAAGGCACGCAAATCGCAGGCGCTGGCCGCTGAATGAAGGCCGCGTGGGTCATAACCTGCATGCCGCTTGCGGCTTGTGAAACTGTGCCCACGGCAGAGCAGTTCATCCCGGATTATCGCGGGGTGGAAACGCAGCTCTTGGCCGATGACCTGGTGCAGTTCAACGTGTCCATGACCAATGCGCTCACGTCGCGGGACGTGGCGAACTATGCCGAATGCGCCGCGGCGGGCTATACGCTGATCCGCGGATGGGGCTTTGCGCGGCATTTGCGCACGAATGTCAACGAAGAGGCTGGCGTGTGGACGGCGGATGCTGTTTACACCATCTCGCCAGCGCTGCCGCAGGGCATCAAGACCATCGACGCCGAAGTCGTGGCTGCTGCCTGCGCGGAGAAGGGTATACCGACGGTGTGAGGACGGATGGCTGATTTCTTTACCACAACGGGCGGCATTGCCGTCATCATCCTGGCACAGGTCCTGGCCGTCGTCGCCTTTGTGATGATCTCGCTGCTGTTCCTTGTGTACGGCGACCGCAAGATCTGGGCTGCCGTCCAGATGCGGCGCGGCCCCAACGTCGTGGGGGCCTACGGGCTGCTGCAAACCGTGGCCGACGCCCTGAAATACGTGGTCAAAGAGGTCGTGGTGCCCGCAGGCGCCGACAAGACGGTGTTCATGCTCGCGCCGATGACCAGCTTTGTGCTGGCGCTGGTCGCGTGGGCCGTCATCCCGTTCAACGACACCTGGGTGCTGAGCGATATCAACGTCGCGATCCTCTATGTCCTCGCGATCTCGTCGCTCGAGGTCTACGGCGTGATCATGGGCGGCTGGGCATCGAACTCGAAATACCCGTTCCTCGGCTCGCTGCGCTCGGCGGCGCAGATGATCTCGTATGAGGTCAGCATCGGCCTGATCATCATCGGCGTGATCCTGTCGACGGGGTCGATGAATTTCGGGTCCATTGTCACGGCGCAGGACACGGCTTACGGTTTCTTTGGCTGGTACTGGCTGCCGCACCTGCCGATGGTGTTCCTGTTCTTCATCAGCTGTCTGGCCGAAACCAACCGGCCCCCGTTCGACCTGCCAGAGGCGGAATCGGAACTGGTGGCGGGCTATCAGGTGGAATACTCGTCCACGCCGTTCCTGCTGTTCATGGCGGGCGAATACATCGCCATCTTCCTGATGTGCGCGCTCACCTCGCTGCTGTTCTTCGGCGGCTGGCTGTCGCCCATCCCCGGCATCCCCGATGGGGCGCTGTGGATGATTGCCAAGATGGCGTTCTTCTTCTTCCTCTTTGCGATGGTCAAGGCGATCACGCCCCGCTACCGCTATGACCAGTTGATGCGGCTGGGGTGGAAAGTGTTCCTGCCCTTCTCGCTCTTCTGGGTCGTGTTCGTGGCCTTTGCCGCCAAGTTCGGCTGGTTCTGGGGCATCTACGCCCGCTGGGCCACGGGGAGCTGAGCCATGAGCCTCGCCAAAGCGATCAACGAAGCGCCCGAGCATCATCTGGATGACCTCGCGATGTACCTGATGTCGGAGTTTGCCGTGGGCACGACGGACGAAGACGCGGCCTTTGACAAGGCCGACCACGACGAGGTCGTGTCGGCCCTCAAGGCCTGGGCGTATATGCACCAGAACGATCCAAGCGGAGGAGAATGACCGATGGCCAATATCGACTATAGCCGCGCTGCCAAGTATTTCCTGTTGCAGGATTTCTGGGTCGGGATGAAGCTGGGGCTGAAATACTTCTTCGCCCCCAAGGCGACCTTGAACTACCCGCACGAGAAAGGCCCGCTGTCGCCCCGGTTCCGCGGCGAACACGCCTTGCGCCGCTATCCCAATGGCGAGGAACGCTGCATCGCCTGCAAGCTGTGCGAGGCGGTCTGCCCCGCGCAGGCGATCACCATCGACGCCGAGCCGCGCGAGGACGGCAGCCGCCGCACGACGCGCTATGACATCGACATGACCAAGTGCATCTATTGCGGGTTCTGCCAGGAGGCGTGCCCGGTGGATGCCATCGTCGAAGGCCCGAATTTCGAGTTCTCGACCGAGACCCGCGAAGAGCTGTTCTATG
Organism: Pseudomonadota bacterium; assembly: GCA_038525585.1. Lineage (GTDB taxonomy): Bacteria > Pseudomonadota > Alphaproteobacteria > Rhodobacterales > Rhodobacteraceae > Tateyamaria. The sequence goes on from JBCBHM010000008.1 coordinate 15,931, forward strand.
ACAAGGACAAATTGCTGGCCAACGGTGAGCGCTGGGAGGCCGAGATTGCCCGCAATCTCGAGATCGACGCACCCTACAGGTAAGGACGAGACGGCACGACATGGGCGCGAGCGGCGTAGGCATATTCGACGATGACAGCTCTCTCGACTGGATCGAGGAAGAGTACACCGCCGGTGGTGAGGAAGCTGTGCGCGCGGCGCTGGAAGAGGCGGCCGAGACCAAGGCCGGTGATTTCCTCGACTATGACGCGGGGGTGGCCGCCCGCACCGCGGCCGAGGTGGTCGCCGCATCCTTCGGCGCGCCGCCTGAGCTTGCGGATGAGGACGCGATGGATACGCTGATGGAGCACGCAGAGAGTGTGGCCGAGGACGATGATATGATCCCGCTGGCCCTGCGCGCCGTGAGCCGCCTGGCCGCCGAGAACTCGGGCCTCGCCGAGGCGTGGCAGGAGGCGTTCTCGGACGCGGACACCGCCCATTGGAAAGCGGCGATCGAAGGGCTAGAGGCCCGTCTGAAAGGGCTGCAATGACCGATGACAAGAACCCCTTTGCGATGATGATGGCGCAGATGCAGGAGATGACCAAAGCGTTTCCGCAAATGGCCGCCTTCGATCCGGCTAAGGGGTTTGATCCCAAAATGTTCGAAACGCTCTGGCCCACCATGCCCAAGGATGTGATGGAGACGTGGTTCGGCAACGCGGTCAACAAGGACGGGCTGGATGCCAAGACGCGTCTGCTCTTGACCCTGGCGGGTCTGACGATGCAAGGGGCGCAGGCGGATTCAGCGATCCGCCAAACCGTGCGACATGCACGCGAGGCGGGCGCCACGGACCAACAGATATCGGAGACCCTGGGCCTGATGGCGATGTTCGCCGGCATGCCCGCCATGACCCGCGCGATGGGTCTGGCCAAAGAGGTGATGGACGACGACGAGGACGAGACATGAGCGTATTTGCCTTCTACCTCTTTGCGGTCAGCGTGATCGCTGGCGGCCTCTTTACGGTGGTGAGCCGAAATCCGGTGCACTCGGTGCTGTGGTTGATCCTGTCGTTCCTGTCCTCTGCGGGGCTCTTTGTGCTGCTGGGGGCCGAGTTCGTGGCGATGCTTTTGATCATTGTCTATGTGGGCGCGGTCGCGGTGCTGTTCCTGTTCGTCGTCATGATGCTCGATGTGGACTTTGCCGAGTTGAAGGCGGAGATGGCGAAATACATGCCCGTGGCGCTGCTGATCGGGGTGGTGATCCTGATGCAGTTCGTCATGGCCTTTGGCGCGTGGGAATCGAACGCCGCCGCTGAGGGCATGCGCGCGCAAGTGACGCCGGTGGACCGTCACAACACCGAAGCATTGGGCATGATCCTCTATGATCAGTATTTCCTGCTGTTCCAGCTGTCGGGTCTGATCCTGCTGGTCGCCATGGTCGGCGCCATCGTTTTGACCCTGCGCCACCGCGACGACGTCAAGCGCCAGGACGTGCTGGCCCAGATGTACCGCGACCCGGCCAAGGCGATGGAGCTGAAAGACATCAAACCGGGGCAGGGGCTCTAATCCCGTGCGCTGCGCGGTGATCATATTCCTGACCCTAGTGGTCTCGAACGCGGCGGCTTTGGCATGCAGCCCGGCATATTCGGAACAGCCGGGGCCGCGGGTCTATGGCAATCTCTGTAGCTTTGTTGAACCTGCGCAAATCGGGGAGGCCTTTGCCGAAGAGGTGGTGGACCTTGGCCAGAGCCGCGTCGCTCAGGTGGTCGGCTACAGCACAGGCTGCGATCTCGACAGCTCCGTCGTCGTCACACAATGCGATACGGAGCGGACGTTGATCATTGGCAACGATCCCGCACAGGGCCAGCCAAATGGCGGTGGATGGTTGTTTGATGTGAAGTCGTCCTTTGCGCCCGAGGGCAGTCTCGATCTGACATCTTCATTGCCTGACCTCGCGGCCAAGGCCGCGTACAACGGACAGAATATCACTTGGGTGAACCACCCCTCGGACACAGCACGCCTTTACGGCGACTGGTCCGACTTCACCTGCGCCTGCCGCACCTTCTACCCCGATAGCGAGGGTGCGAACTGATGCGCAATATCCTGATCACATCCCTGATGCTGATAGCTGGTACGGCCCAGGCCCTGACCCTGAATGACTGCAACCGCACCACGCATATCTCGCATGGGGGCGAGGCGGATCACCGTGACCTCGGCGAGGGCCGCGTGATGTGGCGTGACTGGTGGAGCCAGGAGGGTACGGCGACGTCGTTTACGCTGGTGGACTGCGCGCCCGGGACGGCTCTGACCTTCCGCACGCAGGAAGAGAACATGGGCGCGCGACTACCCTTTGACAAAACGGACAAGGCGCTGGTCGTTCTTGAACGGCACCAGAATGGCGCCCGCGCCTTTGCCACGTTCGAACGCATTGCGACCGATCTGGATGGCATCGCGCGGGATGTTGAGATCACCACACTGGATGCAGAGCCATGTGCCTGCGCCGCACTTTACCCCGAGGCTCGGGATGAAAAGTCGGTGTTTGAGCTTGAGGGCAAGTCATGAGACTGGCCGTGCTTCTTTTGGCCTGCGCGCCGCCCATACAGGCTGCCGCGTTTGAGCTTGTGCCTTGCTATCACGTGGGTGGAAACCAAGTGGTTCCGATCCATGCGAACCCTCACTGGAAGCAGGAAGTGCGCTCATCATCGGTCGGTGACGCGGGTGTTGTGTGGTATTCCGGGAATCCGCCAGTGCCCGAGAATGACTTGACGGTCATCGTTCTTGAGGACTGCGCCGCGGACACGGACCTTGTGATGTATACGCCACAGCATACCCCGGAAAAACCGTTTCTTGATCTTGTGATGGACGTTTTTGATGCCAATCCGGCCGCGAACAGAGAGGCCGTGGTTGACGCCATCTCGATGGACTCCAATGCAACCTGGACCCGTGACGCCATGACCGGTTCGTGCGTTTGCGATGCACATTCCGACGATACGGAAGTAAGAAAGTAGGCTGATGATGATCGGACTTGAACACTACCTCACTGTTGCGGCGACGTTGTTCGTCATCGGCATCTTCGGGCTTTTCCTGAACCGCAAGAACATCATCATCCTGTTGATGAGCATCGAGCTGATGCTGCTGGCGGTGAACATCAACCTCGTCGCCTTTTCCTCGTTCCTCGATGATCTGGTGGGGCAGGTGTTCACACTGTTTGTCCTGACGGTCGCCGCTGCGGAGGCGGCCATCGGCCTTGCGATCCTTGTCTGTTTCTTCCGCAACCGCGGCACCATCGCCGTCGAAGACGTCAACGTGATGAAGGGCTAAGGCACAATGGAAACCATCATCCTCTTTGCCCCCCTTGTCGGCGCGCTGCTGTGCGGGTTTGGCTGGCGTCTGTTCGGAGAGGCGGCGGCGTGCTGGATCTCCACGGGGCTGCTGTTTCTGAGCGCGATCCTGTCCTGGATTGTGTTCCTGACCTTCGACGGCACGACCGAGCAGATCCAGATCCTGCGCTTTATCGAAAGCGGCAGCCTGAGCACGGATTGGTCCATCCGGCTCGACCGGCTGACGGCGATCATGCTGATCGTGATCACCACCGTGTCGTCGCTCGTGCACCTCTATAGCTTCGGCTACATGGACCACGACCCGCAATGGCGGGAGGGCGAAAGCTACAAACCGCGGTTCTTTGCGTACCTGTCGTTCTTCACCTTTGCGATGCTGATGCTGGTGACGGCCGACAACCTCGTGCAGATGTTCTTTGGCTGGGAAGGGGTGGGCGTCGCGTCGTACCTGCTGATCGGGTTCTACTATCGCAAGCCGTCCGCCAATGCCGCCGCGATCAAGGCCTTTGTGGTCAACCGCGTCGGCGACTTCGGCTTTCTGCTGGGGATCTTCGGGCTCTATTTCCTGGTGGATTCGATCCGGCTTGACGACATCTTTGCCGCCGCTCCGGATATCGCCGAGACGCAGCTGACATTCCTGTGGACCGAGTGGAACGCGGCGAACCTGCTGGCCTTCCTGCTGTTCATCGGGGCGATGGGCAAGTCGGCGCAATTGCTGCTGCACACGTGGTTGCCCGACGCGATGGAAGGGCCGACGCCCGTGTCGGCGCTGATCCACGCGGCGACCATGGTGACGGCGGGCGTGTTCCTTGTCTGCCGCATGTCGCCCCTGATGGAGTTCGCGCCCGAAGCCATGGGCTTTGTCACGGCACTGGGGGCGGCCACTGCGTTTTTTGCGGCCACCGTCGGACTGGTGCAGACCGACATCAAACGCGTGATCGCTTATTCGACCTGTTCGCAACTGGGGTACATGTTCGTCGCCGCGGGCGTGGGCGCGTACCCGGTCGCGATGTTCCACCTGTTCACCCATGCCTGGTTCAAGGCGATGCTGTTCCTGGGCGCGGGGTCGGTCATCCACGGGATGCATCACGAGCAGGACATGATGAACTACGGCGGCCTGCGCAAGAAACTGCCCTACACGTTCTGGACCATGCTGATCGGGACGCTCGCCATCACGGGAGTGGGCATTCCGCTGACCGGTTGGATCGGCTTTGCCGGGTTTGCCTCAAAGGATGCGGTGATCGAAAGCGCGTATGCCGCAGGCTCCGGCTTTGCCTTCTGGTCGCTGGTGATCGCGGCGCTGTTCACGTCTTTCTATTCCTGGCGGCTGATGTTCCTGACGTTCTGGGGCGAGCCACGGGGTGACAAACACACGCATGAGCACGCGCATGAAAGCCCGGTGGTCATGCTGATCCCGTTGGGTGTGCTGAGCCTTGGCGCGATCTTTGCCGGTGCGATCTGGTATTCCAGCTTCTTCGGCAAGGGCAACGAGATCATCACCTTCTTTGGTGGCCAATACGAGGCGCCCAGCACCGAGTTGAAAGAGGCCGTGGCCGAGCGCAGCCCGAAAGCGTCGGAACTGAAATATGTGATGGCCGGAGAACCGGGGGATGCGGGCATCTACATGGCGCCCGAAAACACCGTGATCCACGAGGCGCATTACGTGCCCACATGGGTCAAGCTGTCGCCCTTCGTTGCGATGCTGATCGGGTTTGTGTTTGCCTTCTGGTTCTACATCCGCAACCCGGCACTGCCCAAGCAACTGGCCGAGAACCAGCGCCCGCTGTACCTGTTCCTCAAGAACAAGTGGTATTTCGACGAGCTCTACGCGTTTGTCTTTATCCAGCCGGCGATGTGGATCGGCAAGCAGCTGTGGAAAAAGGGCGATGGTGATGTGATCGACGGCACGATCAACGGCGTGTCGATGGGAATCGTTCCCTTCTTTACCCGCCTCGCGGGCCGCGCGCAGTCCGGCTACATCTTTACCTATGCCTTCGCCATGGTGATCGGGATCGCGGTCCTCGTCACCTGGATGACGCTCAGCGGAGGAGCGAACTGATGGACAACCTTCTTTCCATCGTCACCTTTACCCCGGCGCTGGCGGCCCTGATCCTCGCGGTGTTCCTGCGCGGAGACGACGAGGCGGCGAACCGCAACGCCAAGTGGGTGGCGATGTTTGCCACATCCGCCACGTTCCTCGTGTCGCTGTTCATCCTCTTTGGGTTCGACCGCAACGACACCGGGTTCCAGTTCGTGGAAGAGACGACATGGATCATGGGCCTGACCTACAAGCTGGGTGTGGACGGGATCAGCGTGCTGTTCGTGATGCTGACCACCTTCATGATGCCGCTGGTGATCGCCGCGTCCTGGGACGTGAACACCCGGGTCAAGGAATACATGATCGCGTTCCTGCTGCTGGAAACGCTGATGCTGGGCGTGTTCATGGCGCTGGATCTGGTGCTGTTCTACCTGTTCTTCGAGGCCGGGCTGATCCCGATGTTCCTGATCATCGGCATCTGGGGCGGGGCGAACCGCATCTATGCGTCGTTCAAGTTCTTCCTCTACACCTTCCTCGGCTCGGTGCTGATGCTGGTGGCGATGGTGGGCATGTATGCGGATGCGGGCACCACGGATGTCGAGGCACTGCTCAGCCACAACTTCGCCTTCGAAAGCTTCAGCCTGTTGGGCATTCAGATCGTGGGCGGGCTGCAGACGCTGCTCTTTATCGCGTTCTTTGCCAGCTTTGCCGTCAAGATGCCGATGTGGCCGGTGCACACGTGGCTGCCGGATGCGCACGTGCAGGCACCCACCGCCGGGTCCGTCGTGCTGGCGGCGATCTTGCTCAAGCTGGGCGGGTACGGGTTCATCCGCTTTTCCATCCCGATGTTTCCCGTGGGCTCCGAGGTGATGACACCGCTGGTGCTGTGGATGTCGGCCATCGCGATTGTCTACACCTCGCTGGTGGCGCTCGTGCAGGAGGATATGAAAAAGCTGATCGCCTATTCGTCCGTTGCGCATATGGGCTTTGTCACGATGGGGATCTTTGCGGCGAACCAGCAGGGGATCGACGGCGCGATCTTCCAGATGCTGAGCCACGGCTTTATCTCCGGCGCGCTCTTCCTCTGCGTCGGGGTGATCTACGACCGGATGCACACCCGCGACATCGACGCATATGGCGGGCTGGTGAACCGGATGCCGGCCTATGCGCTGATCTTCATGCTGTTCACGATGGCCAATGTGGGCCTGCCCGGCACCTCCGGGTTTGTGGGCGAATTCCTGACGCTGATGGCGGTGTTCCAGGTTAACACCTGGGTGGCGCTGGTGGCGACCTCCGGTGTGATCTTCTCGGCCGCCTATGCACTGTGGCTCTATCGCCGGGTGGTGATGGGGGACCTGATCAAGGAAAGCCTCAAGAGCATCACCGACATGACCCGCCGCGAGCGTGCGATCTTTGCGCCGCTGGTGGTCATGACGATCCTGCTGGGTGTGTACCCCGCGCTGATCCTCGATGTGATCGGCCCTTCGGTCGCCGCCCTTGTTGACCAATACGACACGGCCCTTGCGGCGGCTGAGGCCGCTACGCAAGTGGCCTCGAATTGAAGTGGGGACATGATCCATGTCCTACCACTTCGCTACTTGAGGACGTAACCAATGGCTGCTGATCTGACCATTATCCTGCCCGAAATCCTGCTGGCCTGCTTTGCCATGCTGGGGCTGATCGGGGCGGTCTATACGTCCAAGGACCATATGGCTTCGCCGCTGCTCTGGGCCACCTCCGCGGTGTTTCTGGCCATCGCGGTCTGGATCGGGTTCACGGGCGAGGGCACCAACGTGGCCTTCAACGGAATGTTCGTCGATGACGCGTTTTCACGCTTTGCCAAGGTGACCATCCTGGTGTCCGCGGCCGCCGTGCTGCTGATGAGCGAGGGGTACATGTCGTCCCGCGGGCTCTTGCGGTTCGAATACCCGATGCTGGTGGCCCTGGCCGCTGTCGGCATGATGATGATGGTGAGCGCGGGCGACCTGATGGCGCTTTACATGGGGCTCGAGCTGCAATCGCTGGCGCTGTATGTCGTGGCGTCGTTGCGCCGGGATTCCGTGAAATCGACCGAAGCGGGTTTGAAGTATTTTGTGCTGGGCGCGCTGTCGTCCGGCCTGCTGCTTTATGGTGCATCGCTTGTCTATGGCTATGCGGGCACGACGCTGTTTTCCGGCATCGTGCAGGTGGCGTCCGAAGGCGCGTCGCTGGGCCTGCTCTTTGGCCTTGTGTTCCTGATGGCGGGCTTTGCCTTCAAGGTGTCGGCGGTGCCGTTCCACATGTGGACGCCCGACGTCTACGAAGGCTCGCCGACGCCTGTCACCGCCTTCTTTGCCACCGCGCCCAAGGTAGCGGCCATGGCGCTGTTTGCCCGGGTGATGCACGATGCCTTTGGCGGTGCGGTTGCCGACTGGCAGCAGGTCATGGCGCTGCTGGCCGTGTTGTCCATGTTCCTCGGCGCGTTTGCGGCGATTGGTCAGACCAATATCAAGCGGCTGATGGCGTTTTCGTCCATCGCCCACATGGGCTATGCGCTGATGGGGTTGGCGGCGGGCACCGTGCTGGGGGTGCAGGCGATGCTGATCTACATGGCCATCTACGTAACCATGAACATCGGCACGTTCGCCTTTATCCTGATGATGGAGAAAGACGGGCAACCGGTGACGGATATCGGTGCGCTGCGGCTCTACTACAAGCGCGAGCCGGGCAAGGCGCTGGCCATGCTGGTGCTGCTGTTCTCTCTGGCGGGTGTGCCGCCGTTTCTCGGCTTCTTTGGCAAGCTCTACGTGCTGCGCGCCGCCTATGAAGGCGGGCTGGAATGGCTTGCCATCGCGGGTGTGATCGCGTCCGTGATCGGGGCTTACTATTACCTGCGCATCGTCTTTTTCATGTATTTCGGCGACACGCAGGAAGAGGGGCTGAACGGCGGCAAGAGCCCCGTTCTGTGGGGCATGCTGATGGCCTCGGCGGTGCTGATGTTCGTGTCGATCCTGCCGATGGTGAACATGTTCGGCGTGGAAAGCGCGGCTGCGGCGGCAGCGACCGTCCTGGTGAACTAGGCACCTCGTGGCAGATCGGCCCTCCGGGGGGGATTTTTTAGGGACAAAGACGGGCTGGCCGGATGGGTATGGGCGGCGCGTTTTGTCTTGTGTCGATTCGACGTTGAGCGAGGCGGCGCGGCTTGCGCCCGAGCTGGCGGGCCCCGAGTGGATCCTGGCGTTGCGGCAAACCGCGGCGCGGGGGCGGCGGGGGCGGCCCTGGGCGATGCCCGATGGGAATTTTGCGGCGACACTGGTGATGCCGATATCCGGTGCGCCGGGGCAGGCGGCGTTGCGATCATTCGTGATGTCGCTGGCGTTGCATGACGCCTGCGTGGCGGCGACGGGGCGTGAGGATGCCTTTGCCCTGAAATGGCCCAACGATGTGCTGCTGCGTGGCGGCAAGCTGGCCGGGATCTTGCTGGAGACTGTGGGGCGCGATCATCTGGCCATTGGGGTCGGCGTGAACCTGGCCGCGGCACCGTCCGTGGACGCGGTCGAGCTTGGCGCTGTGCCGCCGGTTGCGTTGCGGTCGCTTGGCGTGGATATCACACCGCAGGCGTTTCTTGACCTGCTTGCGCAGGCCTTTGCCCGCTACGAGGCGCAGTTTGTCACCTACGGCTTTGCCGTGATCCGCACCGCATGGTTGGCGCGGGCCGCACGTCTGGGCGAGGTGATCACCGCCCGCACGACCCGGGACAGCCAGGTGGGCACATTTGTCGACGTGGACGGCGACGGCCAACTTGTTCTAGAGACGGCCAAGGGCCGGGTCCACATTCCGGCGGCGGATGTCTACTTCTAAAAGGGGCGCGCGATGCTTTTGACCATCGACTGCGGCAACACCAACACCGTGTTCTCCATCTGGGACGGGACGGCGTTCATCGCCACATGGCGCACCTCGACCGAATGGCAGCGGACCGCAGACCAATATTACGTCTGGCTGTCGACGCTGATGCATTTCGAGAAGCTGGATGTGGAGATCACGGATGTGATCATCTCGTCCACCGTGCCGCGGGTCGTGTTCAACCTGCGTGTGTTCTGCGACCGCTACTTCAACCGGCGGCCTTATGTGGTGGGCAAGCCCGACTGCCTCTTGCCCGCGGACCCGCGGGTGGATGAGGGCACGCAGATCGGGCCGGACCGGCTGGTGAATACGGCCGGCGCCTATGACCGCTGCGGCGGCGACCTGATCGTGGTGGATTTCGGCACGGCGACGACATTCGATGTGGTCGACACCGACGGCGCCTATGTGGGCGGGGTGATTGCGCCGGGCGTGAACCTGAGCCTCGAGGCGTTGCACAACGCCGCCGCGGCCCTGCCGCATGTGGATATCACCAAGCCGCAGGCGGTGGTGGGCACCAACACGGTGGCCTGTATGCAGTCGGGGGTCTTTTGGGGTTACGTGGGCCTCGTCCGTGAGATATGTGCCCGGATCAAGGCGGAGCGCGCCCGCGACATGCGCGTGATCGCGACCGGAGGCCTTGCGCCGCTGTTCCAGGCGACCGAGACCCTGTTCGACGACTATCAGGACGATTTGACGATGCATGGCCTGACGGTCATCTATCGCTACAACAAGGATAACAGCTGACAAAATGAGCAGTGAACGTTTGATCTACCTCCCCCTCGGCGGGGCGGGTGAAATTGGTATGAATGCCTATGTGTACGGGTACGGCGCGCAGGACGAGGAGCGGTTGATTGTCGTGGACCTTGGCGTGGCGTTCCCCGACATGGACGGCTCGCCCGGGGTGGATTTGATCCTGCCGGATGTCGCATGGCTGGCCGAGCGCCGCGATCGCATCGAGGCGATTTTCGTGACCCACGCGCACGAGGATCACGTGGGCGCGGTTTCGCACACTTACGAACGGTTGGGCGCGCCGATCTATGCGAGGCCCTTCACGGCAAATATCGCACGGCGCAAGATGGACGAGTATGGCCATCCCGACGATGCCGTACGGGTTGCCGCCGCATGGCCCGATCAGGTACAGGCGGGACCGTTCAAGGTGGGCTTTCTGCCCATGTCCCACTCCATCCCCGAAAGTGCGGCATTGGTGATCGACACGCCGGATGGCCGTGTGATCCACTCGGGCGATTTCAAGCTGGACCCGACACCGATTGTGGGCGAACCCTTTGACCCCGATCTGTGGGCCGACGTGTCCAAGGACGGCGTGAAAGCGCTGATCTGCGATTCGACCAACGTGTTTTCGCCCAACCCCGGCCGCTCCGAAGTGAGCGTGGGCCCGGAGATCGAAAAGCTGGTGCGCGAACACAAGACGGGCATGGTCGTGGCGACCACCTTTGCCTCGAACGTGGCACGCGTGAAAACGCTGGCCGAGGCGGGGGCCAAGGCGGGCCGCTCCATCGTGCTGCTGGGCCGTGCGATGCGGCGGATGATCGAGGCTGCGGTCGAGACCGGCGTGCTGCGGGATTTTCCCGGCACGGTCAGCCCCGAGGATGCGCAGAACATCCCGCGCGAAAACCTCATGCTGCTGGTCACGGGCAGCCAGGGTGAGCGGCGCGCAGCCTCCGCACAGCTGGCCAATGGCAAGTATATGGGCCTCGAGTTGAAGGAAGGGGACTTGTTTCTGTTTTCCTCCAAGACCATTCCGGGCAATGAAAGGGGCGTCATCCGGATCATGAACATGCTCAGCGAAAAGGGCGTGGATGTGGTGGACGACAGCTCGGGCCTCTACCACGTGTCGGGCCATGCGAACCGGCCTGATCTGGAGCGGTTGCAGGACATCGTGCAGCCGCAGATCGTGGTGCCGATGCACGGCGAACACCGGCATTTGCGCGAACATGTGAAGCTGACTGAATCCAAGGGGCGTCACGGTGTGCTGGCGGTGAATGGCATGATGATCGACCTCAGCGGCAACGCGCCCAAGGTCGCGGGCTATGTCGAGACGGGGCGCACCTACCTTGACGGTTCGGTCCAGATCGGCGCGCTCGACGGCGTTGTGCGCGACCGTATCCGCATGGCGCTGAACGGGCATGTGACGGTGACCCTGATCCTCGACGAAGAGGATGAGCCGTTGGGCGAGCCGTGGTGTGAGTTGATGGGTCTGCCCGAGACGGGCCGGTCAAACGCGGCGCTGGTCGATGTGTTGGAAGCGGACCTGGGCCAGTTCCTGGGCCGTGCCGACGCCAAGACGTTGCGGGACGATGACAGCCTGAACGAGGCGCTGCGGCGCATCGTGCGCAAGACGGCGCAGGACGAGATTGGCAAAAAGCCCGAAGTGACGGTGGTCACCAGCCGGATGCACTAGGTGCATCCGGTGCGCGAGGTTTGGCGGCTTTGAGCGCAAGCCGTTCGTGCGCCCCGGACTTGTGCGGTGCAGGGATTGCGGCAGGAGCATAGCCGCCGTTCAAGCGTCGGCAGTGCTGCTATGCTGTCAAACTGGTGTACGCGCTCAGCGCGTGCGCCGTTATCTCAGATGGGCCGACCACTCAACGGGCGTCTTACAACGCGGTACGAACGGCGGCGCACAGTTCGGGGTGCATGACCCAGTTCTGGGGTGTCTCGTCCTGGTCCGACAGCGCGCGATACGCGATGAGTGCGTTGCCATCCGCAGTCGTCGAAGTCGCGGCGGCGCCTGTTTCGGACGACAGATAGCCGTCGATCATCCGACCCACGGTGCCGAGCGTCCTGATGGCGCTCGCAGCGGACTTGTAGCTGCCAGCGAATGCAAGCTTCACCTCCGGCAACCCATCCGCCTCTGCCAGCGACAGGGCCAGCAACATGGCGCGCTGCGGGCGTGTCAAACTGACAGCGCTCAGCGCTTCGGCATATTCTTCGGTGCCCGGCACGGATGTGCCGGTGTGCGGGTCTGTTCGGCGGTCTTTGGTCCTGCGGTCCTGGCGTGCGTCCAGCGCTTCGTGCAACGCGACGATTGCCGCGTCTTCGGTCGCGCCGGTCGCCTCGGCGATCAGGCCGCGCGCCTTGCTGGGGGGCTTGGGGAACGCCCGGGCGACAAATGCGCCCGACAGCTTGCCGGATTTGATCTGATATCTGCCATGCTCGCCGAGCCGGATCTCTGGAAAGGGGTCTTTTTTGGCCACTTTGGCCTTTGACTTGGACATACCCTTGAATACGTCACGGCCCGCATCTGATCGGTTGGAAGCAGTATAATTTGACATCGGATCGGTCTCCTGGACTGAACAATTTGTGCTGTTGGGTCGGCGGGCGCCGATCCGGCCAAAGGGGATCGCTGCGCGTGCTGGTGGCACACCCCTCAGAGACAGGTCGCCATTGGGCATGGCGGCGCCCCTGAAAAGGAGCGCCCCCGTACAGTCTTTAGGCGAGCGCGATGTTGGTTGCGCTTTCGCGGCCGTCGCGGCCTGATTCAACGTCGAACGTCACTTTCTGATCGTCGTTGAGGGAGGACATGCCCGCCTTTTCGAGTGCGGAGATGTGCAGAAACACATCCTTGCCGCCCGATTCCGGAGCGATGAAGCCGAAGCCTTTGGTTGCGTTGAACCATTTCACTGTGCCATTGGCCATGTGAATTTCCTTGAATGATCGCTGCCCGCGACATGCGGCAGCCCGGCTTCTCACGACAGTGTCGAGCGCTGCGAGCCGGTAAAGGAAAACAGAGGGTCGAGTGGAGGTCAGTAGCCTCAAAACAATATGTGCTGCGCGGGTGGGTTACAAGGTGCAGCCCGTGCTTTGGCCAATGTTTCCTTTGCCACGGCAGCGCCGATACACTAAGGATCACATGCTGCCGGATACCCTGGCGGCTCGAAAAGGAAAGCCAAAATGTCGTTCAACGACTTGGCGAAGAAAGAGGCCGCCGACAAAAAGGCGGCTCAGGAAAAAGATCCAAAGTCACAAGCCGCAACCGATCGCAGCCCGGCATCGAAGCCTGGGGCGACAGATCCGTAAACGGATCGCACGGCGCATCTGAGCGGGTTGGCAGGTGCCGTGGGTAAGCGCTGTTCGGTTTCCGGGCCGCGCGCCGTGGCGTGTCGCAACGCCACGTACATTTTCTGCGGTGTCGGTCACGTCCAAGATGCACAGGGGCATGATCTGCTGCGGGCGATGCGCGCTGCGGATGCTGACAAAGCGGTCCATGGCAAGCGCCGCGCGAATGGAAAGGATCGACGGCAATGGATCGCCCAACAGCCGGGAATGTCGCAATTCTGGACGATCCTTTCGCATGTTCAGGCGGCCAGCGCACCCGTGCCGGGCGCATAGGCCCGGCAGTGCCAGACCACATCGACCAAGGGCTGCGCCGCTCCAGCGTCCGGTCGAGATAGGCGCAGCACATGCCGACGATCACGATCACACACACGACCCTCTATCGCTACCGCACCGCCGTGGCCCTTGGGCCGGACCGCCTGATGCTGCGTCCGCGTGAAACGCGGGATCTTGCGTTACAGGCGTTCGACCTTGAGATCACACCGGCGGGGCGCCTCGATTGGTCCCACGATGTTGCGGGCAATGCCATCGCCATCGCCAGCTTTGATGCGATGACGGACACGCTTTCGATCCGGTCGCACACGACCGCCGTCCTTACGGCACCCGACTGGCCCGTCTTTCCGATTGCAGCCGCCGCGACGTCCTACCCGTTCCTATATGCGGCGGAGGAGTGGACGGATCTGGGGGCGCTGGCTGCGCCACAATATCAGGACGTCGCCGGGCGTTTGTCGCACTGGGTCGAACAGTTCGTGATGCAGCGGCCGACGGACACGCTGTCGCTGCTCAAGGACGTGAGCAACGGCATCACGGCGCAGATCACCTATCAGGTCCGCGAAAGCGAAGGCACCCAAGGACCACTCGAGACCCTCGACCGGGGCTATGGGTCCTGTCGCGACTTTGCCGTTCTCTTTGCCGAGGCGGTCCGCACGCTGGGGTTCGGGGCGCGTCTGGCGTCGGGCTACTTGTATGATCCAAGCGATGACCGGGTTGGATCCGCACGCGCCGACTCAACACATGCATGGGTCGAAGTGTTTGCTCCCGGCGCTGGCTGGATCCCGTTTGACCCCACGAACAGGTCCGTCGGATCGGCCAACCTGATTGCGGTGGCCGTGGCGCGCAACATATAGCAGGTCGCACCGATCACCGGCAGTTTTCAGGGTGGGGACACCGACCTTTGCGCGATGGATGTCGATGTGCGCGTCGAGAATGCATGATCTGAGCGATCGGGATGATTCCGTTGTTCGACAGGATCGGGATGCGCGGGTTGTGAGCCGTCCAAATGGCGTGCTCTAAACTGTGGCGCAACGGGTCGCGCAAACCCGCAGACCCGTCCGCCCGAACGCGGGGCAGGGAAGGCGACGCGCCCCTTTGGACGCGCCTGCCGGGTTAGCTCGCCATCCGCTGTTCGAAGCTCAGTTCGATAAAGCTGGGCGTGTGTTCGCCCAAGCCCACAACCTTGCTGCCCCCACGGTCGTCCCGGCCGGACGACCGACCCCGGCCACCACGGCTGCGCGATGGTTTGGGAGCGTCGTCCTGCACGACCTCCTGGGGCGCGGGCGCTGCTGGGACGGGCGCTTCGGCCGCCTCCTCGGGTTTCGAGGTTTTGCGCGTGCGCGACCGTTTGGGTTTTTCCTCGACCGGTGCATCTGCCTCGACCTCGGGCTTGCCTGAGGCCAGCGGATTGTCGAGGCGCGGGATCTCTTTCTGGATCAGCTTTTCGACGGCATCGAACTGCTTTTCATCGCGGGGGATGCAGATCGTGATTGCCTTGCCCTCACGCCCGGCACGACCTGTCCGGCCGATGCGGTGGACGTAATCCTCGGGGTGGCCTGGCACGTCAAAGTTGAACACGTGGCTAACCGACGGCACGTCGAGCCCGCGCGCCGCGACGTCAGAGGCGACGAGAATCCGCAATTCGCCATTGCGGAACCCGTCAAGCGTGCGCGTACGCTGCGACTGGTCCAGATCACCATGGATCGGGGCCGCGTCATATTTGTACTTTTTCAACGACTTGGCGACGATATCGACATCCGTCTTGCGGTTGCAGAAGATGATCGCATTGGTCAGCGTCTCGCCCTCACCATCGATGAGCGTGCGCAGCACCTTGCGCTTCTCGCTCGCCTCGCGATCGCGGCGCGAGCCTTTGAACATCACCACGGTCTGCTCGATCGTCTCGGACGCGGTCGCCTGACGGGCAACCTCGACCCGGGCGGGATTGCTGAGGAACGTGTTGGTGATCCGCTCGATCTCGGGCGCCATGGTGGCGGAAAAGAACAGCGTCTGGCGGGTAAAGGGTGTGAGGCCAAAGATGCGTTCGATGTCGGGGATGAACCCCATGTCAAGCATCCGGTCCGCCTCGTCCACCACCATCACCTTGACGTCCGACAGGATCAGCTTGCCCCGCTCGAAATGGTCGAGCAGGCGGCCAGGTGTGGCGATCAGAACGTCGACGCCCTTGTCGATGGCCAGATCCTGTTCCTTGAAGCTCACGCCGCCGATCAGCAGCGCCTTGGTCAGCTTGACGTATTTGGAATAGGTGTCGAAGTTTTCGGCGACCTGTGCGGCCAACTCGCGCGTGGGGCACAGCACCAGGCTGCGCGGCATGCGCGCGCGGGCGCGGCCGCGGGCCAGCGCGGTGATCATCGGCAGCGTGAAGCTGGCGGTTTTGCCCGTGCCGGTCTGGGCAATGCCCAGCACGTCGCGCCCCGCGAGCGCGTGCGGAATCGCATCGGCCTGAATGGGCGTGGGTGTTTCGTAACCGGCCTCTTCGACCGCTTTCAGAACCTTTGGATTGAGATCCAGATCAGAGAATTTTGTCATATATGTCCGTGAGTTGCGGACACTGACTTGGCCCGCTGCATCTGATGATGTCGGCCCGCGTGGCCCGCTGGGGACACCTTGGCCCCGACATGCTGCGCGTCCATAACAGAGGCGCTGATGCGCGTCAAATCAAGTGGTCGGGGAAATGGATCCGTATGTGGTTGTTAAGCGACAGATCATGGATGCGCAGCAGGTCATGCGCCTGCAATCGGGCGCGCATGTCCGGACTGTCGCCGATCACCTCGTCGTAAAACGCGCGCAGACCGGCCTCGCCCCGCTCGTGGGCCAGCGTGCTCAGGAGCGTGTGGATCGGCGTCGCGTTTGGCGGTGGCTTCATCGCCGGGCGGTAGGCGCCCTTGTCCAGGCGGTAATCCAGTGCGCCGCGCCATGCGTCCCATGACGGCGCATGGCAATGCGCCAGCGCGATCTGTGGCAGTTCGACGCTGGGCAGGCGTGCGTCGCCTTGCAGCGCGTCGTGGATCTGGATGGTGAGGCCCGGCTGACCCGTTCGGACAAAGACCTTGCCCGCGACGTGACTGACAAAGCCGCCCCTGAGGTGTCGCCCATGCTCTGGGTAGAGCGATGCAACAATGCGGTGGCGGTCGGGACCTTGGAGGATGAATGCCTTGAAGGCGTCCGTGCTGCCCCCGAGCAGCTCCATCGGGCGGGTGCGCGCAATCGTCGTGTCGGCGGGCAGGGCGGCCAGTTGGTCCGCGATGGCCCGGTCGGGGACCAGAAATTCGTCCACGTCCATGTGGATCAGCCAATCCACCTCGGTCCGCCGGTTGTAGGCATGGGTTGCATTGAGGCTTTGCCGAACCTGATGCCGCGCGGGCCGCTTCCCGGTCAGCCGCGACCAATGGTCGGTATCGCAGATCGTCACCCGGACTTTGGGATGCGCTTTCAGCGCGTCATGGGCCGTTCGGTTGTCGTCGTCGAGATAAAGGTACAACCGGTGCGCGCCCAAGGTCAGATGGTAGGCCGCAAAGCGCAGGATGGCGTCGGTTGGCGCGAGGATCGTCGCGCTCAGCCCCCAGCGCATGGTCATTCGGCGCGCGCCTTGGCAACCTTGAGCGATTGGGCGCGGGCAAAGATGCTGTGGCGGTCGGTCATGACGATGCCCAGCATCCGCATGGCCAGCGGGCGGATCGTGCGGTCGCGTTCGGCCAGCTGCCACAGCCGCGCGATCATCACCCTGTCCACGTCGCCGCGCGCAAAGGAATAGGGGTTCATGTCAAAGCCCAGCGGGGGCCGCTCTGCGCCCGGCGCCGCCGGTTGCACCGCGTCCCCGGACAGGCCCGCGCGACGGCGTTCGCTGTCATGCAGCTTGACCAGGTCAAAGAGGGTCGAGAGCCCCATGCCAAGGGCGCGCTGGTCAGCGTTCTGCCCGCAATCGGCAAAGGTTGTCGCGGTGGAAATGAGCCAGCGCACCGGCAGCTCGCGCGCCATCACCGGCCCCTGTTCGTCCCAGATGCGGAAGAAAAGGGGGAGCGCGCCGGGCGGTGGGTCGTTGCGCCGCGAGATCGCGATGAGCATCGCGTGCAGGCGAAAAAGCTCGGAGCCGCCTTCGAATTCCTGCTGCAACTCCAGCCATTTACGCTCGACACTGAACCTTGGCAGGTCGTCGATGCACCCTTGGGGCGGCGGCACGATCTGCGCGTGCAGTGCGGCAAGATCCACGTCGGCGGGTGGGACCACCGTCGCTGCATCGACAAAGGGGCGTTGCCGTCGTTCGAGAAAGCGCATGAGCCGGGCAAATCCGCCGGGGTATATGACGTCGCCGGGGTCGATCACGTCACACCATCATCTCCTTGGTCGCGGTCAGGGCGACATCGGGATAGTCGCGCGCAACGCGGTCGATATCCCACTGCAGGCGCGTGAGGTAGACGATGTCGCCATCGTGGTCATGGGCGATGTGCTGCTTATTGGTATCGATAAACTTTTCAACGGCTTGCCGCTCACCGCTCACCCAGCGGGCGGAGGTGAACTGCGACTGTTCGAACCGGACGGGCAGCCCGTATTCCAGCTCGATCCGGCTGGCCAGCACCTCGAATTGCAGCGCGCCGACAACACCCACGACAAAGCCCGAACCGATCGAGGGTTTGAAAACCTTGGCCGCGCCTTCCTCGGCAAATTGCATCAACGCCTTTTCCAGGTGCTTGGCCTTGAGCGGATCACCGGCGCGGACGCCTTGCAGCAATTCGGGGGCAAAGCTGGGGATCCCCGTGACACGCAACGCCTCGCCTTCGGTCAACGTGTCGCCAATGCGCAATTGCCCGTGGTTGGGTATGCCGATGATGTCGCCGGCCCAGGCCTCTTCGGCCAGTTCACGGTCGGAGGCCAGGAACATGACCGGGTTGCTGATCGCCATGGGTTTCTTGGACCTGACATGGGTCAGCTTCATCCCGCGTTTAAAGTGGCCCGAGGCCATGCGGACAAAGGCGACGCGGTCGCGGTGTTTTGGGTCCATGTTCGCCTGCACTTTGAAGACAAAGCCGGACACCTTTGTTTCCTCTGGTAAAATCTGACGCGGCTCGGCGCTTTGGATCTGGGGTTGCGGCCCGTATGTGGCGATGCCGTCCATCAACTCCTTAACACCAAAGGAGTTGATGGCGGAACCGAACCAGATCGGAGTCAGCGTGCCCTCGAGCATGGCCTTGGCGTCGAGCGGGGGCAGGAGTTCGCGTGCCATTTCAAGCTCTTCGCGCAACTGGTTCAACTGTGCCTCGGGCACGTGTTCGGCCAGTTTGGGGTCGTCGAGCCCGTTGATTTCGATGCTTTCGGCCAACTTGTTGCGGTCGGCGCGGTCCATCAGTTCGAGCCGGTCGCGCAGGATGTCGTAGCAGCCGATAAAGTCGCGCCCGACGCCGATGGGCCAGCTGGCCGGTGTCACGTCGATGGCGAGGTTTTCCTGAATTTCGTCAATGATCTCGAAGGTGTCGCGGCTTTCGCGGTCCATCTTGTTGCAAAAGGTCAGGATGGGCAGGTCGCGCAGGCGGCAGACCTCGAACAGCTTTTGCGTCTGGCTTTCCACACCCTTAGCGCCGTCGATGACCATGATCGCGGCATCCACGGCGGTGAGCGTGCGATAGGTGTCTTCGGAGAAGTCGGAGTGTCCGGGCGTATCAACAAGATTGAACCGGAAGTCCCTGAAATCAAACGACATGGCGGAGGCCGAGACCGAGATGCCGCGATCCTTTTCCATTGCCATGAAATCCGAGCGCGTGCGCCGCGCCTCGCCCTTGGCGCGCACCTGTCCCGCCATCTGGATGGCGCCGCCAAACAAAAGGAACTTTTCGGTCAGGGTCGTCTTGCCCGCATCCGGGTGCGAGATGATCGCAAAGGTGCGGCGGCGGGCGATTTCGGGGGGCAGTTCGGGGCGGTTGTCCAGCATGATCGCCGTATATCCGCGCGGACCCGACGGGACAAGCAGCCGCGTTTTTGGCGCGGCACGTCGCATGCGTTGGTTTGGTCGCCCGGTATGACGCTCTTGACAGGATCTGTCAGGACAGACCGCTAGGTGCTGTGGCATCAGCGAACGAGAGGACAGAACGATGACATTGAATGAAATTGCGAACGCATTGGTCGATGGCTGCCGTACAGGCAAGGAAACCGCAAATCTCGAAGTGCTTTATGCGCCGGATGCGGTATCGGTCGAGGCCGTGGATCACGGGCAGGGCCGTGAGGCCAAGGGCATGGACGCGCTGCGTGGCAAGCATGCCTGGTGGGACAGCGCGTTCGAAATGCTGGACGGGACCATTTCGGATCCGTTCCCACATGGCGATGACCGCTTTGCCGTGATCTTTGAGATCAAAACCAAAAACAAGGAAACCGGCGAGGTGTCGGACATGAAGGAAGTGGCGGTGTATCACGTCGATGGCGGCAAGATCGTCCGGGAAGAGTTCTTTTACGCCGGTTGAGGCCGGGCTTTTCTTGAAGAAAAGCTCTGAGCGTTTTTTGCAAAAAACGCCTACCGCATGGAGGCGCGGCGGAGGATCTCCGCCGCGTCGGGACGGTCGAGAAGCGTTTCGGTCACGTCAAGGCCCGTCAGGCCCGTCTGACTGTGTGGTGCAATCACGGCGCGCACCTCGTCCGGCACGACAGGTTTGGTGCGCGTGTCGATCAGCATGGACTCCGCCGCGATGCCTTCGGCGTAGATGATCTGGTGCGTGTCGAACAGCAGTTCGAAATAATCCACGAACCCGCCATCCTGCACCACAACGCTGTCGCCATTGACCAGGTGCCGGGCCTTGACCAGCAATTCGGACCGGCCCGCGCCCAACCGGTCGCTGCGCTGATAGATGAACAGGCGGTGATCGGGCGACACGACGAGATCATGCGCGTTGTTGAGCGTATGCGCCTTGATCTTGATCGGGGCGAAATCGCCCACGGCCCGCACGGTGGACTGGCCGATCCAGCGCAGCTGTTGCACACCATCATTGCGCGTCAGCACACGGTCGCCCACCCGCAAGTCTTCGATCGGCGTTTGCGCACCGGAGGCCAAGGTGATGCGCGTGCCCCGCGTGAAGCGCGCGCAGGCCAGATGCGCGAATTTCTCGCGCGCGCCACCCTCATCGATCCCGACGAGGGCGTATGGCACCTTTGGCAACAGGGCGGCCAGGGGCAGCAGGTACACGGCATCGACGTCGCCTGCGCTGTCGACCTCGACCAGCACAATCGCATCCGTGACGATCCCGTCAGGCGGCATGAGGGTGATCGCGCAATCGAGGTGGATCGCCGCACCGGGTGTACCAAGGGCGCTGCCCTCGGCCACCGTCATGTGTGCAGCGTCCGTGGCGTGCAGCGCGAGGCGCTCTGTCACCGTGTCGGGCGCGAGGGTGTAGACATCGTCGAGCATCAGATCGTCGCCGCAGCCCATCGTGTCGCCCAGGTTGGCGCCATCGCTCACATGCAGCGCTTGGGCGCGGTACACGGGCAGGCTTTGGGTCGGGGTGGCGTGGGGCGGTGTCATGTGCGTGCTCGGGGTTTTGCAAGGGGTTACACTAGGATTGTGGCGCGCGTCGGTCAACGGTTCGGCCTTTTGCTGGCGCATTGGTGAGGGGCGCGTTACCTCTGGGCCAAATCATCTGCAGCGGAGCAATATCATGGATCTGGGAATAGCGGGCAAGCGGGCGGTGGTGTGCGCCTCATCGAAAGGGTTGGGCCTGGGCTGTGCCGAGGCATTGGCCGCGGCAGGTGTGCATCTGGTGATGAACGCCCGCGGGTCCGAGGCGCTGGAGGCGTCGGCCGCGGCCATCCGCGACGTCCATGGGGTCGAGGTGACGACCGTGGCCGCGGATGTGACGACCGCCGAAGGGCAGGCGGCACTGCGTGCGGCCGCAGGCGATGCCGACATCTTGGTGAACAACGCAGGTGGCCCGCCGCCGGGCATGTGGACGGATTGGGAGCGCGAGGATTTCATCAAGGCGCTCGATGCCAACATGCTCGCGCCCATCGCGCTGATCAAGGCGCTGGTGCCCGGCATGATGGACCGCGGCTGGGGCCGCGTCGTCAACATCACCTCGCAATCGGTCAAGGCCCCCATCGCGGTGCTGGGCCTGTCCAACTCGGCCCGCACAGGGCTCACCGGATACGTGGCGGGCACCTCGCGGCAGGTGGCCGGTTCGGGCGTGACGATCAACAATCTGCTGCCCGGAATTCACGCGACCGACCGTGCGGATGCGTTGGATGAGGGCGTCGTGGCCGCGCAGGGCATCACGCTGGACGAGGCGCGCGCGCAGCGGGCGGCGACCATTCCGGCAGGCCGGTACGGCACGCGGCATGAGTTTGGCGCGGCATGCGCGTTCCTGTGTTCGCAGCATGCGGGATTCATCGTCGGGCAGAACCTGCTCCTCGATGGGGGGGCGACGGTGGCGACCATTTGATGGCGCGGGCCGCGCCCACATTTTCGCTCAAGGACCGGCTCTTTAACGCGGACAGTCTGGCGGATCTGGCCGATGCGCATGCGGTGATCCCGGGATTTGACCGGGACGCCTTTCATGCGACTGCCCTGTCAGGCGTGGCCGACCGGACGCTTGTGGCCTGCCTCGACTGGTTTGCCGATTGCCTCGAGCCCTATTTGGCCGCGGATTTCCCGACCATGGCAGACCAGCTCGAGGCGGCTATGCCGCCGCCGCTGGACCCGTCGTTGCGGGATGATGACTTTGGCCGTTTCATCCATGCGGTGCCGGGTGTGCTGGCCGCGCGCCACGGGCTCGAAGATCACCGCGACCGCGCGCTGGACCTGTTGCACGCAGCCACGCAGCGGTTTTCGATGGAGTTCTACGTCCGCCCCTTCCTGAACCGTTGGCCGGAGGACACGCTGGCACGGCTGCGGCTGTGGGCGCGGGACGACAACTATCACGTCCGGCGGCTGGTGAGCGAGGGGACCCGGCCCAAGCTGCCCTGGGCGCGCAAGGTGGATCTGGTGCCGGACCAGACCCTGCCGCTGCTTGATATGCTGCAGGCGGACGGGACGCGGTTTGTGACCCGCTCGGTTGCCAATCACCTGAACGATATCGCCAAGACAGAGCCCCACCTGGTGCTGTCGCGGCTGGCGGCCTGGGAGGCCGAGGGCAGCCAGACGCGGAAAGAGCATGAGTGGATGTGCCGCCACGCCCTGCGCACGCTGGTCAAGGACGGGTATCCCGGCGCCATGGAGATGCTGGGCTATGCCGCTGATCTGGATGTGGCCGTGGCGTTGGAAATCGAGGATGAGACGGTGGCCCTGGGCGACGCTCTGACTTTTGTGGTCACGCTCACGAGCGACACGGGCGGGCCGGTGATCGTGGACTACCGGATCCGGTTTGCGCGGCCCGGTGGGCGCAGTGGGGAAAAGGTGTTCAAGCTCAAAGTCGCTCACGTAGAGCCGGGCGTGCCCCTCGTGCTGAAAAAGGCGCACAGGCTGAAAGCGAACGCGACCACGTTCGAGCTGCATCCCGGCGCGCATGGGCTGGTGGTGCAGGTCAACGGTGTGGACCGGGCCGCAGGGGCGTTCGCGATTGTCTGAGGCGGGCCGGTGCCGCACTGTCGGCAATCGGGGCGGCAGTGGTTTGTTGCCAGCCGGGCTGCGCACTGTTCGCGAGCGTCAATCACAAGAGAAGCTGTCGTTGATTTGCGAGGCCGTTCCGCGGGTTGGCTCAATGGGGGTGCTTGCGGGGGCGCGGCGGGCCTGATACGCACCCGACTGTTTTGATCGGGAATGTCGCCACGTGTCCGCACCTCGGCTGGAAATTCGCAACCTTGTGCGCAGCTTCGGAGACCGTCGGGTCGTCGATGGCGTGAGCCTGCGCATCGAGGCCGGGCAAGTGACCTGTCTGCTGGGCCCATCCGGGTGCGGCAAGTCCACGACATTGCGGATGATCGCAGGCGTTGAGATGCAGGACAGCGGCGAGATCCATGTGGACGGCGCGCTGATCTGCGACACGGTTTACCGGGTCCCGCCCGAACGGCGCGAGATCGGGCTGATGTTCCAGGACTTTGCGCTGTTTCCGCACCTGAGCGTCGCGGATAATGTGGCCTACGGGCTGACCGGGTCGCGCAGCGACAAGCAAGCGCGGGTCGAGGAGATGCTCGCCCGCGTGCATATGGGCCGGTTCATCGACGCCTATCCGCACCAGCTGTCGGGGGGCGAGCAGCAGCGGGTGGCGCTGGCGCGCGCTTTGGCGCCACGGCCGCGGATCATGCTCATGGACGAGCCGTTTTCGGGGCTCGACAACCGGTTGCGGGACGGCATTCGGGACGAGACCCTCGCGATCCTGAAAGAAGAAGACACCGCCGTGCTGCTGGTGACGCATGAGCCGGATGAGGCCATGCGCATGGCCGACGAGATCGCGCTGATGCGCGATGGCCAGATCGTGCAGCGGGGCGCACCCTACAACGTCTACACACGTCCCGCGGACCAGAAGGCCGTGGCCTTTTTCAGCGATGCCAATCGATTGCGGGCCACGGTTGAAGGCGCGCTGGCGATGACGGCCTTTGGCCGGTTTCTGGCGCCGGGTGTGCCGGACGGGACGGCTGTGGACATCGTGTTCCGCCCGCAGCATGTGAAGATCGACTTTGACCGCGCCGGTGTCGGACCTGCGCCCACCGCGGCCGAGGGTACGGCGGCGCGTGCACAGGTGATCCGGGCGCGGTTCATGGGGCATGAGAGCCTGGTGGAGTTCCGGCTGGACGACGATGGAACGCGCCTGCGCGTGACCGTGCCGGGCGTGTTTCTGCCGCAGCCCGAAACGGTGATGTGGCTGCGCATTCGGCGCGACAAGTGTTTCGTGTTTCCGGTGGAGGAGGAGGGCTGATGGGGCCGATGATCGTGGAGTTTGGCCTGGGCACGTCCTTGCGCCGCGGCAGCTATACCGAAGCGGCGGCGCGGGCGGTGCGGGCGGCATTGTGGCGCAACTCGATCAACCTCGCCGAATATATGGGCGTCGACAAGGAAGACATGCGGATCGCCGTACATATCGGCTGCGCGCGACCGGATCTGGTGGACGTATCGGTGCTGGCAGAGGTTTTTCCCTACGGTCAGACCTCCTTTGACGTGCGCGCGGGCGGGCTGGACGTCGCACGGCCCGAAGGGTCGGGTGCGCCCACGGTGATGGCGCAGGCCGCACTCGTGGTGTCGGTGGAGACGGCTGATGGCTGAGCAACGATTGATCATCGAGATGGCGCAGGGCGTGGACCTGCACGGCCGCGACGATACCAAGGCCGCTCGGCGCGCGGTTGAACAGGCGCTGCAAGGGGCGTCGCTGCCGATCTTTGGAACATTGGCGCTGGATCGCGACGTGATGCGCGTTGTCGTGCATGTAGCGGTGCCGCGGCCAGAGGCGGTGGATGTGGACGTGATTGCGCGGCTGTTGCCCTACGGCACCATTGAGGTTGTGGCGGAACAGGGCGGATTGGACGTGCAGGTTGCGGGCGATGTTGCGGTGATGGCCGTTGCGGCGATCGAAGTCTTCTTGCCTGTGCGCTGATGCCGGGCGGGCAAATTCTTGAAGAATTTGTCTGAAACGATTTTTGCAAAAATCGTGCTCGGCGGGTGCCGTTCGGGTCAGAGGTTCGGGTCGTAGTCCGACAGGCGTTTGCCCGGTTCCTCGACGAACATCTCGGGCAGGGCTTCGGCGTTCTGGATCAGGTCGACGCGGAAGACGCGGAACGCGTCGCGCAACTCGCACCAGCTGGTCAGGGTCCAGACCCGGCCCCAATACTCCATATGCAGCGGGCGCACCGTGCGGGACGTGATGCGGTCGCCTTTGGAGTGGTAGGTCAGGCGCAGCTTTTGCCGGGCGCGGATGGCGGCGCGCAGGGTGGGCATATGTGCCGCTCCGCGAGCCGCATCGGCAAAGGGGTAGACGGCAAATTTCCACTTGTCCGCTTCGGCGATCGTGCGTTCGGGCAGGACGGCGTCGACCTTGGCGGCGAGCGACAGGGCGGCGGATTTCAGGGTCTCGTCGGCGGCTTCGGCGACGATGGCCATGCCCAGGTTCAACGCCTCGAGCTCATCGGTGGTCAGCGTCAAGGGCGGCAGGCTGATCTGCGAGGTGATCATGTAGCCCACGCCGCGCTCGCCTTCGACGGGCACACCGGAGGTCTGCAAGGTCTCCATATCGCGATAAAGCGTGCGCACCGATACGCCGACGGCATCCGCCATCTCCTGCGCGCGGTGCAGCTTGCCGTCGCGCAGGATCTGGATCAGCTCAAACAGGCGGTCGGTGCGGCGCATGTCACTCCTGCTGCAGATGGACCGTGGCGTGTCGCATCATCGCCGTTGGCCCGTTGATCATCGCCACGAAGGGTGCTGCGGCGGGGGCTTGCATGATGGCGGCAGCCGCGGTTTTGGCCGCGGCCTCGCTGGTCCAGAGGATGTGATCGGTCCACAGGCCGTCGGCATACACGCTCAGGTCGCGGCGGATCATGCCGCCCGTGGCGTGCAGGAACGGCTCCATCCCGGCGGCGGCCTTGGCAAAGGTCGCGGGGTCGGTGCCATCGATCAGGCGGAAGGTGACGATTTCAGCAGTCAGTGTCATGTTGGGTCTCCATCAGGGGTGATGGGGATGGTGTAGGGCATGCCAACTGACACTAACCTGTCAGTTCATTGCGCGCCACACGCAAATTTGCGCAATTTCCCCAGCGCTGGGTCAGCAAGGGGCCCGCTGCCGCTTTCCCACCCGCCCTTCGCCGCGCTACACCCGGAGCCGACGCGGCGGCGATGGGCCGCCTGACAGGGGAGCATGACATGCTGAACAATATCGGATTGCCGGGCCTGCTGCTGATCGCGGTTGTGGTGCTGGTGCTTTTTGGCCGGGGCAAGATCTCGAGCCTGATGGGTGAGGTCGGCAAGGGCATCACCAGCTTCAAGAAGGGTGTGAGCGAGGGCAAGGAAGAGATGGAAGCGGCGCAGGTCGAAGAGGCCAAGGATATCACGCCGCAGCCCACGGATGCGGGCACTCATCCCAAGACGGATCTGAACGTCGAAAAAGACAAGGCCTGATCCATGTTCGACCTCGGCTGGACCGAGATGCTGGTCGTGGGCATCGTGGCGCTGATCGTCATCGGGCCCAAGGATCTGCCTGTGGTGTTCCGCAATGTCGGCCGGTGGGTCGGCAAGGCGCGGGGGATGGCGCGTGAGTTTTCCACGGCCATGAACCAGGCGGCGGACGAATCCGGTGTGCGCGACCTGCAAAAGACCATCAAGACGGCAACCAACCCCGTGGGGTCTGCCATGGACGGGGTGAAGGAGGCCGCGCGCGACGTGACCTCATCGCTCAAGGATCTGGACCCGGAGAGCGAGACCGGCAAGCTGGCGGCCGAAAAGGCGGCGCGCACCGCCGAACGCATGGAAACCTCGAAAAAGATCCAGGCCGCCACCGCCCGCGCCAATGCCGAGCGGATGCAGCGTGAGGCGGCGGACGCCCTGAAAAAGGCCGAAGCGCTCGAAGCCGAGACAGCACCGCAAAGCAAGGAAAGCTGACACGTGAGCCAGACCGAAGAGATTGAGGACAGCACCGCCCCGCTGATCGAACATCTGGCGGAGCTGCGCACGCGCCTGATCCGGTCGGTGATCGCGTTTCTGGTGGGGATCGTGCTGGCCTTTACCGTGGCCGAGCCGATCCTGCAGTTCCTGCTGGACCCGATCAAGGAAACGCTGATCGATCTGGGCGATCCTGCGCCGACGATGCAATATACCAGCCCGCAGGAATACCTGTTCACGCTGTTTCGCATCTCGATGGTGTTTGGCTTTGCGCTGGCCTTTCCGGTGATCGGGTTCCAGATGTGGCGCTTTGTGGCGCCGGGGCTCTACCGGCAGGAAAAGAACGCCTTTCTACCGTTCCTCGTCGCTTCGCCGTTGATGTTCCTGCTGGGCGCGTCCTTTGCGCATTTTGTGGTGACACCGCTGGCGATGGCGTTTTTCCTGGGGTTCGTGGATGTGCCATCGGTCCTGACGGAGATGTTCGGGCGGCTCACAGGGGCCGAGGATGCGGTGAACGCACCGGTGCCAGAGGCCGAAGGCATCCGCATCACCTTCTTTGGAAAGGTCAACGAAAGCCTTGATATCACGCTGAAATTCATCATGGCCTTTGGCCTGTGCTTTCAACTTCCCGTCCTGCTGACGCTCATGGGCAAGGCGGGGCTGGTCAGCTCCGAGGGCCTCGGGAACGTGCGCAAATACGCCGTCGTCGGCATTCTGGTGCTGGCCGCGCTGGTCACGCCGCCGGATGTGATCACCCAGGGCATCCTGTTCGTCGTGGTATACGGCCTTTACGAGATATCGATCCAGCTGGTGAAACGCGTGGAAAAACAACGGGATGCGCGGTTGCGTGCAGAGGGATACTTTGACGACGACGAAGATGACCTTGGCGACGCACCCGAGGACGCGCTGAAGTGAACGGGCCCGGGGCCATGATCAACGACCCGATGGAGCGCATTGCCGAGGCGCTCGAGCGGATGTCGCCCGCACCGCTGGAGGCCCCTGACTTTGCGGCGGCCGGTGCCTTTGTCTGGCAGACTGGGCCGGACCGGCTGGAGCCTGTGGAACATGTCAGCCGCGTGCCGCTGGACCTGCTGCTGGGGGTGGAGCGGTCGCGTGACACATTGCTGGCCAATACCCGCCAGTTCGCCCAAGGGTTGCCCGCGAACAACGCGCTGCTGTGGGGCGCGCGGGGAATGGGGAAATCAAGCCTTGTCAAGTCGATACACGGCGCACTTGAAGTCGATCATCCACGGCTCAAGATCGTGGAGTTGCACCGGGAGGACCTGCCGTCGGTGGGCCGCCTGCTGCACCTGCTGCGCCAGGCCGCCGACGCGCGCTTTGTCCTGTTCTGCGACGATCTGAGCTTCAGCCACGACGATCAGCACTACAAATCGCTCAAGGCCGTGCTGGATGGCGGGATCGAAGGGCGGCCGGACAACCTGATCCTCTATGCCACGTCGAACCGGCGGCACCTGATGCCGCGCGACATGATCGAGAACGAGCGTGGCACCGCCATCAACCCGTCCGAAGCGGTCGAGGAAAAGGTGTCGTTGAGCGACCGGTTCGGCCTGTGGCTGGGCTTTCACGCCTGCGATCAGGACCAGTATCTGGCGATGATCCGCGGCTATTGCAGCGCCTATGGGGTCACGATTGACGATGACACGCTGTGGGCCGAGGCCATCGAATGGCAGGCGACGCGGGGCGCGCGGTCGGGCCGGGTGGCCTGGCAATATTTCTGTGATCTGGCCGGGCGCCAGGGCGTGGCGATCTAGGCCACCAGCGCGCGCGCTTCGAACCCGCGCAGACATGGGGCGACCGTCGGGCCATACGCGGTGATGTCGGGAAAGAGCGCGGCGATCTCGGCCTGCGCCGCGGGGCTCACAGCCCCCATCGCGACGGCGCCGGGATACAACGTCTCGCTCCACACGCCGTGGGCACGCACGACGTGGTGACGGTCCATCAGGATGTGGCAATAGGTGACCAGCCCGCAGGGCTTGCGATAAACGCCATCCATGTTCAGCAAATCCTTCGCCCGCACCAGCACCTCGTCCTGACCATACAGCAGCTCGGCCCGCCAATCGCTCAGCAGGATGCCGTGTTGGGGCGAGACCACCAGATCGCGGTCATTGCCAAGCGTGCCGCGGGTGATGACGATCGGGGCAAGGTCGCCCTGGGCCAAGACGGTGCTGGCTCCGGCCCAGCGGACGGGGTGTGCGCCATCGGCATCGGTCAGCACCAGATCCCCCGCGCTGAGGGCTTCGACCCGGACAGGACCATTGGGCGTGTCAATCTCGGTCCCGGCGGCAAAGCAGACGATTTGCGCCCCGAGATCCAGATGCGGCGTGCTGTCGTCATTCTCGATGATCGCGCCGATGGTGAGGTCGGTGTTGGGGGGCGGCATCCCGTCGGGAAACACGAGGAAATAGCCATCCTCGTCATCGGCACCGGCATCCGCGCCGTCCGCCAGATCGTTGTCGTTGTTCAGATCCACATCGATGACGCCGATGCGCCAGGTGGTCGTGCCGTCGGTGACTTCGAACGTGTAATCCCAGATGATCTGCCGTTCGACGCCGTCGACAAAGGCCGTCTGCTCCCACGCGCCGCCGAAGCGTTCGTTTGGGTCCACCTCTTCGTTGACGTCGCCATCGCCGTTGAACACGGTTGCGCCGTCATTCTCTTCGACCACGAAATAGGTGGTGTTGCCCGAATAGCTCCAGGTGCCCGTGGGGGCAAAGGCATAGTCGTTGGGCGCGCCATTGACCGTGGTCTGAATGCCGCGCAGCGCAAAGGTGTATCCGTAAAAGACCGGCATCGTCGTGCACCAATCCAAGTCAGTTCATTGGATTGTTTCTGACCGGGCAACAGGGCACCGGTGCGGCAACGGGCAGCGATTTTAGGAAAATTTGGGGAAATTTTGCGACAAATGCGGCGGTTTCACCCGGAGGACGGGCAACCGCCGCAATGCGGCCTTATTCGAGGAAGGGGGTCGGATCGACGCTGTCGAACCCGTCGCGCACCTCGAAATGCACAAAGGCGTCGTCGGCACGGTCGCGCAGTGCGGCGATGGCCTGGCCCTTGCGGACCGTATCACCCTTGGTTACCTTCACATCCGCCACATTGGCATAGACCGTCAGCAGGTTGCCGTCGTGGCGCAGCACGATGATCGGCACGCCCTCGGCGCTTTCGGTGATGGCCGCGACAGCGCCGTTGGCGGCGGCGTTGACCGGTGTGCCGGGGGCGGCCTTGATATCGATGCCCTCGTTGCGACCCTTGGCATAGGGGCGGATGATGCTGCCCACGACGGGGAAGGCAAATTCGCCCTGACTGCTGGCGGTTGCCGTGCCCACATCCGCCACCGGTTCGGCGGCCGCTTCCTGCGCCTGCGTCGCGGTGTCCTCGTCATCCGGCAAGGGCCGCGTGGCGCTGGGGGGCGTCGGCGTGGGCGAGCCTTCGCCCGGTTGGGTCGTGCTCTGGTTCGGGGTGGCGGCGGGGCGCGGGGCCGCGACGCGGGCCACGGGGATCAGCAGGAATTGCCCCTCACGCACCGCGAAATCGGCGCTCAGCCCGTTCCATTCCGCCAGCGACTTGGCCGGCACGTTGTAGAGCCGGGCGATGGTGAACGCCGTCTCGCCCCGTTCGACACGGTGGCGGATCGGTTCCTGGCCGGTTTGCGGCAGCGGCTGCGCCGTGGGTGTGGCGGCGGGCGTCGGGGCGGCGTTGTCGATGGCGTTGCCCGCAAGCGTGGTCACGTCGACCTGCGACGGTTGGATCGGACCGGTGCCAACGGCACCCGTGGCGGGCGAGGGTTCGGCCACGCGGCGGGGCAGGGCGATGACCTCACCCTGGCGCAGCGGCACGTCCGGTTCGATCCCGTTGAACCGCCCCAACTCGTTCGGGGGCAGCCCAACGCGCGCGGCCACATCGGCCAACGTGTCACCGCGTTCGGCGACGGCCACCTGATAATTCGGATAGGAGATCACACCGCGCTGGTCGGGGCGTGGCCGATCCTCGGTCGCGGTCTGGGCGGCCTGGCTGGTGGTAAAACCTCCGCCGAGCCCGCGCAGATCGAAATCCAGCGGTTCGTCACAGGCCGCCAGCACCACAAGGCCGCAGGTCGACAGGATCAGCGGCATGCGCCGCATCGGGGAGGTGGGAAACATCTGCATCGTCCTCTTCCGGGCCTCTATGCTGAGGTCTTGCCGGTTGGTTGGCCTTTTACACCAGTTTCAGTCTTTGCCCAAGCCCTCGAGGAGGGGGACAAAACGGACCTCGCGCAATTCGTCATAGTCGAGCCCCGTCTCGTGCTTGCGCACGCGGATCAAGCTTTGCACCGCATCCGACTGGCCCACGGGCAGAACCATGATGCCGCCGACCTTGAGCTGCGCCAGCAGCGGGCCCGGCGGATCCTCGGCGGCGGCGGTCACGATGATGCGGTCGAACGGCGCCTGATCGGGCAGCCCGTGGCTGCCATCGCCGGTGATGGCCGTGATCGTGTGCAAATCCAGTTCTTCAAAGATGGCGCGGGCCTCGTGCACCAACCGGCGGTGCCGGTCGATAGTGTAGACGCGGCGGGCGATCTTGGCGAGGATCGCCGCCTGGTAGCCCGAGCCCGTACCGATCTCGAGCACCTTGTCACGTGGCGTGACCTGCAACGCCTGCGTCATCAGCCCCACGACCGACGGCTGGCTGATCGTCTGGCCACAGGCGATGGGCAGGGGCATATCCTCGTAGGCGCGTTCTGAAAAGAGGCCGCGGACAAAGGGGCCGCGGTCGATCTCTTCCATCGCCTGCAGCACCGCCTTGTCGGTCACCCCGCGCGAGCGCAGCGCGTAGAGGAACTGCATCTTGCGCGTGGCGAGATCATCGTCGGTCATGTGGCGATCCCGGAGAGCGCGCCGAGCATATCGTGTGCCGTGAAGTCGGCGCGCATGGGCGTGACCGAGATGTAGCCGTCGAGGTTGAGGGCGGCATCGGTGTTGGTGCCCGTCTGGCGGTGCTGGTCCCCGCCGCGGATCCACAGGAACTGACGGCCCGAGGGCGAAGTCGTCGCCTCGGTGTGAAACCCAAGGCCGGGGCGCAGGCCCTGCGCGCACAGCTTGGTGCCCTGGACGTCCGCTGCGGCCACAGGAGGCACGTTGACGTTGTAAAAGAGCTGGTAGCCCGGCTGATCCTTGGGCGTGGCGGCGACAATCCGCTCGATCACCGCGCGGCCATGCGTGGCGCTGGCCTCGAACGGGTCGTCGAGGTCGCGGTTGGCGGGCCCGTAATACTGTGACAGCGCGATGGAGAGCACGCCTTGCAGCGCCCCTTCGATCGCGGCACCGAGCGTGCCGGAATAGAGCGCGTTTTCGGCAGAATTGTTGCCGCGGTTCACGCCCGACAGGATCAGATCGGGGGCTGCGGGCAGGATGTCATGCAGGCCTGCGAGCACGCAATCGGCCGGGCTGCCTTCGACGGCAAAGCGTCTTTCGCCGATCTGCTGGACCATGAAGGGGCGCGCGTAGCTGATGCAGTGGCCCACACCCGATTGTTCGAACGCGGGCGCCACGGTCCAGATCTCGTCGCCCAAGCTGTGGGCAATGCTGTCGAGCACGGCCAGCCCGGGTGCCGAGATGCCGTCGTCATTTGTGATGAGAATGCGCATATGTCGCCCCTTTGTGCTTTACTATGGGCCGGTCCGGGGCGGGGCAACTGTCGGAGCCTCCGGCGGGGATTTTTTTGGGACAAAGACGGGGATGCGTTGCGCGCCGGACTCAGTTCAGGGGCGGCGGGCGATGTAGCCGCAGGAGACGCGCGACGGTGGCCCGCTTGTGAACGGGTGCGTGGCGATTTCCGTGAAGCCTGCGCGGCTCAGCATCTGGCGGGCGGTGTCGGGCGCATAGGCGGCATTGCCCCAGCGCCAGCGGACAAGCGCGGTGCACCAGTGGGGTTGCGACAGGGCGAGGACGAGAAGGCCGCCGGGTTTCAGGTGATCGTGGAGCCAGGTGAGGGCGCGCGCCGGGTCATCGAGATGTTCGATCACGTGGGCGCAGAGGATCACATCCTGCGGCGGCGTCTCGGCCAGCGTGGCGCCGACCGGGGCGGCGATAGAGCGCGCGGCGGGCAGACGCGCAGCGGCAGCCTTGAGCATGGCGGGCGACAGATCCAGCAGGGTGAGCTGGTGTAGCGCGCCTTGTGCCGCAATCCACGCGGCGGCAAAAGCGCCCGTCCCGGTGCCCACGTCCATCACGCGGGCCCGCGCGATGGGCGGGGTCGCCTGCATGAGCTGCGCGTAGGCGTCCAGAAAGCCAAGCCGGGTGATCCCGTCCTGCCAGCCAGTGGCGGCGGCATCGTAGATGCGCTGCATCACGCCGGTGGCGGCGGGGCGCGGTGTGTCGAACCGGAAGCGAAGGCGAGCCATGGGCGCATTGGTCCACAATGGCCCGCCGGGATCAAGCCTGCAGCGTGGCGAGGATGTGCGCGGCTTCGCCCTGCGGATCGGCAAGTGTTGTGCGGTCTTCGCCCGGGAAAAAGCGGGCCCGGGTGGCCGTGGGCATGGGTGCCGGCGTGGCGATGTGGACCTGCGGGCCGGTCTTGACCGTCTCAGCCTGCCACGAGCGGGCGAGCGCCAGTTGCGCGGCCTTCGTGGCGCCATACGCGCCAAAGAACTTGTCGCCCGCGCGCGGGTCATCGAGAAACAGCGCCTGTCCGTCGGTGCCCAGGAGCGGTGCGACATAGCTGATGAGCGTGGCCGTGGCCGTCACGTTGGCAGCGACGGATTTGCTCATGTCCTTGGCGTTGATCATCTGTGCGGGCGCGAGCGGTGCGGCGTGCACGGCCGTGTGGGCCCACAGATCCAGATGGCCCCAGCGGTCATAGATCCCGCGACACAGGGTCTGCATCGCTGCATCCGTCGTGATGTCCATGGGCGCGAGGGTGGCGGCCCCCCCTTGGGCCTTGATCGCGTCATCCAGCTCTTCGAGGGCGCCGGTGGTGCGGCCCACGGCGATGATGTGATGCGTCGGGGCAAGCGCCAATGCCAGGGCATGGCCAAGGCCGCGGGACGCGCCGGTGATCAGGGCAGTTTTATCCGTCATGGCGGGGTGATGACGCGTCGGGGGCAGGGCGTCAAGCGGCCGTGCGCTCTTGACCCTCGGTCGGCATGTCGAGCTGTGACGTGCGGCCCATCGCGGTGGCCAGCGTGACGGAGGTGCCTGCGATGGCGACGATTGTGCCCTGGCGCACGGTGTCGCCCACGGCGACCTGCGTGATCTGCCCGCCCGGCATGCGCAGCAAGGCGCGCGGCGCATCGTCCGTGCCGAAGATGCCGATGACGGTCAGCTGGCGCAGGGGCAGCGCGCCGCGGTCGGTGGCGAGGTGTGCCGTGGTTGGGTTGGTGTCGGTGCTCATGCCTCATCGCTCCTGTGTGGATGTCGGAGGCGCGGCGCTATCATGTGCGCCGGTGGGGCTGAAGGGGGGCGGCGCTGGTGTGACGGATGCCGTCGCGGCATCGGCAGTCTTATGCCGCCTTGCGCCGGTGGTAGGTGAAGGTCTGATGCGCAAGGTGCCGCAGCGCATCCTCGGGAACGGGTGCGACGGTGGCGATCGTCAGGCGGCGGCGCGCGTCGCTGTCGAACGCGTCGGGGAATTGCGCCGTGACACGGGCCGCAAGGTCGGTCTTGCAATCCACGAAGAGGTCAAGCCGATCCGGTGCGTCCGCCCGCCAACTGATCCGCAAGGTACTGCCCGTGCGGGGCTTGATGGGCCGCCAGGCCGGTTGGCCCCATTTCAGGCTTTCGCTCAGCGGGCCGATCCCCGCCGCCTCGGCGACGCGCCAGCACAGCGTGCGAACCGACAGCGCCGTGTTCTGGGCGGCATCGGGCCAGAGGGCAAAGGTGGCGAGCAGGTCTGGGGCAAGCGGTGGCATGACCGCAGGCTGGCACGGGGCGTTGCCAGTTTCTGGCAGCAGAGGTTACTGCGCCGCCTTCATCTCGAACCCTTTTTCGATCATGTCGGCGGGCTCGACCGGGTATTCCCCCGAAAAACAGGCGTCGCAATATTGCGGTGCGTCCGCGTCGCGGCCCTTGGCCTCGCCCACGGCGCGGTAAAGGCCATCGAGGGAGATAAAGCGTAGGCTGTCCACCCCCAGATGGGTGCACATCTCATCCTCGGACATTGTCGCGGCCAGCAGCTTTTCCCGGTTGGGCGTGTCGACGCCATAGAAACAGGGCCAGGCGGTGGGGGGCGAGGCGATGCGGAAATGCACCTCCGCCGCGCCGGCATCCAGGATCATCTCTTTGATCTTGCGGCTGGTCGTGCCGCGCACGACGCTGTCATCCACCAGGATCACGCGTTTGTCGCGGATCAGGGCACGGTTCACGTTCAGCTTGAGCCGGACGCCCATGTTGCGGATCTGCTCGGTCGGCTCGATAAAGGTACGGCCCATATACTGATTGCGGATGATGCCCATCGCGTAGGGAATACCGGATTCGAGGCTGAAGCCGATCGCGGCGGGTGTGCCGCTGTCGGGCACGGGGCAGACGAGGTCGGCGTCCACCGGCGCTTCCTTGGCCAGTTCGCGGCCGATGGCCTCGCGCGTTTCATAGACCGAGCGGCCGCCGAGGATACTGTCGGGGCGGCTGAAATAGACATGTTCAAAGATGCAGAAGCGGGGTTTCTGCGGCCGAAACGGAAAGCGGCTGTCAATGCCGCCTTCGGTGATCACCACCATCTCGCCGGGTTCGATTTCGCGCACGAAGGCGGCCCCGATGATGTCGAGCGCGCAGGTCTCGGAGCTGAGCACATAGCCGGTGTCGAGCTTGCCCAGGACCAGCGGGCGCACGCCGAGCGGGTCGCGCACGCCGATCAGCTTGGTCCGGGTCATGGCAACGACGCTGAACGCGCCTTCGACCCGGCGCAGCGCATCCTCCATCCGTTCGGGGATATTGCGTTGCAGCGACCGCGCCATGAGGTGGATGATGCATTCGCTGTCGGAGGAGGATTGAAAGATCGAGCCTCGCTCGATCAGCTCGCGCCGCAGCGCATCGGCATTGGTGATGTTGCCATTATGCGCAATCGCGGCGCCGCCCATGGCAAATTCGCCAAAGAACGGCTGCACATCGCGGATGGCCGTCTGCCCCTTGGACCCGGCAGTCGAATACCGCACATGGCCGATCGACAGCGCACCGGGCAGCGTTTCCATGACATCCTGGCTGGTAAAGGTGTCGCGCACATAGCCGAAGCGGCGGGCCGAGTTGAAACCGTGTTCGGGGTGGAACGCGACGATGCCGCCCGCCTCTTGCCCGCGGTGTTGAAGAGCGTGCAGACCGAGGGCGACAAAATTGGCCGCGTCCTGGGTTCCCAGCACGCCGAAAACGCCACATTCCTCTCTCAGCTTGTCGTCGTCGAACGGATGGGCCGGAGGCAGTACGGCAGGGCCAAGCATGTCGGACAAGGGGCAGCTCCGAATCCTAGATCAGGGATAGGCGCGGTGTAGCAAGCGGGGCTGTCACTGTCACGAAAGGATCACATTCGCAGGGCCCTTCGCCACGTCAACGTGAGGTTATGCAGCAGCCATGGTGCGCCACAGGTCTGCTTCGTGCCGTTTGAGGCACAGTGCCGCGGTGGGGCCGAACGTCGCCACGCCGTCATCGAACGATGGGTAGAGCGACATCAGCTCGGTACGGGCGGTCTGCGCGCTGCCCGCCAGCGCGGTTTCGGAGAAAAAGAAGCTTTCGGCCAGCAGCCCATTGGCGCGCACCACGTGATGCGCGTCGAACATGAAGTGGGTGTAGGTGACGGACGGCGTCGGCGTGATTGTCACGCCCGGCAAACCGCACAGATGCTTGGCCGCGATCAGCACCTCCGACGTGCCAAAGAGCAGCGCGGCAGTGTCGTCGGCAAAGTAGATGCGGTGCTCTTGCGACACGATGAGGGGGCGGGCATTGCCGATGGCACCGGCCTCGATGGTCACCGGTGCGCAGGCCCCGGTGCCGGCCACCGTGCTGCGTCCGATCCAGGTGATCGGTTGCAGCCCAGCCGTCAGCGTCCAGACGGGTGTGCCGAGGCAAAGCGCCGAGACCGGCACCTCGCCCGCGCTGGTCTCGATCAGCGTGCCCGGTCCAAAGCAGGTCACGAAGGTGGTGTAGCTCGACGAGCCGACATTGCTGCCGCTGATCTTTTGGTAAGACACGCCATCGACCAGCGCGATGTCGGTGGAAAAGCCCCAGACATTGCCGAACTGCCCGTTCTGCGAAAACACGGTGACGTTGATCGTGGGGCCTGTCGGGGTTCCGTTCACATCCAGCGCGCGAAACTGGATGATTGATTCCGCCTCGACCGGGGTGCCGTCGGGCACCAGACCGCGCCCATCGGCGATGGTGTGGGTTGCGGATTGATCATCCTCGAACGTGTCGGGATCGCCGCCATCGTCATTGATGGCGATCGTGCGGCCGCTGCCATTGGTGTAGGTGAACACCGTGCCGTTGGGTGTGTCGGAATTGTTGATGATCCCATTGCCGACCAACCCGGCAGAGGAGCTGGAATCCACCACGAGGCTGTCGTTGTCATAGGCAAAGAGGTTACGCAGGGGCATAGGTCACCGAAAAAACACGTGTCTTCGGTGTCAGCCATGCCGGGCCACTGTGTTTCTACGTGGGTCGAACCAAGGCAATTTTAGACGAATTGTTCGCGTTTAGCGGTCGATTGGCGCGTTATTCGCCACAATTGCCCACAAGCGACTCGTATTGTTGCGTGATCCAGCCAAGCGCCTGTTCGGGGTTCTGCTCTTCGATCGAGGCGGTGAACTGGCCAAACACAGCCGCCGAGCGACTTTCATCCACAATGGTGTATTCCTGTCCGGTGATTACGGTGTCGTAGACAAAGAACGCGATGGCCACCAGCAGGATGCCCCGGGCCACACCAAAGAGAAAGCCCAGACCCTGATCGATGCCGCCAAGGGCGGAGCGCTGCACGAGCGACGAAAACAGGGGCGTAAACAGCGACACGATGATCAGCGCCACGGCAAAGACGAGGGCGAAGGCGCCGATGATGCTCAGCTCGCAACTGTCGGCGATGAAATCCCCCACCACCGGGATCTCGCGCACCAGCGGCTCGACCCGGGGCGCAAACAGAAAGGCAAGGATGGCTGCGGCGATCCAGCCCGCGATGGCCATCGCCTCGCGGACAAAGCCGCGCCCATATGCCAGCAGGGCCGACAGGATGATGACCACGGCGACTGCGCCGTCGATGATGGTAAAACCTTCCATGGTCTTGGCCCTTTTTCGTTCCGCTCGCGGCGCTAACCTGCGCCGAATACCTCGCCCACAAACCCGGTCAGGTCCGCCATCTGTTGCAACGCCATGCCGGACACTCCTCCGGCTTTGCCGCCTTTCGGAGCGATGGCCGAGGTGAAACCAAGTTTTTGCGCTTCTTTCAACCTGTTTTCGGTTTGCGGCGTCGGTCTGAGCGCGCCAGAGAGGCTGATCTCGCCAAAAACAACCGTGTCGGGTGGCAGGGCGGCGTCTTCGCGTGCGCTCAGCAGGGCGGCGGCCACGGCCAGATCGGCGGCGGGTTCGTTGATCTTCATGCCGCCCGCGACGTTCAGGTAGACGTCCATGCCATTGAACGGGATGCCGCAGCGCGCCTCGAGCACGGCGAGGATCATGGCGAGGCGCCCGCCGTCCCAGCCGACGACGGTGCGGCGCGGTTGGCTGTGGGGGGAGGGGGCGACGAGCGCCTGCAATTCGCACAGGACAGGCCGCGTCCCCTCGATCCCCGCAAAGACGACGGAGCCGGGGCTGGGTTGCCCGCGTTCGCTGAGGAAGAGGGCGGATGGGTTGGTGACCTCGGCGAGGCCCGCGCCCGTCATCTCGAACACGCCGATCTCGTCAGCGGGGCCAAAACGGTTCTTGACCGCGCGCAGGATGCGGAACTGGTGGCCGCGCTCGCCCTCGAAATACAGCACGGTGTCGACCATGTGTTCGACGACGCGCGGCCCGGCGATCTGCCCTTCCTTGGTGACGTGGCCGACAAGGACGACGCTGATCCCCTTGCGCTTGGCGAAGGTGGTCAACTCATGTGCCGCGGCGCGCACCTGGCTGACGGAGCCGGGGGCGCTGTCGACGGTGTCGAGCCACATGGTCTGGATCGAATCGATGATGGCGAGGCCCGGCGCCTCTTGTTCCAGCGTGGTCAGGATGTTGCGCAGGTTGGTGTCGGCGGCGAGTTTGACGGGCGCATCGCCCAGGCCAAGCCGCTGTGCCCGCATGCGGACCTGAGCGCTGGCCTCCTCCCCACTGACATAGATCGTCTTGAGACCGGCGTGGCCGAACCGGGCCGCGGCTTGCAACAGAAGCGTCGATTTCCCGATGCCGGGATCGCCGCCCACAAGGATGGCGGAGGCAGGCACGAGACCGCCGCCCAGGACACGGTCCAGCTCGTTCATGGTGGATTGGGTGCGTGGTGGCGGCGTTTCCTCGGCGCTGAGGTCGGTGAGGGCGACGGTTGCCCCGCGCCTGGCCCCCAGACCCTTGCCCGGCGAGGCGGACAGGCCCGCATCCTCCTGAATGGTGTTCCACTCGCCGCAGCTGTCGCAGCGCCCGGACCATTTGGTAAAGGACGCACCGCACGCGGCGCAGGTGTAGGAGGTGGTGGATTTGGCCATGACGCCTGATGTGCCAGCGCGGGCGCCGGGCGGCAAGCCCCGTCAGCAAGCCTCGTCAGTAAGCCCAGTCAGATCATTCCGCGCGCATGGGCAGTTGCGTCACCACGTTGCTGTCGATGGTGGCGGGCGGGTTCAGTTCGGGCAAAAGCCGCTCCATCTCATCCAGCAGACGTTCGAGATGGGCGCGCGCGACATTCTCTTCGAGCTCCAAGCGGTTGATCCAGGTGGAAAATTCGCCGTGGATCGCGCGCGCCTGTTCGAGCCGTTCGTTGAAGCGGTCGATCTCGAATTGCCGCTCTTGCAGAAAGGACCGGGCGCGGGCGACCTTGTCGTCGGAATAGGCCTCCGCCAGATCGCGGCTAATATGGGACATTTTCGCCGCCAGTTCGAGCAATTCCGGCTCCAGCATGCCGAGGTCGGGATGATCGCGCAGGAAGGCGAGCCGGTCGCGGGTGCTTTCGAACGCGTCGCCAAGGGTAAAGGTGCCGGATCGGTCCGCGTGGTGCGCGGCGTGGTAGGCGCGGGTGATGTCGTCGACACCGACGCTGAATTGGCGATGCGAGGTTTCAAGCTGCATGATCCGCGCGTTGGAGGGCAGAAAGAAGCACAGCGTGACGGCAAAGATCGTGAGGCCGATCTGGACATACATGCCCGCGGCAGGGATGGCAGTGCCATTCCAACTCGCGGCCAGGTCGATCCAAGGCAGAACGCCGGTGACCGCAAGCGCCGTTGCGGTGACCAGAGCGAGCGCAAGGAGTGCAAAGAGGACGAGCGCGATGCGCTGCATCACGGCGGCCGCAAGCCGCCCCGCATGAAGGACGTGTACCACCATCTTCCCCCCAGAAGACATTCATCACGGAGGATAGCTTACCGCTAACGCCACGAAATGACAGTCAAAAATCTGCCGGAGCTGTCGGTTCCGTGCGCTATCGTTTCGGGATCGGAAACAATACGCCCGTCAGCGGCGGTTTTGTTCCGTCGCGTAGCTGACCCAGAGGGAGGCGAGAATACAGGCGGTAAACAGGTAGAGACCCCACGCCGTTTCGAGCCGACCGACGCCAATGCCCTTGGCCAGCGTGATGTAGAGCGCGATGAGGAAGATATCGGCCATAGCAAGCTTGCCGAGGATCGCAAGCACGGGTTCGACCCGCGGGCTGAGCAGGCGCCAGTGGATCAACGCAAGCGCGATGGTCTTGAGATAGGGGGCGAAGAGGGCAAAGACGGTGACGACAAGCGCGAGGAAGATGTCGGAGCCCCAGAGCGACTGCAGACCGGTGATGACCGAGATTTCGTCGAGCGCAAAGAGCGGGAGCAGCCCCGCCTTCATCAGCGGTGCGAACCATGAGACCGGGTAGAGGACGAGAAGCGTCAGGTTGATCCAGCGATGCATGTGTCGGGGTCCTTGGTTGGCGTCGTCGGGCGGCTCTGTTTGCTGCGCAAAGGCGCCCGCCCGCCGACCCCGGCTTAGCGCACGGCTTCGATCGGGCCCTCGGCGCGGCCATTGATGAATTGTTGCAAGTATGGATCGTCGGCGCTGTCCATGTCACTGACGGGACCGGTCCAGCGGATCTTGCCACCGTGGAGCATGGCCACGGTGTCGGCGATGGTGCGCACGGAGGTCATATCGTGGGTGATGGTCATGGTGGTGGCGCCCATTTCGGTGACGATTTCACGGATGAGATCGTTGATGACGCCGGCCATGATCGGGTCTAGGCCGGTCGTGGGTTCGTCGAAAAAGATGATCTCGGGATCGGCGGCGATGGCGCGCGCGAGGCCCACGCGTTTTTGCATCCCGCCCGACAGCTCCGCTGGCAAGCGGTCGGCCACGTCCGCGGTGAGGCCGACGCGGCGCAGTTTTTCGATGGCAATATCGCGCGCCTGGTCGCGGGGTTTGGCCAGCGAGCCGCGCAGGAGCCGGAAGGCGACGTTCTGCCAGACGGGCAGCGAATCAAAAAGGGCCGCCCCCTGAAACAACATGCCAAAGCGCGCAAGGAACGCGTCGCGGTCGGCCTTGGTCACGTCGGTGCCGTCGACGGTGATCGTGCCCGCATCCGGTGTGACGAGGCCGAGGACGGATTTGATCGCCACGGATTTGCCGGTGCCGGAGCCGCCGATGATGACGAGCGAGGTGCCCTTGGCCACGTCAAGATTGACCCCGCGCAGGACGTGGTTGTCGCCGAAGCTTTTGTGGACATTGTCGAGCTTGATCATGTGTGTGCTCTTGCGGCGGCGCGCGGGAGCCTCCGGCGGGGGTTTTTTGGGGACAAAGACGGGCATGCATGCGCTGCCATTGGATCTGTTGGTGCCAGTGTCATAAGGAGGAGTGTCATAGGGAGAAGAACACCCCGGTGAGGACGAAATTGGCGGCGAGGATTATGACGGCGGCCGCCTCGACAGAGCCCTTGGTGGCGCGGCCCACACCTTGGGCACCGCGGCCCGATTGCATGCCGAAATAGCAGCCCATCAGGGCCGCGAGGCAGCCGAAGACGGCCCCTTTGGCCAGCGAGGAGGCGATGTCGCGCCCCTCGAGGAAGTCGACGGTGTTCTGGATATAGGTGGCGGCATTGAAGCCGAGCGTGCCGGTGGCAACGGCGTAGCCGCCGAAGATGCCGATGATGTCACCGACACCCACCAGCAGGGGGACGACCAGCGTGGCGGCCAGCACGCGGGGGACGGTGAGATATTTCATCGGGTGCGTGCTGAGTGTGACGAGCGCATCGATCTGTTCGGTGACCTTCATGGTCGCGATCTCGGCCGCGATGGAGGAGGTGACGCGGGCGGCGATCATGAGACCGACGAGCACCGGGCCCAGCTCGCGCACCATGCCGATGGCGACGATCTGGGGCACGACGGCCTCGGCGTTGAAACGCGCGCCGCCCGCATAGATCTGCAGGGCCAGCGCGCCGCCGGTGAAAAGCGCGGTGAGGCCGACCACGGGCAGCGACAGCCAGCCGATGTTGAGCAGGGCCAGGCCGAACTCGCGCGGGTAGAAGGGGGGGCGGACCAGATGGCTGAGCGTGGCACCGCCAAAGAGCGTGACGCGCCCGATGGCCCCGAGCAGGGCCAGCACCGTTCGGCCAAGCGCCGCGAGCAGGCTCATTCCACGTAGTCCCGGTGGTACCGCCCGCCCAAGGCTGTCAGGATTTCGTAGCCGATTGTCCCGGCCGCGTCGGCGAGCGTATCAACCGAAGTGTGGCGGCCCAGCACTTGCAGCGCGTCCGGCACCCGGGCCGCGTCGGTGATATCGGCGGTGATCAGATCCATCGACACCCGCCCGACAACGGGGCAGGGCGTATCACCGGCATAGAGGGTCGTCCTGGGACCGATCGCCCGGATCAGACCGTCGGCATAGCCGCCCGAAACCGTTGCGATCTTGCTTGGGCGGTCGGCGACCCAGCTATTGCCATAGCCGACGGTTTCGCCCGGCATCACCTCGCGCACCTGGATCACCGGCATCTCGAGGGTCACGACAGGCTCGGCATCGACAAAGGGCAACCCGCCATAAAGGCCGACGCCCGGCCGGGTGAGATCGAAATGGTAGTCCGGACCCAACAGGATCCCGCCCGTGGCGGCCAGCGAGCGTGGAACATCCAGCCCATCCGTCATGGCGCGGAATGTGTCGAGCTGCTGCGCGTTCATTGGGTGATCGGGGTCGTCGGCGCAGGCCAGGTGCGACATCAGCAAAAGCGGGCCTTGCGCGACGGCGATGTCGCGCACGGCGGACCATTCGCCGGGCTCCATCCCCAGCCGGTTCATGCCTGTGTCGAGCTGGATGCCGAAGGCGGCACCCGGCAACGCTTCGACATGGCGCAGCATCTGATCGACGGAGTTGAGGTGGGGGATCAGGTGGGCGCTGCGAATGGCTTCGGTGTCGCCGGCCATATGGCCCGAAAAGACGTGGATCTGCGGGCCAAAGCCCAGATGCGCACGCAGGTCCGCACCTTCTTGGGCCGTGGCGACAAAAAACTGGCGCGCGCCTGCGCGGGCCAGGGCATGGCCCACATGGGGTGCGCTGAGCCCATAGCCGCTTGCCTTGACCACGGCGGCGGTCTCGCATTCGGTCAGCGCGTCAAGCGCGTGCCAGTTGCGCACGACAGCGCCGAGGTCGATTGTGAGCGTCGCAGATGTCATCCGCGCCTGTTTGGCAGTCCTCATGCCGTTGGAAAAGGGGGAAAACGCGTGCTGCGGTTCAGGGTTCGGCAAAAATGGCGCGGTTCCGCTCCCAGATCTCCTCACCGACCCGGCAGTTGTAGGGGGCAGGCGCCTGCGCGCGGTACAGGCGGTCGGGCAGGGCGCTGATTTCGAGGACAAGCTTGCGTTTGACCGCCGCCTCGAATTCGGCCCAGTCGGTGACGGGGATCATGAACGCGCCAATGCCGCCGATCACGCAGGCGGTGTAATAGGCGTCGAGGTCGGGGATGTCCCAGCGGGAAAAGAGGCTGTCATCGCGGGTCATGAGCGGCAGGCCGTTGATCGTGATGCCCTGTGCCAGAACCTGGTCGCGTGCGGTGGTCACGCCGAGGCCCATATTGTTGGGGCCGTCGCCTGACACATCAATCACGCGGCGCAAGCCCATGTAGGCGTTGGATTCAATGGACGCGGCGGCGTGGATCAATGCGGCCGAGATCGACGTGCGGCGCAACCCTTCGTCAAATTGCGCGGTGAGCGTGTCGGCAATCGCCTGCGCCTCGGCTGGCGTCGAGATCATGGTCCAGGGCACCACCGTGCGCTGATCCCAGACACCGGCCCATTCGACATAGGTGATGGCGATGCGCCCCAGCGGGCCCCGCGCGATGGCGGACTGCACCTCCGGGCTGGCGAGGGCGGCGGCGTAGCCGCGGCGCTGTATCTCA
This sequence comes from Pseudomonadota bacterium, assembly GCA_038525585.1. GTDB lineage: Bacteria > Pseudomonadota > Alphaproteobacteria > Rhodobacterales > Rhodobacteraceae > Tateyamaria. Next base: position 60,520 of record JBCBHM010000008.1, read on the forward strand.
AGCTCGAAGGGCTGCATGGAGCGCGAGACATCGACGGCCAAAAACAGCTCCACATCCACCTCCGTGCGGTCTTCGGCCGCAAGCGGCGTGCAGAGGACGAGGAAGAGGCAAAGCAGGGCGCGCATATGGACATCAGAGCGGGTGGGCGCGGACCTGTCCAGTCAACTGTGGGTCATATGCGCGGCGCAGGTCAGAATTCCTGATCGCCGCCGCCTTGTTGCCAGGGTTGCACAAGATTTCCAAACCGCGTGAACCGCCCTTCAAAGCTGAGATCGATGGAGCCGATGGGCCCGTGACGCTGCTTGCCGATGATCACCTCGGCGCGGCCATGCAACCGCTCCATCTCTTCCTGCCATTTGGCCATCGCCTCGAGGTCGTGATCGCCGGGCTTTTCACGCTCTTTGTAGTATTCCTCGCGGAACACGAACATGACCACGTCTGCGTCCTGCTCGATCGAGCCTGATTCCCGCAAGTCGCTGAGCTGTGGGCGCTTGTCCTCGCGGCTTTCCACCTGACGGCTGAGCTGCGACAGGCCGATGACCGGAATGTTCAGTTCCTTGGCGATGGCCTTGAGGCCCATTGAGATCTCGCCGATCTCCTGTACGCGGTTGTCGGACGTGCCGCGCACCAGCTGGATATAGTCGACGATCAACATGTCGAGCCCGTGCGTCCGCTTGAGCCGGCGGGCGCGGGCGGCCAGCTGCGCGATGGGGATCGACGGCGTGTCATCGATATAGAGCGGGCAAGCCTCCAGCGCCTTCGCGGCATCGACAAAGCGGCGGAATTCGGCCTCCGTCATGTCACCGCGGCGGATCTGCTCGCTGGGCACTTCGGCAGCCTCGGACAGGATCCGGGCGGCCAACTGCTCGGCGCTCATCTCGAGCGAGAAAAAGCCGACAACGCCGCCTTCAATCGCCCCTTCGGAGCCGTCGGGTTTCAGGCCCTTCTTGTAGGCCTTGGCGATGTTGAACGCCACGTTGGTGGCGAGCGAGGTTTTTCCCATCGAGGGACGACCGGCCAGGATCAGCAGGTCAGACGGGTGCAGGCCGCCCAGTTTCTTGTCCAGATCCGTGAGGCCGGTGGAGATGCCCGCCAGCCCACCTTCGCGCTGATAGGCGGCGTTGGCCACATTCACCGCGTCCGTGACGGCCTTGAGAAAGCTCTGAAAACCGCCCTCGGAGGTGCCTTGTTCCGCCAGCTTGTAAAGCGCTTGTTCGGCCTCGACGATCTGTTCCTTGGGCTCGGAGGCCACATCGACCTTGGCCGCCTTGGCGCTGATGTCGCGCCCCAGCTGGATCAGGTCGCGGCGCACGGCGAGGTCGTAGATCATCTGGGCATAGTCGCGCACCGCAAAGGCGCTGATCGCGGCCCCGGCAAGGCGGGCAAGATAGGCGGGACCGCCCAGCTCCTTGAGACCCTCGTCATCCTCCATGAACGCCTTGAGCGTCACGGGGCTTGCCAGGTTGTTCTTGGCGATGCGCGCGGCGGCGATGTCGAAGATGCGCGCATGCACCGGGTCATAAAAATGCTCGGCCGTGATGACGCTGGCCACGCGGTCGTAGATGTCGTTGTTGGTAAGGATCGCGCCCAGCAGCTGCTGTTCGGCCTCGATGGAGTGGGGCATGGTCTCGGCATCCTGGACCGCCACACCTGTTGGATTGATCGCCGCGATCTCGTTCATGCCCCACCTCTGCTCGTTTTATCTGGCCCCGACCCCCCGGGTGTTGGCGGTGGTGCCATAGACGCCCGGGGCTTGGAAAGGTTGCGTAACATTGGGGATAACCCGGTGGATCAGCGCAAAACGTGGTTTACACTATCCCATATCTGCGATCCCTGCCGAAGGAAGCTACCACATTTGGGGCGCGAGGTGCAAAGGAATCATGGTTGTGCACAGACGTCCACAGCCCAAATAATTTGTGGGAAAAGTCCAGACGGGTGCGTATTTGCACCCAGCGCTTACGTCCGGGCGGCCTGCCATGCGCGGGGGTCATTGAGAAAAGCCTCGACCCCGTCGAGCGTTTCGGCATCGAACGTGCCCTGGTCCTTGGCCTCGGCCAGAACGTCCCACCAGGTGCATAGGTGGTGCAGGGCAACGCCATGATCGCCAAGGGTCTTTTCCGTTTCGGGAAAGATGCCGTAGTAGAAGATCACCGCCGTATGGTGGCAGGTCGCGCCGGTGTCGCGGATGGCGTCGACAAAGCTGAGCTTGGAGCCACCATCGGTGGTCAGATCCTCCACCAGCAGCACGCGCTGGCCATCGGTCATGTCCCCCTCAATCCGCGCATTCTTGCCATAGCCTTTGGGTTTCTTGCGCACATAGGTCATCGGCAGCGCCATCCGTTCGGCAACGAGGGCGGCAAAGGGGATGCCTGCAGTCTCGCCCCCGGCGATGTTGTCAAACGCCTCGAACCCCACATTGCGCATCACGGTGACGGTCAGGAAATCCATCAGCGTGGCGCGAATGCGCGGATGCGAGATGAGCTTGCGGCAGTCGATATAGGTGGGTGACGGCAGGCCGGAGGCCAGCGTGAACGGCTTGGCCGCGTTGAAATGCACGGCCTTGATCTCGAGCAGCATGCGCGCGGTGAGGCGGGCGATTTCATCTTGGGTCGGGTAGCTGGTGGGGATCATATGCGTTAGCTTTCGGATGGTGTGCCCGGCGGAGAGTGTGGGAGCCTCCGGCGGGCGTATTTGTCAAAGAGAAGAAGATCAGGTGACGCGCCAATCAAGGTCGAAGCCGGGATCGAACACGGTGACGGGCCCGTCTGCCGTGTTGATCTGTGCGGGCAGGTCGGGTGCGCCTTTGGTGAGGGTGATGGTGTCGGTGTTCACCGGCAGGCCGTAGAAGGCCGGACCGTTGCGGGAGGTGAACGCCTCGAGCCTGTCGAGCGCGCCGTTCTCTTCGAACACATGCGCCAGGATCGGCAGGGTGTTGGGGGCGGTGAAGCAGCCCGCACAGCCGCAGGGCAGGAGCTTGTTGGCGTCCGTGTGCGGCGCGCTGTCGGTGCCAAGGAAAAACCGTGCTTCGCCCGATGTGGCCGCATCACGGAGCGCGAGGCGATGCGTCTCGCGTTTGGCCACGGGCAGGCAGTAGTAATGCGGCTTGATCCCACCGGCGAGGATGTGGTTGCGGTTGATCACAAGGTGATGCGTCGTGATCGTTGCCCCCAGCGTGTCGTCCTGGGCGCGGGCAAAGTCCACGGCGTCGGATGTGGTGATATGCTCCATCACCACGCGCAAGCCGGGCGTGGCGCGCCGGATCGGGTCGAGGACACGGTCGATGAACACCGCCTCGCGGTCGAAGATGTCGACATCGGGATCGGTCACCTCGCCATGCACGCAGAGCGGCAGGCCGATCTCGGCCATCCGTTCGAGCGTCGGGCGGACGATGTCGAAATGGGTGACCCCGGAGGCGGAGTTGGTGGTGGCGCCCGCGGGGTAGAGCTTGACCGCCTTGACAAGGCCCGCGGCATGCGCGGCGGCCACATCGCCCGGATCGGTGTCCTCGGTCAGGTAGAGCGTCATCAGCGGCTCGAACGCGGCGCCGTCCGGCAAGGCAGCCAGGATCCGGTCGCGGTAGGCGGCGGCCTGCGCGCCGGTCACGACGGGCGGCACCAGATTGGGCATGATGATCGCGCGCGCAAAGTCACGGGCGGTCCACGGCAGAACGGCGCGCAGCATGGCGCCATCGCGCAGGTGCAGGTGCCAGTCGTCGGGGCGTGCAAGTGTCAGAGATGTCATAATCGCGGCCTAGCATGCCGCCCGGCCGCGTTAAAGAGTGGGCGGACCGCCGTGCCCATATGTGGCCTCTTGCGCGCGCCGGGCCTCGATTTCGGCGAGGCGGCGTTGAAAGCGGGGGGCCTTCATCCGGCTGGTGACATTGCAGGCGAGCACAAAGACGAGCCCATCGCGCGCGCGGGCATCCAGTGCGGCCATCACCCGGCGCAGATAGGGGCGGTGGTTGCGGCGGGCCCGAAAGGCCTTGGCAAAGCTCGGGACGGTCAACGTGCCCGACGCGGCCTGTTCGAGCAGCGGCAGGAGGATCCCCATCTGCATCATCTCGCTTTGGATCGTGTCGCCCATGTGCCGCATGCGCAGCTTGGTCACGCGGGTCCGGGTGAAAAGGGCGGCGTGCATCGCATCCAGCGTCTCGGACGGGTCATAAAGGACAAAGGCGTGTTCACAGGCATCGAGCATGTCGGGCGCATAGCCATAGCGCGAGGTGAAATCCGTGCGCCGCATGTCGGTAAAGCGGTCGTCCCATTCGGTCACGCGCGGATCAAGCGTCGCCTGCGGCTGAATGGCCATGACTTGTGCGCCCGGCGCAGCGACGGAGTAGGTTGCGGCGGCGTATCCACAGGGGCCAGCGCCGTAAAAGAGGATGGTGTCGAATTCGTCAAAGAAACCCTCGTCGATCAACCGATCGAAGAGGCCAAAGACGTTGCGATCGCGAAACCAGGTGTCGCCATCCGAGACCAGGCACAGGTTCGACCAGCCGTGATCGCGGACCATCGACCAGCCCAACGGCTCAAAACTGCCCGACAGCGCGCGGATGCCCTGCACCGTCTCGAACGTGACGAGCAGCGTGTCGCCGCGGCGTATGTGGGTGGCAAAGTGGCGTTTGCCCAAAGTCTCGAAAAAGCCTTCGGCTTCCGAGACTTCGGCCAGCTTGTTGAGCCATCCCCGCTTGGGCAGATCGGCCAGATCGGGGTCAAAATCCTGCACGTCGTCCTGCATCGCTATGTCCTCATACCCCGCTTTGCATGCGGGTTTGACCCAGTGGATACCGGGCAAAATAGGCAGAATTGAGGAAAATTTTAGGGGCTACTGTGCCATGTCGTCTTCGGCCTGCGCGCGGGCGCGGGTGGCGTAGCCGACCATGAACTGCGCGGCGGTGTGCGACACCGGGCGCGTGGTCGGGGTCATTAGAAGACGCCCGAAAAGGGCGCGGAACGGCTCTTGCAGCATCAATGTGTCAAAGCGGGCCTTGCGCCAGGCGACCGCCTCGGCATGCAACTGCGCAAGCTGGTCATCCGCGTGCAACGCGGCCAAATGCGCGTCGCGCGCGGCGTCGTACCGTCGGATGCCGTCGTCATCATCGGTGTTGAAGTTCCGCTCGACCCAGTAATCGACGCCCAGACGGTCATCCGCGTGGACGGCGCGCCCGCGGTCGGCCTTGAGCACATAGCTTTCCATCGCGCCGAGGGGGTAGTGGTTGAGCTGTGCCAGCCCGTAATTCGGCCGGGCAAAGTTTGAAAACACGCGGCGCGTCTTGAACTGATCATCGAGGGCGCGGCCATGGCTGTCGTACCAACGTGCATCCCCTAGGCGCGATTTCACCGGGTCGCGGGGCCTGTGAATGCCGGGTTTGCGATAGATGCCGTCGTTCGCATAAAGCGTCTTGAACATCGACGCGCGCCACGGCCAGTACAGGATTTCGGGCGCCGCTTTGACAAAGGTATCGGTCACGGGCTGGTCGAGATAGCGCACCTGATCGTTGTTGCCGAACAGCCGCCAGGTGAGTGTGATCGCCGTGGCATCCGGCAGTGCGGCGTGCAACGCCGCAAGCGTGCCGTCACCGGTGTGAATGTTGACGAACTCATCGACATCGAGGGGCAGGATCCAGTCGGCGGCGCGCACCTGATCCATCCTGGCGGCGGCCTTCATCGCGGTGAATTGGATGCCACCCTTGTCGTAGGGGCCGGGATTGGGCATGTGCGTGAGCCAGCCAAGCGCCTGCAATCGGTCCAGCATCGCATCGGTGTCATCGTCACAATCATTTGAAAAGACGAGGAAATCGTCAAAACCGACAGCGCGGTGATGGGCCAGCCATTCCAGCAGAAACGCAGCCTCGTTCCGGACCGTCAAAATGGCGAGGTGCGTCACTTGAGCGGCCAGGCCCTGCGAAAGGTCACGACCTTCTGGTTGGACAGTTTCGGGTAATAGGCAAGGCCCGCGCTCATGAACGCCTGAAAGACGGCGTTCACGCCGTCGACCCCGATCCATTGCGGGTGCAGTTCAATCACCGCTGCGCGCAACCCCGACAGGTCCATGAGCGGGATCAGGTCCACCTCCGCCCCTTCGATGTCGCACACCAGGACATCCGGTTTGATCGCCTTCATCTCGGCCTTGGCGTTGCGGATGTCGACCGTTTCGGTGTGGGTCACGCCGGTGCCGTCCATCTTGTCGAGCGATGAGCCGACAAGGTTGCCGCGCACGTGAAATTCGGCCTTGCCCTTGCGTTTGCCCATAATCGCGTGGTGCACGGTCGCGTTTTCGATCCCATTGGCGGCATGGGTCTCGCGGATATAGCCTGCGAGGGCGCTGTTGGCCTCGAACACGTGGATATGCTTGACCTTGCGGTGCGTGCCGATCAGCGACGAGATAAAGCCGACGCCGCCACCCAGTTCCAGAACCACATCGTCGGCGCGCACGACGCGCAGCACCGCCTTGGCCTCCTTGGCCTCATAGGCGCCGATGCGCAGGGCGCGCCGGATGCGGGGGGGCAGAACGTCGTTGCGTTTGGGAAACTTGATCCTGCCCGCTTGGATAAACCCCGGCTCGGGTGCGGTGGTGCCATCCATCATCAGCTCTCCATATCCAGGGCGAGCGCATAGGCCACACGTTCGCTTTCGGTCAGTTTGACCTTGAGCGCCTGGGCATACAGCTCTTGAAACTCGGGCGTTGCGTGCAGCTCATCGGCCTTGGCGCGATGCCAGGCCAGACCCTCTGCGTGCAACTTGGCCAGCGCGCTGTCTTGCATCAGACGGTCGTATTCGGCCCGGAGGCGCGGCACGTTGCGTTTGATCGTGAGGTCGCGGAAATCGGACCAGTCCATGCGGATCCAGTAATTGATCCCGATCGAGCGGTCGACATGCAACGCGCGACCGCGCTGCCGCTTGATCAAGAAGCTCTCGGCAGAGCGCAGGGCGTAATGGTTGAGCTGCAACAGGTCATAGCCGATGGTCTTTTTCGAGCTGCGCCAGCCATTCTTGGCGGCATCGCGGGTCATATCCTGACCCGACCCGTTCACCCAGCGTACCTTGTCCTCGAACCCGTCTTGCAGGCCGTTGGGGCGATGGCAGCTGATCTTGCGATAGGCACCGATATTCTTGAACATCGTCTTGAAGCCCCAGACGGTATGCGGCTTGGGACAGTAGGCGGGCGCACAATGGTCGAACTGGTCGATGACAAACTCATCGGCAAGCGCGGTCACCCCGTTGTGCCCAAAAAGCCGCCAGGTCATCGCGACATTCGTGGCATCGGGCACCTTCGCAAAAAAGTCGTCCAGCGTGCCATTGCCGGTGCGCACGTTGATAAACTCGTCCACGTCGATGTGAATGATCCATTCGGCGTTCTGGATCACCGGTTCTTTCTGCGACTGGTTCAGCGCGAATTGCTGGGGGGAGTTGCCGCGCCAATTGTCATTGTTGCGGTGCTGAAGCACCCCCATGTCCTGCAACCGGTCGAGGATTTCCGACGTCCCGTCCTCGCAGCCATTTGTGTAGATGATGAAATTGTCGACGCCGATGGCGCGGTGATAGGCCACCCATTCCACGATATAGGGGGCTTCGTTTTTCATGCACCCGACGATGACGCGGCCCGACGAGCCCTTGGGCAGGTCGCGCGGCTTTCTGGTCGTGTAAGGATCCGCGGCTTCGTCTTCCTTGAGCTTGATCAGGCCGTTATGCGGGTTGATTTGGGTCGACAGCACGATCTGGTGATTGACCTCGACCATTTTCAGCAACCGGGCCCGCGCGTCCTTGGCGGCTTCGTCCTCGGCCGCCTCGGGCAGGATGTCATCGAATTTGGAGGCAGTCTGCGTGGCAGCGTTGCGGCGTTCGCGCAACTCGGTCGCGTTCTGCCCGTTGCGGCGCAGACGGAAGTCGAACGCGGTGAGGTATTGCGTGGCGCGAAAGCCGCGCTTTGGGTCCGCTTCGCGCCAGGGCTCCGCCTGTTCCGGCAGGTCTTGCAGCACGGCCTTGAGGTCGGGAAACCGGCGGATCAGCGCCGCATTGTCCGCTTTGAACTTTTGCGAGACCGCATGCAGGCTGCCGGGATGGATCGGCCGACCGCCGACCGCAAATTCGGCACGCAGCAGCCGCCAGAAATCCCGCGGGATATGTAGATCCGTGGCTTGCATGTAGCGGATGAGCACATCGTTGAACGCCCGCGTGCGTGACACCATCGGTGCGGGGGGAACGGCATCTGGCCGCTCCGTGTCGACCTTTCCGATGGCAATGTCGGTGCCCAGGATGGCGTTCAGCTCTTCGCCGCCATCTTCGGAATAAAGCTGTTGGGTATCCAGCGGGCGCAGCGTCACGGACGCCTTGCCAAACACGCTTTCCCAGAAGGCCACCAGGGCCTTGTAATCCAGCCAGTGCGGCGGGTGTTGCACGTGGTTGAACAGGCCAAACAGCGGATCGGACGGGGCGTAGCACGCCAACGCCGCGTCCCACCACCCGCGGTCGCTGGCGGCGATGTCCAATTCCGGCGTCAGATCGTGGCGACGCCCCTCGAGCACGCGATTGGAATAATGCGCGGCCAGCAGCCCCGCCTGTTCGCCCACATGGGCGACGATGCGGATGTCGTCGCAGTGGGGTGACACCAGATCGTGCAGCCGCCGCAACTCGGCCTCGCGGCACAAGAGCCCGCCGAAATGGCCCGACGACAGCAGGATGTGATCCGGCTTTTTCTCAGCCGCTTCCGACAGTTGCTGCGTGATCTCACCAAACAGCGCGTCTTGCGCCGCGCGGCGTTCGAACCCGCGCTTGAACCGGACGATGCTCGGCAGATCCTCGTCCGCGACGGCCATGTAGGCGCGGATATGGTTCCAGTCGGGCACGATAACGCCATGCTTTTCCAGCATCTGCGACTTGGTCTTGAGGATCGTGCGAAAGCGGGCAGACCCTTCTTCGGTCGGTCCAATCAGGATCGTGATGCGCATGGTGTCAGGCCTCTTGCGTCACGGGGTCGGCGGCGTCGCTTTCGACGGCGTTGCCGTTTGCACGGCCCCACCACGGCATGTCGCGCCCCAGAAAGGCGCTGATCTGGGCGGACGCGTCCGGATCAGCCACGCTGAATTCCAGCAGCTTGTCGGTGCCGGCGAACACACGGCGGCAAAAGGCATAATGCCCTTCGATCCAGCGCTGGATTTCCGATGCCGTCTTGCCATAGCCAAAGGGCAGCCCGGGCACGTATTGGCGCGGCAGACGGCGTTTGCCCAGCGTGTTCCACCGCATCATGCTGTCCGCCGTTTTGGCCGGGTCACGGGCCGACAGCAGGAACTTGGCGTCCGGATGACGGTCCATGATCGCGCTCAGCACGCCCCAATCGGTCTGCGGCCAGAAATTGTGGCCCGGCACTATGGCGCTCATCTCGGTGATCGCGCCGAAGGCGCCGAACTCGGCCAGCGGATCGCCGGTTTCAAAGTAACCCTTGTAGATCAGCTCACCCACAAGCTGGTTGTGCTGCGCCTCATCGTCGGTCTGCGCCGGGCGGACACGCCAATCCGCAACCTTGATGCCGGACCGGCGCAGCGCACGGCTCAGCGTGGTGGTCCCGGATTTGGGCAGACCCAGATTGATGACAAAGCCGGTCATGTCGGCAGGCCTATCAGTTCGCGCATCGCGGCCTCCTGTGGCGCATATCGGCTTGCGGTTTTGACCATGGTGCGCAGGTCCTGAAATGTCTCGATCTCTTTCAACTCGACCGCGCGGGTTGCGTGCAGGTGCACCGCCTCGTCGTGCAACTCCCGGATCCCGGGCAGCGCCTTCAACCGCTCCATCTCATCGCGCAGCTGCGGCAGGTAGCGGTGGATGCTGTCATCCTGCCACGCGGCGTCGTTGCGTTCGCGCCAATACACATCGTCGAAATAGCGGTAGTCGCGGTTCACGTCACCCCGGTCGTTCTTGACCATGTAGCTGTCGACCGAGCGCAGGGCATAGTGATTGAGCGTCGCAAACCGGCGCGCGCCCTTGGCCGGAAAGCGGTGGATCCGCCGCTTGTTGCCCGCCTTCATGAATATCGGCGGCACCTGCCGGCCCGAGGCATCGGTCCAGGCGGGCTTGCGCTGCCCCCGTGGCAGGTCGCGCAGCACGAAGGGGCGGTGCGCCCCAAAGCGGCGCAGCGGAAAATCCTTGCGCATCAGCGTCTTGACCTCAATGGCGCTGTCGCCGCACCACAGATCGGGATTGTGGCAGCGGGTGAATTGTTCGATCACCGGCCGGTCCTCGAACGCCTCGACGCCGCCATTGGCCATGAATTGAAAGGTGACCGAGATGGCGCGCGGATCGCCGCAGGCCTCGATGAGGTCGGGGATCGTGTGGTTGCCCACGTGAATGTTCAGGAACTCGTCCACATCCGCGATCCACTGCCAGTCGGCCTGCTGCGTGATCTTCTGGGTGCGCGAATCCGTCAACGCCTCCATCTGATACGACCGCCCCTTGGCCGGGTTCGGCAGGTGCTGCACCACCCCATGCCCCATCAGCGTGTCCAGGATCCGGTCGGTCCCGTCCGTGCAATCGTTGGAATAGAACAGGTGATCCGTCACCCCGATCACATGATTGAAGGCGATCCATTCCAACAGGAACGGCCCCTCGTTCTTGACACAGGTCACCGCCGTTATGCGCATGATGTGTCCGCTCCCGTCCTCAAACCCATACCGCCTGCCACTTTGGTCTCTCAGGATATTTTTGCCCCGAGATGATTAATTTTCTGATGTGCACCATGCCAGTTTGCGCGAATCAGGTCAACGACGCGGGGTTGACCTCTGTGGTGGTCGGTGCACGTTTGACGCAGGGGAGGCACCAGATGCACCAACCAACTTCGATTGACGCGGTCCAGGCGATGCTCGCGGACCACGGCTATGTCTGCGACCGCGCCCTGGGCACGGTGGTGTTTCTCAGCCTGTCGCTGGGCCGGCCCCTGTTTCTGGAGGGCGAGGCCGGCGTGGGCAAGACCGAGATTGCCAAGGCGCTTGCGGCGTCGCTGGGGCGTCGGCTGATCCGGTTGCAGTGCTACGAGGGGCTCGATGCATCCTCGGCGGTCTACGAATGGAACTTTGCCGCACAGATGGTGGCGATCCGCACGGCGGAGGCGTCGGGCGGCGCCGATCGCGCGACCCTGCAGACCGAGCTCTTTTCCAGCGAATACCTGATCGAACGGCCCCTGCTCGAGGCGATGCGCCCCGATGAAAATGGCGCGCCCGTGCTGCTGATCGACGAGCTTGATCGCACGGACGAGCCCTTCGAGGCGTTCCTGCTCGAGGCGCTCAGCGACTTTCAGGTCACGATCCCCGAACTGGGCCCTGTCAAAGCGCCCGAACCACCCGTGGTCATCCTCACCTCGAACCGGACGCGCGAGGTGCACGACGCGCTCAAGCGCCGCTGTCTCTATCATTGGGTCGATTACCCCGATTTCGATCGCGAGATGCAAATCCTCGAGGCCCGCGCACCCGAAGCCTCCGCAGCCCTCAGTCGCGAGGTCGTGTCCTTCGTCCAGCGGCTTCGCACCGAGGATCTGTTCAAGAAACCGGGCGTGGCAGAAACCATCGACTGGGCCAAGTGCCTGCTCGCCCTCGACGTCCTCACGCTGAGCCCCGAGGTCATTGCCGACACGCTCGGCGCGATCCTCAAATACCAGGACGACATCCAGAAATTGCAAGGCTCCGAGGCCAAACGCCTGCTGGACGAGGCCAAAGCATCGCTGGCACCTGCATGATCCGTCTTTGTCCCCAAAAAATCCCGGGGGTCCGGGGGCTGGCCCCCGGTCCGACATATGCCTGAATACGCACCGCTCGAACTGCCCGAGACCCCGCGCCTTGCCGGCAACATCACCTATTTCGCGCGCGCCTTGCGGCGGGCCGGGTTGCCGATCGGGCCGGGGCGCGTGCTGAACGCGATCGAGGCTGTGACGGCGGCGGGCTTTACCGAAAAGCGGGATTTCTATTGGACACTGCACGCCTGCTTTGTCTCCAAACCGGAACAGCGGGCGGTGTTTTCGCAGATTTTCCGGCTCTATTGGCGCGACCCTCGGTATCTCGAGCATATGATGGCCGCGATGATCCCCGCGGTGCGGGGCGTGCAGGAAAACCGCACCGCGCAAGCGGCTGAAAAACGCGCCGCCGAAGCGCTGCTGGACGGGGCAGGCTCGGACGTCGACATGCCGGAGGGCGAACCGGAAGGGACGGAGATCGAGATTGATGCATCCCTGACCATGAGCACCGAAGAGCGGCTCAAGACCCTCGATTTCGAGCAGATGAGCACGTCCGAGATGGCGCAGGCCAAGGCCATGCTCGCGCGTATGGAGATGCCGGTGGACCCGATTGCCTCGCGCCGCGCGCGCAACGCCCATCGCGGGCGGATCGATCCGGCGCGAACCTTGCGGGCGTCGATGCGGCGCGCCGGCGATTTGCGCGATCTAAAGTGGAAGACGCCCAAGGTGCGCTATCCGAACCTTGTGGCACTCTGCGATATCTCGGGCTCCATGAGCCAGTACAGCCGGGTGGTGTTACATTTCCTGCATACGGTGTCGAATGCCAACGGCGCGGGCTGGGCGCGGGTGCATGCGTTCACCTTTGGCACGCGGCTGACGAACATCACCCGCCACCTGCATCAGCGCGATGTCGACGCCGCCTTGCATGCGGCGGGTGCGGAGGCGCAGGATTGGGAAGGTGGCACGCGGATCGGCGATTGCCTCGCCGCGTTCAACCGCGACTGGTCGCGGCGCGTTCTGGGGCAGGGGGCGGTGGTGCTGCTGATCACCGACGGGCTGGACCGGGGGGATCCGGCGGAGCTCGAGCGGCAGATCGAACGGTTGCACCTGTCGGCGCGCCGCCTCATCTGGATCAACCCGCTGCTGCGCTGGGAAGAATTCGCGCCCCGCGCCCAGGGCATCGCCGCGATGCTGCCCCATGTGGACGCGTTCCGCGCCGGGCATTCGGTCGCGTCCCTCGAAGACCTCGCCACGATGATCACCCGCCGGGACGACGTCGGCGAGCGTGATCGCCTGATGCGACTGTTATCACATTGAGCGCCTGCGGCACACGACATGATTGATTTGGCGCTTGCGAGGGCCGTTTAGCCCGGGATCAGGCGGAGCAACTGGCGCCGCCCAGCACGCAAAACTTGGCGCAGTGGGGGTGGTTGAGGGACACGTCCGCTTCGGCGTCGGCCAGCGTTGTGCCCATCTCGAATTGCGGGTCATAGGGCAGGAGGGTGCAGGCCAGAACAGCCGGTGCGTCTGCGCCCTTGCGTTTGACGACCATGCGCGAGGACGCGCACATGACGGCGTCGGGGCTTTTGTTCAGGATGCCCCAGCAGGCCGTCGTGATCTCGGGCACTTCGACGCCCGGGTCCATTTCGGGGAAAAGCACCGTCATGCCGGGGTTCGTGGCGTCGATATCGAAACCTCCGGTTGCGAAGAGGGCCGTATAGCCCTGGCGCGCCTCCGCCTCGCTTTCGGCCATCTCGATCCGGCCGGCCACCGCGAGCCGCGCGCCAGCATCGCGCAGCCAGCGCATGCCGGCGAGGGACTTTTCAAAGGCTCCGACACCACGCTCGGCGTCATGCACGGGCGCGGTATGGTGATCGAGGCTGACCCGGAAGGTGAGCCGGTCGCCATATTCGGCAATGAGCGCCGTGATCCCCTGCTGCATCCGCGGCCGCATCATCGGCGACATCGCGTTGGTCAGCACGAGCACGTCATAGCCGCGCGCGAGCGGGCGGCGCAGCAGTCCGATCATCTCGGGGTTCATGAACGGCTCGCCGCCGGTAAACGCAATCTCGCGCACGTCCCATTGGCGCGCATCCAACTGGTCGAGATAGTCCGACACCTCATCCGCGCTGATATAGACCAGCGCATCGTTGGTGGGCGAGCTTTCGATGTAGCAATTGGCACAGGTGATGTTGCACAGCGTGCCGGTGTTGAACCACAGCGTTTCGGGGTGGGTCAGGGACACCTTGGCGCGCGCCTCGCCTTTGGCTGTCACATCGGGGTCTTGGAACTTGCCGATATTGGCAAGGGCGAGGTCTTTCATATGGGTCTTCCGGTGTCAGATCAGATTGACACTAGACCTAGCCTTGTGGACCGCAAGAGAAAAGCGGTGCTGCGGCCTTTGACGGCTTTGTGATAGGCTGTCGGTGCACGGGGTCAAAGCGCGGCTTGGGCGTTGTGCAGTGAATTGAATCTGCTACAGATAGCGCAAACATTTTGAGGAGTGTCCCATGGTCTCGCGCGTTATCCCGGTGGAGCCTTTCGACCTTGTGATCTTTGGGGGCACGGGCGACCTGGCGCGGCGCAAGATCCTGCCGGGCCTCTATCGGCGGTTCTGTGCGGGCCAGATGCCGCAGGACGCGCGGGTGATCGGGGCCGCGCGCGGCGAGATGGATGCCGAAGGCTACCGCGCCTTTGTTTCGGAGGCTGTGGCCGAGTTTGGCGGTGATCCTGCGGACACGGACCTGAGCGGGTTTCTGCAACGTTTGGATTACGTCACGATCGATGCGCGCGGCGAAAATGGCTGGCGCGACCTTGCCGCGCTGATGCGTAAGGATGTGGTGCGGGCGTTCTATTTCTCGGTCGGGCCCAGCCTCTTTGGCGATCTGGCCGAGCGGTTGAACCAGCATGGTCTTACCGATGATGCCAGCCGGATCGTTGTCGAAAAACCCTTTGGCCGCGATCTATCGACAGCGAAGGCGTTGAACCGCGACCTTGCCGCCTTTTTCGACGAGGGGCAGATTTACCGGATCGACCATTATCTGGGCAAGGAGACGGTGCAGAACCTGATGGCCGTCCGCTTTGGCAACATGCTTTTCGAGCCGCTGTGGAACTCGCAATATGTCGACCATATCCAGATCACGGTGGCCGAAACCGTGGGCGTCGGTGGGCGCGGAGAGTATTACGACAAATCCGGTGCCATGCGGGATATGGTGCAGAACCACCTGATGCAGCTTTTGTGCCTGATCGCGATGGAGCCGCCGTCGAAATTCGACCCTGATGCGGTGCGCGACGAAAAGCTGAAGGTGATCCGGGCGCTGGACAGTGTCGAGCCGCACCACATCGTGCGGGGACAGTACGAGGCGGACGACACGGACCCCGGCTACCGCGAAGCGGTAGGCGACCCGCGCACGCGCACCGAAAGCTATATCGCGATGAAGGTCGGCATCTCGAACTGGCGGTGGGCGGGCACGCCGTTTTACCTGCGCACCGGCAAAAAGCTCAAGGCGCGGTCGAGCGAGATCACGGTCGTGTTCAAGGAACTCAACCACTCGATCTTTGGCGAGCAGTCGGACCACCGCAATGTCCTGTCGATCCGCTTGCAGCCGAACGAGGGGATCACGCTGGGCGTGACGATCAAGGAGCCGGGACCGGGCGGCATGCGCCTGGTGGATGTGCCGCTGGACATGTCCTTTGCCGATGCTTTGGGCGCCGACGGCGTGGACCAGACCGACGCCTATGAGCGGCTGATCATGGATGTGATCCGTGGCAACCAGACCCTGTTCATGCGCGGCGACGAGGTCGAGGCCGCCTGGGCCTGGACCGATCCGATCATCGACGGTTGGGAGGCGCGCGGAGACGTGCCCAAGACCTACGACGCAGGCAGCGAGGGGCCGGTGGACGCCGTGCAACTGCTGGCCCGCGACACCCGTGTCTGGAGAGAGGTGGCGCCATGAACCTGCAAACCTATGCGGACCGCGAGTTGCTGGCCATGGGCCTCGCCGATGTGCTGGCAAGCGAGCTGAAGAATTGCTTGCTGATCCACCCCTGGGCGTCCTTCGTGGTGCCGGGCGGCACGACGCCCGGCCCGATCTTCGACACGCTCTGTGCCGCTGATCTGGAGTGGGACCGGGTGCATGTGATGCTGAGCGACGAGCGTTGGGTGCCCGAGGATCACGAGCGGTCGAACGGCAAGCTGATCAAGGACCGGTTGATGGTGGAACGCGCGCACAATGCGCAATTCGTCCCCTTCTATCGCAACGGGATGACACCGGACGAGGCGGCGCCGATCCTGTCCCAAGAGCTGGCGGAGGAAATGCCGATCTCGCTGCTGCTGTTGGGGATGGGCGAGGATATGCACACCGCGTCCCTCTTTCCCGGGGCCGACGGGCTGGCGGCGATGCTGGCACCGGATGCCCCCCTTGTCGTGCCCGTCACCGTGGCGGGGCAGGAGCCGCGCATATCCTTTTCCGGTCCCGCGTTGGGCGGCGCGATGGCCAAGCATCTGGTGATCTACGGGGCCGAAAAGCGCGCAGCGCTTGAGCGCGCCATGACGCTCGATCCGTTGGAGGCGCCGGTGCGCGCGGTTCTGGATAAAATGACGGTACATTGGGCGGATTAGGAACATGTGGGACAGATTGAAAGCGCGCGCGGACGCGGTGCAGGACCGGCGCATTGTCGACCTGATGGATGACGCGCGGGCGGCGGAGTTTGCGGTCGAGACGGCGACGATGCGGTTCGACTATGCCAAGACAAACCTCGACGCCGAAACGCGCGACATGCTGCTCGCGCTGGCCCAGGACGCAGGTGTCGCGGCCCGGCGTGACGCGATGTTCGCCGGTGCCCCGATCAACGAGACCGAAGGGCGCGCAGTGCTGCACACCGCCTTGCGCAACCTCGATGGCGACGCGGTCATGGTCGACGGGCACGACGTCATGCCCGGTGTGCGCGAGACGCTGGCACGGATGGAGGCCTACGCCGCGCAGGTGCGCGACAGCGCCGTCACGGATGTGGTCAATATCGGCATCGGCGGGTCGGACCTGGGCCCCGCGATGGCAACCCAGTCGCTCAGCCCCTATCACGATGGCCCGCGCGTGCATTTCGTGTCCAATGTGGACGGCGCGCATATCGCGGATGTGCTGCGGGGGCTGGAGGCCAAGACAACGCTTGTGGTTGTCGCCTCCAAGACCTTTACCACCATCGAGACGATGACCAATGCGCGCACCGCGCGGGCGTGGATGTCGGAGCATGGCGGCGATCCATCAGCGCAGTTTGCAGCGCTGTCGACGAACCTTGAAAAGACGGCGGCGTTCGGGATCCCGGGCGACCGCGTCTTTGGGTTCGAGGATTGGGTTGGCGGTCGCTATTCCATGTGGGGGCCGATTGGCCTGTCGCTGATGATCGCCATCGGGCCCGAGGGCTTTCGCGCCTTTCTGCGCGGTGGGCAGGAGATGGACAGGCATTTCCGCGCCGCCGAAGGGGCCGAGAACATGCCGCTGATGCTGGCATTGGTCGGCATCTGGCACCGTCAGGCGTGCGGCTACGCCTCGCGGGCCGTGTTGCCCTATGATCAACGGCTGGGGCAGTTGCCCGCCTACCTGCAACAGCTCGAGATGGAATCGAACGGCAAATCCGTCGCGATGGACGGCACCCGCGTGCCTGTCGACACCGGCCCCATCGTGTGGGGCGCGCCCGGCACAAATGGACAGCACGCGTTCTATCAGCTGATCCACCAGGGCACGTCCGTCATCCCCTGCGAGTTCATGGTGGCCGCCCGCGGGCACGAGCCCGAGCTGCAGCATCACCACACGCTTTTGATGGCGAACTGCCTCGCGCAATCCGAGGCGCTGATGCGGGGCCGCACGCTGGATGCGGCGCGGGCCAAGATTGCGGACAAGTTCGCGGGGGATGAGCTGGAACGCCAGGCCGCCCACCGGGTCTTTGACGGCAACCGGCCGTCGACCACGCTGGTCTACGAGACGCTCGACCCGTTCACGCTGGGCCAGATCATCGCGCTTTATGAGCACCGTGTGTTTGTCGAGGGCGTGATCCTCGGCATCAACTCCTACGACCAGTGGGGGGTCGAGTTGGGCAAGGAACTGGCCACCGCGCTGCAGCCGATCATCGAGGGCGAGACGCCAGCGGACGGCAAGGATGGCTCGACCCGCGCGCTGGTGGCGTGGCTGCGCGCACGGGGCTGAGCGCATTCGGGCTTGCGCGCGGCGCCCCGCCTTTGGCAGGGTCGCGAAACGTATGATGTCGTAGGGAGGCGCGCATGCACGGCCAGATGATGAATTTTCCGCTGACGATATCGTCGCTGGTGGACCATGCGGCACGGTATCACGGCGCAACGCAGATCTGGTCGGTCGAGACGGCGGGTGGCGTGACCGCAACCAACTGGGCCGAGGTCGCCGGCAACGCCCGCCGCCTGGCGGATGCGCTGACACAGCTGGGGCTGGGCCCGCAGGCCCGCTGCGGCACGATTGCCTGGAACAACCGGCGGCACCTCGAGATCTACTTTGGCGTGTCGGGCGGCGGTTTTGTCTGCCACACGATCAACCCGCGCCTCTTTGCCGAACAGCTGATCTACATCATCCACCATGCCGAGGATCGCGTGCTGTTCATCGACCGCACCTTTGTGCCTCTGGTCAAGGCGATCCGTCCGCAGATCCCGGAGGTGGAATACATCGTGCTGATGGAGGGACGCGATGATGCGCTGTCGGCCGAGATCGACGGGTTGCTGTTCTATGATGAGCTGATCGCACGCGGGTCGCCCGACTTTGCCTGGCCCGATCTGGATGAACATACGGCCTCGTCGCTGTGCTATACGTCGGGCACGACGGGGCACCCCAAGGGCGTGCTGTATTCCCACCGCTCGACGGTGCTGCATGCGCTGGCCTCGAACACAAAGGACTGCATCGGCTTTTCGGCACGCGACGTCGTGTTGCCGGTTGTGCCGATGTTCCATGTGAACGCCTGGGGCTGCCCGTATGCCTGCGCGCAGGCGGGCACGCGGATGGTGCTGCCGGGGCCGGGGCTCGATGGGCCGTCGCTGGTCGCGCTGATCGAGCGCTACGACATCTCCATCGCGCTCGGTGTTCCGACCATCTGGCAGGGGCTTTTGATTGCTGCGGATGCGGCAGGCTCCGCACTCACCAGCCTGACCCGTACGGTGGTCGGGGGCTCGGCCTGTCCCCCCATCATGATCGCCACCTTCCGCGACCGTTACGGCGTCGAGCTGATCCACGCCTGGGGCATGACCGAAATATCGCCGCTGGGCACAACGAACCAACCGCTGGCCAAACATGCCGACTTGCCGGTCGCAGACCAGCACGCCTTGCGCGAAACGCAAGGGCGTCCGCCCTGGGGCGTTGAGATGAAGATCGTGGATGATCAGGGCGGGGCACTGCCAGAGGACGGTCAGACCCAAGGGGATCTGCATGTGCGCGGTCACTGGGTCTTGGGCAACTACTATCGGAAAAGCATCGAAAGCACGCTCGAACATGGCTGGTTCCCCACCGGGGATGTGGCGACCATCGATCCCGATGGCTATCTGTCGATCAAGGACCGGTCCAAGGACATCATCAAGTCGGGCGGCGAATGGATCAGCTCGGTGGATCTGGAAAACATCGCACTTGGCCATGCACAGCTGGCCGATGCCGCCGTGATCGGGGCGCGGCACGAAAAGTGGGACGAACGGCCCGTGTTGATCGTTGTGCCGGCCGAAGGGCAAAGCCCCGAAGAGGCGGAGATCCTGTCGATCTACGAAGGTCAGATCGCCAAGTGGCAGGTGCCCGACCGGGTGATTTTTGTCGACAGCCTGCCGCGCAACGCCACGGGCAAGGTGCTGAAACGTGAGTTGCGCGAGGCGCATGGCGACGTGCTGATGGGCTAGGCCGTCGCGCGCGGCATAACGTCACGCGGCGTGGCATCGGCCCAGAAGGGTGGGATGGTGCCCATGTGGCCGCTCATTCCGGCAACGATCGCGGGCGGCTCATACGCCAACTGTGCGGGCTGTGATGATCTGTGAGGAAGTTTTGGAGCGGGTAACGGGAATCGAACCCGTAACTAAAGCTTGGGAAGCTGCCGTGATACCTTTTCACCATACCCGCGCGCTGAGCCGCTTGGATAGGCGCGGGGACCAGAGGCGTCAAGGGGCTTTGCGTGCCTCGAAGATGTGGATGGACGCGGGAATATGCACGCCCTCTGGCCCGTCATATTTGGCAAAGCGGTCAATGAT
The DNA here is from genome assembly GCA_038525585.1 of Pseudomonadota bacterium. Classification (GTDB taxonomy): domain Bacteria; phylum Pseudomonadota; class Alphaproteobacteria; order Rhodobacterales; family Rhodobacteraceae; genus Tateyamaria. The sequence continues at coordinate 80,474 of JBCBHM010000008.1, forward strand.
CGCCGCCTTCAGCGCCGCTTTGGCATCGGCATCCGCGTCGTGATATTGCAGCGCGCTGTCTGCCGGGCCGATATGGCAACACAGCTCGGACGCGTCGGCCAGCGTGCCCTGGGGGGTCAGCGTCAGCTCCAGCGTCTCGACCGTCGGGTCGGTCAGGCCTGCGGCGGAAAAGATATCGAGGATCCGCTCCGCCTCTTCAAAGGCGAACGGGCCGGGCAGGGTGCGATCGACCTTGGGCATCGGGCCCAGCACGTCCCGGGCCGCGGCGGCAGGGTCCATGAACCACGGATTGTCCGACGCCGAAGCCCACGCCGCCATCACCATGCGCCCGCCCGGTGCCAGCGCCTGCCATAGGTTGGCAAAGGCCGCGCGCGTGTCGTCAAAGAACATCACGCCAAAGCGCGACAGGATGACGTCGAACGGGGTGGCAAATTCATGCGTCTGCGCATCGGCCAGCAACAGCTGCGCATGCGGCTGAAACCCAAGGCGCGCATGGGCGTGCCGCAGCATCGTCTCCGATATGTCGAGGCCGGTCACATGCCCCCGTGGGCCCACGGCATCGGCGATCCGCGCAACGGAACTGCCCGTCCCGCAGCCCACATCCAGTACGGTCTCCTCCGCCTTCAGGCCCGATCGGGCGATGACCACATCGAGCACGGGGGCCAGCAACGCGTCCATCTCGGCCTGCAGCGCCACCCATGTGGGGCCAGCGGAGTCGGTCCAGAACGCCTGCTGGTCAAGATTGGTCATGGGATCCCTCGGCTCAGGACGGTGTTGATCAGGCCCGAGGGACAGCACCGCGCGTCCCCATCGCGGTAGAGAAACTGGATCAGCAGCGCGCCTTGCGGGTGGGGCTGCACCTCCTTGATGCCGCTGCCGGGCAGGTCGAACGGCGCGCCGAGGATCGGACCGCTGGGCGAGGGCGTGACGATGCGGTATTGCAGGTCGGTCGCATTGCCGCCCGATGCGGAGGCATAGACAACTTGCACCAGCAAATCGGTGGGTGGGGTGCGATCCCAGTCAACCGGCCACGTGGACACCCCATCGACGATCAGGCCCGGTGCCTCCAGAGCCGCCACAAGGGCCGGATCGCCCACGCCCTTGGGAATGGGCTGCGCCAGAACGGGGGCGGCCAGCACGCTCAGAAGGGCGGCCAGCCGTGTCACGCCCGGCGCCTCCGCCTGCGGCCGCCATCCTCGCCACCGCCGGTGTTAAAGCTCACCTCGGGCAGGTCCACGATGCTGCGCAGGATCGGGAAGGGATCGACGCTGTTGGGCAGGGCGGAGGCGTTTACGAAATGCTCCTGAAACCGCGGCTCGATTGCGGTTTCGACCTTGTGGATGCGACGCACCGTCTCTTCGATCTCCCCCCGTGCCGCGCGGTTCAGCAGTGCGATGCGCGCGCCGGTGCCCGCGGCGTTGCCGGCGGAGGTGACCTTGTCGAGGGGGGCGTCGGGGATCATGCCAAGGACCATAGCATGTTTGGGCGAGATATGGGCGCCAAAGGCACCGGCCAGCACGACACGGTCCACGTCATCCACGCCGAATTTGTCCATAAGCAGGCGCGCCCCTGAATAAAGCGCCGCCTTGGCCATCTGGATGGCGCGGATGTCGGGATTGGTGATCGCGATGCGCGGCCCGCCCTTGGCGGTGCCGTCATGCAGCAGATAGGCCTGCGTGCGCCCGTCGGGCACACAGCGGTCCGAGCCGGTTTGCGCCGCCGATCCGATGAGGCCCGAGGCATCGAGCAGACCCGCCAGCCGCATCTCTGCAATCGCCTCGATAATGCCCGACCCGCAGATGCCGGTGATCCCCGATCCCGCAGCGGCCTCGGCAAAGCCGTCCTCGTCCGACCACATGTCGACACCGATAATGCGAAAGCGGGGGTCCTTGCTCACTGGGTCGATTTCGACCCGTTCGATGGCGCCAGGGGCCGCGCGCTGGCCCGAGGTGATCTGCGCACCCTCAAAGGCAGGGCCCGTGGGGGAGGAGCAGGCCAGCACCTTTTCGCGGTTGCCCAAAAGGATCTCGGCATTGGTGCCCACGTCGACGACCAGCACGAGCTCATCAGATTTATCCGGCGCCTCGCTCAGCGCCACGGCGGCCGCATCCGCGCCCACATGGCCCGCGATGCAGGGCAGCAGGTAGACACGGGCCGAGGGGTGGATGTTCAGCTCGAGATCATCCGCGCGCATCCGCAACGCGTCCGACGTGGCCAGTGCAAAAGGCGCCTGGCCCAGCTCGAACGGATCGATTCCCAAGAGCAGATGGTGCATGACCGGGTTGCACACAAACACCGCGTCGACGACCAGCGTCTTGTCGATATGCGCCTCGGTCGCGATCTGGGTCATCAGGGCGTTCAGCCCCTCGCGCACGGCCACAGTCATCTCGGCCGCGCCGCCGGGGTTCATCATGCCGTAGCTTACCCGGCTCATCAGGTCTTCGCCAAAACGGATCTGCGGGTTCATGAGACCCGAAGAGGCGACCACCGCGCCGGTGGACAGGTCGCACAAATGCGCGGCGATGGTGGTGGAGCCGAGATCGACCGCAACCCCGTAGACGGTGCCGTCGTAATAGCCCGGCCAGACATGCATGATGCGCGGTGCGTTCTCGTCGTCGCCCAGGTGGACCGCCACGGTGACCTTCCAGTCCCCCTTGCGCAAGGTCGGTTGCAGCTCTTGCAGGATGTGCAGATCGGCGTGGATGTTCGTGACGCCCCAATCGGTCTCGATTGCGGTGACGAGACGCTCCAGATCGCCAGAGGGCTCGTGCATGTCGGGTTCCTGCACCTCGACGTAAAAGAGCTTGGTGGACGGGTTCATGGTGATGTCACGCACTTCGGCGCGTTTGCGCACCACCTGTTTGTGCACCTGGCTTTCGGGGGGCACGTCGATCACCACATCGCCCTGCACCGTCGCCTGGCAGCCCAGGCGGCGACCTTCGATCAGCCCGCGTTTCGACTTGTAGCGTTCCTCGACCGTGTTCCAGCCGGACAGGGCATCATGGGCGACGGTCACGCCGTGTTTTGGAAACTCACCAAAGCTCGGTGTGATCTGGCATTTCGAACAGATCCCGCGCCCGCCGCACACACTGTCGAGGTCCACGCCCAGTTGCCGCGCCGCAGTCAGGATCGGCGTGCCCACCGGGAAATGGCCGCGCTTGCCGGAGGGGGTGAAAACGACGAGTGGATCGGTGCTCATGGATGGCCTCATGTCTGTTGATGGCTAGCATAGGCGTCTGACGGCAAAGGAAAAGTCAAAGCGCGACACGAAGGGTCGGAAGCGCGTCAGTTCGTGCGACACGACGTGTGTCAACCGACCCTCCGGAGGGGCGGCTCAGCTGGGCCGGGCGTGGAAGATAAAGCCCAGAAGGTTCATCAGCACCTGAGCGGCGAGGATCGCGGTACTGCCGGTGGGATCATAGTCGGGTGCGACCTCGACCAGATCGATACCCGCGACGTCGTGCCGCTTGGCAGCGGCTTGCAGCATTTCGAGCACGTCATAGTAGAGGAACCCGCCATGGCTGGGCGTACCGGTCCCGGGCGCGATGGACGGGCAGAAGGCGTCGATGTCGATCGTGATGTAGAGCCGGGCGTCCTGGGGAATACGGTCGATCACACCCTGCGGACCCAGGGCGCGCGCCTGCCGCACCGACAGGATGTCGGCCCCCATGGCGCGGGCGTCGTCGTACCCTTCCTTGGCGGTGGAGCTGACATTGCGAATGCCGACCTGTGTGAGGCCCGTCACATAGGCGCGCTCGGCCGCCCGGCGCATCGGGTTGCCGTGGCCATGGCGCACGCCGTGTCGTTCGTCGACGAAATCCAGATGCGCGTCGATTTGCAGGATGTGGATCGGGCCCTGATCGTCAAAGGCGCGGATGCAGGGGATGTTCACCGAATGATCGCCGCCGATCGTCACCGGCAGCGCACCTGCCGCGAGCGCTGCGCGCACACCCGCCTCGATATTGGCGTGCGAGCCTTCGGTATCGGTATGGATGATGTCCGCATCGCCTATGTCTACGATCCGCACCGTCTCGGGCAAATAGGTCGCGTCGTCCTCGTGATCATAGGCGCCTGCATGGCCAAAGCTGAACAGGGTCGATGCCTCGCGCACCGCGCGCGGACCAAACCGCGCGCCCGACCGCCACTGCGTGCCTGCGTCGAAGGGCGCGCCGAGGATGGCGACATCCGCCTCCAGCGCGTCCCAATCCTGCACGTAAGGCCGTTTGCCAAAGGTCGAGATGCCGACAAAGGGCAGGTTCAGGCGGCCGCTGTCATATCCATGTGTCATGGCGCGCACTCTGCGCAGCGCGGCCATGGCGTGCAAGCCCGCCAATTGCCCCTTTCCATTCCAGCAAGCCCATGAGATAGGGAGGCGTCAAACGAACCCTCCCAAGGAGACCCCCATGGAGATTCGCGAGGCGCTCACCTTTGATGATGTTTTGTTGGTCCCTGCGGCGTCCAACGTGCTGCCCACCAACGCAGATACGCGCACCCGCGTGACCCAGCGGATCGACTTGAACATCCCGCTGCTCAGCTCGGCCATGGACACGGTGACCGAGGGGCGCATGGCCATTGCCATGGCGCAGGCAGGCGGCATGGGTGTCATTCACCGCAACCTCGACATTGCAGCGCAAAGCCAGGAGGTGCGGCGGGTCAAACGGTTCGAATCCGGCATCGTCTATAATCCGATCACCCTCACGCCGAACCAGACCTTGGCAGATGCCAAGGCGCTGTCCGAACGGTATGGGTTCAGCGGCTTTCCCGTCATCGATGAGACGCGGCGCGTCGTGGGGATCGTGACCAACCGCGACATGCGCTTTGCCGGGCAGGACGACACGCCCGTGCGCGTGATGATGAGCACCGACAACCTCGCCATCCTGCACGAGCCCGCCGACCGCGACGAGGCGATCAGCCTGATGAAGGCGCGGCGCATCGAAAAGCTGTTGGTGACGGATGCGGATGGCAAGCTGACGGGGCTTTTGACGCTGAAGGACACCGAACAGGCGGTGCTGAACCCGACCGCGTGCAAGGACGAGCTTGGGCGGCTGCGCGTCGCTGCGGCCTCCACCGTGGGGGATGCGGGCTTCGAGCGGTCCGAGGCGCTGGCGGATGCAGGCGTCGACATGATCGTGATCGACACGGCGCACGGCCATTCCGAAGGGGTGGCCGACGCTGTGCGGCGGGCCAAGGGCTTGTCGAATGACGTTCAGATCGTCGCGGGCAATGTGGCCACGGGTGAGGCGACGCGCGCGCTGATCGGGGCAGGGGCGGATGCTGTGAAGGTCGGGATTGGCCCGGGGTCCATCTGCACCACGCGCATGGTTGCCGGTGTGGGCGTGCCACAGCTGACGGCGATCATGGATTGTGCGGCCGCCGCGGGCGACGTGCCGGTCATCGCGGACGGTGGCATCAAATTCAGCGGTGACTTTGCCAAGGCCATCGCGGCTGGCGCATCCTGCGCCATGGTGGGTTCGATGATCGCCGGCACCGACGAATCCCCCGGCGAGGTGATCCTGTACCAGGGCCGCAGCTTCAAATCCTACCGCGGCATGGGCTCGTTGGGCGCAATGGCGCGCGGCTCGGCCGATCGGTATTTTCAAAAGGATGCCGCCAGCGACAAGCTGGTGCCCGAAGGGATCGAGGGGCAGGTGCCCTACAAGGGGCCTGCGGGCACCGTGATCCACCAGCTTGTGGGCGGGCTGCGCGCGGCGATGGGCTATACCGGTTGCGCCACCGTCGATGAGATGCGCCGGAATTGCCAATTTGTCAAAATCACTGGCGCGGGCCTCAAGGAAAGCCATGTGCACGATGTGCAGATCACACGCGAGGCGCCAAACTATCGCGCGATGTAAAATCAAAATGCTATGCCGCGATCTTAACGTAGTTTCAGGGCCATGAGGCCGGGCGCGCGGGTCGCGGCGGCCATAGAGATCCTCGATCAGGTCAGCGCGGGCATGCCCGTCGAACAGGCGTTGACCCGGTGGGCCAGATCCAGCCGGTTTGCGGGGTCCAAGGACCGCGCGGCGGTCCGCGATCACGTGTTTGACGTGATGCGCCACTGGCGCAGTGCTGCGGCCCTTGGCGGCGGTGAGGGCGGGCGCGCGCGCATGATCGGGCAACTGAGGGCGGCGGGCGCAGACCTGTCCGCGCTGTTTGATGGCTTGGGTCACGCCCCTGCGCCGCTCAGCGATCACGAACGGGATGCCGGTGCTGCGCCGTCCTCACGCGCCGCGGCGCTGGATCTTCCCGATTGGCTGATGCCGCGTTTCGACGCAAGCCTGGGCGCGGACGCGGATCGTACCGCGCAGATGCTGCGCGCGCGCGCGCCGGTGACGCTGCGGGTGAACGCGGCCCGCACGTCGGTCGCGGATGTGCAAAAGAGCCTGTCCGAGGACGGTATCGAGACTGTGGTCAATCCACGCGCCACGACGGCCCTCACCATCGTCGAAGGGGCGCGGCGGTTGCGCCAATCGGCCCCCTATATGACCGGTCTGGTCGAATTGCAGGACGCCGCGAGCCAGGCCGCGGTGGCGCACATCTCTGGCACGGGTCGCCTGCTCGATTATTGCGCGGGCGGCGGGGGCAAGGCTCTGGCGCTCGCGGCAGCCGGGTGGCAGGTCACCGCGCATGATGCGGAGCCTGATCGCATGCGCGACCTGTCGGGCCGTGCGGCGCGCGGCGGGCACGACATTGCCGTGTCGGAGCCCGGCCAGATACCGCAGCATCCACCCTTTGATGCGGTGTTGTGCGACGCACCCTGTTCGGGCTCGGGCACATGGCGCCGCGCGCCGGAGGCCAAGTGGCGGCTGACCGACGAGCGACTGACGGAGTTGAGCGATATCCAGGCAAGCATTCTGGACACGGCGCACACCTTTGTCGCGCCGGGTGGTGCGCTCTATTACGCGACCTGCTCCGTCCTGGCCGAGGAAAACGCGGCGCAGGTTTCTGCCTTCGTGGCGCGCAATCCGTCGTGGCGGTGCGATGCGCAATGGCACTGGCCCGTGGATGACTGGGGCGACGGCTTCTACCTTGCTCGACTTTTGCGGGCATAACGCCATTTGACACAACCTGAGGTAAGTGACTACCGTCCTGACACCACACGCAATGTGCCGTGGTTAAGTGGCGGTTAACCCCTGGCAGCGCAGATACGGTAGAACGATTCGACTAGCAGGAGGTGCGCGGTGACGGCGCGAGCAGAAGGTACAAGCAGCCTTGTTCGGTTTGTCCGGTCCGGCTCGGGGCGGGGGGGCAGCCTGGTGGTGGCATCGATCCTGCTGGGTGTGATGGGCGCCTTGGCGCCCGAGCCGTTGATCCAGATGGGCCTGCTCGCCGCTGCGACGACCCTGTTCTTGCTGGGTATCGCGCTCAGCGTCGTGATCCGCCGGGACCGGGCCGCGCAGGACCGCACATTGCAGGCGGTCGCGGGGTTCATCGAAAAGGACAGTGCGCCCAGCTTCGTCTGCACCGCCGATGGCGAGGTGCTGAGCGCCAATGCCGCCGCGCGCACCCGCTACGCGACCCGTCGCGGTGAGACGCTGGCCGGAACCTTGCGCGCGACCTTTGCAAATCCGGGCGGTATCCTGTTTCGGCTGAAATCCGTGGCCGACGCTGAAGGTGCCGCACGCGAAGATATCGTGACGCGCAAAGGCCATGTGCGGCTGGCCGTACATGATTTGGGCGACGACAGAATGCTGTGGCGCCTGGAGCCTGTGGCCGAGGGCACGCGCGGCTCGGACGGGCCGGGGCTGCCGATGATCATGCTGGGCCGAAACGATGCGATCCTTTACATGAACGACGCCGCACGGGCGCTGGTCGGCAAGCGGGCCAAGGCGCTCGACACGCTGTTCGAGGAGGTGCCGCTGACGATGGGCGCGGCAAACCGGCTCGCGGCCGAGGCCGGGCCGATCGATGTCCTGGTCACGGCGATTGATGCGGGTGCAGGGCGCCGCGCGCTCTACCTGCTGCCCACACCCGAGGTTGCGGCGGCAGCCCACTGGCATGATTTCGAGGATTTGCCGGTGCCGCTTGTGCGGTTCTCGACCGAAGGGCGGGTCCAGAGCTACAACCGGATGGCGGCGAACATGATCGGCGACACGCTGGCGCGCGACGCGCATCTTGGGGACCTGATGGAAGGTCTGGGGCGGCCGTTGGACGATTGGCTCGCCGAGACCGTCTCGGGCCGCGCGATCCAGCAAAGCGAGTTTCTGCGCCTGCGCCGGACCGACAAGGAAACATTTGTGCAAGTGGCACTCAACCAGATGAAGGACGGCGAAGGCAACTCCGTGCTCGCCGTGCTATCGGACGCGACCGAGCTGAAAACGCTCGAGGCGCAATTTGTGCAAAGCCAGAAGATGCAGGCCATCGGCCAATTGGCTGGCGGTGTCGCGCATGATTTCAACAATCTGCTGACGGCGATTTCGGGCCATTGCGATCTGCTTTTGCTGCGGCACGATCAGGGCGACGCCGATTACGGTGACCTGATGCAGATCAACCAGAACGCCAACCGCGCAGCGGCACTGGTGGGACAGTTGCTGGCCTTTTCCCGCAAGCAGACCCTGCGCACCGAAGAGCTTGATCTGCGCGACACCATGGCCGACCTCACCCACCTGCTGAACCGGTTGGTCGGGGAAAAGGTGCGGCTGACGCTCACCCACGATCCGGTGCTCAAGTCCATCCGCGCCGACAAGAGGCAGCTGGAACAGGTGCTGATGAACCTCGTCGTCAATGCGCGTGACGCGATGCCCGAGGGCGGCGAGATCAAGATTGAAACCGAGTGCGTGACGCTGAACGAGCCGCTCGAACGGGATCGCGTCTCTGTCCCTGTGGGGCAATACGTGTGCCTGCGCGTCATCGACGAAGGCGTGGGCATCCCCGCCGACAAACTGCAAAAGGTGTTCGAGCCGTTTTATACAACCAAGCGAACCGGCGAGGGCACGGGGCTGGGGCTCTCGACCGCCTATGGGATCGTGAAACAGACCGGTGGGTTCATCTTTGTCGACAGCAAGATCGGCGCGGGCACCTGTTTTTCCATCATGTTCCCGGTGCTCGAGCGGTCCGCCGCGCCGACACCGGTCAAGACACCGCAGGTCAAACCGTCCAGCCCGCAAAAGGGCGATGGTGTGATCTTGCTGGTCGAGGACGAAGCGCCGGTGCGGGCCTTTGCCAGCCGGGCGCTGCGCCTGCGCGGCTATACCGTGCTTGAGGCGGACAGCGCCGAGGCGGCGCTGAAGACGCTCGAGGATGTCGATCTGAACGTCGACCTCTTCGTCACGGATGTGGTGATGCCCGGCAAGGACGGGCCAAGCTGGGTGCGCGAGGCGCTGCAAGACCGTCCTGATGTGCGGGTGGTGTTCGTCTCTGGCTATGCCGAAGACAAGCTGAACGACCAGCGGGAGAAGATACCGAATTCGGTTTTTCTGCCCAAGCCGTTTTCACTCAACGATCTGGCCGAAACGGTGCACAGCCAGCTGCATTGATCCGCCGCTCAAGCGGATACGATGCTGTCATACAGCTCGAACTCTTCGGCGCATTTGCGCCGCAGACGCGCCTCCACCTCGGGCGACAGCACACCGGGGATGGCAGGCGAGACGTTGTGACGGTCGAGCGAAAACGCAACGCCCAAACGATCCGATAGAAAGGCCTGCAATCGGTCCTGATCTTCATAGCGGAACAGATGCGTCACACCGGTGCCATTGGGCTGGGTTTCAAGAAACCGGGCCTGACTGCCGACATCCGCAAACCCCGGCTTCTTGCCCTTGAGATAGGCCAGCACAAAATCGTCAAAGCTGATCCCGTGCGTGGCGTTTGGCTTGCCTGCCATGAAGGGCCGCTGCCGAAACCGCCACCAGCTGCCGAGCCAGCTGACGGGCTCGCGCATCACAGCCATGACCTCGAGATCCACATCACAGACCCGCAGAAACATCGGGCGGACAAAACGATTGTAGCGATAGACCGGCGCGTGTTTCAGTTCCGGCGGCTGCACCAGCACCATGTCCGCATGCGGCCGCAACGCCTCCTCATAGGCGGTGGTGCCAGTTTTCGGCACTGACAAAAACGCCAGATTGGCCTTGTAAAACACCAACATACCCGCTGCCCCGCCCAATTCGTCGTCTTTTGCACGTCGGCGTAAACTACTCCTTAACCCTCTGCCGCAAAAGGTGGGTTGCAGAGAAATTTAATTGCAATGTTCTCATTTTGATCTCATAAGGAACACAATGAGAACATCGAAGCAGCACGGCACCAATTGCCGCCCCGACCGGGGTATGACACAAAGGACCAAACCAATGGCGACGGCAGACCTTTTGAACATGACAGATAAAAAATCGGCAGACAAACAGAAGGCGCTGGACAGCGCATTGGCGCAGATCGAACGGCAGTTCGGCAAGGGCTCCATCATGAAGCTGGGCGATGAGGGTGCCATTCAGGATATCACGGCAAGCTCCACCGGCAGCCTTGGCCTCGACATCGCACTGGGGATCGGCGGGCTGCCGATGGGGCGGATCGTGGAGATCTACGGCCCTGAATCGTCTGGCAAAACCACGCTGACACTGCATTGCGTCGCCGAGCAGCAGAAGCAGGGCGGTGTCTGTGCCTTTGTCGATGCCGAACACGCTCTCGACCCGCAATACGCGCGCAAGCTGGGCGTGAACCTCGATGAGCTGCTGATCTCGCAACCCGACACGGGCGAGCAGGCCTTGGAAATCACGGACACGCTCGTGCGCTCCGGCGCGGTCAACATGGTTGTCGTCGATTCGGTTGCGGCCCTGACGCCGAAATCCGAACTGGAAGGCGACATGGGCGACAGCAGCGTCGGCGTGCAGGCCCGCCTGATGAGCCAGGCCATGCGCAAGCTCACCGGGTCGATCAGCCGTTCGAATTGCATGGTCATCTTCATCAACCAGATCCGGATGAAGATCGGCGTCATGTTCGGCTCGCCCGAAACCACAACAGGTGGCAACGCGCTGAAATTCTACTCCTCCGTCCGCCTTGATATCCGCCGCATCGGGGCGCTCAAGGACCGCGACGAAGTCGTCGGCAACGCCACCCGCGTAAAAGTGGTCAAGAACAAGGTCGCGCCGCCCTTCAAGCAGGTGGAATTCGACATCATGTATGGCGAAGGCATCTCGAAAATGGGCGAACTGCTCGATCTCGGCGTCAAGGCCGGTGTGGTCGAAAAGTCCGGCGCCTGGTTCAGCTATGGTGACGAACGGATCGGGCAGGGGCGCGAGAACGCCAAGAGCTTCCTCAAGGACAATAGCCGCATCGCGCTGGAGATCGAGGACAAGATCCGCGCGGCCCACGGGCTCGACTTCGAGATGCCCGACGGCGAAAAGGTCGAGGACGACGATATCCTCGAGGCGTAATCGGTCGGGCACCGGGGACTTGGCCCAAAACGTCCCTGACGTGCCAGCTGTGGCGCGGACAATACCGGGGGCGGGGTGTCACGACGGTGGCACCCCGTTTCGTTTGTGGACACCGCCAAAGCCCGGCGCTATGTCAGAGCGACCCAATCCTGCCCAAGGCCACGCCCCATGCCATCGCTCAACGACATCCGCTCGACCTTTCTGAATTACTTTGAAAAACAAGGGCATGCGGTCGTCCCTTCGAGCCCGCTTGTCCCCCGCAACGATCCCACGCTGATGTTCGTGAACTCGGGCATGGTGCAGTTCAAGAACCTGTTCACTGGGCTTGAGCGGCGCGACTACACCCGCGCGACGTCAGCGCAAAAATGCGTGCGCGCAGGCGGCAAGCACAATGACCTCGACAATGTCGGCTACACCGCGCGGCACCACACCTTCTTTGAGATGTTGGGGAATTTCAGCTTTGGCGACTACTTCAAGCATGAGGCGATCCCCTTTGCCTGGGAGCTGATCACCGGCGCCTTCGGGATCCCCAAGGATCGGCTGTACGTCACGGTATATCACACCGACGACGAAGCCTTTGAGATCTGGAAGAAAGTCGGCGTGCCCGAAGACCGGATCATCCGCATCGCGACCGCCGACAACTTTTGGCAGATGGGGCCGACGGGCCCGTGTGGCCCCTGTACCGAGATTTTCTATGATCATGGCGATCACATCTGGGGCGGTCCTCCGGGCTCTCCCGAAGAGGATGGCGACCGGTTCATCGAGATCTGGAACATCGTCTTCATGCAAAACGAGCAGTTCGAAGACGGCTCGATGGTCGACCTCGATATGCAGTCGATCGACACCGGCATGGGGCTCGAACGGATCGGGGCGCTCCTGCAGGGCAGCCACGACAACTACGACACGGATCTGTTCAAGGCGCTGATCGAAGCGTCGGCCCATGCGACCGGTGTGGATCCCTATGGGGACCAGAACGTGCATCACCGCGTGATCGCGGATCACTTGCGGTCAACCTCCTTCCTGATCGCGGATGGGGTGATGCCGTCGAATGATGGCCGCGGCTACGTGCTGCGGCGCATCATGCGGCGCGCGATGCGGCACGCGCATTTGCTGGGGGCGAAGGACCCCGTGATGCACCGGCTGGTGCCGAGCCTCGTGCAGCAAATGGGGGCGGCGTACCCGGAGCTTGGCCAGGCGCAGGCGCTGATCACCGAGACGCTGGAGGCCGAAGAGACGCGGTTCAAGCAGACGCTCGACCGCGGGCTGAAGCTGCTGGACGATGAGCTCGCTGCCTTGCCTGACGACGGTGATCTGCCGGGCGCGACCGCGTTCAAGCTCTACGATACATACGGCTTCCCGCTGGACCTCACACAGGATGCGCTGCGTGAAAAGGGCCGCGGCGTGGACACGGACGGGTTCGATACGGCCATGGCCGCGCAAAAGGCCAAGGCGCGGGCGGCCTGGTCTGGGTCGGGCGAGGCGGCGGATGCGACCGTCTGGTTCGATGTGGCCGAGGCGCATGGAGCGACGGAGTTCCTGGGCTATGACACCGAAACCGCCGAAGGGCAGATCGTGGCACTCGTCGTCGATGGCGCGCCCGTGACGCAGGCAGGCGCGGGCACGGAGGTTCAGATCGCGCTGAACCAGACCCCGTTTTACGCCGAAAGTGGCGGGCAAGTGGGCGACAGCGGTGTCATCCGCACCGACAGCGGTGAGGCGCATGTGACCGACACGCGCAAAACGGCAGATGTGTTCATCCATATCGCGACGGTCACAAAAGGCAGCCTTTCCATGGGCGAAGCGGCCGTTCTTGACGTCGATCATGCGCGGCGCACCGCGATCCGCGCCAACCATTCGGCGACGCACTTGCTGCACGAGGCGCTGCGCGCCGCTCTGGGCGATCACGTGGCCCAACGCGGGTCGCTCAACGCGCCGGACCGGTTGCGTTTCGATTTCTCCCACGGCAAGGCGCTCAGCCTGCAAGACCTGGGCCGCGTCGAGGCGGAGGTGAACGCCTATATCCGACAAAATGCGCCGGTCGAGACGCGGGTCATGACACCCGACGATGCCCGTGCCTTGGGTGCGCAAGCGCTCTTTGGTGAGAAATACGGGGACGAGGTGCGGGTGGTGTCGATGGGCACGCAGGCGGGATCCGGCAAGGGTACGGGCGGCGATACCTATTCGCTTGAGCTGTGCGGCGGCACCCATGTGCGCCAGACAGGCGACATCGGGGCCTTTGTGACGCTGGGCGACAGCGCCTCCAGCGCCGGTGTCCGCCGGATCGAGGCGCTGACGGGGCAGCCCGCGCTCGACTATCTGCGCAGCCAGGATCACCTGCTGGCCGAAGCCGCGCTTGAGCTCAAGGCGCAGGCGTCGGACGTGCCCGCGCGGGTCAAGGCGCTGCTCGAAGAGCGCAAGGCGCTCGCCGCCGAAGTGGCGCAGTTGCGCCGCGACCTAGCGATGGGCGGCGGCACGGCGACGGGCCCCGAGGCCGAAGATGTCGCAGGCACCGCCTTCCTCGCGCAAGTGTTGAGCGGCGTCACGGGCCGCGATCTGCCGCCCCTCATTGATGAGCACAAAGCGCGCATGGGCTCGGGTGCGATCCTTCTGATCGCAGACGCGGATGGCAAGGTGGCGGTGGCCGCCGGCGTGACCGAGGACAAGACCCAAGCGGTCAGTGCCGTCGATCTGGTCAAGGCCGCGGTTGCCGAACTGGGCGGCAAGGGCGGCGGCGGCCGCCCCGACATGGCCCAAGGCGGCGCCAAGGATGCCAGCAATGCCGATGCCGCGATCGCCGCGGCCAAAGCAGTTATGGGAGGGTAGAATGCCAGCACTCTGGATTGCGCATGTGACGGTTACCGACGAGGTCGCCTACAAGAAATACGCCGAGGGCGCGACGGTCGCCATCGCCGAGCATGGCGGGACGTTCATCGCGCGGGGTGGTCGCTACGTGCAACTCGAAGGTACGGACCGGCCGCGCAATGTCGTTGCCCGGTTTCGGGACGTCGAAACCGCAGAACGCTGCTACCACTCCGACGCCTACCAGGCGGCCTTGGCCCATGCCCGCGGTGCGTCAGAGCGCGAGTTGCTGATTGTCGAGACGACCGAGTAGCCCGTCTTTGTCCTGAAAAAATCCCGGGGGTCTGGGGGCTGGCCCCCAGTCCAGGCTCAGGACGCCCGCGCCATACGTTTGCGTTCGTGCGGATCGAGATAGCGCTTGCGCAGCCGCACCGCGTTGGGTGTCACCTCCACCAGCTCATCATCATCGATATAGGCAATCGCCTCTTCCAGCGACATCGTGATCGGGGTCGTCAGGCGTACGGCCTCGTCCGTGCCGGATGCGCGCACATTGGTCAGCTTCTTGCCCTTGAGCGGGTTCACCTCGAGGTCGTTGTCGCGGCTGTGCTCGCCGATGATCATGCCGGTGTAGACATCCGCCTGCGCGCCGATGAACATGCGGCCCCGCTCTTCCAGGTTCCACAGCGCGAACGCAACCGATTGGCCGTTCTCCATCGAGATCAGCACACCCGCGCGACGGCCCGGGATCGGGCCCTTGTGCGGGGCCCATTCGTGAAACACCCGGTTCAGCACGCCGGTGCCGCGCGTGTCGGTCAGAAACTCGCCGTGGTATCCGATCAGGCCGCGCGACGGCACATGCGCGATGATCCGCGTCTTGCCCGCACCGGCCGGTTTCATTTCGACCAGATTGCCCTTGCGCGCACCTGTCAGTTTTTCGATCACCGCACCGGAATATTCGTCATCGACGTCGATCGTGGCCTCTTCGATCGGTTCGTGACGCACGCCGTCGATCTCTTGAAACAGGACCTGCGGCCGCGAGATGCTCAGCTCGAACCCTTCGCGGCGCATATTCTCGATCAGGACGCCCATCTGCAATTCGCCGCGGCCCGCGACTTCGAACGCGTCGCCACCGGGCGTGTCCGAGATGCGGATGGCGACGTTGCTTTCGGCCTCTTTCATCAGCCGTTCCCGGATCACGCGCGACTGCACCTTCTTGCCGTCGCGGCCCGCAAGCGGGCTGTCGTTGATGCCAAAGGTCACGGTGATCGTCGGCGGGTCGATGGGTTGCGCAGGCAGGGCGTCGGACACGGACGTTGCCACGATACTGTCGGCCACCGTCGCTTTGGACATGCCCGCGAGCGAGACGATATCGCCCGCTTCGGCCATGTCGATGGGCTGCTGTTGCAGACCTCGGAAGGCCAGGATCTTGGTGCACCGGAAATTTTCGATCAGCGTGCCGTCGCGGCTGAGCGCCTTGACCGTTTCGCCGGCCTTGAGGGTGCCCGATTCCACGCGCCCCGTCAGGATGCGCCCGATGAACGGATCGGCGCCCAGCGTCGTGGCGAGCATGCGAAACGGTTCATCCCGGGCAACCAGTTGGGCCGGGGCCGGCACATGGTCCACGATCAGATCAAAAAGCGCCGACAGGTCCTTGCGCGGACCGTCAAGCTCGGTATCCGCCCAGCCATTGCGACCGGAGGCATACATGGCCGGAAAATCAAGCTGATCGTCATCCGCGCCCAGATTGGCAAAGAGGTCAAAGCATTCATCGAGCGCGCGGTCCGGCTCCGCATCCGGCTTGTCGACCTTGTTCAGCACCACGATGGGCCGCAGGCCCAGCGCCAGCGCCTTTGAGGTCACGAATTTGGTTTGCGGCATCGGCCCTTCGGCGGCGTCGACCAGCAGCACGACACCGTCGACCATGCTCAGGATCCGTTCGACCTCACCGCCGAAGTCGGCGTGGCCGGGCGTGTCCACGATGTTGATCCGTGTGTCTTTCCACTCGACGCTTGTCGCTTTGGCAAGGATCGTGATGCCACGCTCACGCTCGAGGTCGTTGCTGTCCATGGCACGTTCGGTCGTGGCCTGGTTTTCGCGGTAGGTGCCTGACTGCTTGAGCAGTTCGTCCACCAGGGTGGTTTTGCCGTGGTCGACGTGGGCGATGATGGCGATGTTGCGCAGATCCATGACGGTCCTCAAGTAGCGAAGCGGTAGGACGAATGTCGTCCTCAAGTAGCGAAGCGGTAGGACGAATGTCGTCCTCAAGTAGCGAAGCGGTA
>JBCBHM010000008.1:97014-99719 GCA_038525585.1 Pseudomonadota bacterium
GGACGTTTGTCATCCGCAGTGATGTCGTGATGCGGCCCATATAGCGCTGCGGTGCAGAAAGGAAGGCTTAGTGTGCCGCAGGGGTCCAGAAGCGCTGCGCGATCACGGCGGACAGGGTGAACGGGCCACACGGGCGGCGCGGCGTTGGTGCATGCGATCATCCCGCGCCCGTTCGAAATGACCGCAAAGGGGCTCGTTTTGCGTCTGGGGGTCAGACCCGGAGCGGTCAACGCGCCACGTATCGATCCTTGCGGTGGTTGGTGGCGATGATGAGGTTGGTGATCACGGCCCCCAACAGGGACCAAGCGACCGGTTGCCAGGGCAGAACGGTGAATGCCCCTGCAAAGAGGGCGATGTCGAAGGCAAGCTGCGTGTAGCCGGCTTTGAAGCCGGTCTTGTCCTGCAGGTAGAGTGCCAACACGCCGATCCCGCCAAGGGATGCGCCGTGGCGGAAGACGACGATCAGGCCGATGCCGATCAAGCCACCGGCCAGCGGGCTGGCCAGCCACACGGGCAAGGTGTCAAAGCTGATCGTGCGGGCGAACAGTTCGGACAGGACGGAGACAAGGGCGACGGCGACAAAGCTCTTGAGCGTGAAGCTCAGCCCCATCCGCAGCAAGGCCAGCCCATAAAAGGGCAGGTTGAGGACAAAGAACCAGAGGCTGAAGGACCAGCCCGTCGTGTAGGACAGCAGAACCCCAAGGCCTGCGGTTTGACCTGTCACCAGTTGGGCATGCGCCAGGAACTGCACGCCCAGTGCGCACAGGGCCGTGCCCAGACATGCGGCCTGCAGATCCTCCAGCGGGGTGTGCGCGATGGTGTTGTGCGGTTCGGCCATATCCTAGTCCTGCGGTCGGGGCGGGCGATCCTTGAAGGATCGCAAGTGAGCTTTTCTTGCAAGAAAAGCCTTATCCCGTCAGCGCCTTGTTCAGGTTTTCGTCCAGCTTTTCCAGAAAGCCCATCGTCGTGAGCCAGCCCTGGTCCGGTCCCACCAACAATGCAAGGTCCTTGGTCATATGGCCGCTCTCCACCGTGTCCACGATCACCGTCTCAAGCGTCTCGGCAAAGCGCTTGAGCGGTGCATTGCCGTCGAGCTTGGCGCGGTGCTTCAGCCCGCCGGTCCAGGCATAGATCGATGCGATGGAGTTGGTCGAGGTCGATTGCCCCTCCTGATGCTGCCGGTAGTGGCGGGTGACGGTGCCGTGTGCGGCCTCGGCCTCGACGATCTTGCCGTCCGGTGTCATCAACTGCGACGTCATCATGCCGAGCGAGCCAAAGCCCTGCGCGACCACGTCCGACTGCACGTCGCCGTCATAGTTCTTGCAGGCCCATACGAACTTGCCGTTCCACTTGATCGCGCAGGCGACCATGTCGTCGATCAGGCGGTGTTCGTACCAGATCTTCTTCTCTTCGAACGCGTCGCGGAATTCGGCGTCGTAGACCTCCTGAAAGATCTCGAGGAACCGGCCATCATATTGCTTGAGGATCGTGTTCTTGGTCGACAGATACACCGGCCAGCCAAGGTTGAGCCCGTAATTGAACGAGGCGCGCGCGAAATCGTAGATCGAGGCGTCGATGTTATACATCGACATGAACACGCCCGGCCCGTCGGCCTTGTAAACCTCGTGCTCGACCTCTGTACCATCCTCGCCCACGAATTTCATCGTGAGCGTGCCTGCGCCGGGAAACTTCATGTCCGTGGCCTTGTACTGATCGCCAAAGGCGTGGCGGCCCACGACGATGGGTGCGGTCCAGCCGGGCACCAGGCGGGGGACATTCTTGCAGATGATCGGCTGGCGAAAGATCACGCCGCCCAGGATGTTGCGGATCGTGCCGTTGGGGCTGCGCCACATCTTCTTGAGGCCGAACTCTTCGACCCGGGCCTCATCGGGTGTGATGGTGGCGCATTTCACGGCGACGCCCACTTCCTTGGTCTTTTCGGCGGCATCGATGGTGATCTGATCTTCGGTCTCGTCGCGCGCCTCGATCCCGAGGTCGTAGTAGAGCAGGTCGATGTCGAGATAGGGCAGGATCAGCTTGTCCTTGATGAAGGCCCACATGATGCGCGTCATCTCGTCCCCGTCCATTTCGACGATGGGGTTTTCGACCTTGATCTTGGACATGCGCTGGCTCCTTTTGCGTGCGGTTGCGGCGTCTCTAGCAGATTCCCGCTGTCAGGGATGGCACAAAAAGCCGCAGTCAGTATACAATTGCATGCATTGACGGGTGCGTGCCTGTTCGGTAGGCCCCGTGCCCAACGGCGCGCCGTATCGGCGCGTGCCCGAAACCCCGGCAAATGAGGTGCGACATGACCAATTCCCCCGATATCATCTACACCAAGGTTGACGAGGCGCCGGAACTGGCGAGCGCGTCCTTTCTGCCGATGATCCGCCGCTTTGCCGCGGCTGCGGGCGTCGAGGTCGGGGTCAAGGACATCAGCCTTGCCGGTCGCATCATCGCGACCTTTCCCGACCACCTGACGGAGGCGCAGCGGCAGGACGATCACCTGGCAGAGCTGGGAGAGCTAGTGAAGACGCCGGGTGCCAACGTGATCAAGCTGCCCAATATCTCGGCCTCTGTGCCGCAGCTCGTGGCAGCGGTCAAAGAGTTGCAGGCCAAGGGCTACGCGCTGCCCGACTACCCCGAAGAACCCAAGACAGATGCCGAAAAAGAGGTGCGCGCGCGCTATGACGGCATCAAGGGGT
>JBCBHM010000009.1:0-87690 GCA_038525585.1 Pseudomonadota bacterium
GCAACCAAAGCGTTATGAGCGCTCTGCTCTAACCAATTGAGCTACAGGCCCGCCATGGCGCATGGGTAGGCGGCGCTGCCGACAGGGTCAAGACCTTGGGTTGTCTGCAGCACACCCCGACCATAGGGTCCGCGCGATGCAGCACCGCAAAGGACGCGCGCCCACATGACCGACAACGATATCCTGAAACGCTATGCGCTGGTGACGCTGGCGACCATGGTGGGTGTGTACGTGCTGTCCTATGCGCTCGAAGCCCTCGCCGGGATCAGCGTCGGCGCCGGGGTGGGAATCGTGACAGCGATTGTGCCCGCGATGGATGCGGGCCAGACCTTTGCGCGCAAGACGGCGGGCGCGCTCGACAGCGGGCGGATGTGGCGGCTGGCGTTGAACGGGACATTCATCAATTTCGGCATCAGCCTCGCACTGACGGCCGCCGTTGTCGTGGTCTTTCAGGTGCCGATGGCCGCCCTTGTGGCCACCCTCGGCGCCGTCGGTCTGCTGATCATCCTCGCGCTGTTTTTTGTGTTCTACCTGCTGTCGGCCCGCGTGTTTGTCGGGATGGGCCAGCGGATCGAGCTGAAACGGCAGGCCAAGGCCGAAGAATGAACGCCCCACTGGACCCCGCCACCGCCCCTTGCTAGGGGGGCGCAACGCGACACCGGGGGCATTTCATGACGCAGGATGGCAAGAACGGGCTGACATATGCGCAGGCGGGCGTGGACATTGACGCAGGCAACGCGCTGGTCGAACGGATCAAGCCCGCCGCGGCCCGCACCAAGCGGTCCGGCGTTGCCTCAGCCCTGGGCGGGTTTGGCGGTCTCTTTGATCTGAAGGGTGCCGGGTTCACCGATCCGGTGCTGGTTGCGGCCACCGACGGCGTGGGCACCAAGCTGCGCATTGCCATCGACACCGGCCATGTGGACGGCGTGGGCATCGATCTGGTGGCCATGTGCGTGAACGACCTGGTGTGCCAGGGGGCGGAGCCGTTGTTCTTTCTCGACTATTTCGCGACGGGCAAGCTGGAGGTCGATCAGGCCGCCCGCATCGTCGAGGGGATCGCGGCCGGGTGCGAAGCCTCGGGCTGCGCCCTCCTTGGTGGTGAGACGGCTGAAATGCCGGGCATGTACCCCGCGGGCGACTTTGACCTCGCAGGGTTTGCCGTGGGCGCGATGGAGCGTGGGACCGCGCTGCCCGATGGTGTGACAGCGGGTGATGTGATCCTGGGCCTGGCCTCGGACGGGGTGCATTCCAACGGCTATTCGCTGGTGCGCCGCGTGGTGGAGGCCTCGGGCCTGGGCTGGGATGCCGATTGCCCGTTTGGTGCGGGCACGCTGGGGGCGGCGCTGCTGACACCCACGCGGCTTTATGTAAAGGCAGCGCTTGCCGCGATTGCCGCAGGCGGCGTGCACGGATTTGCGCATATCACCGGCGGCGGGCTGACCGAGAACCTGCCGCGCGTGCTGCCGGATGGGCTGGGGGCCGAGGTCGATCTGAACAGCTGGACGCTGCCACCGGTCTTTGGCTGGCTCGCAACACAGGGCGGCATCGCCGAGGCCGAGATGCTCAAGACGTTCAACGCGGGCATCGGCATGACCGTTATCGTCGCACCCGAGGCCGAAGAGGTGGTGACCGCGGCGCTGGAGGCCGAAGGGCAGACCGTGATGCGCATCGGGACCGTGACAACAGGGCAGGGCGTATCCTATTCAGGGCAGCTTCTTTGACCAAACGGGTCGGTATCTTTGTCTCGGGGGGCGGGTCGAACATGCGCGCGCTGGTCGCCGATATGACCGGCGACCACCCTGCGCGGCCTGCCGTCGTTGTGTCGAACAACGCGGATGCGGGCGGTATCGCCTGGGCGCAGTCTCAGGGCATCGCGACCGAAGTGATCGATCACCGGCCCTATGGCGACGACCGCGCGGGCTTTGAGGCGGCGATCACCACGGCGCTGGCGCCCCATGCGCTCGACCTTATCTGTCTGGCCGGGTTCATGCGCGTCCTGACCGAAGGGTTCGTCGCCCCGTGGGCGGGCCGGATGTTGAACATTCACCCATCGCTCCTCCCGAAATACAAAGGGTTGCACACCCATGCCCGGGCCCTTGCCGCGGGTGACGCCGAACATGGCTGCACCGTGCATCTGGTCACGCCCGCGCTCGACGATGGGCCGATCCTGGGTCAGACGCGGGTTCCCGTCGAGGCGGGCGATACGGCCGAGACATTGGCCGCGCGGGTGCTGGCGCAGGAACACCGGCTCTACCCGGCCGTCCTGCGCCGGTTTGCCGGCGGTGAAACCGCGCCGCTCATGCTCTAGCCAAGGCGGGCGAAAATGATGTAGACCCGTACAACCAATCGGTGCACATCACCCAAAAACAAGAAGATACGCCAGATGAAGACGATCACCACCACCGACGAACTCGCTGCATTTTGCCAAGAGGCGGCGCACCACGACTACATCACGGTGGACACCGAATTCCTGCGGGAACGGACCTATTATTCAAAACTTTGCCTGATCCAACTGGCCATGCCGGGCACCGATGACGACAACGCCGTGCTGGTGGATCCGCTGGCGGGGGGCATTTCGCTCGAGCCGCTGTATGACCTTTTCTGCGACACATCCGTGGTCAAGGTGTTTCACGCCGCCCGGCAAGACCTCGAGATCTTTTACGTGGATGCGCAGGTGCTGCCCGATCCGCTGTTTGACACGCAGGTGGCCGCAATGGTGTGCGGCTTTGGCGAACAGGTCGGCTATGAGACGCTGGTGCGCAAGATCGCGCGGCAAGCGTTGGACAAGACATCGCGGTTCACCGACTGGTCGCGCCGCCCGCTGACGCCCGCGCAAAAGACCTATGCCCTGGCGGACGTGACGCATCTGCGCCAGATCTACGAATTTCTCGCTGCGAAACTGGCCGAGACCGGGCGCGCGCGGTGGGTGGCCGAAGAGCTGACGACACTGCTGAGCCCCGACACCTATATCGTGGAGCCCGAGAATGCCTGGAAACGCGTCAAGACGCGGACGCATTCGCCAAAATTCCTCGCCCTGGTCAAGGAGCTGGCTGCGTTCCGCGAACGCTACGCGCAGGCACGCAACATCCCCCGCAACCGCGTCTTCAAGGATGACGCGCTGGTGGAGCTGGCAAGCAACAAGCCCAAGTCGCACGAGGATCTGGGCCGCGCGCGCCTGCTGTTGCGCGAGGCGCGCAAGGGTGACATTGCCGATGGGATCCTGAAGGCCGTGCAGGCGGGCGTGTCGATGTCGCCCGATGCGATGCCACAGCCCGACCGCAGCCGCGAAAAGCTGCAGGTGAACCCGGCGCTGGCGGACCTGTTGCGCGTGCTTTTGAAAGCCAAGACCGAAAGCGCCGGTGTGGCGGCAAAGCTGATCGCGTCGGCAGCCGACCTCGATGCGCTGGCCGCCGGAGAACGGGATGTGGCGGCCCTGACGGGATGGCGATCCGAGGTGTTCGGCGAAGACGCGCTGCGCTTGTGTGATGGGCGCGTGGCGCTCGCCGCTCAGGGTGAGAGCGTTCGGATCGTGCCGTTGGACGGTTAACAGCGCGCGCTAGCGACGCTGCGATGTCTGCGCGTTGCGCAGCCCTTCGACCCGGATCGTGCGCACACCGGCAAGCTGGTTGTCCGTCACACGCCGCGCGGCCGTCACGGTCCGCACCCGTTCGGGTCCGCCGACGCGCGCGCCATCGGGGCGGATGACCTCCAGACGGTAGGTCAGGACGCCATCCTCGGGCACCTCATCGTCGTTTGCGGGCTGCAGGCGTACGCCAAAGGCACCCTGGTAATCGGGCACGCCCGCCGCGCGGATGACCGCACCACCGGGCACGCGTTCGATGACCAGATCGCTCACCTGATCGACGGGACCGCCGGGATATTCGGCGTCATCGTCGCGCAAGCCAAACAGGTTCAGCCGGACGCGTTCGCTTTGCGGGATCAGCGGGTTCACCTCTTCGGCCTCTTGCGGGGCTGCGACGGGTTCCGATTGCCCGCGCCCGAACCAGTTGAACGGGTTCAACCGGGTGCTGCACGCGCCAAGCGCCATCGCGCCGATCAATAGCAGGACTGTAAACTTGGTCATTGGACTGCTCTGCCCTCGTGGTCTTTACCTGTGAGTGGTAGCGGATGCAGGCGCCGTTGAAAAGCGCTGCGTGTCAGGGCTGGACGTTTGGGGTGCCGCTCCCTACGTGGTCGGACAAGCAAGAGGGGCTGACGATATGGCAAGTGCCGCGTTCGAAGAGATTGTTGAGGATTTCGCGTTCCTGGACGATTGGGAAGATCGGTATCGATTTGTGATCGATGCGGGCAAGGCGATGGATCCGTTGCCTGATGCGCTGAAAGTGCCCGCAACCAAAGTGGACGGATGCGCGAGCCAGGTGTGGCTGCATCCGCAGATCGAGGCGGGCGTGTTCCGGTTCGACGGTGAGAGCGATGCGATGATCGTGAACGGGTTGATTGCGGTTTTGCGCAAGCTTTACAATGAGTTGCCGGTGGACGCTGTGATGGATGTGGACGCACGTGCAGAGATGGAGCGGCTGGGGTTGAACGATCACTTGTCGGCGCAGCGCTCGAACGGGCTGCGGGCGATGATCGAGCGGATCCGGAGTGTCGCCGCGGCGGCGTGATCTGGCAGACGCGCCTGCGCGCGACGCGATTCATTTTTGCTGACGAGGGGCTCTGCCCCTCGAGCTCCCCGGGATTATTCAGGACAAAGACGGGTCAGCGGGTGGCAAGCTGGGTCGCGAGATCGCCGTAGCCGGTGAAGCGGCGTTCAAACGCGAGGCCAAGGGTTTTGGCGGCGGCCCTCGCCTTTTCGGTGAGGGCGGGATCGTCGGTCTGGGCCTGGTAGACCAGTTTGTCGTAATTGCCGAAATACATGTCGCGCAGTTCGGGATGTCGGTCGAGGCCCATGGGTCTGATCACGAAAGCCTCGAACTGACGGACGAGGAAATCGGTGAGGTAGAAGGTGGTGATTTCACTTTCACTGATGCGGGCAAAGTCTTCATTTCCTTCGAAAAAGCTGTAGCAGTGTGGGCCAGGGACCATCTCGACGCCCAGGGCGTCGCAGGCCGCCTGTAGCTGTCCGCCGGTGCCGCAATCGGCGTAGACGACAAAGATGTCGTCATAGGCGTCGCGATGCTTGGCAACGGCTTGGGTCACAGCTTGGGTGATCTGGTCGGGGTAGAGGTGCAGCTTGGCCGGAAGGCAGGTGAGGTCCATATGGTCCCAGCCATTGGCGCGTTTCAGCGCAAGGATCTCGCGCGCGAGTGCGCCGCAGGCGATGAGCAGAACCTGGCCCCCGCCCTCCGCCGTGAGCCCGTGTTCTGTGAGTTTCGCGTCGTTGAGCGGCGTCATGTCAGCACCTTTGTGAACATCGCTATGTGGTCGCCTGCGCGGGCCCACCCCAGTGACGTGTAAAACCCCAACGCCGCGGCGGTGTTGTCGGCGAGCACCCAGATCTCGGAACAGTCCAACGTCTGTGCATGCGTTGCCGCGGCCGTTGTGAGTGCCGATGCGTGCCCTTGGCGGCGGTCGGCCCGCGCGACGCCCAATTCGTTGATCCACATCTGCCGCGGCTTGTCGGGATGAACATAGTCCACAGCGGAGAGGAACCCCACGGGTCTGCCCTGTGCGAGCGCCAGAAAAAGATGGTGCCGCGGGTCGGCCAACATCTCGGTCGTTCGGTCGCGGGTGGGCGGGCCGTCAAAAAGGTGGCCCGCGCTTAGGATCAGGTCAAGATCGTCTGGCGTTGCGCGCCTGACCGGCATGGCCGGTCAACCAGCAGCCATCTGATTGTGCTTGCGGGCCACGAATTCTTTGGCGGTTTCCACGGCGACAGCCGCATCGCGGCAATAGGCGTCCGCACCGATGGCCTTGCCGAATTCCTCGTTCAGCGGCGCACCACCGACCAGCACGATGTAGTCATCGCGCTTGCCTTGCTCGACCATCGTGTCGATCACAACCTTCATGTAGGGCATGGTCGTGGTCAGCAGGGCGGACATGCCCAGGATGTCGGGTTGCTCTTTCTCCAGGGCTTCCAGATAGGTTTCGACCGGGTTGTTGATGCCCAGATCGACCACTTCGAAGCCGGCGCCTTCCATCATCATCGACACCAGGTTCTTGCCGATGTCGTGGATGTCGCCCTTGACCGTGCCGATCACCATCTTGCCCACGCGCGGGGCGCCTGTTTCGGCCAGCAGCGGCTTGAGGATGAACATGCCACCCTTCATCGCGTTCGCGGCCAGCAGCACCTCGGGCACGAACAGGATGCCATCGCGGAAGTCGTGGCCCACGATCGTCATGCCGCCCACCAGCGCTTTGGTCAGGATGTCATAGGGCGTCCAGCCGCGTTCCAGCAGGATGTTCACGCCTTCTTCGATCTCTTCCTTGAGACCGTCGTAGAGGTCGTCGAACATCTGTTGGACCAGTTCTTCGTCATCGAGTTCGGACAGGATGATGTCGTCTTCGTCAGACATGGGCTTTTCCTTTTCTGGGCGCGCGCCGGTCCGCGCAGGCCAAAAGGCCAGGTGTTTCAACGGTTATCGGGCAGATTGTCGCGGGGGGACTGTCCGGATTGCGACATGGCCCGCGCCAAGGGCGACGCGGGCGGTCACATTCCGCGTGCTGTGGCATGCTGTGACGTGGCGTTGCGGGTTCGCAGTGGTAAATGTTCCGGTAATGTTCTAAGTTGTCGACATGGAGCGTGATCTGCAGACCCAACGGGCCAAGGGCCGCGGCGCGGTAAGCAATGCCGACAGCCG
Organism: Pseudomonadota bacterium; assembly: GCA_038525585.1. GTDB lineage: Bacteria > Pseudomonadota > Alphaproteobacteria > Rhodobacterales > Rhodobacteraceae > Tateyamaria. Next base: position 6,765 of record JBCBHM010000009.1, read on the forward strand.
CTATGCGCATGTGACGCGGCATGGCGACGCCGACGGGTGGATGCCGGATGACGATCTGCCGACGCTGCGCACGCAGGTCAGCATCGAACGCCCCCGAAGCGCGATCACCTACAACCGTTCGCCCGATTTGCCGTTTGACCGGTCGATCAATCCCTATCGCGGGTGTGAGCATGGCTGTGTCTATTGTTTTGCCCGCCCGACGCATGCCTATCTGGGGCTGTCGCCGGGGCTCGACTTTGAAACGCGGCTGGTGGCGCGGCCCGGGATCGACGCTGTCCTGCGCAAGGAGCTGGGGCGCAAGGCCTACCGGGTTGCGCCGTTGGCTGTGGGAACCAACACCGACCCGTACCAGCCGGTCGAGCGCGCGCATGGGATCATGCGCGCCTGCCTCGAGGTGCTGGAGGCCTGTGGCCACCCCGTCGCGATTGTCACCAAGGGCACGCTGATCGAGCGGGACATCGATATTCTGAGCGCAATGGCGCAGCGCGGGCTGGCGCGTGTCGGCATTTCGGTCACGACATTGGACGCCGCGCTGTGTCGCCGGATGGAGCCGCGCGCACCCACGCCCGAACGCCGGTTGCAGATGATCGAGCGGCTGAGCGGTGCGGGCATCCCCGTGCGCATCATGGCCTCGCCCATGGTGCCCGCGCTCACTGATCCGGAGCTTGAGGCGATCCTGGCCGCGGGCAAGGCCGCGGGCGCGCGCACGGCCAGCTGGATCATGCTGCGCCTGCCGCAAGAGGTGTCGCCGCTGTGGCAGGAGTGGCTGGCCACACATTACCCCGACCGGGCGGGCCGCGTGATGTCCAAGCTGCGCGAGATGCATGGCGGCAAGGATTACGATGCCCGTTGGGGGCACCGGATGCGGGGCACAGGGCCTTATGCTGAGATGGTGGCACATCGGTTCAAACTGGCGGTCAAACGGTTGGGGTTGCGGACCGACGCGCCGCCGATGCGGACCGATCTGTTTCGGCCACCCCGCGCGCCATCGGATCAATTGAGCTTGTTCTGAGGTCAGGCAGCGCGGCGGCCACGCCGTTTGCGCACCGGCCTGGGGTCGTCGCCCGTGCCGTCGCTGGCCGAGCTGAACGGGCCCAGGGCGGCCACGATCTCGTCCAGTGTCGGTGCGGCACCCTTGGCGCGCGTGTCGAGTGCGGCGCGCATGTGGCGCAGGTGTTCGGGTGTGGTGCCGCAGCAGCCGCCGATGATGCGCGCGCCGCAATTGCGGGCCAGCACGGCGTAATCCGCCATCAGCTCCGGCGTGCCGTCATAGTGGATGTGGCCGTCGTGGAACTTGGGGATGCCGGCATTGCCTTTGGCGATGATCGGCGTCTCGGTGCCCGTCGCGGCAAAGCCCAGGACCGTGCGCAACAGATCCGAGGCACCGGTGCCGCAATTGGCGCCAAAGGCGAGCGGCGGGTTCGGCAATGCGGCGGCTTGCGTGGCCAGATCGGTGCTGGTCACGCCCATCATGGTGCGGCCTGCGGTGTCAAAGCTCATGGTGCCGACCCAATCGAGACCGGCGCGGGCGAAGCCTTCGGCGGCGGCGGCGTATTCTTCGGGCGCCGAAATCGTCTCGAGCCAACCGACATCCGCGCCGCCCGCCTTCAGACCGGCGGCGGTTTCATGGAACATCTCAACGGCATTGGCGTGGCTGAGCGCGCCGACGGGTTCCATGATCTCACCTGTTGGGCCGACGGAACCTGCGACAATCACCTTGCGCCCGGCTGTGTCCGCGACCGCGCGACCGATCTCGGCGGCGACCTTGCTGAGTTCGAAAGCGCGATGACCGGCGTCATGCAGTTTCAGGCGCGACGCGTTGGCGCCAAAGGAGTTGGTCAGAAAGATATCGCTGCCCGCATCCACCGCACCCTTGTAGAGCGTGGTGATCTTGTCAGGCGCGTCGGTATTCCACAACTCCGGCGCATCGCCCGCCTCGAGGCCCATCGCAAAGAGGTTGGTGCCGGTCGCGCCGTCGGCCAGCAATGTGCCGCGATCTTCGAGCAGGGACAGCAGGGGATTGGACATAAAGCACCTCGGTCATGTCAGGCCAGCGGTGTCTCACGCCGCGCGATGTGAAGCCAGTTCATAATTTTCATCTAGATCATGAGCGCTGTTTGATATTGGCGCGGACAGTGGACGTGGCATGTGAACCGCTCGCATAACGTCAGCCAGACCGACGGCCAGTGAGCCGCGCCCGGGGGCCGTGGCGTAGCGGGGCCTCCAGGTCGGGCCGAAATTCGACTTGAATTGCCGCAGACCCGGCCCGCCTGCCGCTTCGACGACCTTTTGGGCCACCCATCGCCACAGGGCCGAGGACGGATCGGGGCACGCCGGCGTTGCGGCCAGGCAAAATCTGCGTGCGCCCTGTGTCCGTGCCGCCTCGATCGCGCTGTGGACGAGGGCGTGCATGGTCCCGTCGGGCACGTCGTCGACATAGCGCATGAGGTCGAGGCACCATTCGTCGCGCGCCCGATGCGCTGTGACAAAGGCGACGCATTGGCCATCGACCTTGGCCAGGGCAACCCATTGTTCCGCAATGTAATCTGCCGCGTAGCGGCCCATGCTGCCACCGCGCGCGCGACCATGGGTGGCCTGCCACGCCGCGTCGATGCGCGCCAGATCGGCATAAGGCAAGGGGCAATCGGCGGACAGCTCCACCCCGGCCTGCCGCGCGTGGCGCAGCTTGCGGCGCAGCGTGCGACGGGACGGGACGGACAGATCGAACCGGGGCAGCGACACGATTGCATCATCCGCGATCCGCAAGACCGACCATCCTGCGCGCCGCGCTGTCGCGGCAAGCCGCGGCCCGGATTTATAGACAAAGGGGATCAGCGCCGCCTGCCGCGCCGCTTGTTTGAGGTCGGTGAGTGCGGCGCCCGGCGCGCCCGCGACCGGATCGGCCACAAGGCTCAGCGTTTGACCCGTGGGCCAAAGCGCCAGTGCGGATCGGCCCAGTTGGTAAACGCCGCCGCCGTTTTGCCGGACGACGCCGACCTCACTGCGCGGCGCGGCCGACGACACTGTCGTCACCGGCGCGGGGCGCGGGTGCGCGCTTGCAAACGGGCGCATCAGCGCCAGTGCCGCCACGCTCGCAGGCAAAGCATAGTAGACCAGCCGGTAGGCCAGGATTGCGGTCAACACAGCCTCGACACCGACGGCGGGCAGGGCGGTCAGCAGGACCACCTCGAACGGGCCAAGCCCGCCGGGCGTGTTCGACACCAGCGCGGCACCCACCGCGATCAGGAAGATGGGGTAGAGGGCGGCAAGGCTGATCGCACCGGCGGGCAACATGACATAGAGCGCCGCGGCCGCGGTGAGCGTGTCGACCAGCGCCCAAAACACCATGCCGGCGCACATGCGCCAGCCAGGCAAGGGGATGCGCCACGTGCGTACCCGAACCTCGGGACAGAAAAAGAGGGCGATAAATCCGACATAGGCCACGACCGCGCCGACCAGGCCAAGCCATTTTGCCCAGGCCGGTGCGGGCAGCAGCAGGCAGGCAAGGCTTGCCACGACGACCCAGGACAGGATGAACGACGCCGACACAAACGCCGACACCTTGAACGCCTGCCGTGCACCAAGTGCCGGCAGCATGCGCCAGCGGGCCAGGGCGCCGGTGACCAGGCCAAATCCCAGGGTCTGGCCCACGGCGATGGCGACGCTCCCTGTCCAAGCCGCCGCACGCTCCGGCAGGCGGGTGCGCAAAAAGCGATGTGCCAGCACGTCATATCGCCCGACAGAATAGAAACTGAGCGTGGTCAGAGCCGCAGCGCTCACCCATTGCCAAAGCGCGATATCGGCCAACCGCTCAGGCAACGCGCGGATCATATCCGCGCTCAGGCTGTCCGCGAGGATCCAAGCGCAGACGGCGAGAATGGCAAAGGGCAGGGCGACATGCCCCGCGCGCCTGGCCCAAAGCGCGCCGTACCACCACCCTTTTGCCCAAAAATCGCTCACGTCTACCCCCGGACCTATCCCGCACCGGGATCAAGCATAGAGGGGCAGAGATGACCGGCGCGTTAAGCCCGGCATTTGAGACAAAAGAAGCGGGCACAGCCGGGCCGTGCGCGCGTGATCTGCGTGAGGGTCAGGGGGTAAGCCGTTGTTTCAGCTTATTTCCTGCATGAGCTGCGCCTTGGCCTCTGCCATCAACTCGGCCATTTTGGCACGAATTGTCGCCTCATCCGCGAGGCTGCCCAGATCGCCGGATACCTTGCGATAGACGTCCTCATGCCCGGCCTCCTCGAAATCGGACTTGACCACCTCGCGCGCGTAATCCGCCGCATCGTCACCCGATTTGCCCATCAGCCCCGCGGCCCACAGACCCAGCAGCTTGTTGCGCCGCGCATCGGCCTTGAACTGCATCTCGGCATCGTGGGCAAACTTGTTTTCAAAGGCGTTTTCGCGGTCATCAAAGGTGCTCATCGGAACTCTCCCCGGCAATTGGATTTGGAACAGATATGCGAGGCTGGGCACGCGCACGCAACCCCTTTGATGCCCATGTTCATGCGTGTGTGCGCGCCCATCGCTTGCGGCATATCACCCGATTGCTTATGAGGTGGCCACTGACGGGCAGATTCACCAACGCTGCCCCAGCGAAAGGACGCCCATGGCGCGACGCAAAAAAATCTACGAAGGCAAAGCGAAAATCCTGTACGAAGGCCCGGAACCGGGCACCATCGTGCAATATTTCAAGGATGATGCCACCGCCTACAACGCCCAGAAAAAAGACGTGATCGAAGGCAAGGGCGTGCTGAACAACCGCCTGAGCGAGTTTTTCATGACCGGTCTGAACCAGATCGGCGTGCCCACGCATTTTCTGAAACGTCTGAACATGCGCGAGCAGTTGGTGCGCCAGGTCGAGATCATCCCGCTGGAGGTGATCGTGCGCAACTATGCCGCCGGCACGATGAGCGAGCGGCTGGGCATCGAAGAGGGCACGCAACTGCCGCGGCCCATCGTCGAATACTGCTACAAGGACGATTCCCTGGGCGATCCGCTGGTGACCGAAGAACACATCGCCGCATTCGGCTGGGCCAGCCAGCAGGACATGGACGATATGGTCAGCCTCGCGCTACGGGTGAACGATTTTCTCAGTGGCGTGATGATGGCGGTGGGCATCCGGCTCGTGGATTTCAAGATCGAGATCGGGCGGGTCTATGACGGCGATTTCATGCGGCTGATCGTGGCCGACGAGATCAGCCCGGACAGCTGCCGGTTGTGGGATATCGAGACAGGTGAAAAGCTGGACAAGGACGTGTTCCGGCGCGATCTGGGCAACCTGGCGGATGCCTATACCGAGGTGGCCCGGCGCCTGGGCGTGATGCCGAAGACGTCGACGCCGATGACAAAGCCGACGCTCATCAACTGAGACGTCGCGCGGGTGGCATGGGGACCGCCATCCGTATTTGGAAAGAGAAGAAGCACGGGGCAGGGGAAGATGAAGGCAACGGTGCATGTGATGCTCAAGAACGGTGTGCTGGACCCGCAGGGCGAAGCGGTGCGGCACGCGCTTGGGGCGTCGGGGTTCGAGGGCGTGAACGGTGTGCGGCAGGGCAAGGTGATCGAGCTGGACCTGGCCGACGGCACGACGGAGGCGCAGGTGACCGAGATGTGCGAAAAGCTGCTCGCCAACACGGTCATCGAAAGCTACCGGATCGACATGTCATGAAGGCGGCGGTGATCGTCTTTCCCGGCTCCAACTGCGACCGCGATCTGGCGGTGGCGTTCAAGGCGGCGGGCGCGGATGTCGACATGGTCTGGCACAAGGACACCGCGTTGCCGGGCGATGTGGACATCGTGGGCGTGCCGGGCGGCTTTTCCTTTGGCGATTACCTGCGCTGCGGTGCGATCGCGGCGAACGCCCCGATTGTGGGCGCGGTGCGCGCACATGCGGCGCGCGGCGGCTACGTGTTGGGCATCTGCAACGGCTTTCAGGTGCTGACCGAAACCGGGCTGTTGCCCGGGGCGCTGCTGCGCAATGCCGGGCTCAAATATATCTGCAAGACCATTGGCTTGCGGGTCGAGACATCGCAAAGCGCCTATACCGAGGGCTACAATGCCGGGGACGTGATCGACATCCCCATCGCACACCACGATGGCAACTATTTCGCGGATGACGACACGGTCCGGGCGCTGGAGGCCGAGGACCGCGTTGCGTTCCGCTATACCGACAATCCCAATGGATCGCTGCGCGATATTGCCGGCATCCTGTCGGAAAACCGGCGCGTGCTGGGGATGATGCCACATCCCGAACGGGCCGCGGATGCGGGCCACGGCGGCACCGATGGGCAGGCGCTCTTTCGCGCATTGGCGGGCCAGTTGACATCCGCGTGACTTGAGCGGCGTCGCCGGTCGGCGTAAGTTGTCCGTTATGGCGCGTGACACGACAAAGGCGGGGGGCCCCGCGCGGACACGGACAATCAGCTGGCGCGCGCGTTTGGCCTTGCTGGCCTTTGCCCTTTCGGCAATCGCGACCGTCTTTTTCACCAACATGCTGTTGACCGACCGGTTCACCGAAACGACCAGGAACCGGGCCGAGCTTCGGCTGGCGCTGTATTCGGGCAACCTGCTGAGCGAGCTGCGCCGCAATTCGATCGTACCGCAGCTGCTGGCCCGCGACCCGACGCTGATCGGCGCGCTGAATTCGTCGGATTACACCCAGTCGACCGCGCGCTTGATCTCTTTCGTCGAAGAAATCGGGGCGGCGAACCTCATGCTCCTCGACCTCGAAGGGCGGGTCGTGGCGGCCACGGACCGCAATGTGCTGGGATCAAATCTGCGCTACGCGCCGTTCTTTGTGGACGCCTTGCGCGCTACGGATCGCATTTTCACCACCGAGCCGCGCGAGAGCGGCGGGTTCGCGTTTCTCTATTCGCAGCGCATCACCGCGGGAGGTGACGTTCTGGGCGTGATCGTGGTCGAGGTGGACCTGCAGAAGTTCGAACGCGCCTGGGCGGGGATTTCGGCCGCTGTTCTGGTCACCGACAGCGAGGGCGAGATCATTCTGGCCACCGAGCCGCGCTGGCGCGGGCGCACCGAAGAGGACGCGCTGGCCGCGCAACCGGCGCAAAGCGCCATTGAACGCGCCATTCGCGCCACCGCCGATTGGACGGCCTTGCCGCCCGATGCCTACCTGCAGGGCGAAGGTGTGATGCGCATCGAGACGCGCGTGCCCTTTCGGGGCTGGCGCATGACGTCGTTCACCACCTACGCATCGGTGCGCGAGCGGGTGAACGGGGTGCTGGCGCTTGAAATCATGGGATTCGCGCTGCTGCTGGCGTTGGCGTTCTATGCCATGAGCCGGCGGTCGGCGTTGCGGCTGGCGCTCTTTGCGCGCGAGTCGGCAGAGCTTCGCCGCCTCAATACGCAGCTGCAGCGAGAAGTCGCCGAACGGATGCGTGTGCAAGAAGACCTCGCCGTGGCCGAACAGACGCTGCAGCAATCGTCGAAACTGGCGGCCCTCGGCGAGATGTCGGCGGCGGTCAGTCACGAGCTGAACCAGCCGCTGGCCGCGATGAAAACCTACCTGGCGGGCGCGCGCCTGCTGCTGCGCCGCAACCGGCCCGAAGAGGCGTTGGTGAGCTTTGGCCGCATCGACGATCTGATCGAACGGATGGGCGCGATCACGCGCCAGCTCAAATCCTATGCGCGCAAGGGGCAGGACGAGTTCAGCCCTGTAAACATGGGCGATGCGCTGGCCTCGAGCCTGTCGATGATGGAGCCGCAGCTGCGCCAGCGCCGGGTGTTGATCAACCGCGTCGTACCGCCGACACCGATGATGGTGCTGGGCGACCGCCTGCGGATCGAACAGGTGATGGTCAACTTGTTGCGAAATGCCATCGACGCCACCAAATCGGTGAGTGAGCCACAGGTGGACATCATCCTGTCCGCGGGTGAGACGGTGACGCTGACGGTGCGCGACAACGGGCCGGGCATCGAGGACCTCGATGCGCTGTTCGAGCCGTTCTACACGACCAAGCAGCCGGGCGACGGGGTGGGGCTGGGCCTTGCCATCTCGTCCGGCATTGTCAACGATTTGGGCGGACGGCTCACCGCGCGGAACGGACAAGCGGGCGGCGCCGTGTTCGAGATGCAGTTACCGGTGCTCGACGATGGGGCGGGCGCCGACAAGACCAGGATCGCCGCGGCCCAATGAGATCGGAGGGAAGATCAATGACCCAAGCCATGAAAATCGCAGTCGTCGATGACGAGCAGGACATGCGCCAGTCGATCAGCCAGTGGCTGGCACTGTCGGGCTACGACACCGAAACCTTTGCCAGCGCCGAGGACGCGCTCAAGGTGCTGGGGCCGGAATATCCTGGCATCGTCATCTCGGACATCAAGATGCCGGGCATGGACGGGATGCAGTTCCTGAAAAAGCTGATGGGCAATGACAGCGCGCTGCCCGTGATCATGATCACGGGCCACGGCGATGTGCCCATGGCGGTGGAGGCGATGCGCGTGGGCGCGTTCGATTTCCTTGAAAAGCCGTTCAACCCCGACCGGATGAGCGATCTGGCGAAAAAAGCCACGGTCGCGCGGCGCCTGACAATGGACAACCGCGCCCTGCGGCGCGAGCTGTCGGATGGCGGCCAGCTGATGAAAAAGCTGATCGGCAACGCCCCGGTGATGGAGCGGTTGCGCGAGGACATCCTCGACCTCGGTCAGGCAGACGGTCACGTGCTGATCGATGGCGAGACAGGGACGGGCAAGACGCTGGTGGCACATGCGCTGCATGCGGTCGGCAGCCGCGCGGGCAAGAAATTCGTGCTGATCTCGTGCTCGGCCTGGGAAGAGGACGCGCTGGCCAAGCGGCTCTTTGGTCCGATGCTGCCCGAAGACGGGCAATTGCCCGCAGTCGAAGAGGCGCGGGGCGGAACCCTGGTGCTCGAGGATATCGAGGCGCTGAGCGAGACGCTGCAGGCGCGCCTGCTGTCGGTGATCAACGAACAGGGCACACCGGCCGAGACGCGCATTGTCGCCATCTGCAACATGCAGGAGGCGGGCAAGACCTGCGAGGACGCGCTGCGCCCCGATCTGTTCTACCGCCTTGCGGCGCTCAAGATCACCGTGCCGCCGCTGCGCCAGCGTGGCGAGGATATCCTGACGCTGTTCACCCGGCTTAGCGATCAGTTCGCCGATGAATACGGCTGCGAGGCGCCCAAAGTGTCCGCGCAGGAGGCCGCACAGTTGCTGCAGGCGCCCTGGCCCGGCAACGTGCGCCAGCTGATCAACATCGCCGAACGCGCGGTGTTGCAGTCGCGGCGGGGCACAGGCTCCATCGCGTCGCTGCTGATGTCCGATCATGAGGAAATGCAGCCGGTGATGACCACCGAGGGCAAGCCGCTCAAGGAATATGTCGAGGCGTTCGAACGGATGCTGATCGACAACACGATGCGCCGCCACAAGGGCTCCATCGCGAGTGTGATGGACGAGCTGTGCCTGCCGCGCCGGACACTGAACGAGAAGATGGCGAAATACGGCTTGCAGCGCGCCGACTACCTGTAACGGCACGTTTGTAATCCGCTGTCACAAAAGCTGATCGGCGCGGGGCTACACTTGGCCGCGTAGACCTGCCATGCCTGCCCCAATACCACGTCAGGGGCAGGACCGATGGCCGATTACACCACCACACCCGCAGCCTATCTGTTTGATATGGATGGCCTCCTGCTCGACACCGAGCGGTGCTATCTCGAGGTGGGTCTGCCGCTGCTCACCGCCCTCGGCCACAGCGCGGCGGACATGCGCGCGTTTTTCCTGAGCCTCGTCGGGTCGTCCGAAAAGGTGACGCATGCACGGCTTGTGGACCTCATCGGGGATGAGGCGGAGGCGCAGCGCTTTCAGGCGCAATGGCGGGCGCAACTGGGGGTGCGCCTGTCGACCCATGTGCCGCTGCGCCCGACGGTGGCGGACACGCTCGCGGACCTGCATGCGGCGGGCGCGCGCATGGCGGTGGTCACCTCGACCTATGGCGAGGCGGCGCGGCACCATCTGCATGTCGCGGGCCTGATCGACTATTTCGAAGTGGTCATCGGCGGTGACGAGGTCACGGCCAACAAACCCGACCCGGCCCCGTACCTGCAAGCGGCCGCGGCAATGGGTGTCGCTGCCGCGCACTGCGCGGCGTTCGAAGACAGCGACCGCGGGATCACATCCGCTGTGCGCGCAGGGTGTCGCGCCGTGCAAATCCCTGACCTGCGTCCGGCTGATACCCCGCTGCCGGACCTCGGCCAGCATGTCGCCACGGATCTGCGCTGCGCCGTCGCGCTGGTCGGTGGTGTCGGGGATGTTGCCGAGACAACAGATTGACCATTGTCATTGCGCACCCATTGCCCTTATCTAGGTGGATGGGCAGGCGACGCGCGTTCGCGTCGCGCCCGTGATGAGTTTCGCTGGCGAGGGCCAAAACTCCTTGTCAGACCGATTGGGCCAGAAATGGCCGTGAGATGCTGACGCTGGCCGAGGCCGTCGCGCAGCTTTTGAATGGATACGCCGGACACCGCGCGTATCGGAGAAGAACCGCGATGATGCGCGTGAGGACAGGACTGATCCCGGCAGGCGGCCCAACCGGCCCACACTGCGGCGCGTCCCATATCGCTCAGACAAGACACAATCGACGGAGCCTTGCACCACCAGGTGCGGGGCTGGCGCGATTGCGCAATGGACATTCATGCCTAAGAAAATGCTTATCGATGCCACCCACGCGGAAGAGACCCGCGTCGTGGTGGTGGACGGAAACAAGGTCGAGGAGTTTGACTTTGAATCCGAGAACAAACGCCAGCTTGCTGGCAACATCTATCTCGCCAAGGTAACACGGGTCGAACCGTCGCTTCAGGCGGCCTTTGTCGACTACGGTGGCAACCGCCACGGGTTCCTCGCCTTTTCCGAGATCCACCCGGACTACTACCAGATCCCCGTTGCCGACCGTGAGGCGCTGATGGAGGAAGAGCGTGCCTATGCCGAAGCGCAAAGGGCCCGCGACGAGGAAGAGGACAAGCCCAAGCCGAAACGGCGCCGGTCGCGGTCCAAGGCGGCCAAGGCCGACACGGGCGATGCGACCACCTCGAAGGATATCGAGGGGATGGAGACCATCGACCTCGACGAGGATGACGTGGCCGAGGGCGAGGCCACATCGCCCATGGAAACGGTGAAGGACACGCCGGTCGAAACACCAAGCGCCGACGATGACGAGGCACAGGCCGACGACGACAGCACCGCCGAAGGCGGCGACGACGCGTCCGACGACGACGATGCCGTAGCGGCGAAATCGGCCGATGCCGCGTCCAAGGACGAAAACATCGAATCCGTCGCCGATGATGATGATCACGACGACATTCGGCCGCCGCGCAAACCGCGCCCGCGCCGGTACAAGATCCAGGAAGTCATCAAGGTGCGCCAGATCCTTCTGGTGCAGGTCGTCAAGGAAGAGCGTGGCAACAAGGGCGCCGCTCTGACCACCTATCTCTCGCTTGCAGGCCGCTATTGCGTCCTGATGCCGAACACCGCCCGCGGCGGCGGCATCTCCCGCAAGATCACCAACGCCGCCGACCGCAAGAAGCTCAAGGAAATCGCCAACGAGATCGAGGTGCCCCAGGGCGCGGGCCTCATCGTGCGCACGGCAGGGGCCAAGCGGACCAAGGCCGAGATCAAGCGCGACTATGAATACCTGCAGCGCTTGTGGGAGCAGATCCGCGAGCTGACGCTGAAATCCATCGCGCCCGCCAAGATCTACGAGGAAGGCGACCTGATCAAACGGTCGATCCGCGACCTTTACAATCGCGAGATCGACGAGGTGTTTGTCGAGGGCGAGCGCGGCTACCGCATCGCCAAGGACTTCATGAAGATGATCATGCCGTCCCACGCCAAAAACGTGAAACTGTATGGCGAAAGCCTGCCGCTTTTCGCGCGGTATCAGGTGGAAACCTACCTGGGCGGTATGTTCAACCCGACCGTGCAGCTGAAATCCGGCGGCTATATCGTGATCGGTGTGACCGAGGCGCTGGTGGCCATCGACGTGAACTCCGGCCGTGCCACCAAGGAAGGCAGCATCGAGGAAACGGCGACCAAGACCAACCTCGAGGCCGCCGAAGAGGTGGCGCGCCAGCTGCGTCTGCGTGACCTTGCCGGCCTGATCGTGATCGACTTTATCGACATGGACGAGCGTAAGAACAACGCCAAGGTCGAGAAGCTGATGAAGGACAAGCTCAAGACCGACCGCGCGCGCATTCAGGTGGGCCGCATCTCGGGCTTTGGCCTGATGGAGATGTCGCGCCAGCGCCTGCGCCCCGGCATGATCGAGGCCACGACACAGCCGTGTCAGGCCTGCCACGGCACCGGCTTGATCCGGTCGGATGACAATCTCGCCCTGTCGATCCTGCGTCAGATCGAAGAGGAGGGCACGCGCCGTCGCTCGCGCGAGGTGCTGGTCAAGGCGCCGGTTGGCATCGCCAACTTCCTGATGAACCAAAAGCGCGAGCACATCGCGCATATCGAAGGCCGCTATGGCCTGTCGGTCCGGGTCGAGGGCGAGCCGCATCTGGTCAGCCCCGATTTCAGCCTCGAAAAGTTCAAGACCGCCACGCGGTCGGTCACGGCCGTGGCCTCACCCGTCGTGTCTGTCGACACGTCGATCATGGATGAGGTCGATGAGGCCGAGACCGAGACGGAGGATGCGCCCGAGGCACCCGCCAACGCCGCAACCTCCGATGATGGAGAGACCAAGCCCAAGCGCCGCCGTCGGCGGCGTCGGCGTCGGGGCAAGTCCGGCAATGGCGAGACGGGCGAGGGCCACGAGACATCCGAGAGCGGCGCCGAGGCATCCGCCGAGGATGCGCCGAAGGACGAGGTGACAGCCGAGCCTGCAGCGTCGGAAGAAGACACCGAAGAGACCAAGCCCAAGCCGCGCGCGCGGCGCAGCCGGTCGTCCAAGGCGAAAGCCGCGGACGAGGCGACAGAGGCAGAGGCATCGGCCGAAGCACCTGAGGCGGCCGCCGAGGCACCGGATGAGGCGGCTGAGGTCAAGGAAAAACCTGCCAAAAAGACGCCGACGCGCACGCGCAGCGCTCGGTCCAAATCGGCAAAGGCGAAAGCAGAGGATGCGGCACAGGCCGACGCGGCAAAGGCAGAAGAGGTCGTGGCAGAAGACGCGCCCGCGCCCGAACCGACGCCCGAACCAGCGCCGGAGCCGACACCCGAACCAGAGCCCGCCCCGGAACCCGTCGCTGACACGCCGGAGCCGGAATTGGTGGCAGAGGCGCCAGCAGCCGAAGAACCCGCCAAGCCCAAGCGGCGCGGCTGGTGGTCGCTGGGCGGCAAGTAAGGCGTCAGCCCTTGCGGATCACATAGACCTGCACGGGGCCGTCCAGATCGCTCGACACGAGCGTGTGGCCGGCCTCGGTGCAAAAATGTGGAATATCGACAATGGCGGCGGGATCATCGGCACGCACGGTGATCTCGTCCCCCGTGCCCATCGGGCCGAGGCGCTTGCGCGCCTTGAGCACGGGCAGGGGGCACAGCAGGCCAACGGCATCAAGCACATTTGCATCAGACATAAGCGCCATTTAGGCGCGATGTTTCAACATGTCCACGGACATGTGACTGTCTGACCCCGTGACGCAGGGCGCGGCGAGGGTTAGGTGAGATCTCATGTTCGGAATTGATATCATCGACGCAAGCCTGCTGCCTGCGATGAGTGTGGCGCTGCTGGCGGGCATCATCAGCTTTCTCAGCCCCTGTGTCTTGCCCATCGTGCCGCCCTATCTGGCCTACATGTCCGGGATGAGCGTGGGCGAGATCTCGGACGAGGGGCGGGGGCGCAACCGCGCGACCGTATCGGCGCTGTTCTTTGTGCTGGGCCTGTCGACGGTGTTCATCATCCTGGGCTTTGCCGCGTCCGCGTTCGGTGCGTTCTTTCTGCAGAACCAGGTGCTCTTTGCCCAGATCTCCGGCGCCGTGATCATCGTCTTTGGCCTGCATTTTCTGGGCGTGTTCCGCATCGGCTTTCTCGACCGTGAGGCGCGGATGGATGCGGGCGACCAGGGTGGGTCGTCCTTTGGCGCATACATCCTCGGGCTTGCCTTTGCTTTTGGCTGGACGCCCTGCATCGGCCCGCAACTGGGCGCGATCCTGACGTTGGCGGCGTCCGAGGCATCCGTGACGCGCGGCACCGTCCTGCTGGGCATCTACGCCGCGGGCCTCGGCATTCCGTTCCTGCTGGCGGCCATGTTCATGAGCCGGGCGATGGGGTTCATGAACCGGATCAAGCGGCACATGGCGCTGATCGAAAAGGTGATGGGGGGCCTCTTGGTCCTGGTCGGGGCGGCGATGCTGACCGGGCTCTTTACCTGGTTCTCGTTCTGGCTGCTCGAGCAGTTTCCGGCGCTCGCCACGCTGGGCTGATCGGTTTCCGACACGGAAACCGGCTGGAAACCGACGCGGTTTCCGATGGCGCTGCGCCCGGTTTCCGTGTCGGAAACCTGCCGGAAGCTGTGTCAGCTTCCGTCTTACTTTGGCCACGGAACATCGCTACGATGCGCCAAAAGGTGCACAGATGAGCAGTCCGCATCCCAAAACCGTCACGCGCCGCCGGGTGTTTTACATCCCCGGTTACGATCCGATTCATCCCCGTCGTTACCGCGAGCTCTACCGCAAGGAAGGTGCGGCACAGGCGGGCATCTCGGGCTATGACCTGACGCTGACGCCGGCGGCCAAGGGGGCGCATTACGGCTGGCATGTGGATGCGGTGATCGACGGTGCGCAGACCCGGGCGGATGTGGCGGTGCTGGTGTGGTCCGACATCGTTCGGGGCAGTATGGCGGCGTCGATCCCCGCCACCTACCTGCAATTGCTGCGCACCGCCTGGACCTATATCGCATCCGGCGCGCTGCGGCGCCTGATGCGCCTGCGCAAGGGTCCGGTGATCGCGGCACTTTACCCGGTGGGAATGCTGGTGGGGCAGCTGCTGCTGGCCCTGTTGCTTTGGTCGCTGATCTGGCGCTTGGGTGGTGCGGTCTGGCCCGGCCCTGGCGCCTGGATCGGCGCCGCCCTGGGCGGTGCCGCTTTTGTCGCCGCCTTGCGCTGGTTCAAGGCAAAGGATGGCAAGATCTTTGCCTACTACCTCATGCACGACTATGCCTATTCCGCCGCCGCGCGTGGCGCCAACCCGCCTGCGCTCGAGGCGCGGATGGCCGCATTTGCCGATACGATCGCCGAGGCGCTGCGTGAGGGCGTGGATGAGGTGCTGGTGGTGGGCCATTCCTCGGGCGCGCATCTTGCGGTCTCGATCCTGGCGGACCTCATCCGCGCGGGCCGCGTGCCTGGGGATGGTCCGGCGCTTGGGTTTCTGTCGCTGGGGCAGGTCGTGCCGATGGTCTCCTTCCTGCCCGAGGCGCACCGCTTGCGCGCAGACCTGCGCTACCTGTCGATGCGCAATGAACTGGCCTGGGTCGACGTCACCGCGCCCGGCGACGGCTGCGCCTTTGCGCTTTGCGATCCGGTGGCGGTCTCCGGCGTGGCGCCCGAGGGCAAGCGCTGGCCGCTGGTCTTTTCCGCGGCCTTCACCCAGACGCTGAGCCCGGCGCGGTGGAAGGCATTACGCTGGCGCTTTTTCCGGCTGCATTTCCAATATCTCTGCGCCTTCGACCGGCCCAAGGATTACGACTACTTCCAGATCACCGCGGGGCCGGTCACGCTTGCCGACCGCTATGCCGACCGCCCGCCATCGAAATCGCGCATCGACGTGGCCGTCTCGAAATACACCACGGTGGCTGCATGAGGCCGCCCAAACCGCCGAGCCGACCGGATCGCGTGTCGCTCTGGCGCTATATGCGCCTCTTTCGCGAGGATATCCTGTCGGCCCAGCCTGCGCGGTTGTACCGCGCGTGGATGGCCGAATTTCGCACGCCGTTTTTCCGCAGCTACCTGATGAACCAGCCCGACCTCGTCAAAACGGTGCTGCGGGAGCGGCCAGCCGATTTCCCCAAATCCGACCGGATCAGCGAGGGGTTGCGCCCCTTGCTCGGCCATTCCGTCTTTCTCACCAATGGCGCACAGTGGGAACGGCAACGGCGCATCATCGACCCCGCCTTTGAAGGCGGGCGTCTGCGCGAGACATTTCCCGCCATGTGGGACGCGTCCGAGGCCGCCGCCGCCCGCCTGCCCGCAGGCGTGACCGAGATCGAGGCACAGACCAGCCATGCGGCGGCGGACGTCATCTTTCGCACGCTCTTTTCCCTGCCCATCGAGGACGCGCTGGCGGGGGCGGTGTTCCATGCCTTCCGCGCGTACCAACGCAGCCAGCCGATCCTGAACCTGGCCGCGTTCGTTCCGCTGCCCAAATGGCTTCCCCGCGGGTTTCGGCGCGACACGCGCAGCACGGCGGCCGAGATCCGGCGGCTGATCGCGCAGCTTGTCGACCGGCGCGCGGCGGAGATTGCGGCAGGCACCGCACCGGATGATCTGGCGACCAAGATCATGACAACGCGCGACCCGGAAACCGGCGACACGTTCGATGCCGAAGAGATGGTGGATCAGGTCGCAATCTTCTTTCTCGCGGGTCATGAAACCAGCGCCTCGGCTCTGGCCTGGGCGCTCTACCTCGTCGCACTCTACCCCGAATGGCAGGACCGGATCGCCGCGGAGGCAGCGGCGCTGTCGACCTGCGATTTCGGCGTGATGGCACGCTTGCCCGCGGCGCGGGACGTGTTCCGCGAGGCGCTGCGCCTTTACCCGCCCGTCCCGATGATGGTGCGCGAGGCACGCGGCGCCGAACGGTTTCGCGACCGCACTGTCGCCCGGGGCAGCCAGATCGTCATCAGCCCCTGGCACCTGCACCGGCACACGCGGCTGTGGGACCAGCCCGATGCGTTCGACCCGGGCCGCTGGCAGACGGAAAACGGCAAGGCCTGCATGCGCGACGCCTTTATCCCCTTTTCCGCAGGTGCGCGGGTGTGCACCGGCGCAGGCTTTGCGATGGTCGAGGGGCCGCTGATTCTGGCGCGCCTGCTGCGCGATCATGTGGTTTTGCCGGTGCCGGATCGCGTTCCGGTGCCCGTTGCACACCTGACGGTGCGCGCCAAAGACGGCATCTGGCTAGAAATCCGCGAACGTCAGCGCTAACGGGATTCACCGCGCGTCTTGAATGGGTTACGAGGGGCGCATTGAAGACCGAATTTGCAGGAGTACCCGATGTCCGATTTTGCCAAAATGCGCACGCAGATGGAGCAGGGGGCCGGGTTCATCGCCGCCCTGGACCAGTCGGGGGGCTCCACGCCCAAGGCACTGGCGCTCTATGGCGTCGAACCCAGCGACTATTCCGGCGACGCCGAGATGTTTGCCGAAATGCAAAAGATGCGCGCGCGCATCATCGAGAGCCCGGATTTCACCGGGGACAAGGTGATCGGCGCGATCCTGTTCGAACGGACGTTGCACGAACGGATCGGTGACACACCCGTGGCCGAGCACCTGTGGAACACGCGCGGCGTGGTGCCCTTTCTCAAGATCGACAAGGGGTTGCAGGATGAGGCGCAGGGCGTGCAGCTGCTCAAGCCGATGCCGGGCCTGGCCGATCGGTTGGCCGAGGCGCGCGACATGGGTGTCTTTGGCACCAAGGAACGCTCGGTCATTCAGTCTGCGGATGCGGGCGGGATCAAGGCCATCGCCGACGATCAGTTCGCGGTGGCGCACGAGGTGATCGCGGCCGGGTTGGTGCCGATCATCGAGCCCGAGGTGAACATACATTCCGAGACCAAGGCGGCCTGCGAGGACCTGCTGGCCGACGCGCTGATGGCGCATGTGGAGCAGCTGTCGCCCGGGCAGGACGTGATGTTGAAGCTGTCGCTGCCGGATGTGCCGGGCCGCTATGACGCGCTGGCGGATCATCCGCGCGTGCTGCGCGTCGTGGCGCTGTCGGGCGGGTATTCGACGGATGAGGCAAGTGCCAAGCTCGCGCAGAACCACAAGATGATCGCAAGCTTCAGCCGGGCCCTGACGGAAGGGTTGCGGCGTGACATGGACGATGCGGGTTTTGTTGCGGCGTTGGGCAAGAATATCGACCAGATCTACCAAGCCTCGATCGCGTAACGGTTTCCGACACGGAAACCGGCTGGAAACCGACACGGTTTCCCGGGGCAGCGCCGTTTTCCGCGTTGGAAAACAGCAGGAAAGCGTGTCGCTTTCCGGTTACGTCAAGGGGCGCACAGGTTCGGTGTTGCAAAAGATGATGATCTGGCCGGCATTCTGCACGGCGCGATAGCCGCGCCGGTCCAGTTCCGCGATGAATACGTCCCGCCCGACCAGACGGTCGATATCGCGTGACCGGCGCCGGATCACGCCGCCTGTCCGGGCGGCTTTGGAGCTGAACAAATCCAGAAGGTATCCATCGGGTGTGAGCGGGGGGCGTGACAGGTCTTGGGCCATGCCACAGCTTTGTCAGGCGATGGTTAATCGTCGGTTAAGCGGCGCAGCACATAGACGCGGATGGCCGAGGCCAGTCCAACATCCGCATGACGCGCCACATCGATTTCAGCCGCCAGGACGTTGATGGGCTTGCCGTCCTCTGTCGCGATCCTGCGGAACGCATCCCAAAACTCCGGCTCCAGCGACACGCTTGTCCGGTGCCCTTTGAGCGTGAGCGAGTGTTTTTGCGGCCGACCGCTCATTGGTCGCGCGGGAAACGCGGGGCCGGGTCGAGCGCGGCCGTGCGGGTATAGGTGTTCACCAGCCGGGCCAGCGCACCCGTGTTGCCGCGCAGGTAGGGGCGCGCGCGTCCCAACGCCCGAATGCGCAGTTCCCGGGCCTCTCTGGCCGCGTTGTCCTGTGGGTGGGTCACATGCATCGGGTCAGACGCTTCGTGTGCTTATGGCTTTTGCGGGTCGGGGTCGGGATGTTTGCGCGGCGCTGACAGCGCCTTTGCGTCCAGATCGCGCGTCTGGCGCGACCTCTCGACCTCGGCCGCCTGTTTCTGCGCCTTGCTCACCCCGAACGCCGCTGCATTGGCATCCGCCCGCGCGCGCTTGTCGGCGCGGGCGCGGGCCTTGCGGGCCTTGTTGAGGTTGATGGGCGTGCTCACTTGGGCCCGATCATGTTTTCCGGGCGGACGACTTCGTTGAACCGCTCCTTTGTGACAAAGCCCATGTTCACCGCTTCTTCGATCAAGGTCGTGCCGTTCTTGTGCGCGGTCTTGGCGACCTTGGTGGCGTTGTCATAGCCGATCTCGGGGGCCAGCGCGGTGACCAGCATCAGGCTTTCGCGCATCAGCTTGTCGATGCGGACCTCATCAGCCTGCAACCCGTCCACCAGGTTGTCGGTAAACGCCACGCAGGCGTCCCCCATCAGCTGCATCGACTGCAGCACATTATAGGCCATCATCGGCTTGTAGACGTTCAGCTCGAAATGGCCCTGGCTGCCGGCAAAGCCGACGGCGGCGTCGTTGCCCATCACATGGGCACAGACCTGTGTCAGCGCCTCGCACTGGGTCGGGTTGACCTTGCCGGGCATGATGGACGAGCCGGGCTCGTTTTCGGGCAGCATAAGCTCGCCCAGACCGCAGCGGGGCCCTGAGCCCAGCAGCCGGATGTCGTTGGCGATCTTGAAGAGCGACGCCGCGACGGTTTTCAGCGCTCCGGACATCTCGACCATCGCGTCATGCGCGGCCAGCGCTTCGAACTTGTTGGGCGCGGTGACAAAGGGCAGGCCTGTGATGTCGGCCATATGTCCCGCGACCGCCTCGGCCCAGCCGTGTTTGGTATTGAGACCCGTGCCGACGGCGGTGCCGCCCTGCGCCAGTTCGTAGATGCGCGGCAGGGCCGCCTCGACCCGGGCGATGCCCATGGTGACCTGGTGGGTGTAGCCGGAAAACTCCTGGCCCAGCGTCAGCGGCGTGGCGTCCTGCGTGTGGGTCCGCCCGATCTTGATGATGTCCTTGAACGCGTCGGCCTTGGCCGCCAGTGCGGCGTGCAGCTTGCGCAAGCCGGGCAGCAGCACGTCGCGTGCCGTCATCGCGGTTGCGATATGCATCGCTGTCGGGAACGTGTCGTTGGACGATTGCCCCATGTTGCAATGGTCATTCGGATGCACTGGATCCTTGGAACCGATCACCCCACCCAGAATTTCAATGGCGCGGTTGGCGATCACCTCGTTGGCGTTCATGTTCGACTGTGTGCCCGATCCCGTCTGCCACACGACCAGCGGGAAGTTGTCGTCGAGCTTGCCGTCGACCACTTCGCCCGCCGCTTCGACAATCGCATCGGACAGACGGGCATCAAGCGTGCCTTGGGCCTTGTTCTGCAACGCGCACGCCTTTTTGATCACCCCCAGGGCGCGCACGATGGCCACCGGCTGCTTCTCCCATCCGATGGGAAAGTTCATGATCGACCGTTGGGTCTGTGCGCCCCAGTATTTGTCGGACGGAACCTCGAGCGGGCCAAAGCTGTCGGTTTCGGTGCGCGTGTCGGCCATGCGGTTCTCCTGCGATGTCAGTTCCGGTTGTTTGCGTTTACCCGCGCGCGGCTGTGCTCACAAGCGGCAGGCCAGGGGCGGGCCGTGCAAAATCGACGCAAATGGTGCAACCTGCCGGGCACCACCCTATATACCTCCCTACGGACGTGCCCGAAAAGAAGGACCAGCCATGCCCCGCATCCGACTGTTGCCCGCGCTTGGCGGGTCGCTGAGCTTTGTTCTGATCGCCGCGCTGATGGTGATCACGGCACCTGCGCGCGCCGATGACGTGTCGCGGTTTGCGGGCAGCTATGAGGGCTCAGCAGAGGTGTCGGCGGCGGACGGCACAAAAATCCCACGCGACATGAGTGTCGAGGTCAGCCAGACCGAAGACGGGTTTCGCGTGCAATGGACCTCCGTGACCTATCGCAAGGATGGGCGGATCAAGGAAAAATCCTACGCCATCGACTTTGTGCCCAGCGGGCGGGCCGCCGTCTATGCGGCTGCGCAGCAAAAGAACGTGTTCGGCCACCTCGTCCAGCTCGACCCGATGAAGGGAGAGCCGTATGTCTGGGCTCGCATCGATGGCGATACGCTGACCGTCTATTCGCTGTTTGTGAGCGAGGAGGGCGGCTATAGCCTGCAGCAATACGACCGCACCCTGGCCGAGGGCGGTCTGGATCTGCGGTTTCAGAACATTCGCGACGGGGAAATCCTGCGCGCGGTCGAGACGTTCCTGACGCGCGTGGACTGATCGCGTTTACTTGCGGAAACTGTCCAGGGACACGACATCGGCGGGTTTTCCGTCGCCTTCGTCATCCGCGGTCTCACTGCTCGGCTCGGACGCGGTGATGGCGCTGGTCGGCAGGATTTCCGGCGGCGCTGCGGGCGCATCCTCCTGCTCGTCATCTTGCGTCTCAAACCGAAGTCCGAACTCGACCGAAGGGTCCACAAAGGTCTTGATGGCGTCGTAGGGAACATAAAGCGGCTCGGGCGCATCCCCGAAATTCAGCGTCACAGCAAAGCCGTCGGCACCCACGTCGAGATTGTCGTACCAGTGCTGCATGACCACCGTCATCTCGCCCGGATACCGATCGCTGAGCCAATCGGCCAGCTCGGCATCGGGGTGGCTGGTGTCGAACGTAATGAAAAAGTGATGCGCACCCGGTAATCCGTTCTGCGACACGTCCGTCAGAACCTTGCGTATGAGACCACGCATGGCCTCATGCATCAAATTGCCGTAATCAATGCCGCGGCTCATCTTAACTCTCCGCTATTCACTTCCAGTCTATCCCAATTTGCAGCAGAGGAAAGGGGCAGGGGCGCAATTGCGCAATTATAACGCCCCGACCACGCCGAGCCCTGCGCCGCAGCCTGCCAAAATGGCAAGACTGCCCAGCAGGCCAAGGCGGACCCACAGCATGAGCACCATCGCAAGGGCGGTCAGCACAAGCGCCCAGGGATCGAGGGAGGCAAGCTGTGGCCGCGGGATCGGCAAGGCACCGCCGCTGTCGATCCGGGCAAACAGAACGTGCAGCGCGAACCACACCGACAGGTTCAGGATTACGCCGACAACGGCGGCGGTGATCGCGTTCAAAGCCGCCGACAGGCGCGGCCGCGCGGCAATATGTTCGAGATAGGGACCGGCGGCGAAGATCCACAAAAAGCATGGCGTGAAAGTCACCCACAACGTCAGGAGACCCGCCGCAACTGCCAGCCACAGCCCGCCCTGTGCATATCCTGCCAGCAGCGCCACAAACTCGGTCACCAGGATCAGGGGGCCGGGTGTCGTTTCGGCAAGCCCCAGCGCGTCGATCATCTGGCCGGTGTCGATCCAGCCATAGTTCTGCACGACCTCCTGGGTCATGTAGGCCAGCACAGCATAGGCCCCGCCAAAGGTCACAACCGCGAGTTTGGAGAAAAAGAGGCCGATCTGCAGCAGGAATTCTTGCGCAAAGATCCAGCAGGCGATCAACGGGGCGGCCCAAAGTGCGGCCCAGATGGCGACGGTCCTGGCGGTGCCGGTCGGGGCCGTTTCGGGCATGACCGGCGCGTCGGACAGGCGCGCCGTCAGATAGCCATAGGCACCCGCGGCCAGCACGATCAGCGGAAAGGGCAGGTCAAGCGCAAAGAGCGACACAAAGGCTGCTCCGGCCAAGGCCCAGGCGGCAGGGCCCGTGAGCGCCTTTTTCGCCAGGCGCAGCAGCGCTTGCAGGACGATGACGATCACGGCCGCCTTGATGCCGAGGAATGCGGCGCGCACCAGCGGCACATCGCCGTACCAAACATATCCCAGCGCCAGCGCCAGGATCACCAGCGCGCCAGGCACCACGAACAACAACCCGGCGAGCAAGCCCCCGGCCGTGCCGCGCAAGCGCCAGCCGGCATAGGTGGCCAGCTGCATCGCCTCGGGGCCGGGCAGCAGCATGCACAGCGACAGGGCGCGCAGATATTGCTGCTCGGTCAGCCATTTGTGCCGCTCGACCAGATTGTCGTGCATCAACGCGATCTGTGCCGCAGGCCCGCCAAAGGACAGCACGCCGATACGGCCAAAGACGCGGGTCATCTCGGTCCAGCTGGGGGTCATGGGATGTCCTTTCGCAGCGCGGTCCAGGCGGCGTCGATGACCGGCAACGCCGCGTCCGCCGTTGCCTCATGGGTGCTGTGCAGGCGTCGCAGGCCGGTCAGCAGGGCAGACCAGCCGTCGGGGCGCGACAGCGCGCAGTCGACAAAGCTGTGAAGCGGGGGCCATGTGAGGCCCGCCGTGGTAAGCAGGTCTGCGGGGCCATTGCCGGTCGCGGTGGCGTCAAAGCGGTCGGCGACGGCGGTCGCCATATCCACCGGGGCCCAAAGGATGCGCGCATCGGGAGCCAACCAGCGGCGCACGACCCAGACCGTCAGAAGCGTTGCCGTATCGCAGGGTGGGGACAGAACGTATGCGGCTGCGGCACCGTCTTCGCGGATCCGGGGCAGTTTCGCGGCCCCCCAGGCCAGGACGCCGCCGTCAAGCGCAACGGCACGCTGGCCGCGGGCCCGCAGATGCGCGGCAACGCCGAGGCTGAGCTTGAGGCCCTTTTGGCACACCACGACCACATCGCCGGTCGGCGCGCCATCGATGTCGCGGTGCGACATGCGCCGCGCACCGGGCAGGCGAAACGGATCCGCGGCAACATCCTCGGGAATGCAGACGTCGATCAGCGCGGGCGCCTGGACGGTGCCCAGCACGCGCATGAGGTGTTCGGGTGTGGTGTAGAAACTCTGGTCCATCGGAGCATCCTTTAAGACAAGCAAAAGGATGCGACTTTGGGCCGGTACGACCTGATGGGGCAGCCGCATATTGCCCCGATGCGCAATGCTTAGCCGGGGCGTTGCGGCGCGGTCAACAGGTCATTGCAGCCGTGTGCCCGCCAACAGAACCGCCAGCGCGTTCGAGGGCAGCTGCCCCATCTGTTCAAAGAAGCTGAGGAAGTCGAAACTGTGGTACATTTCGACCATCTTGTCCCCCTCGAACCGCGCCATGATCTGCCCGAAGACGTGCAGCGGATCGCCGGTTTCGGCGACGTGGCCGCGCACCTCGAGCAGGGCGGTCACCCAATCGCCCTCGTGCATCGTCTTGGCCAGGCGCACGTCAATGCCACCCAGATGCGTGCGCATCAACTGGACCAGGTCGGGCATGTCCGTCGACACCACCGCCATGTCGGGCAGAATGCCCTTGGATGTTGCATCGTCGGCGAGGAATTCGGGGATCGCATCGACGTCGCCCGCCGTCCAGATCCGGTCAAACCAGTCTTTCAGAATATCGGCCTTGTCGGGCATGGCGTGTCCTTTGCTCTGGGCGCGCCAATCTGGATAACGGGATAGTCTTAACACATTCGGAATGTCGGGGCGGGATGGGAAAGTGCAGGCTTCTGTTGCCAGGTGCCTGCGAACCCCGCCTCACGCGGCTAGGCGAGAGGGCTTAAAGTCGGTTCAACTCGAACTGCTTACGCAGCCAGAGCAACCGGAGCACGATTGTCGTTTGCAATTGTACTGTTTTCGCCGATGACGGTGGCAGACAGCCGAGACAAAGCTAACACCTTTAGACGTCCGTCGATCCTATTTCGGCCCCATGATCCCCCAAACGAAGGGATATTTGGTGGAGCCGCCGGGTACCGCCCCCGGGTCCGATCCGTTTATTACGAGCGCGTTTATGTCCATAGCCCCGAAGAGCCATTGATATATAGGCGCACATGGCCGCCGTTGCAATTCTGCAATTGTCTCAAACTGCACGGGTTTTCCAGATCTTCGCCCTTGCCAAGTGCCATTCGGCTCCGTTTAGTTCGCGCAAAACGAGCAGCGTCAAGAGGAGCAGACTGGCATGCCGACCACCGTTCAGCAGGACACCGACGACCGTTTCAAGTGGGAAACGATCATAACCACCACGGATGATTTTGACCTATTGCTCAGCCGGTTCACGTTTTTCGATGACGGCACGACGCGTTCGGAAGCCTTCGAAAACGGGCAATTGGCTGCGCTCACGCTCACCGATCTGGGCCCTGCAGGCGCGCCGTCAGACGTGCGCCCGTGGGAACGGATCGAGGTCACATATGACAGCGAAGGCAATGTCGAGGACCGCTATGAGTTGCGTGATGACGGCGTCCAGATCCTGAAATCCTACGAGGCCGGTGTCCTGCGCCTGCAGCAGCAGGTCGATTTTGGCCCGAACGGTACGACCTCGGACGCCCGATCCTGGGAGCGGATCGAGACGGGATTTGATGACGCGGGCGTGATATCCTACAAGCTGCAGGTCAACGACAACGGTGTGCAGCAATTCACCGAATACGAGGATGGCGTCCGTCGCACGTTCGCCCAGATCGACGAAGGTCCGCAAGGTGAAGTTTCGGACGTAAAGCCCTGGCAAAGCATCGAAATCCAATACAATGCCCTGGGCGAGATTGAGCTTCGTTACCAGGTGAACGACAACGGCGTCCAACTGATCACCGAATACGAAAACGGCGTACGCCGCGCATATACCCAGATTGACGAGGGCCCGCTGGGCGAGGTGTCGGACGTCCAGTCATGGTCGCGTATCGAGACGCGTTACGACGTGGATGGTTTGATCGAGGCCAAATTCCAGGTGAACGACGACGGCACCACATACCTCACCGAATACGAAAACGGCATCCGGTCGTTCCAGATCCGCGAAGACAAGGATGAGGCCGGCAACAGCACCGACACGTTCGATTGGGATTTCATCGCGTTCAACTACGACCAGAACGGAGCTGTGACGAGCAAAGAGACGCTGTATGACGACGGCGACGTCACTGCCTTGCTCTATGAGGATGGAGTGCGGGCGTTCAAATACGAATTGGACGGCGACAACAGCCAAGATTGGGTGTCACGCGAGACGATCTATGACGCTGCAGGCGCTGTGGTCGAGGTCAACACGTATGACTTCAACATCTTCGACCAAGACCCTGGTTTCTAACCGAAATACGCGACAGTCCGCCTAAAGGTTCGCGGCGAGGAACCACAGCGCCAGCGCGGCCTCGATCCCGCCAAACAGCAGGACCTTGCCCAAGGGCGGGCTGTCGAACACCAGCGATACCAGCCGGCCCAGGGCGGCACCGGCAAAGGCGAACCCGATCATGCCGTAGGTGAGCGGGTGATCGAGCCACAGGGCCGCGAGCCCGACCATCACGAAGAGGCCGCCGACACTCGCGCGCATCTCGCTCAGCCCCATGTTACTGTCGGTGGGCGCCAGATCGAGGGCGGCGGCAGTGTAGCGCGGTGCCAGAAATCCGAACAGCCCAAAGGCGATGGTCAGCAGGCACGCGATGATGTTCAGCAAATCGGTCATGCGATGGACCTAGTTCGACGGCCCGTGCCGGGCAAGGCTCACCAGGTGGATGAGATGGGCGTGTTGAACCGCGCCTCGAGGTCGGCGTTGAACGCAGCCAGATCGGCGTTCCGGTCGATGT
Source organism: Pseudomonadota bacterium (assembly GCA_038525585.1). Classification (GTDB taxonomy): domain Bacteria; phylum Pseudomonadota; class Alphaproteobacteria; order Rhodobacterales; family Rhodobacteraceae; genus Tateyamaria. The sequence goes on from JBCBHM010000009.1 coordinate 33,164, forward strand.
CAGTGGCCATTTTGATGTCGATGCTGACATGACGGCGCCCCTTCTTGCGCCCGATAAAGGTGAAAAAGCTGTCGTGCCGTACGCTCTGGAACCGGCCCAGCCCATCGATGCGCACGATCATGATCGGGATATCGGGGTTGGACCGCGCGATGTCATAGGCACCGGAATAGTAGGGCTCCACAATTTCTTCGGGTTGCTGGCGCGTCTTGCCTGCGGGAAAGAGCAGGACCGCATTGCCGCGTTGCATCACCTTGCGGATGATCCCCATGCTCAGTTCCTTGCGCGCGGCACGCTTTTCCTTGGGCCAGTTGCGCGGGGAACTGACCGGGATGGCCGAGATCACGAACATCGGAAACCACTGTAGCCAGTTGTAGTATTCGTTGTAGTGCACCACCGTCCGCACCCGCACCGTGGTATAGAGGAGGGCGGCAACAATCGGCCCGTCATGGCGGCTGACATGGCTCGCGAGGATCAGCGCGCCGGGATGGTCCTGCAGCAGGTGCTTGCCCGAACAGCTGACGTTGAAGAACATCGAGTAGTAGCTGCGCACAACGATAAAGAAAAAGTGGCGCGTCCAGCGCCCCAGCGTCGCGTCGATAAAGCGCCTCATGCGTGGCGTGCCTGTCGTGCCATCGGTCGGGCCTCCCTTCGGGTCCTTGTCCGTACGTTAACGTCTACGGCCCGGCATGCCAGTTCAAACTGCGGTCCAGAGGCCCAGAACGCCCACACCGATCAGGCTGACGGCCCAGACAAGCTCCAGGTCGAACCAGCCTTTCTTGAGGAATTGCAGCCCAAGCCAGCGGTGCACGGCGTAGGCGAGCGCGCCGCCCGAGCCGATCATGGCGGCGGTGTGCACGATCGCCACAGTGAGGGCGAGCGCGGTGGTGGCCATCAACGCCGAGGCCGCGCGGTGGCCTGCGTCCAGTTCCGCGATGGCGCACAGCCCGAGGTAGATCGGCACCAGCATGAGGGCGGCCCCATGGGCGAGGGCCACGAGGAAGGACCACAGCGTCAGCTTGTGCGGCGGGATGCGGGCGAGAAAGCGGGGGTGCCGGCGGGTGATCAGCAGGTAAAGGCCCATGCCGATGACGAGGGCGCCCGCACCGATGCGGATCTCGCGTTCGAAATCGATCAGCAGGGTCATCATGGAAAACGGCAGCAGGATGCCCAGCATCGCCGCGAAATGGCCCAGGCTGAGCGCGCCGAGCGCGGGCCAGAGCGCGCTGCGCCGCCGCTCGAACAGGGCCGACGACACGGCGAGCGGCCAGCCCATGCCGGGGTTCAGGCCGTGATAGAGGCCAGAGAGGATGACGGCGAGCCAGAGGCCCGCCGCCGTTGTCATGTCCATCTAGGCGCCCATTCTAGACGGACGGGTAGCAGAAACTGTCGGTGGAACAGTCGCCGCCCTCGAGCCGGATCTGGTGGCTGCGGTAGCCTTCGGGGAACTTGGTCCAAAAATCCTTGTCCAGCGTCAGCCCACCGTTTTCGCCCACATGCGCCATGACCATCGCGGCCCCACGCTCACCGGGGTAGAACTGATCGTCCCATGTGGAATAAAGCGAGTTGGTCCAGTAGACGCGTTTGCCGTCGCGGCTGATCTCGACCATCTGCGGGCCGTAGCCGAACTCTTGGCCATTGGGATGCTTGTGCTTGGCCACGATGCCGCCAATCTCGACCTTACCGGCAAGCACCGGGTTCATCGGATCGGTGACGTCGTATTGGTGCATCTCGCCCAGACCCCAGCACGCGACATAGAGGTACTTGTCGTCGAGGCTCAGGTCGATATCGGTCACCAGCGGCGGCACGGCGCCAAAGCCCTTGAGCAATTCGGGCAGGTCGTCGGCATCGGCCGGCACCGGATCGATGGTAATCGTCTTTTTGGCCTGCCACTCGCCCTTTTCATCCCGCCACCAGGTAAAGATCGCGCCTTGCAGGTTGGTGGTGTCGACCACCACGCCGCAAAACCCGTATTCCTTGACGGGATCATGGGCGGGGCGAATTTCCAGTGCCATCTGGTGATTTTCGCCCAGATCCAGCGATTTCACCACCTTGCGCCCGCGCAGATCCCAGAAGTGGATGGTGTGGCCGTATTTGTTGCTCAGCAGATCCTCGGGCACCACGCCGTTCTCGAACTGTGGCGGCAGGCCCCATTCGCTGCTCACCATGTAGTCGCGCGGCAGGTTCCACCAGAAATCATAGTGTTTGTCCTGAATGCCCCGGTCCATCTCGTAGCGGCCCAGGATGTCGAAGCTTTCGCAATCCATGATGAAGATGCCCGGAGGGCCATCGGTGCCGTCCGCGCCACCGCCACCCAGGGTCGAGACATAGATGCCTTCGGGGCCGCAATGGATCGTGTGGGGGCGGGAATAGCCGGTCTTGTCGAACAGCTCTTGCGGTTCGATGGTCTTGTGAATGACCGGGTTGCGGGGGTCTTTGACGTCGATGATGTAGATGCGCGACGACCGGATGCCGGGGATGATCAGGTAGCGCCGTTCGAGGAACGCGTGACCGGTGAGCGGCGACAGTGCGGACGAACAGGCGTTCCAGCCGAAATGGTGAAATTCGTCGCCCAGGTTGGGCACATACAGCTCGCTGATGATCTGGCCGTAGCTGTCGCTGGACGGGTCGACATCGACAACGGCCAACCCATCGGGTCTGGAGCCATCGGGGCTGAGCATCAGCGTGAACGCCAACGTCTCGACCGGCGCGTTGATCGCGTCCTTGGGTGAGGGATAAAAACTCTGGTCTGGTCTCAAATTCATAACGTCCTCCCTGACGTGTTTTGAATATCGGTGCCTGACCGTGTGCGCCTTGTGGTCTTTTGCGGGTCAGGCGGTCTTGTGCTCCTTCGCTTTGGCCGCTGCTGCGCGGGCCGTGACGACGGAATGCGCCAGTTCCCGCGTATAGGCCTCGAGTTTGGTGAGCGACGCGTCGGTCTTGGCCGCATCCTGCGCCTCGAGCGCGTCCGCGATATCGGTGTGCAGGTCCACGATGGCCTCGCGGGACCGCGCGGTGAAGGTGATCATGTTCATCAGCGGCTGCATCGCCTCGACCGCACCGGCCAGTTGGTAGCTGAGCACCTTGTTGCCCGCCCCGTCGACCAGCGCGCGGTGAAAGGTGACGTCAGAGGCGCAAAACGCCTCATCCGTCAGGCCCGGCTGACCCTGGCGGTGGATCTCGGCGCGCATCGTGGCGAGGTGGTCCGGCGTCCGCCGGATAGCCGACAGTGGCGCGCAGGCCCGTTCCAGCGCATAGCGCGCCTCGCAGGCCACATCGAAGCTGACCGCGTTCATGCTGAGCAACAGCGAGGCGGTCGTCACCTGCTGGTCATAGGCATCCTCGAACCGCAGCCGGTTCACGAACGCGCCGCCCGTGGCACCGCGTTGCGTCCGGATGAGCGATTGCGCCGCCAGCCGCTTGAGCGCCTCGCGCACCGTGGGGCGGGACACCTCGAAATGATCGGCAAGCTCGGCCTCGGAGGGCAGGCGCTGATCGACGATCAGCTGACCGCCCACAATTTCAGCCCGGATCGCCTCGGCGATTTGGGCGGAAAGGTCCTTGGTGCTGTCGGGATCAATTTTCATTTGCGCACTTTTTCAATTGTCTGGCATTTTAATGTCTGACATTTAATCTGGCAAGGATTCTGTCGGCACATGTCAGGGAGGGCACATGTCGCACATCGTACGCTCGACCCTTTGGCTTGGGTTCTTCGGCGCCATTCTGGTGTCGTGGTGGATCATGTATTCGATGTCGGTGAACATGGATGTGGATCTTTTCGGGCGCCCCGGTGAGATGGGCGCGCGGATGGCCGCGATGGACCCGCGGATGCCGATGTATATGCCGATGGCCAATTTTGGTCCGCTCTTTGCGATGTGGGCGATTATGATGGCCGCGATGATGCTGCCGACGCTGGTGCCGACCCTGCGCAGCTACGAGGACCTGATGGTCAGCGCGGATGGCACGCGTGCCGGTTGGCTGGGCGTGCTGGCGGGATATTCCATTGTCTGGGTCGCGTTCGCGGCGCTGATCGCGGGCGTGCAGCTTGCGCTGCTCTTTGGCGGTGTGATCGACATGCTGGGCATTTCCAAGACCACCACCTTTGCCGGGCTCTTGCTGATTGCCGTCGGCGCGTTTCAGTTTACGCGGGCCAAACAGGTCTGCCACGGTGTCTGTCACAGCCCGATGACCTATTACCTGGGCCATTGGCGGACGGGGTTCACCGGGGGGCTGCGCATGGGCCTTGGACTTGGCGCATTCTGTGTCGGCTGCTGCGGGGGGTTTATGGCCCTTGGTTTTGTCGGTGGCGTGATGAGCCTCATGTGGATGGGCCTTGCCACGCTTTTCATGGTGATCGAAAAACTGCCGCAAATCGGGCATGTTGTCACCAAACCCATGGGGGTCGTGCTGGTGCTGGGAGGCATCGGCGTGCTCGCCTATCCCGTTGTCGCAGGAGGATAAGATGGCCGTGAAGAAACGCCCCGACGCAGACCGGTTGCCGATCAGTCAACGTATCGACAGCCGCATGCCCAACCCGGGCCGCCGCCAGATGAACCCCACGGAATGGGCGATCAAGGGCGAGCTGTTTCTGAATTGCTCGTGCGAGCTGTTTTGTCCCTGCGTCGTCTCGCTGGGCGCCCACCCGCCGACCGAAGGGCATTGCCACGCCTGGATGGCCATCGCCATCGACGAGGGGCATTTCGAGGGCGAAGACCTGTCGGGCCTGAATGTGGGCCTCATGGTCGACATTCCGGGCCGTATGGGCGAGGGGGGCTGGCGTGTGGCGGCCTATGTCGACGAGCGGGCGAGCGGCAAGGCCTATAACGGTATCCTGCAGATCTTCTCGGGCGCTGCGGGCGGCACCACGGGCCTTTTTACCATGCTGGTCAGCGACATCGTGGGCGCCGAACGCGAAAAGGTCGAGATCGTGCGCGATGGCAAGAAGCGTGGCCTCTATATCGGGCGCAAGATCCAGGGCGAGATCGAGATGATCACCGGCAAGTCCGAGGATCATCCGGTGATGATCACCAACTCCAAATACTGGATGGGCCCCGATATCATTGCGGCGCAAGGGCTGAAATCCAAGGTGCGCGACTACGGGCGCATCTGGGATTTTGGCGGCAAGTCGGCAGAAATCTGCCCGATCGACTGGAAAGGTCCCAAACCGTGATCGACCGGGGTTATGTGCAAAGCATGGCCCGCTACAACGCGTGGCAGAACCGCCAGCTGACCGAAACGCTGCGCGACGTGGATGATGCGACGCTGCGCAAGGATCGCGGCGGCTTTTTCGGATCGATCATGGGGACGCTCAACCACCTGCTGTGGGGGGACACGATCTGGATGAGCCGGTTTGTGCCCAGCGTTGCAAAACCTACAGGTGGGATTGACGACAGCGTCGACTTTACCCCGACATTCGCCGTCTGGTCCGCGGAACGGTTCCGGCTGGACGGGGCGATGCTGATGTGGGCCGACACGCTTGGGTCATTGGACCTCAAGGGGCAGCTGTCGTGGTTTTCCGGTGCTTTGGGACGGGATGTGCGCAAACCGCTCGAGCTGTGCATCGCGCATATGTTCAACCATCAGACCCATCACCGCGGCCAGGTGCACGCGATGATGACCGCCGCCGGCTTGACTGCGCCGGTGACCGATCTGTTTATCATGCCAGAGGATATGTGATGAACGCGATGATTTCCCCCTCCCGCCGCTTGCGTCGCACACCGTTTTCCGACGGGGTCGAGGCGGCTGGCGTCAAGGCCTACACCGTCTACAACCGCATGTTGTTGCCCACGGTGTTCGAAAGCGTCGAGGCCGACTACCGCCACCTCAAGGACCACGTGCAGGTCTGGGACGTGTCGGTTGAGCGGCAGGTCGAACTGCGCGGCCCCGATGCGGGCCGGTTGATGCAGATGCTGACCCCGCGCGATCTGCGCCGGATGCTGCCGGGCCAGTGCTACTATGTGCCCATCGTCGATGAGACGGGCGGGATGCTGAACGACCCCGTGGCGGTCAAGCTGAGCGAGGACCGCTGGTGGATCTCCATCGCCGACTCGGATCTGCTGTTCTGGGTCAAGGGCATTGCCAACGGCTACCGGCTGGATGTGCTGGTGGACGAGCCCGACGTGTCGCCGCTGGCCGTTCAGGGCCCCAAATCCGAAGAGCTGATGGCGCGCGTCTTTGGCGACCGGGTGCGTGACATCCGGTTCTTCCGCTTTGACATGTTCCAGTACGAGGGACTTGATCTGGCCATCGCGCGGTCGGGCTATTCCAAGCAGGGCGGGTTCGAGATCTACCTACCGGACAGCGCGCTTGGCATGACGCTGTGGAACGACCTTTTCGCCGCCGGAGAAGACCTGCAGGTGCGCGCGGGCTGTCCCAACGGGATCGAGCGGATCGAAGGCGGGCTGCTGAGCTACGGCAACGACATGACCGACGACAACACCCCCCATGAATGTGGGCTGGGCCGTTTTTGCGACACGCAGACCGCCATCGGCTGTATCGGGCGCGATGCGCTCTTGCGCGTGTCCAAGGAAGGGCCGGTACAGCAGATCCGCGCAATCGCGATCCACGGCGACAGGGTGCCGCCGTGTGACCGCGAATGGCCGGTGTTCGGCAGCGGCAAGCGCGTGGGCAGGGTGACCAGCGCCGCCTGGAGCCCGGATTTCGACACCAATGTGTCGATCGGTATGGTACGCATGACCCATTGGGACCCCGGCACGGAGCTGGAGGTGGAGACGCCCGAAGGAATGCGGCGCGCCACGGTTCAGGACGGTTTCTGGCTTTGAGGACGGGACTGGGGCTTTGCCCCAGACCCCAGGATTTTTTTTAGGACAAAGACGGGGGCATCCCCGCGAAAGGGAAAGCGACATGTTCAACGCATTGGTGGTCAACAAGGATGAGGAAAGCGGCAAGACGTCCGCTGCGGTGACCGAACTGTCGCTGGACGATCTGCCCCAGGCCGAGGTGACGGTGGCCGTCGAGTATTCGACCGTGAACTACAAGGATGGCTTGTGCATCGGGCCCGGGGGCGGGCTTGTGCGCAACTATCCGCACGTGCCGGGCATTGATTTTGCAGGGACGGTCGAGGCGTCGGACGATGACCGCTATGCGCCGGGCGACAAGGTCGTGCTGACCGGCTGGCGCGTGGGCGAGGCCCATTGGGGCGGCTATGCGCAAAAGGCGCGGGTCAAGGCCGACTGGCTGGTGCCATTGCCCGACGGGCTGGATACGCGCCAGGCGATGGCCGTGGGCACGGCCGGGTTTACCGCGATGTTGGCTGTGATGGCGCTGGAGGATCATGGGCTGAAAGGGGGGCCGGTCCTGGTGACCGGTGCCGCGGGCGGTGTGGGGTCGGTCGCGACGGCCATTCTGGGCCATCTGGGCCACGACGTGGCCGCAGTCACCGGGCGCCCCGAGACGGCGGATTACCTGACGTCGCTGGGTGCCACGCAGATCGTCGCGCGCGAAGAGCTGAACGAGACCACCAAACGGCCGCTGGAGGGCGAGACCTGGGGCGGCTGTGTGGATGCGGTGGGTGGCGCGATGCTCGCGCGGTTGCTGGGGCAGATGCAATACGGGGCGAGCGTTGCCGCAGTGGGCCTGGCGGGCGGGGCTGGACTGCCCGCGACGGTGATTCCGTTTCTGCTGCGCGGCGTGAACCTGCTGGGCATCGACAGTGTCATGCAGCCCTACGACAACCGGGTGCGCGCCTGGGGCCGGATCGCCAAGGACCTGCCGATGGACAAGCTCGAGGCGATGGTCCAGCCCGCCACGCTGTCTGACCTGCCGCACCTGGGGGCGGATATCCTCAAGGGGCAGGTCAAGGGACGCGTGGTTGTGGACGTGAACGCCTAGGATGGCAACATCAGGCGCTTGCGGGTCACGAGCCCCACGCCACCGCCGATCAGATGCGCTGCGGCGGCCGGAAGGCTGCCGCCGATCATCAGCATCAGGTAGGCGATCCCGTCCCAACCGGACGCGGAAACGGCAGCGCCATAAAGCCCCGCCGAGATCAGCAGCATGATCGCGAAAACGGTCCAATAGACCCTGTAGGCGCGCCGATGCGTGGTAAACCAGGCGCCGATCCCGGCAATGAGACCAATGACAATGGGGATTGCGATAAAGGCTGTATCACTCATATTCACTTCTCCTTGAACGATGTTCATGAATTGGTGAGTGCGTGAACGGCGTTCAAGGTTTGCGAGCGAAAAAGTTTTTGAGCTGGCTGGGGGCGCTTGGGGTTGTCCAGGCTTGGTGCGAACCCACTGGCGCTTTTGCGCGTGTCGGGTAGGGTGCCGCGCGACGCTGACGACAAAAGAGGGCCGGGCATGACCGCCTATGACGACCAGAACATCTTTGCCAAGATCCTGCGCGACGAAATCCCGTCGATGCGGGTTTACGAGGACGCGGACACGGTGTGTTTCATGGACATCATGCCGCGCACGGACGGGCATTGCCTTGTGATCCCCAAGACGCCCTGCCGGAATGTCCTGGACGCCAGCGACGCGCAGCTGGCCGCGGTGATGCGCACGGTCAAGAAGGTGGCCAATGCGGCCAAGGCCGCCTTTGACGCCGACGGGATCACGTTGCAGCAGTTCAACGAGACCGCGGGCGGGCAGGAGGTGTTTCACCTGCATTTCCACATCCACCCCAGGCATGCGGGCGTGGCCATGCGGCCCGCTGGCACGATGGGGGATATGGACGTGATCCAGGTCCATGCCGACAGGATCAAAGCCGCGCTTTGAACCCAAAAGGGGCGCCATAGCGGCGCCCCTGTTCACGTTGCTGTCACCGCAGAGCTATTCCGCGGGTTGGCCGATCGCATCCTCGGCCTTTTCCCGGCGGCCGTCGTTGAACAGCGCCTTGGCCAGTGCCACGGCCATCAGCACCATGACAAAGGTGAAGGGCAGGGCGCCCACGATCATCGCATCCTGCAACGGCGCCAACGCGTCCGAGTTGTTGGGATCGAGCGCACCTGCGACCAACAGACTGCCGATCACGAAGGTCAGGATCAGACCCCAGATGATCCGGTGCTTAATCCCCGTTTCGGCAGCACCGCCCGACATGATCGTGTTCATCACCAGGATGCCCGAGTCCGCCGACGTCACGAGGAAGGTCATGATGAGCACGACGCACATCAGGATCACGGCACCCAGCAGCCAGTCCGGCACGATCATGCCCAGCGACACAAAGAGCTTGTTGGTGTTCGACGCGCCGATGATCGCCCCGTCGGCCACGCCTTGAAGCTCATTGTTCACCGCCGTGCCGCCGAGGATGGTCAGCCAGGCAAAGCACACCAAGGCCGGGGCAATGACACAACCCAGGATGAACTCCCGCACTGTCCGGCCCTTGGAGATGCGCGCCAGAAACAGGCCCACAAAGGGCGAGAAGGCGATCCACCAGGCCCAGTAGAACGTGGTCCAGCCCGATTGCCAGCCAAAGAGACGCCCTTGGGTGCCTGCCTCATAGGCTGCGGCCTGCACTGTGGGGGCAAGTGCGGCGGCGTCCCCTTCGAGGCCGGACACAAAGCCGTCAAAGCTGCCCCAGGCGTTGATCGCACCGGAGTAGAGGCTGCCTGCCAGCGGTTCCGCTTCCGCCGGCAGGGCGGCGGCAAACGCCTCTTGCGACATGGGGCTGTAGGCTTCGAAGCTCAGCGGGATGAAGTTCCAGATGTAGTCGGCCAGCGCCGTGCCATACGTCGTCAGCGCAAAGAGGAACGAGCCGAAGACGACAAAGGTCAGCAGCAGCAGGAACGACAGCACGAGGTTGAGGTTCGACAGGTACTTGATCCCGCGACCAACGCCCGACACCGCCGACAGGATCGACATGCCCATGATGATGCCCAGTGCCGAGATCAGCCCGACGGTGGACGGTTTCGGTGCAGCCCCATCAATCGATGCGCCCATCAGCCATTCCATGCCGGTCACGTTGTAGACACCGTCGACAAACTGGCTGACGCCATATCCGATGGTGACCGCCACACCGAGGATCGTTGCCACAACACCCAGCACATCCACGATATGACCGATGAACCCATTGGCATACCGGCCCAAGAGCGGGGTCAGCGCCGACCGGATCGTCAGCGGCATGTCGCGTGTGTAGGCGTAGTAGGCGAGGCTGAGCCCCGTCACAACATAGATCGCCCAGGCGTGAAAGCCGAAATGCAGCAGCGCATAGCGAAAGGCCGATTGCACCGCCTCTTGTGAGTTGGGATCGGCGCCTTGCGCAACGGTCACGGGGTTCGATCCCCACAGGCCCACAGGCTCGGCCGTGGCAAAGACCATGAGGCCCACGCCCAGGCCCGCGCCGAACATCATCGCAAACCAGGAAAAGGTCGAAAACTCGGTCTGCGTGTCCGGCCCGCCCAGCTTGCGCTTGCCCGCCGGGATGACCGCCAACACGAAAAGGAAAAAGGCGAAAAAACCCACCGAGATGATGTAGAACGTGTTGAAACCCTGAAGCGTCGCCCAGTTCCAGGCATCGAGTGTCTGCGTGGCCCCAATGGGCCAGATGATGGCCCACAGCACCAGGGCGACCATTGTGATCTTGGAAATCAACGCGATGGGCAGGCTATGCCCCTCGTAAAATCCGGACGCCTGGGTGTTGATCTCCAGGTCCGTGAACGGTTCCTTTATCGCCATTTTTTGCGGCTCCCTGTTTTTTGCTGGGCCCGGCGGCCTATTTGACTTGGGCAAGAGTGTTGGGGGCACCATTCTGTGTCTTGCGTCCAGCGATGCCACTTTCTGCATCCGTGCGCGGTACCCGCTTTAAGGGTGGCAGGGTTTGATCGTGACACGTGTCGTTTCACGACAGGCGCCCGCCCCGATTTGGCGCTTTTGAGCGGTTCTGCATCCCAAACGGTCGTCGGGGTTGAGTCGCGACAGCACGGCCACATGCGCCCGAATCTGAAAAATGAGACGGATTTATGACGGGCGCTGGCGAAATCTGCCTACACGTTCAGCGCGAATTTGCCGCTGAAACTGAAATGAAATGGCGGTTTTTCATTTTGACCACAAAAAAGGCAGTTTGCCACGGGATGTGATCGGAGATGAGCAAGTTAGTCCTTCGTTTATCGGGGGCCACGTGCTTTCCTCGGTGTCATAAAAAAGACAAACAGGAAGGTATCCAATGAAACCCCCTTTGACGGACCTGCCGATCCGCACGGCTGACAACGGTTTCTACCGTGGTTTCAGCGTGGACGTGACGGTCATCAGTAAAATCATCATCTCGGTTCTGGTCGTCTGGTGCATCTTTTGGCCGACGCAGTCGGGCCGCGTGCTGGGCGATCTGAACTCGGTCATTCTCGCCAATTTTGCCGCCTGGTACATCTGGGTGGTCGCGTTCTTTATCATCGTCTGCCTCGGGCTTGCGATCTGGCCCACGGCGGGACGCATGAACCTCGGACAGCCGGGGGAGACGCCGGAATTTTCCAACTTTTCCTGGTTTTCGATGATGTTCGGCGCCGGGATCGGCGTGGGCATGCTGACCTGGGCCGTGGCGGAACCGGTCGCGCATTTCGGGTCCAATCCCGAGACGATCCAGGGTCTGACCACCGGCGGCGCTGCCGACAATGTGCGCATGGCCTACAAGTGGTCGTTCCTGCACTGGGGCCTGGGTGCGTGGGCTTGCTACGCGGTTGCGGGTCTGGCGCTGGCCTTCTTCAGCTATCGCCGGGGCTTGCCGCTGACGATCCGATCATCGCTGACGCCGCTCTTTGGCAAGTCGCTCTCGGGCAAGGTCGGTCACCTGATCGACATCGTGGCCGTTGTGGCGACGATCCTAGGTGTGGCGCAAACGCTGGGCTTTGGTGTTGAGCAATTCGTTGCGGGCCTGACCCGGATCGGCATCGGTGGCCTGATGGATGCCGAAGGCGGCGCCACGTTCGTGGGCATCGTGGTGGCCCTTGTGGCGATCATGGGCGCATCGACACTGTCGGCGCTGTCTGGCGTCGGCAAGGGCATCAAGTGGCTGTCCAACATCAACATGGTGCTGTCGATTGTCCTGCTGGGCTTCTTCATCATCTTCGGGGCCACATGGTTTGGTGCGACCGCCTTTTTCATCGGCATCTGGGACTATCTGATCGCGCTGCCGCAAATGAGCTTCAACGTCTGGTCCTCGGACGGTGTCGAAGGGTCCGAATCCTTCCTGCTGACGCAATGGCAGGGCTGGTGGCCGGTGTTCTACTGGGCGTGGTGGATCGCATTTGCGCCGTTTGTGGGCCTGTTCCTGGCGCGCATCTCGCGCGGGCGCACGATCCGCGAGTTCGTGCTGGGTGCGATGATCGTGCCGTCGCTGATGTGCTTTGTCTGGTTCGCATGGGCCGGTGGCACCGCTATCGACCTCGAGTTGAACGGGGATGCGGGCGGCGTGATCTTTGATGCGTCCAACGGTGACAAGATCTTTGCCATGACCGAATTCATGCTGGCCCCGATCGCACAAGCGCTGGCCTGGGGTATGGCCATGCTGATCGTTGTGTTGCTGATGACGTTCCTTGTGACCTCGGCGGACTCGGCCGTGCTGATCGTCAACACGATCAACGCCGCCGGTGACGAGGGGCCCAAGGCGCGGCCGCACATCCTGTTCTGGGGGGCGGCGCTGGCGCTGGTTGTCGGTGGCCTGCTGCTGTCCGGCGGGACGTCCGCGATCCAGACTGCGATGGTGATCGGCGCGCTGCCCTTCAGCGTCGTGATGGTGCTGATGTGCCTGGCGCTGATCAAGGCGATCTACAATGACGGCAAGCGCGAAGCGATTGGCGTGCCTACCGTGCATTCCGAGATCGACGGCGCGACGACACCCGCCGAATAACCGCATCGTCCATTTGGACGAACCCAGGCCCCGGCGCACCCCCGCGCCGGGGCCTTTTTGGTGTGCTGACCTTGGGTCATCCAGCGCTGGCTTGATCCGACGGCAGACGACCTACGTAAAGTTACCAAACAGTTACGGACCCCGAGAGTGAGCAGCTCCCCAATTATCATGTGGTTCCGGCGCGACCTGCGCCTGAGCGATCATCCTGCCTTTGCCGCGGCATGCGATGCCAGACGGCCCGTGATCCCCGTTGTCATCCGCGATGACAGTGTCGACGCGTTGGGCGCGGCCCCGAAATGGCGCTGGGGCCTGGGTGTGTCGCACCTCGCCCAGGCGCTTGAGGACAAGGGCAGCCGGCTGATCCATCGCAGCGGCGACGCCCTCGAGGTGTTGCAGGCGCTGATCGAGGAAACGGGGGCAGGGGCCGTCTACTGGTCGCGCCTTTATGATCCGCAGGCGGTGGTGCGCGACACCAAGATCAAGTCGACACTAAAAGAGGCGGGCATCGACGCGCGCAGCTATGGTGGGCACCTGATGTTCGAGCCGTGGACAACCGAGACGAAGACCGGCGGCTTTTACAAGGTCTACACGCCCTTCTGGCGCGCCGTGAAAGACCGCGATGTCGACACGCCGTTGCAGACGCCGGGCAAGGTGCCCGCACCCGAAGCCTGGCCCGACAGTGAGGACATCGCAGATTGGCACCTGGGCCATGCGATGCAGCGTGGCGCCGATGTCGTGCGCCCGTTCGTACGGCTGGGCGAGGACGCGGCGCGCGGCCGGCTGGGCTACTTCATCGGCGAGCTGGTCGCGGGCTATGATGCCGGGCGCGATCTGCCCTCGGCGGACCGGACCTCAAACCTCAGCGAAAACCTCGCCTTGGGCGAGATCAGCCCGCACCAATGCTGGAGCGCGGGCCTCGATGCGCTGCATGACGGCAAGGATGGGGCGGAGACGTTCCTCAAGGAGCTGGTCTGGCGCGAATTTGCCTATCACCTCATGCACCACACGCCCCACATCCTTTCCGACAACTGGAAAGAGGATTGGAACGCCTTTCCCTGGAACACATCCGCGACCGAAGAGGTCAAGGCGTGGAAGCAGGGCCGCACGGGCATCCAGTTCGTCGATGCGTCCCTGCGCGAGATGTACGTCACGGGCCGCATGCACAACCGGGGCCGCATGATTGTCGCCAGCTACCTGACCAAACACCTGATGACCGACTGGCGCATTGGCCAAAAGTGGTTCGAAGACTGCCTGATCGACTGGGATCCGGCCAGCAACGCAATGGGCTGGCAATGGTCCGCCGGGTCCGGGCCCGACGCCACACCCTATTTCCGCGTGTTCAACCCGGTCACGCAGCTCGACAAGTTCGACAAGAACCGCGCCTATGTGGGCCGGTGGATCGCCGAGGGGCGCAGCAACCCGCACGAGGACGCGCTTGCCTATTTCGACGCCATTCCACGCAGTTGGGGCCTTGATCCGTCCGATGCGTATCCCGCACCTATTGTGGCCGCCGACGAAGGACGCAAACGTGCGCTAAGCGCTTATGAAAACCGAGATTTTTGATGGTTGGACGGCTCCGCATGGTTGCGTCCGCCAGACTGTCCAGATAGCCTGACAGTCATGCTGATGGGAGAGAGCATGATCCTGACCACCACCGACGGCCAAGACCGTCTGCCGCGCTACTTTGCGCGCGTGTTTTCGATGGCGCAAGGGATGAACACTGGGCGGCTCGACTTCGTGCTGAACGACGGGCGGTGTTTCCGGGCCGAGGGGCCGAATCCCGGCCCAGTGGCCGCGGTGCATATCCACAATGACGACCTCTTTGCCCGCCTGATCCGCGAGGGGGATCTGGGGTTTTGCGACGCCTACCTGGACGAATGGTGGAGCACGCCGGACCTGCAGGCCTTCATGGATTGGGTCCATGCGGACAATGACGACCTCTATGACGGCTTTCCGGGCATGGGGCTGGTGCGCAACTTTGAAAAGTTCCGGTTCTGGCTGCAGCGCAACCACAAGGCGCAGGCGCGAAAGAACATCAGCTATCACTATGACCTCGGCAACGATTTCTACCGCCTGTGGCTGGACGACACGATGACCTATTCCTCGGCCCTGTTCGAGACGGGGCAGGAAAGCCACGAGGCAGCACAAATCGCAAAGTACGCCAGCATGGTGGATCAGATGGGTGCCCAACCGGGGGACCATATCCTCGAGATCGGCTGCGGCTGGGGCGGGTTCGCCGAATACGCGGCCAAGGAACGCGGGCTCAAGGTCACGGGCCTGACCATCAGTGAAGAGCAATTCAAGTACGCCCAGGAACGCATTGATAAGGCGGGCCTTTCGGACCTTGTTGATTTCAAGCTGCAGGACTACCGCGACGAACGCGGTCAATATGATGGCATCGCCTCGATCGAGATGTTCGAGGCGGTGGGACAAAAATACTGGCCCACATATTTCGAGACCGTGCGCGAACGCCTCAAACCCGGCAAGAACGCGACACTGCAGATCATCACCGTGACCGACCGCCGGTGGGAGGTCTATCAGCGCGGTGTGGATTTCATCCAGAAATACATCTTTCCCGGTGGTATGCTGCCCAGTCCCAGCGCGTTGCGTGCACAGGTGCTCAAGGCCGGGCTGGCCGTCGAACGTTCGGTTGAGTTCGGGCAAAGCTACAACATCACGCTGCGCCGCTGGCACGAGACGTTCAATGAAAAGTGGGACCAAATTGCCGATATGGGCTTTGACAACCGCTTTCGCCGGATGTGGAATTTTTACCTCACCTCTTGCGCGGCGACCTTTGAAAGTGCCAACTGCGACGTGACGCAGATCACAATCAAACGCCTCGGATAGAATATGACGGACGACGCCCATGCCTGACGCAGCCAAACTGGTTGGGGCTTTGGGCTTGGCCATCCTCGCCTTTGTGCTGTCCGGCATGATCATGACGCTGTTCGAGGACGACAAGAATTTCGGCTGGTTCACCTATGTGAACATCGCGCTTGGCATCGCTGTGGGCTGGATCTTTGTCGGGCGCCGGGCGGGGCGCGGCTGGATCTCCGCCATCAATGTCGGTCTGACGGGCGGCGTCGTGCTGGTGTTCTGGGGCCTGTTCGTGCAGGCCTGCAACGAGATGACGCGCCTGGCCATGAGAAACCGGTATGACGGGGCGGGCGAGGCGCTTACCGCCGTTTTCGAGATTGGCGCGGAATGGGTGATCCTGATGTCGACCGTCCCGATCTGGGGCACGGTCGCGGCTGGCGGCATTCTGACGGGCCTTGCAACCGAGATTGCCTGGCGCTCGTGGCGCTAGGATCAATGTTCTTTTTCGGCACGTTGCGGCACTTGCCGTTGCTGTCGATCGTCCTGGGCCGTCCCCTGGACAGCCTCGATGTGCGCGATGATGCCCTGGCGGATCATCGCGTGGATGCGGTTGCCGAGGGGCCGTTTCCAATGTTGCGCCACGACCATGGCGCGCGGGCGCCCGGTGTCGTGGTGTCCGGGTTGACCGACACGGATCGCGCCCGGCTCGATTACTACGAGGCGGGCTTTCACTATGACGTCTTGCCCTGCACGACCGTCGGCGGCGTCGATGCGCATGTCTACATGGCCGATGCCAACACATGGACGGCCGCAGGCCCGTGGGATCTGGATGCTTGGGTCGCGCACTGGGGGGCCATGACCGAATTTGCCGCCCAAGAGGTCATGGCAGGCTTTGGGACGGTCACAAGCGATGAGGTCGCCCGCCGCTTTCCCCGCATCCGCGCCCGCGCCTGGAGCAAGGTGCTCGCCCAAGGCGGGCGGCATGGCCGGGGCACGCTGGCAGGCCGGGTCGAGATCGCGCGGCGCGTGCAGGCCTATTCCAACTTCTTCGCGCTCGAGGATCTGACGCTGCGCCATGAGCAGTTCGACGGCACCATATCCGACCCGCTGGACCGCGCGGTATTCGTCAGCACCGACGCCGCCATCCTGCTGCCCTACGACCCGGTGCGGGACCGTGTCCTGCTGGTCGAGCAGATCCGCATGGGCCCCATCGCGCGGTCGGACCCGATGGTCTGGCAGCTGGAGCCGGTCGCCGGGCTGATCGACCCCGGTGAAACGCCAGAGGCCGCCGCGCGCCGCGAGGCGCTGGAAGAGGCGCACCTGACGCTTGGTCACCTCGAGCCTGTCGGCGAATGCTATGCCTCTCCGGGCGCGGCCACGGATTTCTTTCACCTCTATGTGGGCTTGTGTGACTTGCCGGATGACGCGGCTCGGATCGGCGGCGCGGTGGACGAGGGCGAAAACATCCGCTCGCACCTGATGTCATTCGACGACCTGCTGGCAATGGCCGAGGATCGGCGCACGGCGAATGCGCCGCTGACGCTGCTCATCTACTGGCTGGCGCATCACCGGGCGCGGCTTGCCGCGGGTTGAGGTCGGGCGTGCCGCCCGCTACACCACTCGGACATGGCCACAAGGAACACCCGCATGCAGTTTGCCGCAGACCTCGCCGCCGCCGTTGGTAACACGCCCCTGATCAAGCTGCGCCGCGCCAGCGAAGAGACCGGGTGCACCATTCTGGGCAAGGCCGAGTTCATGAACCCCGGCCAGTCGGTCAAGGATCGCGCGGCGCTGTCGATCATCAAGAACGCCGTGGCCAGCGGGGAGCTGCGCCCCGGCGGCACGATTGTCGAAGGGACGGCCGGCAACACCGGCATCGGGCTGGCGGTCGTGGGCGCCTCCATGGGGTTCAAGACGGTGATTGTGATCCCCGAGACGCAGAGCCAGGAAAAGAAGGACATGCTGCGCCTTGCCGGTGCCGAACTGGTGCAGGTGCCCGCAGCACCCTACCGCAATCCGAACAATTTTGTGCGCTACTCCGGACGTTTGGCCGCCGAACTGGCCAAGACGGAACCGCATGGCGCGATCTGGGCCAACCAGTTTGACAACGTGGCCAACCGGCAGGCGCATATAGACACGACCGCTCCCGAAATCTGGGATCAGACCGACGGCAAGGTCGACGGGTTCATCTGTGCCGTGGGCTCCGGCGGCACGCTCGCCGGTGTGGCCGAGGTGTTGCAGCCCAAAGGCGTCAAGATCGGACTGGCCGATCCCGACGGCGCGGGCCTCTTCAGCTACTACACCACCGGTGAGATTGCGATGCAGGGCGGGTCCATCGCCGAAGGCATCGGGCAAGTGCGCATCACCGCAAACCTCGAAGGGTTCAAGCCCGACTTTGCCTACAATGTGCCCGACACCGAAGCGCTGCCCATCGTCTTTGACCTGCTGCGCGAGGAAGGGCTGTGCATGGGCGCCTCCACCGGTGTGAACGTCGCGGGTGCCATCCGTCTGGCCAAGGACCTTGGGCCGGGCCACACCATCGTGACGATCCTGTGCGATTACGGCACACGCTATCAATCCAAGCTCTTCAATCCAGACTTCCTGCGCGAAAAGGATCTGCCTGTGCCGGACTTTCTGGATCGTGCCCCGGCCTCGATCCCCGGCGTGTTCGAGGACGTTTGATGACATTTCGCCTTGTTCGGTGGTGCTGTGCCCTTGTCCTTTGGGCCTGCCTTGCGGTGTCGGTTGCGGCGCAGGACGGCGCCGGTCCGGATTACAGCGCTTGGGAGACCGTCGCGTCCCGAGCCGAATCCGCGGTCGAGACTGCGCTCGCGTCCGACGAGGCCTTTGGCAATCTGCGGGCCGAGATCGTGCAATGGCGCAGCCGGTTTCAAGACCAGCTGAACGCCAATTCCAGCCGCATCGACACGGTCAACGAGCAGCTGGCCGCCCTGGGCCCCGCACCTGAGGAAGGCGAAACCGAAGCCGAGGAAATTGCCGCCAGACGCGCCGAGCTGAATGCGCAGCTCGAACGGATCAGCACACCGAGGCGCACCGCGGAAGAGGCGTTCAGCCGCGCCAACGGGATCGTGGGCGAGATCGATGAGATCCTGCGCCAGCGTCAGGCCGATCAGTTGCTGAACATGGGCCCCTGGCCGGTGAACGTGGCGATCTGGCCCGACGCCTGGCGTGATGTGCAGGAGACCGTGATTGCCACCGTCAGCGGCGTCCGCCGCGCCTGGGGCAACCCCGCAACCCGCGCGCAAGCGCAGGACAACCTGCCGCTGGTCGTCGTGTTCGTGATCCTGGGCAGCGCGCTGCTGGCGCGGGCCCGCTACTGGTCCGAACTGCTGGCCACGCGCATCCAGCGATCCGGCACGCGCAACGGCGCGGGTGCCGCGGGCTTTTTCGTGTCGCTGGGGCAGATCGCGCTGCCCATGCTGGGCCTGTTCTTTCTGCTGCGTGCGGTGGGTGCGACGGACCTTTTTGGCGCGCGGGCAGAGGTGATCCTGGATGCGCTGGAGCCGATGGGTTTCGGCATCTTCTTCGCCCTGTGGCTGGGCAGCCGCATCTTTCCCCGGGACGAGGCGCTGCCGACACCGCTGACCCTGCCGCCCGAACGCCGTACCGAAGGACGCATCTACACCTTTTTGCTCGGCCTCACCTTTGCGGTGTTTGTTCTGGTGCAGAACATGGCCGATTTCGAACGCTACGGCCTGGAAACCATGGCGGTTCTGCAATTTCCGCTGATCGTCATGGCGTCGGTGATCGCCATTCGCGTGGGCTGGCTCATGCGGCGCACATCGGGCGAGGCGGATACCGACGCGCCCGTCGAACGCCCCTTTGGCATGCGGTTGATCCGCTTGCTGGGGCAGGGGGCCATCGTCATCGGGCTGTTGTCGCCGCTGCTGGCCGCCGCAGGGTATGGCACCGCCGCCAAGGAGCTGATCTTTCCCTATGTCCTCACCCTCGCGCTCTTTGCGGTGCTGGCGCTGCTGCAGCAGCTGGTGCGCGATATCTACAGCGCGGTGCGCCCCGATCAGTCGGCGGCCGATAGCCTGATCCCGACGCTTGTCGGCTTTGCCCTGGTCCTGCTGGCGGCGATCCCGCTGTCGCTGATCTGGGGCGCGCGGGTGACCGACCTGATCGACCTGTGGTCGCGGCTGCGCATGGGGTTGACGATTGGCGAGATGACCATCACGCCCGGCAGTTTCTTTACGCTCGTCGTTGTCTTTGCCCTCGGGTACGTGCTGACGCGCGGCGCGCAATCGGCGATGAAGACTTCGGTGCTGCCCAAGACCAAGCTCGACCCGGGCGGTCAGACGGCCGTTGTGGCGGGGCTGGGATATGTGGGCATATTCCTGGCCGCGATCGTGGCCATCACCTCCGCCGGGATCGATCTGTCGAATATCGCGATTGTCGCGGGGGCGCTGTCGGTCGGGATCGGCTTTGGCCTTCAGACCATCGTGTCCAACTTTGTGTCCGGCATCATCCTGTTGATCGAACGCCCGATCTCCGAAGGCGACTGGATCGAGGTCGGCGGGCAGATGGGCTATGTGCGCAACATCTCGGTCCGGTCCACGCGGATCGAGACATTCGACCGGACCGACGTCATCGTGCCCAATGCCGATCTGATTTCAGGCACGGTCACGAACTATACCCGCGGCAACACGGTGGGCCGGGTCATCGTACCCGTTGGGGTGGCCTATGGCACCGACACCCGCCGTGTCGAAGGGATCCTGCGCGAGATCGCCGAGGCGCATCCGATGGCGCTGGCAAATCCCGCGCCCATGATCCTCTTTGCGGGGTTCGGGGCGGATAGCCTCGATTTCGAGGTCCGGATCATCGTGCGGGACGTCAACTGGTCGCTGAGCGTGCGCAACGACATCAATCACCAGATCGCGGAACGCTTTGTCTCCGAAGGGATCGAGATACCGTTTGCCCAGCGGGACGTCTGGTTGCGCAATCCCGAAACGCTGCAACAGACAGCGGCGACCGGATCAGGCGCAACACCCGCGCCATCCCCGCCGCCGCCCCAGCAAGAGATCGATGCCGATCTGGGGAATGACGCCGCTGCGGATGGTGACGGGGACGGAGACGGCCGATGACCCGCATGCTCTTTCGCGATGACGCCTACAGGCGCGACGCCCGCGCTGTGGTCACGGGCCATACGGACGAGGGCGGCATCATCCTCGATCAGACGGTGTTTTATCCCACCGGCGGCGGGCAGCCCGGCGACAGCGGGCGCATCAGCTGGAACGGGGGCGCCTTGACCATCGCGACGGCCGTCAAGACTGAGGATGACGCGATTGCGCTGGTCCCGTCCGAGCCGCGCGCGCTGCCTCCCCTGGGCGCCACGATTGACCAGAGCATCGACTGGGACCGCCGGTACGCGCATATGCGCGTGCACACTGCGCTGCACCTGCTGTCCGTGGCCATGCCGTTCGGCGTCACGGGCGGGTCGATCGGTGCCGGGCGCGGGCGTCTGGATTTCGATATGGAGGATGTGCCCGAAGATCGCGACGCGATCGAGGACGCACTGAACGCGCAGGTCGAGGCGGATCACAAGGTGACCGAAGAGTGGATCACCGAGGCCGCACTGGACGCCAACCCCGCGCTTGTCAAAACCCTGTCGGTGCAGCCTCCCCGCGGGGCCGGGCGCATCCGTCTGATCCGGATCGGCGCGGGCGCGGATACCATCGATCTGCAGCCGTGCGGCGGGACACATGTGGCGCGCACCGGCGAGATTGGCGGCCTGCGACTTGGCAAGATCGAAAAGAAGGGGCGGCGCAACCGCCGCGTCTATCTGCATCTGGACGGGGGCGCGTGATGTTCAAAAGTGTCGCGACGCTTGGGGCCACCCTGTTTGCCGTTCTTGCGGTGGCCTTTTTCGTGGTTCCGGATGTCGTCACGGCGGCCTGGGGCCTCATGCTGGATGGTGACGCCGCCTATATGGGTCAACGGCTGGCGGCGGTGTTCGCCGGATTTGCCGTGATGCTGTTTCTCGCGCGTGACGCACCCCCATCGCCAGCGCGCCGGGCGCTGGCCTTGGGTGTGGCGACGGGGATGATCCTGCTGGCCTGTGTGGGGCTTTGGGGTATGGCGGCGGGCACGGTCGGCGGCGGCATGCTGTTGGCGGTGGCCGTTGAGGTGGTCATTGGTGCGGCACTTGCGCTGAGCGGGCGCGCCACCGGCTAGGCCAGATTCGCGCCTCGATGGAAAAACGTCATCGTGCTGGTATATGCTGTGCGCACGCCACGACGTACGGAGCCTGCGATGTCCACATTCTCCCATTCCGTTGCGCGGTTCGCCGTCTGGAACCTGGCGGGCAACACGCCCTTTTCCCCCGGACGCGGCATTGCGACGACCAGCGAAAAGGCGGCCAACCAGGCCAGGGGCCTCGCCCTTCTGGATGCGGAGTTCGTGACCCTCGTCGAGGTGTCCCCGATCACCCATATCGACTGGCTCGCCCAAAGCCTGCGCGACGACTACGGCGTCGACTACAACGTCACCATTCTGCCGCAACCCGACAGCCATCTGCATATCGGGTTTCTGCACAAGCCTGGGATTGATGTCACGGCGCCACGCTTTGTCCCCGGATCGCAGGGCGATTACGACGGGGGCCGACAGGCCTTTGCCGCCGATGTCGAGATTGGATCGAAATTCGAAGCCACGGTGATCGGCGTCCACCTCAAATCGGGCCGCGACAAGCCCGAGCAGGTGTTGCGCGACAGCCAGTGCAAGGTGCTGGGCGAATGGTTGACGACCCTGCAACAGACGCCCGGCAAAAAGACCGACATGATCGTGCTGTCGGGCGACTTCAACATGATCCCGGGTCAGGACGTCAGCAATTTCCACCATCTGGGTGGCGACGATGTGATGGATTTCGTGTCGTGCTGGGATCTGCAGGATCGCTTCAGCCATATCCTGAGCCGCGGGCGCGCCAACCTGTTGGACGGGTTCGCGGTGTCGCGCAAGTTCTCGCGCGATTACATTCGCGGCTCTCTGCGGCTGTTTCCGATGCACTGGACGCTCGATATGGGGCGCGAAAAGTTTCGCGAAGACGTGTCGGATCATCTGCCCTTTGTGGCCAGCTTCAGGATCTTCTGATTTGCGCTTGCATCCCACGGGTGGGGTTCACTATACCCGCCAGCGGACAGGTGGCCGAGTGGTCGAAGGCGCGCGCCTGGAAAGTGCGTAGGCGGGAGACCGTCTCGAGGGTTCGAATCCCTTCCTGTCCGCCACTCCTTTTGGATGTTGAAACCCCTGTGGCCGCTTTCTGCGGTGCAGCGCGCGCATTTCACTTTTCCGAATATGGCCCCTGTTGTTTTCGAAGCGATCCGGTGCCGGGTCGTCCACGCTTGCCCAATCATGGCGGGCCAACTAGCGTATCGCGAGCAGATTTTATCTGGACCGCCTTTTCACGCTTTTGAATGGAACCTGATCCCCTATGGCCCGTGAATACCTCAAGAAAGCCACGCTGACCTCGGCCACCGGGGCGTCCGATGTTCACCAAACGGTGACGCAAATCCTTGCCGATATCGAAGCGGGCGGCGATCAGGCTGCGCTGGAATATGCGGCCAAGTTCGACAAATACGAGGGCAGCGTCCTTCTGAACGCCGAAGAGATCGAGGCCGCCTGCGCGCTGGTGCCGGAAAAGCTCAAGGCCGACATCCGGTTTGCCCATGACAACGTCAAACGCTTTGCCGAGGCGCAGAAGGCCACCGTGGCGGATGTGGAATATGAGGTCGTGCCGGGCCTCACAGCGGGGCAAAAGGCGATCCCGGTGGATGCGGCGGGCTGCTATGTGCCCGGCGGGCGCTACAGCCATATCGCATCCGCGATCATGACAGTGACGACGGCCAAGGTGGCCGGGTGTCGCCATATCACCGCCTGTTCGCCACCGCGCCCCGATATGGGGGTGGCGCCGGCAATCATCTATGCCGCGCATATCTGCGGCGCGGACAAGATCATGGCGATGGGTGGCGTGCAGGGTGTCGCCGCGATGACCTTTGGCCTGTTCGGCCTGCCCAAGGCGAACATCCTCGTGGGCCCTGGCAACCAGTTCGTGGCCGAAGCCAAGCGCATCCTCTTTGGTCGCGTTGGCATCGACATGATCGCGGGCCCGACCGACAGCCTGATCCTCGCTGATGGCGCGGCAGACGCGCATATCGTCGCGACCGATTTGGTCAGCCAGGCAGAGCATGGTTACAACTCGCCCGTCTGGCTGGTCACGGATGACCGGGCGCTGGCGGAACAGGTGATGGAGATGGTGCCCGGCCTCATCGACGACTTGCCAGAGGTCAACCGCGAGAACGCCACCGCGGCCTGGCGCGACTATGCCGAAGTGATCCTGTGCGCTGACCGCGAAGAGATGGCGGCCACCTCCGACGATTACGCGCCCGAGCACCTGACGGTGCAGGCTGCCGACCTGGACTGGTGGCTGGACCGGCTCACCTGCTACGGCTCGCTGTTTCTGGGTGAGGAAACCACCGTGTCCTATGGCGACAAGGCGTCGGGCACGAACCACGTGCTGCCCACCTCCGGTGCGGCGGGCTATACCGGCGGTCTGTCGGTGCACAAATACATGAAGATCGTCACCTGGCAGCGCGCCACCCGCGAGGGCTCCAAACCCGTGGCCGAGGCCACAGCCCGCATCTCGCGCCTCGAAGGGATGGAGGGGCATGCGCGCTCTGCCGATGTGCGGCTGGCCAAGTATTTCCCGGATGAGACATTCGATCTGACCGCCAATGGCTGACACGGGTGACATGCAGGCGCTGGTCTATGAGGGTGTCGAAACCCTCGTGATGCGCGCGGTGCCCAAGCCGGTGCCCGCCGCCGGTCAATCGCTGGTGCGGATCGAGGCATCGGGCATCTGCGGGTCCGACATGCACGCCTATCTGGGCCACGATGATCGACGGCCCGCGCCGCTGATCCTGGGCCACGAGGCGGCAGGCGTGATCGAAGGCGGCGCGCGTCACAGCACCCGCGTCACGATCAACCCGCTGGTGAGTAATCCGACCTCGACCGCCTCGCGCGCAGGCCGCGAGAACCTGTGTCCGGAGCGCATGATCATCTCGATGCCGCCGCGCGAGGGGGCCTTTGCCCAATATGTCGTCATGCGGGACGAGAACCTGATCGAGGTGCCGGATCACGTGGCCCTGGACAAGGCGGCCCTGGCCGAGCCCTTGTCGGTCAGTTGGCATTCCGCGCGGCTGGGTCTGGTCGCGCTCGACCGGGCGCTGGGGCACAACGCCTTGATCATCGGCGGCGGTGCCATCGGGCTGGCCGCCGCGCTGGCGCTCAAGGCGCAGGGCCTGGACGACGTGACCATTGCCGAGCCGAACGCGGCGCGGCGCGCCTACCTGCGTGATGCGTGTGACCAGAACGCGGTATCGTCCGGGGCAGGGCCCTACGCCATGGTCGTCGATGCGGTGGGGTATGCTGCCACCCGCGCCAGTGCCTCCGCGCTGTGCGCGCCGGGCGGCGTCATCGTGCATATCGGTCTGGGCGAGGATACGGGCGGCCTCGACATCCGCCGCATGACCTTGCAAGAGATCACCTTTATCGGCACCTATGCCTACACGCCCGCCGATTTCCGCGACACTTGCGCCGCGATCTTCGATGGCAGGCTCGGCCCGCTCGACTGGACCGCGGCGCGGCCCCTGACCGAAGGTGCCGACGCTTTCGCCGAGATCCGCGCAGGCAGCATCGCCGCCCCCAAAACCATTCTGCACCCCTGGAGCTGACACCCGAAATGGACATGTCCCAATGAATATCGACAAAAAGATCACCGATGATCTGGTGGCCAATGACGTCTCCTTCGTCACCACCGTGCCGTGCAAACAGCTCGCCGGTGTCATCGATGAGATCGATCAGCGCAACGAGATCTTTCACATCCCCTCCAACAAGGAAGACGAGGGGATGGGCCTGTGTGCGGGTGCCTGGATGGGTGGCAAACGCCCCGCGATCATCATGCAGAACACCGCCATCGGCGTGACCATCAACACGCTCGCCACGCTGATCCAGTACTACCGCATGCCGCTGCCCATGATCATCTCGTATCGCGGTGAGCTGCGCGAACCTGTCGCTTGCCAGGTCGAAATGGCCGTGCACACCAAGGCGCTGCTGGCACAGATGAACATCCCCACCTACCACTTCCACTGGCAGAAGGATGTGGAGGAGTTCGACAACATCCTCAAATACACCTTCATGTGCAACAAACCCGTGGCGATCCTCACCGACGCCAATTTTTGGGGAGGCTATGGCGACCAATGATCCGTTCCGAAATCCTGCGCGAAATCGCGCCCATTCTTCGTGACCAACTGGTTGTCTGCAACATCGGCATTCCCAGCCAGGAACTGCACGCCATCGATGATCAGCCAACGAATTTTTACATGCTGGGCACCATGGGGCTCGCGTCCTCCATCGGGTTGGGGCTGGCGCTGGCGCAACCCAAGACCGTGATCGCCATCGATGGCGACGGCTCCGTGCTGACCAATCTCGGCACCTTGCCGACCATCGCGAACAATGTGGCCGACAACTTTGTGCTGATGATCATCGACAACGGCTCTTACGGGTCCACCGGCGATCAGCCGACCTACACCGGAAAAAAGACCTCGCTGGCTGGCATGGCGCGCGCGGCGGGGTGCGAAAACGTGGTCGAAGTGCAGGATGTCGATACCGGCCCCGCGCTCGAGGCGGCCATTGCCAGCGGTCAGATGACGATCATGGTCGTCAAATGTGACAGCGGCAATGCCAAGATGCCGGTGATCACGATGGATCCGGTGGTGATCCGCGACCGCTTTATGAAGGCGGTGCAGGCCTGAGTGCTGCGGGCATGGATTAATCGGTCCTTCACGGCTACCGCCTAAGACGGGTGGCACCTTGGATGGATTGACCGGTTTCAGTATGCCCGCACATTTGCCCTGTCTGCGTTGCGCGCGCTGCGTGCTTTCCCTGCCGCGATGTGGGGCGGGCCCGGGCATATGGCAGGCGTAAGTGAACCGCGCGGCACCGCGCCGCCACGGCCCCCGGTGATCAAGGTCATGGTCGTGGACGATTCCCCGACGATGCGCGACTGGCTGTCCTTTGTGATCGACCGGGATCCCCGGTTGCATGTGGTCGCCCAAGCGGCCAACGCGCACGAGGCGCGCGCACGCATCAAACAGACGGCGCCGGATGTCCTGACGTTGGACCTGGATCTGCCGCAGATGAACGGCCTTGAGTTCCTGGCCCATCTCATGCGGTTGCGGCCAATGCCAGTCATCGTCTTTTCCGGTCTACTTGCAAGCCAGGGCAAGGTGGCATCGGCGGCCATGAAGCTGGGGGCGTTTTCCTGCATCCCCAAACCGGCAAGCCCCGACCCCAAAGCGTTGTCGATGCTGTGCGACAGCCTGGTCGCAGCCGGTACCGCGCCCGATACATCATCCGAGGCGACGTCGCAGTGGCACGATCAGGTTGTCCTGATGGGTGCTTCCACCGGTGGTGTTGCGGCGATCGAGGCCGTCCTGTCGCAGTTCACGCGGCGCAGTCCACCGGTCGTGGTGGCCCAGCATATGCCGCAGCGGTTTCTGGAAAGCTTTGCCGAACGGCTGAACCGCGGGGTGTCGCTGAACGTCCAGCTGGCAACGTCGGATGCGGAATTGCGGCCGGGAAGCGTTTATCTGGCCCAAGCGCAAGGCCAACAAACCTGCGTGGAACAGCGCTCTGGCAGGTGGCACATCGCATTGGCCGAGCGTGAGGCGCATGACGCCTTCTGCCCCTCCGTGGACCGGCTGTTTTTCTCGGCTGTCCCGTGGGCGGGAAAGGTGGGTGCGCTTTTGCTCACGGGCCTCGGCGACGATGGTGCGCGGGGTATGCTGTCATTGCTGCGGTCCGGCGGG
The DNA here is from genome assembly GCA_038525585.1 of Pseudomonadota bacterium. GTDB lineage: Bacteria > Pseudomonadota > Alphaproteobacteria > Rhodobacterales > Rhodobacteraceae > Tateyamaria. The sequence continues at coordinate 60,664 of JBCBHM010000009.1, forward strand.
CGCACGGTGGGCCAGTCGCGCGACAGCTGCGTCGTCTACGGCATGCCGGGGGCGGCGCGCGCACTTGGCGCCGTCGAAAACGAGGTGGATGTCCGCGTGGCGGGCACAACCTTGCTCCACATGATGGAGCAGTCGGCATGAGTGCTCAGCAGATCCATATTGTGCAAGGAGAACATGCAGTTGGCGCGCATGCCGATACGGTGATCTCGACTTTGCTGGGATCTTGTGTGGCGTGCTGCCTTTGGGATGAAACCGCCGGTGTCGGCGGCATGAACCACATGTTGCTTGCGGCCGGTCGGGTGCAATCGGCGGTCGATACGCTGTCGGACATCAACGCAATCGAAACCCTGATCAATGCGCTCACCCGGATCGGTGCGCAGCGGAACCGGCTGCAGGCCAAGGCATTTGGCGGTGCGCGCATGGTGTCCGGTCTGTCCGATATCGGGCAGCAAAACGCGGACTTCACCTTGCAGTATTTGCATCGCGAAGGGATCGAGGTGGTGACGCATTCCTTGGGTGGGACAAACGCGCGCAACATCCGGTTCTGGCCCGCTACGGGCCGCGTGATGCAGCGCGTGAGCGAGGATAAAGTCCGCGAGGTCGAGATGCGCCCAGCGCGGCAAGAGGGCAATGGGCTCGAGTTGTTCTAGGCTTGTGGTTAGTGAGGGGAGCGCGTCGCAGCCGGTGTCAAACCGCCGGTTGGATCAGCGTGCGGCTATACGTTAACGTATTGCCAGGCAAATCGGGCAAATGGCGCTGGGGCTGGGTTACGTTTTCGAATGACGCTAAAAGAAATCGACATCGCCTGTGCGCTTTGTCCGATCTTTCGTGTCGCAGCCCAGCAAGCTCCGTGTTTCCGCCAAGGCTAGGCGTCGCACAATCGTCGCCTCTTCCACGTGACCCTGAGCGACCTCGGCGAACAGGGTCGCCAAATCAGCCAAACGCTGCTGCACGTGATCGATCTTTTGCAATGAGACCAGTGTCGCGTCGCTCAACCGTGCCGGATGTTCAATGCCGTCCGTGCTGATCGATCGTTCGATTTCCAAGACATCCCGCGAAATCGCGGAAATGTAATCCGCAAGATTGGCATAAAATCCAGGGCCGGTGTGGTCGATCGCGCTGGACATCAGAGAGGGCCGACGACGGACTCGATACATTTGCGCAGATCACCCGGCTCGAATGGTTTCTTGAGATAATTGTTCATGCCCAGCTTGCGACCGTAATCGATGATTTGTTGTTCGGCGCGACCCGTGATCAGGATGAACCCGACGCCTTTGGTCTTCTGGCCGCTTCTGAGATGATGCAACAGCTTCAGCCCGTCCATGTTCGGCATGTTGTAGTCGGAAATGACCAGATGGACCGGCGCGCGTGCCAAGGTGGTGAGCGCGTCAGCGCCATCTTCGGCTGTGGACACATGCCGAACCCCAAGCCCGTCCAACGCCTGTGTGATCAGACCGCGGCTGGTCGACATATCGTCGACAACCATAATCCGAATTTGGTCTCTCAGGGCCATGCGACACTCCTAGTGTTGGGCGCCGCGCGGCAGGCGGCTGGTGATATGTGCGTAACTTGTGGTGCCGATGCTCTTGAGGCCAAACGCCTCGGGATCCGCAATGCGTTCTGAATGGCCAAGGCACAGAACCCCGTCCGCGTGCAGCGCGCGGGTAAAGCGTGGCCACAAGCTGTCTTGCGTCTCGGCGTTGAAATAGATGACGACGTTGCGACAAAAGATGACGTCGAACAATCCAGTCATGGGCCAGGGCTGCATCAGGTTCAGTTCGCGAAACCGCACCAGATGCTGCACGGCGGGCAATGTTTTGATGCGCCCGGTCTCCGGATCGGTCTGCAAAAACCTGTCAGACAGATGTTGCGGCACCGCTGCTGCTTCCCGCGGCTCGTATTCACCTCGTTTGGCAAAGGCGATGACCCGCGGATCAATGTCCGTGGCAAGAATGCGAAAATCCGCGTCGGCAATCTCGGGCACCGCGTGCAAGAGCTGCATCGCGATGGAGTAGGGCTCTTGCCCGTTTGAGCATCCCGCCGACCAGATCCGGATGCGCTCACCGCGCTGCGTCTTTTGGCGAAAGATGGGTACCATCTGCTCTGCAAGCAGATCGAAGTGGTGTGTCTCGCGAAAAAACTGGGTCACATTTGTCGTCAGCGCCGAAATCATGTGCCGCAATTCCGGCTGGCCAGTCTCGGATCGCACATGATTGACGTAGTCGGCAAAATCCGTGATCTGCAAGGCGCGCAAGCGGGGCCGGAGGCGGGATTGGACCATCACCCGCTTTTCCGGGAGCAGCTGCAGCCCGCTTTCCTGCTGTGCAAGGGCTGCGAGGGCTTTGAATGTCTCAACAGCCATGGCCGACGGGTCAGGTTCCATTCCGGTCACGCCGCATCGCTTTGGAACGTCGTCACCAGTTGCGACAGATCCAGTGTCCGGATCATCCGATCTTCGATCAACGTCAGCGATTTGATCACACCGGGTTGCGTGCCCGTTGCCGCATCGGGCGGCGGTTGCATATCCTCGTCACTGAGCGCGATAATGTCGGACACCGCGTCGACCAAAAGCCCGGCCAATGTCTCTTCGTGTTTGACCACGATGATCACGTTCCTGTCGGTATGATCGGTGACGGGCAGCCCCAAGCGCCGCGCCAGATCCATCACCGGCAGTACGGCACCGCGCAGATTGATGACGCCCTTCATATAGCTGGGCGTGTGCGGCAGGGGCGTCGCTTTGGTCCAGCCGCGGATTTCTCGGACGCACATGATGTCGAGCGAGTATTCCTGATCGCTGAGTTTGAATGTCAGCAGTTCAATCGATTTCGATTTTTGCGGTGTCTCGGTCACGTTCAGGCCTCCAGACGCAGAGATGTGGGAGCGGCAGCCACGCCTTTGGGGGCGTGCGCGATGATGTCGGACGGATCGATGATCAGTGCGATCTGGCCGTCGCCGAGGATCGTGGCGGCGGCAATGCCGGGGGACCGGCAAAATGCGTCATCCAAACCTTTGATCACCACCTGACGCTGATCCTGAATTTCATCGACGATTAAGGCCGCGCGGCTGCCATCCTCTTGCGAGATCAACAGGGCAACAGAGCCGGTCAGGTTGCCGGGATCTGTCCGATACCCCAAAGCCTGGCCCAGATCGAACAGCGGGACAAAGCCACCGCGCACGCGGACGACCTGCGCGCCGGGCTCGACCTCATCTATGGTGTCATCGCTGAGGGTCAGCGTCTCCGCAACGACGTTGAGCGGCACAACCAGCGTCTCTTCGGCGACGTTGACGACCATGCCGTCGAGCACCGCCAAGGTCAGAGGCAGGGAGATGGAGAAGGTCGTGCCCGCGCCCGGCACCGATGTGATGGCGATCCGCCCGCCCAGCGACTGGATCGCCGTTTTGACCACATCCATACCGACGCCACGCCCGGAGAGGTCCGAGACGCTGCTTGCAGTGGAAAAGCCTGGGAGAAACAGTAGGTTGTCAATCTCGCCGTCGCTGAGAACGGCGTCCGTGGGGATCAACCCTTTGTCCATGGCGATCTGCTGCACCTTGGGGCGGTTGATGCCAGCGCCGTCATCCGACACCTCGATCACAACCCGCCCTGAGCGGTGCGCGGCGCTCAGCTTGACGGTTCCTTCGGCTGATTTGCCCGCATCGGCCCGCGCGTGCGGCGCTTCGAGCCCGTGATCCACGGCATTGCGGATCATGTGGGTCAAGGGATCGGCGAGCCGTTCGATGACCGTCTTGTCGACCTCGGTGGCATCGCCGTCCGTCAACAATCGCACATCCTTGCCCACGGCGGCGGAGGATTCCCGCACGATGCGGGACATGCGCTGGAACAGCGGTTTGACGGGCTGTGCCCGGATCATCATCACGCTGTCCTGAATGTCACGCGTGAGCCGCTGAAACTCATCCAGACCGTTCATCGCATCGGAATGCGGGGACAATCCCGCGCTTTCCAGGCTTTGCGACAGCATGGCCTGGTTGATCACCAACTCGCCGACCAGATTGACCAGACGCTCTATGCGATCCAGATCCACGCGCACAACGGTCTTGGCAGCCGGTGTCGAACCTGTCGAAACGGAACGTTTCGATGCGGTTTCGGCGGTGGCCATCGGGTCCTGAACGGGGCGGTCCAGGAGCGGCGCATCTTCCGGCGGCAGATCAGGGACGGCGATGTCCTCCGGCACATCCAGTTCGGCCGCAGCGTCGTCAACACGCTCCACCGTCACGGCGCATAGACCCTCGACGAACTCGAAAACGGATCGAATTTCCGCTTCATCGACCTGTGTGCGCAGGTCGATCCGCCAAGACAGGTAGGCGCTTTCTGGCGCCAGCTCGGCCAAGGGCGGAACGGTGCTCGTGTCGCACGTGACATCCGCGTCGCCCAATTCGGCCAACGCCTTTAGTATCGGGAAGGCTTCACTGCCGCTTTCGTACATGTCGGCCTCGGGCGCGAATGTGATGCGCCAGAGCGGTGGCGCATCTTCCAAATCCAAGGCGGGCAGATCGAGGTCGAGGGCGATGCCCATGGGCTGAAAGTCGATCTCGTCTTCGGCCTCTTCGCCCGCGTCGGCGGAGATGTGGGCGTCAAGCTCTGCCGCCAGTGCATCGCCTCGCGGTACATCATCATCGTCACGCGAGGCGCGCACGATATCCGACAGGTGATCCCCGGCGCGGAAAAACAACTTCATCAGATCGGGCGAGATCGCAAGGGTCCCGGCGCGCACACCGTCCAGCACCGTCTCGAACCGATGGGCAAAGCGGACCATCTGTTCCAGCCCGAATGCCCCGGCGCCGCCCTTGATGGAATGCACTGCCCGAAAGACGACGTTGATCGTTTCGGAATCGTGCAGGCCATCATCAAGCTGTTGCAGGCCATCCTGCATGGCCTCGAGCAGTTCTTCGCATTCGATGAAAAACGACGCGCGAATTTCGGCCATGGGGTCCGGAGATGTCATGTCGGCCCGCTCCTAACCTGCAACCATGCGCAGCGCTTTGATCAGCTTGGCGGGGTCGAACGGTTTGACGATCCAGCCCGTCGCTCCGGCCTTGCGTGCGCGCAGTTTCAGGTCATTGCCGGACTCGGTTGTCAAGACGAGGATCGGCGTCGTGCGGTGCGTGGTCCGCGCCCGCACGATATCGATAAACTCCAACCCGTCCATGCGCGGCATATTGATGTCGGTGATGATCACATCGGGCGCAATGCCTTGCAGCACTTCGGTGCCGTGAACCCCGTCATCGGCTGTGTGTACGGTGAACCCTTCGGGTTCGAGCGCCAGTTTGATCATGTTGCGCATCGTCCGGCTATCATCCACGGCGAGAACTTCAAGCGTCATCGGCCACCTCCGTCAGATCGGCCATGGTCAAGCCCATGGCGCGCACATGCGCCTCCGCCCGGTCGCTGAAGTCTGCACACTCCAACGCCCCACCAGCGCTGCGAAACGTGCGCCCGGCACTCAGGATAACCTGCAGCGCTTGTGCGCCGAGATGCGAGACATTGCGCCCGTCCAGCACCACATGCCCGTCAGATGGTCGCTGTGACAGCGCGGTCGCCAGCGCCGCGGCGGCGCCGGTGTCCAGGCGCGGCACCAATTCAACCCGATCAACCATGTGCAAGCCCATGGTATAGCCAGCGTCCTGTGCGCATTTGCAAGCCTCCGCGAATTCCTCGAACTGAGAGGTGACTAGCGGACGGTGCGTTAAGGCCCGGTTACCGGTTGGCAGGCGCGCACGGAAAATGTCTCGAAAACCCAACTCTGCCGCGTGTCAGGCACAGAAAAAAACCGCCGCGGGCGGTTCCGGCGGCGGTCTTGCATGTTGGCACACAAACGCGCTCAGGCGCGGCGGCGACGGCCCCCGGCACGGCCACCTCGGCCGCGCGCTTCGGTCCCTGGCGCGGCAGGAACCCGGTTGAACTTGATCCACTCCCCGCCGCCATCGTCATTGTTGGTGAGGAAGTTGGCGGCGCGGATGGCCTCCATCTCCTTGCCGGCGCGCGGCAGGGTCGAGCCCAGGCCAAAGAGCTGCACAAACGTCTCGTCATCCATACCCTCGGGCAGCATCACGCCCGCTGCGGCCACCTCGGCACGCTTTTCGGCAATCTTTGTGGGACCGGTGGGCAGGGCGACCGGGTTCATGATCGCCGATGTCATGCCCGCGCCCATGGCCATGGGCAGGAACGCGTTGTTGATCCCATGCCGGTTCGGCAGCCCAAAGGAGATGTTGGAGGCCCCGCAGGTCGTGTTCACGCCCAGCTCTTCGCGCAGGCGCCGCACGAGGATAAAGACTTGCAGCCCCGCTGTGCCCATCGCACCGATGGGCATCACCAGTGGATCGACCACGATGTCATGGGCGGGAATGCCGAAATCGGCGGCCCGCTCGACAATCTTCTTGGCCACGGCAAAGCGGACATCGGGATCCTCGGAAATGCCGGTATCGTCGTTCGAGATCGCCACGACCGGCACGTTGTATTTCTTGACCAGCGGCAGCACCAGTTCCAGCCGCTCTTCCTCGCCCGTGACCGAGTTCAGGAGCGGCCGCCCTTCGGCGGCGGCGAGGCCGTTTTCCAGCGCACCGGGAACCGAGCTGTCGATGCACAGCGGGCAGTCGGTGACGGCCTGCACCCGTTCGACCAGCTCGCGCATCAGCGTGGGCTCGACAAAGTTGTTGTCGGCATAGCGCGGATCCTCGGCCATCTTGCCCGAGAACACGGCGCCCGAGTTGATGTCGAGCACATTGGCACCGGCCGCGACCTGCGCAATGGCGTCCGCCTCCACGCGGGAGAAATCGCCGCGCTCCAGCTCTTCGTTCAGCACCTTGCGGCCCGTGGGGTTGATGCGCTCGCCGATGACGCAAAAGGGTTGGTCGAACCCGATGATCGCGGTCTTGGTCTTGGATTCGATGACGGTGCGGGTCATGTGCAGGCTCTCCCTTGGGCCGGTTTCGCGTGACCCTACGCGCGGGATGCTGGGCAGGGCGGCGTGCAAGCGACATAGGCGGATGCGTGGGCGACGTCACCCGGGTTTGTGCTCATGAAGATGATGAGGGCAGGGCGTCGAGGGCGGCTTGGATGCGGTCGCGGAGGGCGTTGGCCTTGTCGTGATAATACCCCATGTGCTCCGGATCAAAGATACGCAGGGCGTTGCCCACATGGACCAACGCCGCCTCAAGATGCGGGCGCGGGTCCGAAGTGCTGTCATGTCGCGCGCGGGCCTCTTCAGCGATGGCCATGTTCTCCTGCGTCATCGCCCAGTCCACCGGGTGATCCGCCTCGGTGCGCACGCGCAAGGCGGCGCGATAGCTGTCCACCGCTTCGCCCAGCAGCGTGGCCCCCTCTGGCCCGGCGGTGCGGGTGCCTTGCTGTTTCAGCGCAACGGCGAGGTTCTGCATGCTCATCGCCCACTGCACCGGATGATCCGCTTTGGTGCAAACGCGCAGGGCGGCGCGGTAGCTCTCCACTGCTTCGGCCAGCAGGGCGGCCCCGTCCGGTCCGGCGGTGCGGGTGCCTTGCCATTGCAGCGAATTACCGAGGTTCTGCATAGTCATCGCCCAGTCCACCGGGTGGTCCGCTTCAGTGTAGACGCGCAGGGCGGCGCGATAGCTCTCCACCGCTTCGGCCAGCAGCGTGGCCCCCTCCGGCCCGGCGGTGCGGGTGCCTTGCTATTGCAGCGCGTTGCCGAGGTTCTGCATGGTCGTCGCCCAGTCCACCGGGTGATCCGCTTCGGTGCAAACGCGCAGGGCGGCGCGGTAGCTGTCCACCGCCTCGGCCAGCAGCGCAGCCCCCTCCGGCCCGCCGGTGCGGGTGCCTTGGTTTCTCAGCGCAATAGCGCGCGTGTTTTGGGACGCTGCAAAATCGCGTGGCGTGTCCGTTTCGCTCAAAACGGATAAGCCAGAAACGCACATCTCGTTGCTCAAGCGAAGCCCGTCGCCACCGTAACGTATCCCGTGTCTCTGTAATTTGATCGCCATCCGCCATTTACGTCTGCCCGGCTCTGCAGAATCGACTGCTGCGAAACTGTCTGCAGCCGCCATGAGCAAGCGATAGGCCTGGTCAACACGACCCCGCAACAGCGCGTTGTCGGCGCGGATTTCAGCGGTTTTTGTCGCTTCGTCCAGTTCCACTTCTTGCACGCGGGCCAAAAGGGCCTCGACCTCGTCCAGGTCACGGCGGCTGATCGCATCTTGCGCGGCGGCCTTGAGGTTCGACAGGCGGACAAGGTTGCTGTCAATTGCGTCGATTTCGGATTTCAGCGCAAAATAGTCTTTAGCTTTGAGGTGCAGAAACTGGACGATGCCGTCCTCGGTGTTGGCTGTCGTACCGCCAAAATCATTTGCGAGCGCGCGCAGACGATCCAAAGATGCGCCTTGTGCACCGAGACCGGCAGCAATTTGCTTGAGCAAGTCCGTTTGAGCATCAACCGCCTGCCGTGTCGCGCTGACCTCGCTGTCCAGCACTGCGCGTTCGTCTGCCGCTTCGTAAGCGAGGCGCTCCAGATCGCTGAGTGTTTCTTGGGTAAAAACCTTGTGGAAGTCGTCTTCGAGCCGCAGCACCTCGAACGCCCCGGCGATCACCTGGCGCAGGGCCGCTTCCACGCCGTCATCATTGGGCACAGGCACCGCGCCGAAGATATGGTCATAAAGTGTGTCGGGAAAGGTCGAGCGGGTTTCGTGGTCTTTGAGGTGACTGAGGTCGATGGCGATCGGTTTGGGCTGTTCCTTCATCAACTGCAGTGCTGCAGTGATGCCACGTTCCGTGATCCCGTGTTGCGGGGCAAGCGCAGCCGCGGCGCTGTCGACTGCGGATTTGCAGCGATCCCTGCGATGGCGACGGAATGTGTCATAGGCCAGCACAGCAACGACAGCGAGGCTCGCAACCGCAGTCAAGTTTGCAGACATACCGAGACCCGCCAATGCCCAAACACACAGCCCCGTACCATGTTCCGCCAAGTTTTGACGATCACTCATACCCACTCCCCGTTTGCGCCAACACTAGCAAAACGGGAAGGTGGGTCTAGACCCCTCAGGCGGCGGGCACTGCTGAGCGCCCGCCGTTTTCGATCGCCCAGTGGGCGTTGGTCTTGATCCCGCCGAGGGGGAAGAAGTGGACCTGTTCGATGTTGAAATCAGGGTGCGCGGCCTTGTGGGCGGCGAGGTCCGAGATCACTTCGGTCGGCTCGAAGGGCAGGAGCAGTTTGGTCACGTCCTTGGCGCGGCGTTGCAGCACGCGCAGGGACGGGCCCACACCGCAGGCGATGGCGAACTTGATCATCGTCTGCAGCTTGGCCGGGCCCGCGATGCCGATATGGATGGGCAGGGTGATGCCCGCGTCGCGCAGGGCGTCGGCCCAGGCGATGATCGGCCCGGCCTCGAACGCGAACTGCGTGGCAATCGCCATCTCCGCATCGGTACGTTCCGAAAATTTCTGTTTCCAGACAAGCGCGTCTTCGACGTTCTTCATCCCGCCGTTCGGGTCGATATCCTTGTTGCCCTCGGGGTGGCCCGCAACGTGCAGCCGCTTGAACCCCGCGCGATCGAACGCGCCGCTTTCCATCAGCTGCATCGCGCTATGGAAATCGCCATGGGGCGTGTCGACGCCACCGGCCAGCAGCAGCGCCTGATCCGCGCCCGCCTCGCCCTGGTACATCGCAATCCAGTTTTCCAGCGTCGCCTGATCCTTGATGATCCGCGCGGGAAAGTGCGGCATCACCGCATAGCCTTCGCCCGCGATCCGGCGCGCCGTGGCGACCATATCCGCGATTGGCGTGCCTTCGATATGGGCGATGTAGACGCGGGTGCCTGCGGGCAGGATCGCGCGAAAATCTTCGACCTTCTGGGCGGTCCTCGGCATCACCTCGATGGAGTAGCCGCGCAGAAACGCCTCGACCTCGGGGGACAGGGTGCCAGCGACGGGGCCTTCGGGTTTCTTGAAGTTCAACAATGCCATAGCGGCCACTCCTTACGTGATCTACGCACGCCCTTCGTTGTCAATCAGCGCCTTGAGCCGCGCTGCGTCATATTCCGTCTCGAGCCGCAAGGCCTCGGCTTCGGCAACCTGGGCAGGCTCACCGTCCACGGGGTAGGGGGCCGCCTTGCGCCACTCCGCCAGATAGGCATCCGCGTCCTTTGCGCCAATCTTCATCGCGGCCCGGTCAATCGCCTGTTCGAAGCGTTCGGCAAGCTGGCGCTTGGATCCGCGCCGCCCCTTGCCCACGATCACCTGGGCCGGGATATCGCGCCAATAGACAACCGTGACATCAGGCATGTGATTCCTCCCTTTCGGTCCACTTGTCATACGGCAGCCAGGGCGGCCCGTGCGGACTGTTTTCGACAAAGCGTCCTGCGCCTGCGACCTGCCGCGTGGTTCGATCCGGCGCACGGCACTGCTGTGCACATCTGACACCGCATATCGCTGCCCGGTCAAATAAACCGTGCCGTTCAAAACGCTTGCGCCGCGCCAGCCCGCACCCTATCCTTTCGTTAACCCGATATGAAAGGCGCGAACCATGGCGCCAAAGCGTCCCGAAGGTGCGGGCGCGCTCGAAAAGAGAGGCCCCAGGCGGGGGCCTAGTCCCGTGCCCCGTGCCCCCGGATCGCCCGAGCTTTATGCCGCGCTGGATCTGGGCACGAACAGTTGTCGAATGCTGATCGCCGAGCCGCGAGGCGCGGGGTTCCACGTCGTGGACAGCTTCTCCAAATCCGTGCAGTTGGGCACCGGGCTAGAACGCTCGGGCAAGCTGTCGCGCGGGTCCATGTCGCGCACCATCCAGGCGCTGCGGATCTGTCAGCAAAAGCTCAAGCGCAACAAGGTCCGGCGCATGCGGCTGGTTGCGACCGAGGCCTGCAGGCGGGCCGTGAACGCAGGCGAATTCATCGACCGGGTGCATCGCGAAACGGGCCTCCGGCTCGACATCATCGCGCCGGAAGAGGAGGCGCGGCTGGCCGTGATCTCGTGCGCGCCGCTGGTAAGCCCCAAGACCGAGAACCTGCTGGTGGTCGACATTGGCGGCGGCTCGACCGAACTGGTGTGGCTCGACCTCGCAAACGTGTCCAAGACCGACCGCCCGCGCGCCATCATGCGCCTGCGCGAAGGGTTGGCGCGCCACGGAACGGCACCCACGGATGCGCGCGTGGTGGATTGGATCAGCGTCCCGCTGGGTGTGGCCACGCTGCGCGAACAGTTCAACGATGTGGAGGATGACGCCGCGCGCTTTGCCCTCATGAGTTGGTTTTTCGAGGAAAATCTGGCCGATTTCTCACCCTATCACAATTCCGAACCCACCGAGCGGTTCCAGATCGTGGGCACCTCGGGCACGGTCACGACGGTCGCCGCCTCGCATCTGGGGCTCAAGCGCTATGACCGGACCAAGGTGGACGGGCTGCGCATGACCTCCGACGAGATCGACACCGTGATCCGCTCGTACCTCACCATGGGGCCTGGTGGGCGGCGCGCGGACCCGCGCATCGGGGCGGACCGGCATGCGCTGATCATGTCGGGGGCCGCGATCCTGCAGGCGTTGATGCGCTGCTGGCCCACCAATCGGCTTTCGGTGGCGGACCGTGGCCTGCGCGAGGGGCTGCTTTATGCGCAGATGAGTGCGGACGGTGTCCTCGACACCGGCGCGCTGACCTAAGGGGGCAGGGGTATGGCCAAGACACCGACGGGCAAGAACACCTCGGGCCGCGGGCAGCGCGAGCTCAAGGTCAAGGTCAAGTCCGCGCGCGGGCGCAAGCTCAGCTCCACCCGGTGGTTGCAACGGCAGTTGAACGATCCGTATGTGAAACGCGCCAAGGCCGAAGGGTACCGCGGCCGGGCTGCCTTCAAGATCATGGAGCTGGACGATAAGTATCGCTTTCTCGTGCCCGGTGCGCGTGTCGTCGACCTTGGTGCCGCACCCGGCGGCTGGTGCCAGGTGGCGGTCAAGCGCGTCAACGCGTTGGGAGAGAAATCGGGTAAGGCCGTCGGCACGATCCTCGGCGTGGATCTGCAGGAGATGGAGCCGATTGCAGGCTGCACGCTGCACCAGCTCGACTTTATGGCCGACGATGCGGACCTGCAGGTCAAGTCATGGCTGGGCGGCAAGGCCGATGTGGTCATGTCCGACATGGCCGCCGCGTCGTCGGGGCACAAGCAGACCGATCACCTGCGCATCATCGCACTTTGCGAGGCGGCGGCCTATTTTGCCTTCGACGTGCTCGATGAGGGCGGCACGTTTGTGGCCAAGGTGCTGGCCGGTGGGGCCGAGGGTGCGTTGCAAAAGCTGCTCAAGCAACGGTTCGACAAGGTCGCCAACGTCAAACCGCCGGCCTCGCGCGCCGACAGTTCCGAAAAATTCGTGGTCGCCATGGGCTTTCGCGGGGCGCAGGACGCGTAACGGACGATTAAGCCAATGCACCTAGCCTCCCGGCATTGCTGTCACACCACGTGATTCCAACACGGGAAGGACCCATGATGAAACACCTCTTTGCTGCGGGGGCCCTGTGCCTGTCTGGCGCCGCCGCCTCTGCCGCCGAACCGTCAGTGGCGGCCGCCGCCTTTGCCCAGACCCAAGCCGCCGCCTGGATCAATCACCCGGCCATCGTGAACTCGATTACGGCGCAGAATATCTCGACCGCGCTGCTGGCGCAGGACGATATCAACGCGCTTGACCAGACATGGCGGTCCGAAGTGGGCACAGCTGACGCGCCGCTGATCGCATCGGTTTTGAACAATGCCGCGTCCGCGCATCTGCGCGCCCACGTTGCAGAAACCGGGGGCCAGATCACCGAAGTGTTCGTCATGGACGCGCGCGGCCTCAACGTCGCGAGCAGTGGGGTGACGTCGGACTACTGGCAGGGCGATGAGGCCAAGTGGATCGAGACCTTCATGAAAGGTGCGGACGCCGTGCATGTGTCCGAGATCGAGTTTGACGAGAGCACGCAGACCTACCAGGTGCAGGTGTCGCTGCCCGTGGCCGATGACAGCGGCGATGTGATCGGCGCGGTCACCTTTGGCATCGACGCGCAGTCGTTCTTCTGATCAGCGGGCGCTGCGGTCCAGCGACTGCAGCGCCACCTTTTGGAACGCCGCCAAACTGTCGGCGGAGACGATGTCTGCGGGCGTTTTGCGGGTGATCGGCGCTGCGGTGCGGTCCGCGAGGTCTTCCTGACGAAGGAACTCGAACAGCCGCGCCCGGGGCGACATCTGCGAAAGGGTCTGTGTCATGCGCTATCTGCTAGCGCGCGATCGGGGCGCCATTTGGGCGCCGCGCGGGCGCAAAAATGGCGGTGTCAGACCGACAGGCGCGCCGCGTGCGTTCCACGCTCGCGATAGGGCGTCGTGTCGTAATGCGCCCGGTAGCATTTCGAAAAATGCGAGGGCGAGGCAAAGCCGCAGGCGAGGGCCACGTTGATCACGCTCATATCCGTCTGCATCAACAGGTTGCGCGCCTTTTGGAGGCGCAGCTCCATGTAATAGCGCTTGGGCGAGCGGTTGAGGTAGCGGCGGAACAGCCGTTCAAGCTGCCGGGTGGACATGCCCACATCCTTGGCCAGGATCGACGGACTGATCGGCTCTTCGATGTTCTGTTCCATGATCTGGATCACGAGGCTGAGTTTCGGGTGGCGCACGCCGATCCGCGTGGGCACGGACAGCCGCTGCGTGTCCTGATCGGTGCGGATCGCCGAATAGATCAGCTGATCGGCCACCGCATTGGCCAGTTCCTCACCATGATCATCGGCAATCAGCTTCAGCATCAGATCGATGGAGGAGGTGCCGCCCGCCGTCGTCATCCGCTTTTCATCCACGACAAACACGGATTTCGTCAGCTCGACCTCCTGAAATTCTTCGGAAAAGCTGTCCTGGTTTTCCCAGTGGATCGTCGCCTTTTTCCCATCGAGCAACCCGGCCTTGGCCAGCGAATAGGCCGCCGTGCACAGGCCCGCCATCGTCACACCCTTGCGCGCCTCGCGGCGCATCCAGCTGAGCAAGCGTTTGGTCGTGGCCGCCTGCACGTCGATCCCGCCGCAGATCATCACCACATCGTCCCGCGTCAGCTCGTCCAGGTCCCCATCGAGCTTGAAGCCTGTCCCGGCCGAGCAATAGGCAGCGTCGCCGCCTTCGCCCACCGTGCGCCACTCGTACAGCGTGTGGCCCGCCATCCGGTTGGCAATGCGCAGGCTTTCCACCGCCGCGGCAAAGCAGAGCAGTGTGAAATTGTCCAAAAGAACAAAGACATAGCGCTTGGGCTTCACGACCTCTTCGTGGGTCGGTTGAACCGGTCGCATCGTGGACATCGCGGTTTCATCCTGAACTGGTGCGAAGGTGTTATCCTTCGACGTTTGGACAGCCTGAGCATGGGCCAAAGCCCGCGTCAAGAGCCGTCATTTGGGATATGGCACTGCGGCACAGGCTTTTGTATAGAGGGTCCGCGACCTTGTGATCGCTAACACCAGCGGAGTGAGAGAGATGAGCGATTGGAACAAGTCTGACTGGCGCGCCAAGCCCCGGATCCAGATGCCCGATTATACCGATGCCGCGGCCCTGAACGCGGTTGAGGCGCAGCTGTCGAAATATCCGCCGCTGGTGTTTGCCGGTGAGGCGCGGCGTCTCAAGGCGCATCTGGCCGATGCGGCCCGCGGTGAGGCGTTCCTGCTGCAAGGTGGCGATTGCGCCGAGGCGTTCGACCAGTTCAGCGCCGACAGCATCCGCGACACGTTCAAGGTGATGCTGCAGATGTCGATGGTGCTGACATACGGCGCCAAGGTTCCGGTGATCAAACTGGGCCGCATGGCCGGGCAGTTCGCCAAACCGCGGTCCGCGCCAACCGAGACGGTGAACGGTGTGGAATTGCCCAGCTACCGCGGAGACATCATCAACGAATTGCCCTTCACGGCGGAGGCGCGGATCCCCGATCCCGCCAAGATGCTGCAGGCCTACACCCAGGCCGCGGCGACGCTGAACCTGCTGCGCGCGTTTTCCACGGGCGGGTTTGCCGACATGAACCGGGTGCATTCCTGGACGCTCGGCTTTACCGACGGGCCCGAGGCCGAAAAGTACCGCGAGATCGCGAGCCGCATTCAGGACACGATCGATTTCATGTCGGCGGCGGGCATCACGGCGGACACGACGCACGAATTTTCGTCCGTGGAGTTCTACACCAGCCACGAGTCCCTGCTGCTGGAATACGAAGAGGCGCTGACGCGCATCGACAGCACCAGCGGCAAATGGCTCGCAGGCTCCGGCCACTTGATCTGGATCGGTGACCGCACCCGTCAGCCCGACGGCGCGCATGTGGAATTCGCCCGCGGTGTGCAAAACCCCATCGGTCTGAAATGCGGCCCCTCGATGACGGCCGAAGACCTCAAGGTGCTGATGGCCAAGCTCAACCCCGAGAACGAGGCGGGCCGCCTGACCCTGATCTCGCGCTTTGGCGCCGGTGCGGTGGGCGAGCATCTGACGCGGCTGATCAACACCGTGCGCGAAGAGGGGGCCGAGGTTGTCTGGGTCTGTGACGCGATGCACGGCAACACGATCAAATCGTCCACCGGCTACAAGACCCGGCCCTTCGACAGCGTGCTGCGCGAGGTGCGCGAATTCTTTGCCGTGCACCAGGCCGAAGGGACGATCCCCGGCGGCGTGCATTTCGAGATGACGGGCCAGGATGTGACCGAATGCACGGGCGGCGTGCGTGCCGTGACCGAAGAGGATCTGAGCGACCGGTATCACACGGCCTGCGATCCCCGCCTGAACGCGTCGCAATCGCTGGAACTGGCATTCCTGGTGGCAGAAGAGCTGTCGTCGCTGCGTACCAGCCGCGCCGGCGCACGCGCCGCCAGCTGAGCAATAGGGCGTGCGCCCTGCAAGGCGCACGCTTTGTCCTGACAGATCAGATGCTTATTCGTCGTTCTTAACAAGCCGCAAGTAGGGCACGTTGGCGCGCGGTGTATCCGTTTCGAACGGTGTCTCGGGCGCGGCGAAACCGGTGATTGCCCCGGTTTTCTGCGGCGGCTTTGCCGGTGCTTCTGCCGGGGTCGGCAGCGGCACGCTGGACGGTGCGGTGATCGGGCGGATCTTGGCGCCCACCACGTCGAACCGGCGCGGGCTTAGCCCGATATCGCCATGCGACACCATGCAGCCCAGAATGCGGCTCACATCGCCCAGATCGCTTTTCAGCGGCAAAAGCAGCAGGCGCGCATCCATATGCGGGCGGCCCGCACCGCCTTCTGTCACCAGCCGCAATTCGCAGACCGCCGGGCGTTGGAACACTTCCTCGAGCGCGTCGGAGGTCTGGCGGCGGCACGGCGGCGTGATCAATGAGGTGAGCGGCATCCCGCGCACTTCCATCCCCATCAGATCGCTCAGATGGCTGCCCGCAATGCGGATCCGCGCCATGCCCGGCGCGATGCGTTCCAGCACGAATGTATACTCCAGCGCCGACTCGATTCCGCGCGGGTCAATCTCGGACCGCTTGGGCATCAGACGCATGCCGCGCAACGCTTCCCAATAGGCCTCGACCTGGGAAAGGGCGGTATATCCGACGTCTGCGCGAAACTCTGTCATAGCAAGAATATTGTGGGCATTCGGGTCGGTTTTGTCCATCGCTTGTCTCACTCACCGGTTCTGGTTGTGCGCATGCGCCCAACGCTGATTTCTCCCACCGACTGAATAGCAAGGATTTTAGGTGAATGGGTCGTATATCCTAACAAGTGGTTAACCTCGGCCGCCGGGGGGAGCCGGGCACTTTGGCTTGTCTGCCCTGACGGATGCGCCTAAAGCACATTTCATGACGACCGCTTCCCCTGATCCCCGACTGCGCTCCATGACCGGCTTTGCCGCGCATTCCGGCGCGTTCGAGGCGCATCGCTGGGCCTGGGAGATGCGCAGCGTGAACGGCAAGGGCCTCGATATCCGCCTGCGCGTGCCCGACTGGATCGACGGGCTCGAACCCGCGCTGCGGCCGATGGTTTCGTCCTGTGCCAAGCGGGGGAATGTCACGCTGTCGTTGCGGATTTCGCGCGAGGATGCAGCGGTGTCCATGTCGGTAAACATGTCGCAAGCCGCCGCCGCGATTGCGGGCCTGCGCGAGATTGCCGCCGAGGCGGCAGCCCAAGGTCTTGAGCTTGCGCCGACGCGCGCCAGCGACATCGCCCTGATGCGCGGCGTGATGGAGCAGAACGCAACCCTGGACGATCCGGCACCGCTGCGCGCGGCCCTGCTGGCCGATGTGGGCGCGCTGCTGAATGCCTTCGACGCGATGCGCGTCAACGAAGGGGTGGCACTGCGCGATATCCTGACCGCGCAACTCTCCGAGGTCGACGCATTGGTGAGCGAGGCCGAAACGCGCGCCGCGGCGCGCAAGGACGAGGTCGCCGTGACGCTGAAGCGCAACCTTGCCCGCGTGCTCGACAATGCCGACGGGGCCGATCCGGACCGTGTGGCACAAGAGCTGGCATTGCTCGCGGTCAAGGCCGACATCACCGAAGAATTGGACCGCCTGCGCACCCATGTCACCGCAGCCCGCGCGCATCTCGAAGAGGGCGGGCCGGTGGGCCGCAAGCTCGACTTCCTCATGCAGGAGTTCAACCGCGAGGCCAACACGCTGTGTTCCAAGGCGCAGAATGCCGAGTTGACGCGCGTGGGCCTTGCGCTCAAGGCGCTCATCGACCAGATGCGCGAGCAAGTCCAGAACGTGGAATAGACGATGACGCAACGCCGCGGCCTCTTGATCATTCTCAGCTCGCCCTCCGGCGCGGGCAAGAGCACTCTGGCCCGCCGCATGCGCGACTGGGACAGCAGCATCGCCTTTTCCGTGTCGGCCACGACACGCACGCCGCGCCCCGGCGAGGTCGATGGCCAGCACTATCACTTTGTGGACGAACCGGCGTTCAAGGGCATGGTGGCGGACGGCGACATGCTGGAACATGCGCATGTGTTCGGCCATTTCTACGGCTCGCCTGCCGGGCCCGCGCGCGATGCGATCAATGATGGGTGCGACGTGCTTTTTGACATCGACTGGCAAGGCGCGCAGCAGATCCGCAATTCGGATCTGGGGGCGCATACGCTGTCGATCTTCTTGCTGCCGCCCTCCATCACCGAGCTGCACCGCCGGCTGGTCAGTCGCGCGCAGGACAGTGCAGATACCATCGCCAAGCGCATGCGCAAAAGCTGGGACGAGATCAGCCGTTGGGACAGCTACGACTATGTTCTCGTGAACGATGATCTGGACGCGACCGAAGTGCAGCTCAAGACCATCATCAGCGCCACGCGTCTGCGGCGCGAGCAGCAGCCGGGCCTGACCGATCATGTGCGCAGCCTGCAAACCGAATTCGAGGCCCTGACATGACACTTTACGCTCTGGGCGAGTTTCGCCCGCAGATCGCCGACGACACCTGGATCGCGCCGGACGCGAACGTGATCGGGGACGTCGTGGTGGAGGCGGCGGCCAGCATTTGGTTCTGCTGCACGCTGCGCGGCGACAATGAGACGATCACAATTGGTACCGGTACCAATGTGCAGGAAAACACGGTGATGCACACCGATATGGGCTTTCCCCTGACCATCGGCGCGGGCTGCACGATCGGGCACAAGGCGATGCTGCACGGCTGCACCATCGGCGACAACAGTCTGATCGGCATGGGGGCTACGGTGCTGAACGGCGCGCGGATTGGCAACAACTGCCTTATCGGGGCAGGGGCCCTGATCACCGAGGGCAAGGAGATACCCGACGGCGCGCTTGTGATGGGCGCGCCTGGCAAGGTGGTGCGGATGCTGGACGCGGCGGCCATTCAGGGCCTGCACGCCTCGGCGCTGCATTATCAGGACAACATGCGCCGGTTCCGCACCACACTCGAAGAGGTGCGCGGCTGATGCCCCATTGCGCGTTGCACTATTCCGATGATCTGGAGATCGACGCCAAGGCGCTGCTGGCCGAGGTCGAGGCGGTGATCCTGCGCCATGATCCCGGCGCGGGCGAGACCAAGGGGCGGGCATACCCCGCGCCGATCTTTCTGCACACACATATGAAGGCGTCGGTGGCGCTGCTGGCGAAACCGCATCGCGGTGCGGCCTTTGTCGCAGCGCTGCAAGCGGATCTGCGCGCCGTGTTCGAACGTGCCTTGCCGCGGCCATGCTGGCTCAGCGTCGACATCACCTTCAGCACGCCACAATACCATACGGAGTTGCTGACATGAGCCGCAATGACAAGGGCACGCTGGTCCGCCCCTTTGGCCTGCCGGACAGCGCCTCGCGCCCGGTGGTCACGCCGCTGTCGCCCGCCGTGGTCTATGCGTCGGACACGCCCGACATGCTGGACGCGCAATACGAGGGCGACCTGTCGGGCTACACCTACAGCCGCGAGGGGCACCCGAATGCCGATGTGGTCGGCGCACGGGTCGATGCGCTGGAAAACGCGCCGCATCCGGGCATCGTGACATCGTCGGGTATGGCGGCGGTGACCGCGGTGTTGCTGGGTCTGACGCAGGCGGGCGATCATGTGATCGGGGGCAATACGCTTTATGGTCGGTCGTTGCGCATGATGACCGAGGACCTGCCGCGCCTGGGTATCGAGACGAGCCTTGTCGACCCCGGCAGTGTCGACGCGGTGCGCGCTGCGATCCGTCCCGAGACCCGGTTGATCATGGTTGAGGTCGTGTCGAACCCGACGCTGCGCGTGGCCGACATCCTGGGCATCGCAGCGCTGGCGCGCGAAAAGGGCGTGCTGCTGGTCATCGACAATACGTTCACGACGCCCCGCGCGTTTCAGGCCTTTGATCACGGGGCGGACATCGTCGTGCATTCGCTGACAAAGCTGCTGTCGGGCCATTCCGATGTGCTGCTGGGCTATGTCGCGGCAAAGGATGAGGCGATCAACGACCGGTTGCGGGTGTTTTCGGTGACCGCTGGCACGACCGGCAGCCCGTTCGACTGCTGGTTGGCGGAACGCGGGATGCTCAGCTTTGACCTGCGCTTTGACCGCGCGCAGGCGACGGCGGCACGGCTGGCCGACCACCTGTCGACCCTCGACGGTGTGAAACGCGTGATCTATCCGGGGCGGCGCGATCATCCCGATCATGCGCTGGCCGAGGCGCTGCTCAAGGGCCGCTACTGCAATATGGTGACGTTCGAGCTGGATGGCGGACGCGCGCAGGCCAACGCCTTTGCCCGCGGTGCGCAGGGCCTCAGCTTTGCGCCGACGCTGGGCGATGTGGGCACCACGATCTCGCACCCGCTGTCGTCGTCGCACCGCGCGCTCAAGCCTGCGGATCAGGCAGCGCTCGGCATGACCGAAGGGGTGTTTCGCGTGTCCGTCGGCCTCGAGGAGCCGGAGGCGCTCTGCGATGTCTTCAGCCAGGCGGTGCAGGCCGCGCGAAAGGGGTAGGGCATGGTGGATACGCCGCTCGAATCCATTCTTGCCGCGATCCCGCTGCCCAGCCTTGCCATTGACGGCACCGAACGGATCGTGGCGGCCAATGCCGACGCGCTCACGTTGATCGGCCAACAGGCGCGGGGCATGAACTATGTCACCATGTTGCGCCAACCCATGCTGCTGGATGTGATCGAGGCGAGCCTGGGCGACGGGCAACCCCGCAGCGCGCGGTATCTGGGCAATGACGGCGCGCAGGACACCACGTACAAGGTCAGCTGCCGCGCGGTGCCGGGCGTGGGCCTGCGCGGGGCAGGGGCCGTAATCGCCACGTTCGAGGATATCACCCATGTCGAACAGGCAAGCCAGATGCGCCGCGACTTTGTCGCCAATGTCAGCCACGAGTTGCGCACGCCGCTGACCGCGCTCATGGGGTTCATCGAAACCCTGCGTGGCCCGGCGCGCGAGGATGCCGCAGCGGCCGAGCGATTTCTGGACATCATGCAGGTCGAGGCGGAACGGATGAACCGCCTTGTCGGTGACCTGATGTCGCTCAACCGTGTGGAAAGCGACGAACGTGTGCGGCCCACCGAAACGGTGATCCTGAACGATGTGCTCGATTCGACGCTGCGCACGCTCAAGCAGTTGGCGACGGACGCCAGCGTGACGCTCGAGCCCCAGCTCAGCGATACGCCGGTGCGGATGCCCGGCGATGGCGACCAGTTGAAACAGGTGTTCACCAACCTGGTCGAGAACGCGATCAAATATGGCGGTGCGGGCGGCCGTGTCACCCTGCGGATGCAATTCAATGACCGGGAACCGGCGCTGCGCGCGCCCGGCGTGCGGGTGCAGGTGATCGATTATGGCCCCGGCATTGATCCGGTGCACCTGCCGCGGCTGACGGAACGGTTTTATCGCGGCGATGACCACCGCAGCCGCGCCCTGGGCGGTACCGGCCTGGGCCTTGCCATCGTCAAGCATATCGTGAACCGGCACCGCGGCAGGCTGCGGGTGGAAAGCAATCTGGGCGAGGGTGCCACGTTCACCGTGATCCTGCCCGCGCATGCACGGACCCCGGCCCGACCGCCCGCAGCGGATTGAATCACGTGGCGCCGTCCGATTCTGCAAAACCAATCGCAATGGTTGAATGGCAGTGAAGTCAACGGCCTACGGGTTAAGTTGTCGATATCCAAAGACAAAAAATTTCTGACATAAATTCAATAGGTTGGTCGAAAACAGGCGATTTAATCAACTCATTTCACAATCACATGTCTATTGTCATATCCCTGTTACACACCTGTCACAAAAGCTCAGCGCGCTTCGCCTAAACGAGGCGTTAAGATCCTCATGGGGGGGATCACCTAAAATAATGCTCAGACAGGAGACATTCATGTCCTTTGTGAAACTCACCACATCGGCAGTGGCATTGACCGCAATGGCCGCAACCGCCGCTGTGGCGCGTGACCAGGTTCAAGTTGCCGGGTCGTCCACCGTTCTGCCCTACGCGTCCATCGTGGCCGAAGCGTTTGGCGAAAACACCGACTTCCCGACGCCCGTCGTTGAATCGGGCGGCTCCTCGGCTGGCCTCAAGCGCTTTTGCCAAGGCGTCGGCACCGAACACACCGACGTTGCAAACGCATCGCGGAAAATCCGCGAAAAAGAGATCACGGCCTGCGCCGAAGCCGGCGTGACGGACATCATCGAAGTGCGCATCGGCTATGATGGCATCGTGTTCGCAAGCCAGATCGACGGCCCTGCCTACACCGCCTTCACCCAGTCCGACATCTTCAACGCTCTGGCCCCCAAGGTCATGGTTGACGGCGCACTGGTCGACAACCCGCACACCAAGTGGTCCGACTTCAACAGCGACCTGCCCGACGCGGAAATCCTGGCCTTCATCCCAGGGACCAAGCACGGCACGCGCGAAGTGTTCGAAGAAAAAGTCGTTGCAGTGGGCTGTGAAGAGACCGGCGCAATGGCTGCGATGATCGCAGGCGGCATGTCCGAAGACGACGCCGAAGATGCGTGCCTCGCGGTCCGCACCGACGGTCGTTCGGTCGACATCGACGGTGACTACACCGAGACGCTGGCATCGATCGACGCCAACGACAACGGCATCGGCGTGTTTGGCCTCGCGTTCTACGAGAACAACACCGACAAACTCAAAGTGGCAACGATGGCTGGCGTGACGCCCTCCACCGAATCCATCTCGACCGGTGAGTACCCCGTGTCGCGTCCGCTCTACTTCTACGTCAAGAAAGCGCATATCGGCGTGATCCCTGGCCTGAAAGAGTACGCTGAGTTCTTCATCTCCGACGCTCTGGCTGGCCCCTCCGGCCCGCTGGCAGCCTACGGCCTGGTGTCCGACCCCGAACTGGCGGCGACCCAAGCGGCTGTGGCTGATGAGCAGACCATGGGCGGCGGCAGCTAAGCTGACCTCGCAGGTCTCGTCAGAGACATAAGATGCTAGAGCTGGGCGGCGTTCATTCCGTCGCCCAGCTTCTCTCCAGCCCGCCCAAAGAGGTGCGCTGAGACTTTGGGGGACATATGCCTATCTTCTGGCTGTTGCTGATCGTTGTGGCCATCTCGGCCGTGGGATTTGTCTTTGGACGCCGCCGCGCACTGGAAAGTGTCGGTCATGACGGGCGCGAACTGCACTCCCTTCCTGTTTATTATGGCGCCAACGCTTTCATGAAAGCGATTGTGCCCGCCGCGGGGTTGATCCTCGTCTGGTTGCTGGCGCAGCCGCTTTTTATCGACAATCGTGTGTCTCAGATGATCCCTGAAAGCGAGATCCGCGAAGGATCGTCGCGCGGGTTGGTCATGTCCGAGGTGCGCCGCACCGCCGAGGGGCTCGAGAATGCCGTGCGCGCTGGCGTGCTGGACGATGACACCGCCCGCAACGCGCGGGCCGACTTCACCGACATGACAACCCGCCTGAAAGAGGCCGGTCAGGTCGTGACCAACCAGATCACCCAGCCGGTGCTGCGTGCAGCGCAACAGTATCGCCTGCTCAGCCAGCGGTCGAACCTGTTCATGACCATCGCCGCGATCCTGATCGCCATCGCCGGGTGCGCCTGGGGGGCGATGCAAAGCAGCGGTTCGTTCCGTGCACGCAACGTGGTGGAGCAGGGCGTGCTGGCCCTGCTGATCGCCGCAGCCTCCGTTGCGATCCTGACCACCATCGGGATTGTTCTGTCGCTGATCTTCAACACCGTCGAGTTTTTTCGGCTGTATCCCGCCAGCGACTTCTTCTTGCTGCTCGAATGGGCGCCCAGCTTTTCCGGCCGGGGTGGTGCGTCGAGCCTCGGGATCATCCCGCTGCTCTGGGGGACATTCTACATTTCGCTCGTGGCCTTGCTGGTGGCGGTTCCCATCGGTCTCTTTGCCGCGATCTACCTGTCGGAATACGCAAGCCCGCGGGTGCGCGGCATTGCCAAGCCGCTGCTGGAAATCCTCGCCGGGATCCCGACCATCGTCTACGGCCTGTTTGCCCTGTTGACCATCGGCCCGCTCCTCTTGAGCGTGTTCGGCGACGACACTGGCCTCGGCTGGATGCAGGGGCAGCGTGCGGTGCTGACGGCGGGCATTGCGATGGGCATCATGTTGATCCCCTTTGTCAGCTCGCTGTCGGACGACATCATCAACGCGGTGCCGCAGGCGATGCGCGACGGCTCTTACGGTCTGGGCGCGACCCGGTCCGAGACGATCAAACAGGTGGTGCTGCCCGCAGCCCTGCCGGGCATCGTTGGTGCCATCCTGTTGGCCGCATCCCGCGCCATCGGCGAGACGATGATCGTGGTGCTGGGGGCAGGAGCCGCAGCCCGGCTCAGCCTCAACCCGTTCGAGGCGATGACAACCGTGACGGCCAAGATCGTCAGCCAGCTGACCGGCGACAGCGACTTTGCCTCGCCCGAGGCGCTGGTGGCCTTTGCCCTCGGCATGACGCTGTTCCTGATGACGCTCTGCCTGAACGTCTTCGCCCTCTACATCGTGCGCAAATACAGGGAGCAATATGACTGATGTCTGATGCAGCCATGGACACCCCGGGCGACGCACCGCGCGCCTCAAAATCCCTCATGTCCGAGGACGAGCGCACGAAAAAGCGCAACGCGTCCGAGCGTCGGTTCAGGTATTACGGGATCGGAGCGATCTGCACGGGCCTGTTCTTTCTGATTGCGCTGGTGACCGCGATCCTGACCGCGGGCCTGCCGGCCTTCCGCCAGGCGGTGGTCGAGATTCCGTTCACCATGACGCAAGAGCAGTATGACGAGGCCGAAGCGGCCATGCTCAAGACGGCGATCTACACCGACTATTTCATCACCGGCCTGTCGACCGAGATGCAATCGCGCGGTGTCGAGATTGAGTTTGACGAGGATGCCGTGGATCGTCTGCTGGGCAAGGTGGGTGGCCAATTGCGCGAGTATTACCGCGCGAACGAGGACCAGCTCGGCGAACCCATTTCGTTCGAGGTGGCAGCCTCCAGCAGGGTCGACCGTTATTTCAAGGGCACGTTCACCCGTGACGATCTGGTCGAAGGTAACCGCTTTTTCATGCCCGAGGACTTTGACCTAATCGACGCCATGCGCGAAGCGGGCATCGTGAAACAGATATTCAACTGGAACTTCATCACCGGCGTTGACACGGGCGTGGACAACCCCGGCGGTGCGGGCATCGGCGCCTCTGTCCTCGGGTCGTTCTTTATGATGCTGGTGGTGTTGGTGCTGTCGCTGCCCATTGGCGTCGCCGCCTCGATCTACCTCGAGGAGTTTGCGCCGCAGAACCGGTTTACCGACCTGATCGAGGTGAACATTTCGAACCTCGCCGCCGTGCCGTCGATCGTGTTCGGTATCCTGGGCCTCGCCGTGTTCATCCAGTTTGCGCACCTGCCGCAGTCGGCCCCGCTGGTCGGTGGCCTGGTGCTGACGCTGATGACACTGCCGACGATCATCATTTCGACCCGCGCCTCGCTCAAGGCGGTGCCGCCCTCGATCCGCGATGCGGCGCTTGGGGTAGGGGCCTCGAAAATGCAGGCGGTGTTCCACCACGTGCTGCCGCTGGCGGCCCCCGGTATCCTGACCGGCACGATCATCGGCCTGGCCCAGGCGCTCGGCGAAACCGCGCCGCTGCTGCTCATTGGCATGGTCGGCTTTGTCGCACGCTACCCGGACGCCTTCCTCGAAGGGTTCCTCGAGCCGAACTCGGCCGTGCCCGCGCAGATTTACAACTGGGCGGCCCGGTCCGATGCCGTGTTTACCGAAAAGGCGTGGGGTGGCATCATCATCCTGCTGCTGTTCCTCATTACGATGAATACCATCGCCGTGATCCTGCGGCGCCGCTTTGAACGCCGCTGGTAAGGGAGACCCCCGATGAACGACATGAGAATTGTGGAGAGAGACGTGGACACCAGCGAGAATAAGATCGCGGCGCGCGGCGTGCAGGTATTTTATGGCGACACGCACGCCATCAAGGACGTGGATGTGGACATCGCCGACAAGACAGTGACCGCGTTTATCGGCCCATCGGGCTGTGGCAAGTCCACCTTCCTGCGCTGCCTCAACCGGATGAACGACACGATTGACGTCTGCCGGGTCGAGGGCGACATTCTGATCGACGGCGAGGACATCTATGACAAGCGCATCGACCCGGTGCAGCTGCGCGCCAAGGTCGGCATGGTGTTCCAGAAACCCAACCCGTTCCCCAAGTCGATCTACGACAACGTGGCCTACGGCCCCAAGATCCACGGGCTGGCCAAGAACAAGGCCGATCTGGACGACATCGTCGAACGTGCGCTGCGCCGCGGCGCCATCTGGGAAGAGGTCAAGGACCGGCTGGATGCCCCCGGCACGGGCCTGTCGGGGGGCCAGCAACAGCGTCTGTGCATCGCACGCGCCGTGGCGACCGAGCCCGAGGTGCTGCTGATGGACGAGCCGTGCTCGGCCCTCGACCCCATCGCCACGGCGCAGGTCGAAGAGCTGATTGACGAGCTGAAACAGAACTACTCGGTCGTCATCGTGACCCACTCGATGCAGCAAGCGGCCCGGGTGAGCCAGAAGACGGCCTTTTTCCACCTCGGCAACCTTGTCGAATATGGCGAGACCGGCCAGATTTTCACCAACCCACAGGATCCGCGCACCGAAAGCTACATCACCGGCCGGATCGGGTAAGGAACATAGCTTATGCAAGATCAACACATCGCCTCGGCCTTCGACCGGGACCTAGAGGCCATCCAGGCCCAAATTATGAAGATGGGCGGGCTCGTGGAGAATGCGATCCTCGAGGCATCGATCAGCCTCGAGACCCGCGATGAGGAACGCGCCGAGCGCGTGCGCCGCGCCGACAAAGCCATCGATGAGCTCGAAGAGTTGATCAACGAGGAGGCCGCCCGCGTCATCGCGCTGCGTGCGCCCACGGCCGTCGACCTGCGCCTGATCCTAACGATCATCAAGGTGAGCGCCAACCTCGAACGTATTGGCGACTATGCGAAAAACATGGCCAAGCGCACCTCGGTCCTGGCGCAGATGTCACCGGTGAACGACAGCGCTGGTGCGCTGCGGCGCATGGCCAAAGAGGTCGAGCGGATGCTGAAGGACGCGCTGGATTCCTACATTGCCCGCGATGCCGAATTGGCGCAGGACGTGATCGACCGCGACCGCGAGGTCGACCAGATGTACAACGCGCT
>JBCBHM010000010.1:0-84342 GCA_038525585.1 Pseudomonadota bacterium
AGGACGCGCAATGGGGCGGTGCGAATGGCGGTGACGTCGCATTCGACGGGGTTGCGACGGGTGGGTCGGGGTGGTTCCAGAACTATCCGGCCAGCGTTGACGGCGCGCATGGTGGGGTGACCAGCTTTAACAACAACCCGAATTTTCCGGCCATCGACACTCCCGGCGCATCCTCTGCGAACGGCACCTATGTCAACTATGGTGCGAATGACCGTTTTCCAGGCGGCGGAGGGCACACCGAGCTTACCGCCCGCTATGGGTTTTCCAAGGCGGGACAGGGCACCTTTGTGAATTTCGGCAGCACGCAAAAGTCAGCCGCGTCAGCGGGCCACACGATCTTTGCGATCGACCCGCCCAATGCATACAACCCGACGGCGGAAAACGGTGTGTTCTGGAACCATCCCGGCATCAGTGCTGGTTACACCGAATTCCTGTCCTACAGCGATGCGCCCAGCGACAAGCAACCGGACGCGGGTCAGGGCGTGTTCCACAACCTCGGCAGTGCATCGCCGGGCGAGGCGGGCGGCTACACCGTTTTCAAGAACCGGTCACAGGCCGGTCAGGCAACGCTCATCGCCTATGGCGGCGTCGCTGGTGGCAAGGGCGGGCGCATTACCTTTGCCGACAGCGCGACCGGCGGAACCGCGCATGTGTCGCTGATGGGCAACGGCACGCTGGATCTTTCGGGACATACCGGCGGTCTGACCATCGGCACCCTGTCGCTGCTGCAGGGCGTCATCTGCATGTCCGTCGGCCCCCAAGAGCCCGCGTTGACAACATCGCACGCCATCAACCTGCACGCCGGGCCAGTCACGCTGATGCTGTCCAAGGATGCCGACGTGACGCTCAGGGCAGGCACGCAGTACCCGCTGATCGATGCGCCGAACATGGCCCAACTGGACCTCGCGCTTTTCAGTGCCGCCACCGATTTTGCCGCAACCGCGCATCTGGCTGTCGATGGCACACGGCTCTATGCGACATTCACCGATATCGGGTCGTAGAACTGCAGCAGACGGACCCGGCTTAGTAAAAGTGCGGCAGACCCTTGGCGCGTGCGGCACGCACCCAATTGGGCACAAAGGGCACAATTTCATCCTGGGTCGGCACCCGGATTTCGATGAAATTCGCACCCGGATTGGCGATCGCATGTGCCAGGATCGGCGCGATCTCGTCCTCCGACGTGATCCGGGCCGTCTCAAACCCAAACCCGTCGGCGACCTTGAGGTAATCCACGGCCCCGAAATCGGTCGACCAGGGCGCGTCGACCTCGTCGAGCAGGACAGCCTCGCCGCGGATCCAGCCGAAACTGTCATTGCGGTTGAGGATGATGGTCACATTGCGACCGGACCGCTTGATCGTCTCCATGTCGCCCATGACAAATCCAAAGGATCCGTCGCCCGTCATGCAAATCACCGGCCCGTCCGATGCGTACGCGGCGCCCAGACCGGCCGGCACCGCGTAACCCAAAGCGCCCATCGAGTAGTTGGTGATGTAACGCCGCCCCGGCTTGCGAAACGTCAGCAATGCGGAAGGGTAGATCGCACTCACCCCCGGCTCGGACGTGACGATCGCATTGTCGGGCATCAGCTGGTCAAGGGCCTGCGACAGCTTCACCGGCGATATCGTACCGGCAGGCATCGGGATGTTGGCGTTGAACACCTTGTCGAGCGCGGTCTGTTTCATCTCCGTCAGGTCGATCGGGGGCCGGTGCACGTCAGGATGATCGGACGACAGGATCTCGAGCATGTAGTCGAGCGTGGCGCGGGCATCGCCTACCATGCCGATCCTGGTGGGGAAATTGTTGCCCACATGCGCCTCGGCGATATCGAGGTGCAGGAACGTCTTGGCCTGCGGATCGCCATACAGCTTCCAGTGATCCGTGGCAGCGCTGTCCGTGTTCGAGCCGATGAAAAAGATCAGATCAGCGTCGTGCACGCACCGATTGGAATACTCCATCCCGCCCCGCCCGCCGATCACACGCAGGGCCAGCGGATGATCCTCGGGGATCGTCCCCTTGCCCGGCGTCGTGGTGCCCACGGGGATCTGCAGCCGCTCGGCCAGCGCAAGGATCGCGTCGGAGGCTTGCGAAATCAGGCCGCCCTGACCGCAGACAATGGCGGGCCTTTGCGCGGCCAGCAGCGCGTCGATGGCGGCGCGGATCTTGCCATGGTCCGCGACGGGGCGATGTGCGGGATAGGCGCTGTATTCCGGTTCGGCGTACAGGTCAGGCAGCGCGGCCTCTTCGCCAAAGATGTTGATCGGCACACGGATATGCACGGGCGCAGGCCGGCCAGAGGTCGCCACACGGAACGCGCGCCGCAGCAGGAACGGGATGTCGCTGACCCTGGTGACAACAAAGGATTCCTTGCAGATGCTTTGATAAAGCGCCGTCTGGTCGACCCCGGTCAGCCCGTGCTTCTTGTCCTGATTGATCGGAATGTCCGAGCTGAAAAAGATGATGGGAACCGAGCTTAGGAATGCCTCTGTGATGCCGGGTGTGCAGTGGGTGACACCGGGACTTGGCGCCTCGAGCACCGCAGGTTTGCCGGTGATCTTGGCATAGGCTTCGGCGGCATAGGACGCGGTCCGCTCGTCGCGGGTCAGCACAAAGGCGATGTCGGAATGCGCCCGCCATTCCTTGTACCAGCCGATGGTTGTCTCGCCCGGAAGACCGAACACGTGGGTGACGCCATGCAGCTCGAGCATGCGCAGCAGCGCTTGCGCGCCGTTCAGGGTGGTCATGTGTCCTCCAGCAATTGGGTGCGGTAGCGCGCCATGCTCTCCGGGTCGGGTGCGGTGCCGAGGCCCGGGGCGGTGGGCAGGTGCACGTGCCCATTGGACACCGGAAACGCCTCTGTCGCGATGTCCGCTCGGGCGTAATAGGTGGACATGTAGAATTCACATCCGAGCGTCAGATCGGGGATGGCGGCCATCAGATGCGCGCCCGCCATGTGGGCGATGGACGTCTCGAACATGCAGCCGCCGTAGACTTCGATGCCAGCCGCGCGGGCGATTGCGGCAATCTCGATGCAGCGGCGGATGCCGCCCGACTTGGCCGTCTTGAGCGAGAAGATGTCCGCCATGCGCATCCCTGCCGCCCGCACCGCCTCATGGACGTTGAACACGGATTCGTCGGCCATGATCGGCACATCCACCGCACGGGTGATCTCGGCCAGCGCCTCGCGCTCGTGCATCCGCACGGGCTGTTCGACAAACTCGGGGCGGAACGCCTCGAGGTCGCGGATATGGCGGATGGCATCATAGGCGGGCAGGCCCTGATTGTAGTCGACGCGCAGGCGTATATCGCCACCGTACTGCGCGCGCAGCTTCTCCAGCCGCATGAGGTCAAAGGCGTGGTCGGCGAACCCTGTCTTGATCTTGAAGATGCGCACGCCGTCGTCCCAGATGCGCGCGATATCCGCCAGATCCGCGTCAAAGTCCGGGTTGGCCACCGAAAAACTCAGCGGGATGCTGTCGCGATGCCGCCCGCCCACCAGATCGGCGATGGGCAGGCCCGCGATCTGACCGGTAAGGTCCAGCAGCGCACATTCGAGCGCCGCCTTGGCCTCGGGATGCCCCACAAGAACGCGGTCGGCCTGCGCCATGATCGGCTCGATCTGCACCGGATCCTGTCCGACCACGTGGGGCCGCAGGTGCACATGCAGTGCTGCGGCTGCAGCCTGCACCGTACCGGTGAACACCGGCCACGGGGACGCCTCGCCCCAACCGGTCAGGCCGGTGTCGGTTGTCAGCTCGCACAGGGCCGCGTCGATCCCGCCCACGTCGCCCGACCCGTGGGAGTGGACGGCCTTGGCCGGGATGTGCACGCAGTGCACGCGCAGGCCGATGATGCGGTGATCGCTCATCCCGTGGCCCACGGGATATCGTCGAGGTCGGCAGGAAAGCGGCGCGGCAGCAATCCGGCCTGAAACCACAGAAGATAGGTGTAGATGGAAAACACAGGCCGCCCCGTCGCCCGCCGTATATCGGCGGCATAGGGCACCATGTTCGTGCATTCGAGCAGGATCGCCCCAACCTCCGGATGCGCTGCCACGAGCCCCTGCGCCGCGGTGACGTTGTCGACGCGCGCCTGATCAAAGTCGATCTCGGCCGCATCATCGAGCACACGCGTGGTGAAATGTGAGCCCGCGCCTGTCCCGCCCACGGGCGTGTCCTGCGCGATGCCTGCCGCATCCAGATGCGCAGCGGTCAACGTCTCGGACGAGATGGTCAGAATGCCCAAGCGCTGACCGGCAGGCAGCGTGTGGTCGATCAGCGACGCCTGCAACAACGATGATGACGCCACAGGCACGCCGAGGGCATGCGCCATCTGGGTCTGGAACGGCACGAGGAACCCGCAATTCGTCGCGATCCCGTCACAGCCCAGGTCGACCAGCTCGCGCCCCGCGGCGATGAACGCGTCCAGCAGCGGGCTGGCATCGCCGCGCACCACGTTGTCCGGCGTCGCCTGCGGCACAACCTTGTACTGCACCGGAAAGGGCCACGTGCCCGCATTGCCGATATCACCGGGAATGCGCGGAAACCGTGTGTTCAGCATCAGGATGCCGACCGAGGCCCCAAAGACGGTTTTGCCGCCATATGTTGTCATGCGAGGTCTTTCCAAGGGCGCCCAATGCGACGCGGATGGCGTCACGCTAGCGCGGCTCTTGCGCCGCGCACAAGGCTGTGCCTTGCTGCGCAGCGCGATTGGGGGATGGCCGATGCCGAAACATGTGATCATTGCCGGGGCCGGGATTGTCGGCGTATCGACGGGTATCTGGCTGCGCCGTTTCTCGGACGCGACCGTCACGATCATCGACCGGCTCCCGCCGGGTGAGGGCACGTCGCATGGCAATGCGGGCGTGATCGCGGCCTGTTCCGTGGCCCCGGTGACCGCGCCGGGACTGGCGCGCAAAGCGCCGGGCATGCTGATGAACCCCGACTTTCCGCTGTTTCTGCGCTGGGGTTATTTCCCCAGGCTGCTGCCCTGGTTGCTGAAGTACCTTGCCACCGCCAATGACACGGACACGCGCCGCATCTCGCGCGGTCTGACCACCATCGTCAGCGACAGCGTCGAGCAGCACAAGTCGCTTGTGGCCGACACGGACGCCGCACATTGGGTCGAAGACACCGACTACTCGTTCGCCTACGCCAACCGCGCCACGTTCGAAGCCGACAGCTACACCTGGGGCCTGCGCCGCGCGGCCGGGTTTGCGCCGGTGATCCGCGAGGGCGCTGACGTCCGCGCCTACGAGCCGCAACTGGCCCAAACTGTCGGCCTGCTCGCCACGATGACCGACCATGGATACATCCGCGACCCCGGCGGTTACGTCAAAGCGCTGGCCGCGGTGTTCGAAGGGTTGGGCGGCACCGTCCAGCGGGCCGACATCAAGGATGTCGA
This sequence comes from Pseudomonadota bacterium, assembly GCA_038525585.1. Lineage (GTDB taxonomy): Bacteria > Pseudomonadota > Alphaproteobacteria > Rhodobacterales > Rhodobacteraceae > Tateyamaria. The sequence continues at coordinate 5,402 of JBCBHM010000010.1, forward strand.
GATCACGGGCGGCAAGGTCGCCGCCGTTGTCACCGACCATGGCCGCCAGCCCTGCGATCAGGTCATCCTCGCCACCGGCGTCTGGTCCAAACCATTGATGCAAAAGCTGGGCCTGAACATCCCGATCGAGACCGAGCGCGGCTACCACATCGTCTTCGAAGGCGCGACAGGCGGACCGTCCCACCCCGTAATGGTGGCCAGCGGCAAGTTCGTGGCCACACCGATGGCAGCCGGTCTGCGCTGCGCAGGCGTGGTCGAGTTTGGCGGGCTTGACGCCGGCCCGTCCAAGGCCGCGCTCAACCTGCTGCGAAAACAGGCAAAAGCGGCCTTTCCCAATCTTTCCTACACCCACGAGATCGAGTGGCTTGGACACCGGCCCGCGCCGTCCGATAGCCTGCCCCTGATCGGAGAGGTGCGCGACACTGGCGTCTTTACCGCATTCGGCCATCACCACATTGGATTGACCGGTGGTCCGAAAACGGGAAGGATCGTTGCAGGTCTTGTTGCGGACCAACCCGTCAACACCGACATCGGTGCATTTGATCCCATGCGTTTTGCATGAGCCCGCAGAATATTGACCATCAGGGAGTATAAAATGACACAATTCACGACCATCTGCGCAACCGTCACCACCGCGACGCTGCTGGCCCTGCCTGCCGTGGCCCAGGAAAAATGGGACCTGCCCATGGCCTATTCGGGGTCCAACTTTCACTCGGTGACAGGGGCGGAGTTCGCCCAATGCGTGACCACCGGCACCGGGGGCGCGATCGAGATCACAACGCACCCGTCCGGATCGCTCTATGCGGGGGCGGACATCAAGCGGGCCGTGCAAACCGGTCAGGTGCCCATCGGCGAGCGTCTGCTGTCGGGTCACCAGAACGAAAGCGCCATCTTTGGTTGGGATTCGGTGCCGTTCCTCGTGTCGTCCTTTGACGAGCACGAAAAGCTTTACGAGGCGGCCCTGCCCCACGTGCAAGATCTGCTGGCCGAGCAGAACATGACCATGCTCTATTCCGTGCCGTGGCCGCCGCAGGGGCTCTATTTCAACAAGGAAGTGAACTCGGTCGCCGATATGGAAGGCCTCAAGTTCCGGTCCTACAACAACGCGACGGCGCGTATGGCCGAACTGACCAAGATGCTGCCCGTGTCGATCGAGGCGGCCGAGATCAGCCAGGCCTTCGCTACAGGCGTGGCGGAGTCGATGGTGTCATCGGGTGCGACCGGCTACGACCGCAAGGTCTGGGAAAGCCTGAGCCACTTCTATTCCGTCGATGCCTGGCTGCCCCGCAACTACATGTTGATAAACAACGACGTCTGGGACGGCGTGTCCGACCAGAACAAGAACGTGATCAATGCCTGCGCCGCCATGGCCGAATATGCAGGCACCTGGCGCGCCAAGGAATACACCGGCTTTACCCTCGCGGGCCTCGCCGATGGCGGCATGACCGTCGGCCCCGCCGGTGATCAGCTGATGACCGATCTGCGCGCCGTGGGCGAGACCATGGCCGCCGAATGGCTGGAGGCCGCCGGTGAGACCGGAGCCGCCATCCTCGACGCCTACTCCGCGCAATAAGCGCCCCTGCCCGGGCTGCGCTGCGGCCCGGGCCCTTCCCAGCCCCGGAGACTGACCTATGACGGGTGCCCTGCGCGGCCTGCGCCGCCTTCTCGACTTTCTGTATCTAGCCGCAGGCGTTTTGGCCGCCCTGTGCCTGATCGCGATCCTGTTGCTCATCGTGGCGCAGATGGTGGCCCGCTGGACCGGCGAGATCTTTCCAGGTGCTGCCAATTATGCGGGCTACGCCATGGCCGCGGCGAGCTTTTTCGCCTTTGCCAACGCGCTCAACCGCGGATCTCATATCCGCGTGTCGATCCTGTTGAACGCGGTGCCGGACCGGTTCCGGCGGTTCATGGAGATCTGGTGTTTCGGCATTGCCGCCGCGGTCATGTGGTACTTCACCTACTACGCCTACTGGTTCACCTACTGGTCGTGGAAATTCAACGAGGTGAGCCAGGCGCAGGACGCAACGCCCATGTGGATCCCGCAATCGGTCATGGTCATCGGCGGCGGCATCCTTGCGCTGTCGCTCACCGACCATCTGGTGCATGTCATTTTCCGGGGCGACCACCGCATTCAGCGCGACCTCGTCGACCAGAGCTTCGCGGAGTAGGGCGATGGAAGAGATCTACGCAATCACTCTGTTTCTCTTTGTCCTGTTCCTGCTGCTGGGCAGTGGCGTCTGGGTCGGCCTTGCCCTGATGGGCGTCGCCTGGGTCGGGATGGAGCTGTTCACGACCCGGCCCGTGGGCGACACGATGATCACCACGATCTGGGCCTCGTCCTCCAGCTGGACCCTGACGGCGCTGCCGCTGTTCATATGGATGGGCGAGATCCTGTTTCGCACGCGACTGTCCGAGGACATGTTTCGCGGCCTGTCCCCCTGGCTCGCGCGCCTGCCGGGGGGCCTTGTGCATACCAACATCGTGGGGTGCACCGTCTTTGCCGCCGTATCGGGCTCGTCCGCCGCCACGCTGACCACAGTGGGCAAGATGTCGATCCCTGAACTGCGCGCCCGCGATTATCCCGAACGCATCGTCATCGGCACACTTGCGGGGGCTGCCACGCTGGGTCTGATGATCCCGCCCTCGCTGGCGCTCATCGTCTACGGCGTCACAGTGAACGAAAGCATCACGCAGCTCTTCTTTGCCGGTGTGTTTCCGGGGCTGTGCCTGGCGCTCATGTTCATGGGATATGTGGCGATCTTTTCCTGGGTGTCGGACAAGTGGAACCCCAAGCAGGAAACCGGCATGAGCTTTGCCGACAAGCTCAAGAACTCCCGCTTTCTCATCCCTGTCCTGTGCCTGATCTTTGTCGTCATCGGCTCGATGTACGCAGGCTACGCCACCGCGACCGAAGCGGCCGCTATCGGCGTGATCGGCGCGCTGGTGCTGGCGGCGAGCCAGGGATCGCTCACCTGGTCCACCTTCACCGAAAGCCTCATGGGGGCCACCCGCACCTCTGCCATGATCGCGCTGATCCTTGCAGGCGCTGCGTTCCTCAAACTGGCGATGGGTTTCACCGGCCTGCCGCGCGCACTGGCGGACGGGATCGCCACGATGGAGCTGTCGCGCTTTGAGCTGCTGATGATCCTCATGGTGTTCTACATCATCCTCGGCATGTTCCTCGACGGCATCTCGTCTGTGGTGCTGACCATGGCGGTGGTCGAACCGATGGTGCGTGAGGCGGGCATCGACCTGATCTGGTTCGGCATCTTTGTGGTGGTCGTGGTCGAGATGGCGCAGATCACACCGCCCATTGGCTTCAACCTCTTTGTGCTCCAAGGCATGACCGAGCACGAGATGGGCTATATCACGCGCGCCGCCTTTCCGATGTTCATGATCATGGTGCTCATGTGCTTTGTCCTGATCTGGTTTCCGGACATCGCGATGTGGTTGCCCGATACCATGCGGCAGGCCCCCTGACGGGTGGGCCGTGCGCTTGGGTGGATCGGGCGGCAGGGACGCTACTGCCTGATTGTCGGGCTCTGCCTCGGGCTGTTGGCGCCGGGCCTGGCCGAGATGTTGCGCCCCTGGATCGGCACGCTTGTCGCCTTGCTGCTGTGCGTGACCGGGATCCGCGTGGGCGCGCGCGAGGCGCTTGGCGTGCGCGGCGATCTTGCCCCGACCCTGGCGCGCGTCGCCGTCTTGCAGGTGGGGCTGCCGCTCACCGTCATTGGCGCACTCACCCTCACCGGATACGCTGACCGCCCCCTGGCGATGGCCGTCTGCCTGATGCTCGCCGCGCCTTCACTGACCGGCGCGCCGAATTTCGCGATCATGCTGGGTCAGGATCCGGCGCCGGGTATGCGCCTGTTGGTTATGGGCACCGCGCTTTTTCCGCTGACCGCGCTGCCTGTCTTTCTGATCCTCGACCCTGCAGGTGGTGGCGTGCTGAGCGGCATGACCCTGTCGTTCGGCCTGTTGCTGGCGATCCTTGCGTCGGTCGGCGCGGGGTTCGCAATCCGACGTGCGATGCCAGGTCTGGGGACGGCACAGTCGCATGCGACGCTCGACGGCTGCGCCGCACTCCTTCTCGGGATCGTTGTGATCGGCTTGATGAGCGCGATCGGCCCGCTGCTGCGCGCCGATCCTCTGACATTGCTCGCTTGGCTCATCGCGGCCTTGGCGATCAACACGGTCCTTGTGACCGTCACCCTCAGGCTGTCACGCCGCGCCGGGTTTACCAGTCCGGTGCCCACTGCGATCTATGCCGGAAACCGGAACATCGCGCTGTTCCTCATCGTGCTCCCGCCCGAGGCCGCAGCCCCGCTGATGATTTTCATCGGCTGCTATCAGATCCCGATGTATGTGACACCCATCCTGTTGTCATGGCTGGGGGACGCCAAATCGCGATCCGGCGCCCCTTGACTGCCATCAAAGCTGACAGTCAGAGACACGCCGCAAGGGTCTGCGCCATGTTGCGGATCAGTTGCGGATAAAGCGTGGGCCCAGGCTCAAGCGCGGCGCCAAGCGGGTCGATCACGCCGGTATCCGCATCAGATCCATCCAGAACGGTCGTAACGAGGCCCTGATTGAATTGCGGCTCTGCCAGAACACAATCAACTCCTTCGGTGCGAATGCGCTCCTGGATCTCTGCAATGCGCGCGGGGCTTGGGTCCGCCGCGTCGCCTATGGAAATCGCACCGGCGGCGGGGAAATCAAAATCTACCTCGAAATACTGATACGCATCGTGGAACACGACAAACCGTCCGCCACGCACTGAATCCAGCATGGCGTTCACCTCGGTGCTCAGCGTTTCCAGCTCTTGGCGCGCGGCGGCGGCATTGGCAAAGTACGCACCCGCATTTTCCGGATCGGCAGCAGAGAGCTGGCCAGCGATCACGTTCAGCCACGCGCCCGCATTGGCCGGAGACAGCCAGGCATGCGGATCATGCGCCCCATGATCATGTCCCGCGTGATCGTCGTGCCCATGATCATCATGGCCTTCGGCGCTTGCATCTTCATGGCCGTGGTCGTCGTGGTCATGATCGTGCCCTTCGGCCTTTGCCTCTTCGAGGCCATGGTCGTCGTGGTCATCGTCATGCCCTTCGGCCTTTGCCTCTTCGTGGCCGTGGTCATCGTGATCGTGCCCTTCGGCCTTCGCCTCTTCATGGCCGTGGTCGTCGTGGTCCGCATGATCTTCGTCGCCGTGATGTTCATCCTCGGCATCGTGATCATGCGCTTCGAACAACGCGTTCTCGCGCAAGTCCAACAGCGTGATCCCCTCGCTTTCAAGCAGGGTTGTCACGGATGCTTTGGTGGCCAGCGTCTCGACCGCGTCCTCCAACCATGGGGTCAGATCCTCACCGACCCAGAACACCAGATCCGCCTCCTGCAGGGCCGACGCCTCGGACGGGCGCAAGCTGTATTCATGAGGCGAGGCTCCGGGCTGCACGATCAGTGCCGGCGTCCCCACGCCCTCCATCACCCGCGCCACCAGCGAATGCACCGGCGCGATATCGACGGCTACGCGCGGAACCTCGGCAAGGGCGGTTCCGCCCATCAGGATGGCTGCGGCAGACAAGGCAAAGCGGTTTCTGGACATGTGGGCCCCCATGTGATCTTATAACATCAAGTCCCTCGTATATGATATGGAATAACATGACAAGTGAGAGCCAGTTTCCAAATGGCGGCCCTGAGGTGCCTTTGGGCTTTGAGCACCATGATCACGACCATTGCGTCGATCACGCGCTCGCCTCGGTCGAGGCGCGATGCGCGCGCAAGGGCCTGCGCCTGACACCCGTCCGGCGCAAGGTGCTCGAACTGCTGTTGCAGGAACATCGCGCACTTGGCGCGTATGCCATCCTTGACCTGCTGCGCGATGCGGGGTTCGGCTCGCAACCGCCGGTGGCTTACCGAGCCCTCGATTTTCTGTCCGAGCATGGGTTTGTCCACAAGATCGAACGGCTCAACGCCTTTGTCGCCTGCAGCCATCCAGGGGAAAACCATTCGCCCGCATTCATGATCTGCCGCCTGTGCGATGCCGTGGCAGAAACGCAATCCGCACCCGCCAAGGGCGCGTTGGGCGAGGCCGCCCGCGCTGCGGGTTTTCTGATCGAGCGAACCGTGGTCGAAGCCGAAGGCGTCTGCCCCACCTGCGTGGTCAAGGCCGACGCATGAGCCTGATTTCAGTCACCGGCCTCAGCGTCGCCTACGGCGCGCATACTGTGCTGCGCAACGTCGACCTCAGCCTCGATGCGGGTGAGATCGTGACCATCGTCGGCCCGAACGGATCGGGCAAGACAAGCCTCCTGCGCGCGATCATTGGCGCGACGCCCCCAGCGGCAGGCCAGATCAATCGGGCCGCGGGCCTCAGGGTCGGATATGTGCCGCAACGGCTGCATATCGACCAGACATTGCCGATCACCGTCGAACGGTTCATGAGCCTAACGCACCGCGTGCCCCGCGCCACCTGCGCGGCGGCGCTTGCGGCGGCGGACGTGCCCGATCTGCTCAAACGGCAAATGTCACGGCTGTCGGGCGGGCAGTTCCAGCGGGTGCTTCTGGCGCGCGCACTGATCAACACACCCGACGTGCTGCTGCTGGACGAGGCGACGCAGGGGCTGGACCAGCCCGGATCGGCCGCGTTCTACCGTCAGATCGAAGCGGTCCGAAACGACACCGGCTGCGCCGTGTTGATGATCAGCCACGACCTGCATGTGGTGATGAGCGCGTCTGATCGGGTGATTTGCCTCAACGGCCATGTCTGCTGCGAGGGGACGCCCGCCGTTGTCGCCTCCGCCCCGGAATACCGCGCCCTGTTCGGGGCCGGGACCGGTGGCGCGCTCGCACTTTACCGACACGACCATGACCACGATCACGATCATCACCACGAGGCCGCGGAATAGTGCTGGACGATTTCATGACGCGCGCGACGCTCGCCGGCATCGGCGTCGCCTTTGCCGCCGCCCCGCTTGGATGTTTTGTTGTTTGGCGGCGGATGGCCTATTTCGGCGACGCCACCGCACATGCGGCGATCCTGGGCGTGGCCCTGTCACTCACGTTCGAGATGTCGATCTTTCCCGGCGCGCTGGCCGTGGCCCTGATCATGGCCCTCACGGTGACACGATTGGCCGGGCGCGGCTATGCAATGGACACGCTTCTGGGCGTGCTCGCCCATTCCGCGCTGGCCTTCGGCCTTGTGGCGGTGTCGTTCCTGTCCGGTATCCGGATCGACCTCATGGCCTACCTCTTTGGCGACATTCTCGCGGTATCGCGCATCGATCTGCTGGTGATCTGGGGCGGCGCTGCGCTGGTCGTTGCCCTGATCCTGTGGCGCTGGTCGGCCCTGCTCACCTCGACCCTGAACGAAGAGCTTGCCTATGCAAGCGGCCTTGATCCGCGCCGCGAGCAGCTCATTCTCACCGTGTCGCTGGCCATCACCGTGGCGGTGGCGATCAAAGTGGTGGGCGTCCTGCTGATCGCTGCCCTGCTGATCATTCCGGCGGCGGCCGCGCGTGGCCTGGCACGCACGCCCGAGGCGATGGCCCTAATCGCCGCTTTCATCGGGGCGGTGTCCGCCGTGGCGGGATTGCAAGGCGCCTACATCTTTGACACGCCGGCCGGGCCATCCATCGTGTGCGTCGCCGCGATCCTCTTTGCCGCCCTCAACCTCGTGAGCTGGCGCAGCACGTCGCGACCGTGACATAGCACAAGGCCGCTCATGACGCCTGCCGCAAGGGTGGAGAGGTGGCGCCCGTGACGGTCGGGGTCAGCGATGCAATCTCCGCCGGGCGCGGTTTCAGGATAACGGGCGCGACATCAGCAAGGCGTTCCACGTCAGCCGATGTGACGATCAGCGCCGCTGCGCCCTGCGCGGCAAAGTGGTGCAGCAAAAGGGCCAGATTGTTGGACGCCAAACCGATCTCATCAGCATCGACCAGCGCCAGCGCGGGCCGTGCAATGAGACCGCGCGCGAGGTAAAGCCGTGTCCGCTCGGTCGAGGTGAGATTGCGCCCGCCCTCGGCCACTTGCCCATCCAAACCACCGAGCCTGGTGGCCACATCGGACAGGCCGGACTGCTCCAGCACAACGCCCAGCGCGGTATCGTCCGGGCTTTGCCCCGTCCCCAGCGTCACGGCCCGCCGCAACGAACCCTTGAGCATCGGCGCATGCGGCCCAAGATACAGAACGCGCCCGCGCACCATCGCCCCGGGCTGCCGCCCGAGGGTCTCGATGCGACCACGGTGCGGCACCGCCTCGAACCCGGCCAGTGTCAGCAACAGGCGGCTCTTTCCGCTGCTCGGCGGGCCGGTCACACGCCGCACAGCCCCCCTGTCCAACGTCAAATCCAGCGGCGCACTCCCGGGTAGGCGTACATCCGACAGGACAACCGCCGGGGCATCCGCATCCATGTCCGTCTCGGCCACGACAGGCAACCGCGGACGTGCCAGCGCCGCATCCAGCTTGCCACGCGCCACGCTGAACGCCTTCTGCCGGTCGCGCACATCGGCGAGGTGGCGCAGCGGCGATACGATCAACGCAAGCGCCGTCAGCGCCGCAACCGCATCCGCGACGCCAAGGCCCAGCGACAGGCAGACCCAAAGGCACAGCGCCCCCGCTGCCCCCGCAGCCGCCTCGGGCAAGGCACGCACCCCATCGGCCAGCCAGGCGCGCCGCACCGCAGCCCGCAGGATCCCGCGCGACTTGGTGTCGAGCGCGCGCAGCTCGGTCTTGACACGCCCCGACCGGCGCAGGGCGATGCCTTGCGGCAGCCGTTCCGCCATGGCCGAGGCCAGACGGGCCCGTTTGTTCCGCAAATCGGCATGGGCATCCCCCAGCGGGCCACCCAGCCACAGCACCGCAACCATGACGAGCCCGATGGGCCCCGCCGCGACCAGCGCCAAAAGCGGCTCGAGCAGGTACAAGATCAGGAACGCCGCCGGAATGGTCACCGATGCCGAGATCAGCCGCGCCGCACCCCGCGCCACCCATCCCTTGAACGCCGTCAGATCCCCGACAAAGCGGAGGGCGGTGGCGCCCGCCCGCCGCTCTGCCATCGCACTGAGCGGCATCTTGGTCATGTGCAGGAACAGCACCCGCCGGATGGCCGCAGCATAGCTTTGGCCCGTCCTTTCGCCCAGTGCCCCTTCGGCGGCGCGTAGGGCAAAAATCGCCACGCCCGCCACCGCGATGGTGACCAGCGCCTGCACGGGCACAGCGCCGGTTCCGTCCCGCAGCGCACCGATCACATCGCGGGTGGCAAAGGCGGTCACAACCATGGTGACCCCCTGCCCCAGGGCAAGGCCGACCAGCGCCAGCATGCCAACCCAGCGCCGGTCATCCGTTATGCGCGGCCGACGGCTCATGCCGCGCCCTCGTGCCGGGCGAGCAAACCGCCAAGGCAGGCCGCGGTGGCCGGATCCGACAGCGCCTCGCGCGACAGAACGGGCAGGCCAAGCGCCTCTGCCTCGGTGACCGCCAGCGGCGCCTGCGTCATCAGCCCGGTCAGGGCCATCGGCGTCAGGTCCGCGTGCTGTGTCAGCCAGCCGAGGGCGCCAAGCGCCGCAAGCGCGCCGGGGGCTGCCAGCACAAACGCATCGAACAGCGCCCGATAGCGCGAGCAGCGCAACAATTCGGCGGTCTCCACCTGGCTCACGCCATCGGCCAGCTCGACGATGGCCACGTCGCAGGCCGATGCCGTTGCCAGCAACCGCTCGGTGACGTCGTGCAACAGCGCGACCGGCTGCCTGTAGGTCGAGGCGAGGCCGGCATCGGTGAAATCCAGCACCTCCGCCGCACCCGCCGCCTCATAGGCCTGCACATCGCCAAAGGATCCCGTGCCCGTCGCCTTGATCCCGGCGACGCGCGCACCGTAACGGGCGAACCCGTTGACCAGCCCCGCGGCCGCCGCGGTCTTGCCCGCGTTCATGCCGGTGCCCAGCACGCCGATCACCCGCGCGGGCCGTGGGCCGGCGACATCATCGAGCGCATCATCGGCAAGGGTCAGCACGCGCCCTTCGGCATCGGCCAACCGCCCGATCACGGCAAGGCGCGTCGGGCGCTTCATCTTGCCGTTGCGCGACCGCATGTGGCCGATGACGCCGCCCCCGGCCAACAGGTCCGCACCTTCGGGCGACAGCACGGCGATGCCCTCGAACTGATCCTCGGCAAACCGATCACCACAGGCCAGCACAACCCGGTCCCGGGGATACAGCGCCGAAAACCGCCCGTCGCTAAGCTGCAGCCGCTTGTGACTGCTTAAGCTCTGCACCTCGGCCAGTACCAGGTCACCGGACCGGGCCGCGGCCAGATCCTGGTCCAGCAGGCGCACCGCCCCCCGGCGCACCCGGCGCGTGACAAAGCTCCACTTGGCACCTGCCAGCAACGGCGCTGCCGCCGCATTCATGTTGACGATATGCATTACGCCACCTCCTCGATCTGTTCCTGCTGCCGCAAGGGCAGCGTTTCGGTCTCCCGCAGCGGCGCGGGCACAAAGGCTTGGTCGAGCGCCCCGTTGGCCACGCAATCACCAAAACTGTGCGCGCTGTTTTCCATCAGGGCAAAGCGCACCCGGGGCGGCAGGCCGAGGCCCCGTGCGGCACGCAAGGCCGCAGCCGTCCAGTTGCGGGCGCGTGCGACGCGGTTGCCGCCCTGCTGCGCCATCACATCAGGGTCCTGCCGCAGGTTTTCGTCTTGCGCCGTGTCCAGCGCGCCGACCATCACCTGAATGTCGCGGTCCAGAAACCGCGCCATGTTGGTGCGCAGCCGGTAGCCATCGGCGCCAGCGACGCCCAGCGGATGGGTCCCGCGTGCATCCGGGAACGTCCACCACCCCGGCGCCACCACGCACAGCCGCGCCACACGCGCGGGGTAAAGCCACGCAAACCGGTGCGCAAATTGCGCCCCGCCGGAAAAGCCCGACAGGTCCGGCGCGCCGGGGCCGATCCGCCCCTCGTCACGCAACACCCGTAGCAGTTCCAACAGCGCCCAGTCCGACCGCTGCGGACACGCCGCGCGCTGAAAGCGCGGCCAACTCACCCGGTCAAAGATCGGCAGGACAATCGTCCGACCTGTCGCATCCGCCCGCACCGCCAGCAGGCGTGCCATCACCTCCGCCTCCCGCTTGAGGCCATGCACCGCGACGACGGGCGGGGCGAGCACCGCGACTTCGGGCTGGATCAGCCACGCCGCGGGCAACACACCCGGGATGCCACGTCTGTAAAGGATCTGTGCCATGGTCATGCCGCCTTTTCGAATGTGGCCCGCGCCGCGGCGGTCGAGGCGGCCGCACGGGCACGCATCGCGGCAGGCAGCAGGTCAAAGATGATGTGGACGCGATCCTGATCACCGTCGTTGAAGGCCTCGTGCATCTGGTCGTTGTCGAACCACCACAGCTCGCCTTCGTGCATGCGCACCTCTTCATCGCCTGCCTTCAGCCATGACCCGGCCGACGATTTGAGGACAAAGTGATAGCGCCCGCGAAACCGATAATATTCTCCGCGGTCGATATGCGGGTACACCTTCTTGCCCGCAGGCAGGCACACGATCTTGGCGCGGCTCAGGTCTGCATCCAGCTCTGTCGACACATCCTCGAGAAAGGCGCGTGCCACGGGAAAGTTGACCGATCCCGTGGTCCACCGGCTTTCGTGCACATCGCGGCGCGCACGGCCCAGCAACATCGACTTGCGCAAGCCGCGCAGCGGGATGGCCAGCGCCTCGCGCTGCACCGCGATCTTGTCCTGACGGCCCGTCGCATTGGCCCAGGCGTCATCGACGCGCGCGATCTCGGACAGGAACGGCCCGACCGGGACATCGCTGCGGATCTTCTTGAAATACTTCATCTCTCTCTCCTTGCTGTTGGGCACCGTCCACCGCGGAGGGTGCTGAAAAATGTCGGGCTGAGGTGATCTGCCCTTTGAGTTAGGGTCGAAGCTGACAGCGGGCTGACAGCCCTCCGGTCTTCGGGCCAGCGGGCAGGTCTTTGCCGATGCGCACCGGCCCAGGGATGCAGGCGTATGGGTCATTGCCGCATCCTTTCGTCCGTCAGGCACCAGCCGATGCCGCGCAGAGCATCGATCCGGGACGTGCAACCGACGGCGCGCAACTTGCGCCGCAACCGGGACAGCACCGCCTCGATGGCGTTCGGGGTGGTGGCCACACCGGCGCCGTAGACCGTCGCGTTCAGCATCGCGCGCGGCACCACGTGACCGGCATGGCGTACCAGCACGGCCAGCGCCGCCAGTTCGCGCTGCGACAGGGCCAGCGGCGTGCCCGCATGGCTGGCCTGCCCTGCATCCGGGTGCACGATCAGCGCGCCGGCACGAAAGCTGCGCCGCGCGCCGCCCTTGATCCGCTCCCGCACGGTGCGGATACGGGCCAGAAGTTCGGGCAGGCCCACAGGCTTGGCCACCCAATCATCGGCAAAGTGCAGCACATCGCTGATCCGGCCCGCCAGCGCCGCCTGGGGCACAAGGGCGATCATCGGAATGTGCTGGCCCGCATTCCGCTCGGCCAGCAGCGCTTGCGCCTGCGGGTCAGGGGCCGAAAGGTCGACCAGCGCGATGTCATGAGGCACCTGCGCCATCACGTCCCGGGCCGTCCGGGCGCAGGTGGCCAGCTCGAGCCGCAGGCCCTTGTCCACCAGTTGCCGGGCGAGCGCCGCCTGCGCCGAGGCATGCTTGTCAATTAATAGCAGTCTCATGGTCCCTGGCCCTGTCCTGGCTGGCCGACGCAACCGCGCCGTTTCGCTGCCAACAGACTGAGCAAGGACAGGATCAAATCCATACGCTGGAGGTTGAAACGATGGGCCCAGCAGCCCTCTATATCAGAGGTTTATGGCCCCCTCGGACCCAACGCAGGCCTACGAATATGAGCTTTCCCTAGGCGCCGGGCACGGCGCGGGTATCGGCACGTTTCCGGTGCCAACAGAGCCGGTTCGCATGACGGAAAACAGCGGACCTAACTGCGGTTTATGTCCTGGGCAAGGAATCAGCGCAAACTCCGGACCGCTGCGCGGCGCAAAGGAGCAGATGGAAGGCCCTGCGCGCCCTTTTCGTTTGCCCATGAGCATCACTGCTTTCTGTCCCGCGCGCCGTTCGGACAACCCGTGTGCCGCCCAGAGCACGGGCTGTGCCCGCACCGCACGCCGTTGCGTGCAAAGCGCCCGCTCAGGCAAAGAAGCCGTGGCAGAACCACCCCGGCGACATCGCACCCCCATGGGCATAGAACAGCCACAGCCGCTGGCCGTCTTCCGTATCCGTCACCCAATAGTCCCGCGTGCCCGAGCGCCACTTGGGATCGTCCAGCCACCATTCCGGCGCAATCCGTTCCGGGCCGATGGCCCGCAGGCGCCGCAGGTCGCGCCCCCGCCAGCGGAACGTCTCGGGCAGGCGCGGGGTGGCCGGGGCGTGCACCGGCTCGGGGTGCCACATCAGCATGGGCCGCGGATTGGTCGGCTTGGGCCAGGGCCCCTCATGCGGCTGCGACCAGGCTGCCGCCAGGACTTTATGCGACTTTTCAGGGATATGGCTGTCCGCCCCGTGAAAGCGTCGGATCGCATCCAGCCCGATGCGCGCGCCCAGACGCCCCATCAGATCATCCAGTGCGTTCGCCTCAGACAGCCGTTTGCGCACCGCGTCGCCCGCCTGCATATGCCCCACCGCCTGCACGTCATGCACCGGCTCCACCTGCAGCGCGACCAAGCGTATCATGTCGATGCCAAAACCTGCATCGATCGCTTCGACCTTCATCTCGAGCAGGGGGCGAATGCGGTGCGGATCAAAGCTGGGCCGGGCCAATCCCACTTCCACCACTTCGACGGTATGATCGCTGCGATAGGCCTCCAGCCGGACATTTCGGGCGCCTTTTCCCTTGTCTTCCAATCTCTTGCACAGGCGGGGCAGCACCCGGTCAATCGCTGCGACCACATCCTCGACAAGTCCGATGGGCTCCGGCAGCGTCATCCGAACGGCAAAGTGATCAGGCATCCGCGCAGGCGACACCGGCTCGGGCGCGCTGCCCATCGCCTGATCCATCCGCATCACGAGGCCGCGGCCAAAGCGGCGCGCCAGCGACGCCCGCGGCTGGCCCAGCAGATCCCCCACCCGGCGCAGACCCAACCGGCCCAGCTGCGCCGTCATCTCGGGCTCCAACCGCAGGGCGGCGATGGGCAACGGGCTGAGCGCACCATAGATCTGGCCAGGTGCAGAGATCCGTTTGGGATCGGTGGCTTGGGCCTGCACGACGGGGGCAGCCCCCCCTTTGGTCCAGTGCCGCCGCTTGCCCGCGCGTGACCGCGTCGCCCGCGCCTCTTGGTCTATCGCATCACCGCTGCGATTAGACCCCGCCGCACGCCCGGCAAAGCGCGCCAGCGCCCAGGCCGCCCCCCGCGTGTCCGCAAGGCCCATGAGCACGCTCAAGCCCAGATCGGTGCAATCCTCCTCGACCAGATGCATCAGCTTTGCCTCGCCACCAAAGAGATGCGCACAGCCCGTGAGGTCCACCACCAGCGCATCCCCATCTTCGGGCGCCACCCAGGGGGAGAACTTGCCCGCCCAGCGCTGGAGCGCCTCCAAAAACCGCGCCTCTGCCGACACGCTGCGCGGATAGGTCATCAGACGCGGGCACATCGCATGGGCATCCCGCACCGGCTGACCGATCTGCAAACCGGCATCCTGTGCAATCGCGTTCAGCGATGTAATGAGTTGCATATTCTGCTGGTCTTCGACCACCGCCACAGGCTGATCGGCCAGCAGCGGTTGCCGGCGGACCAGGCGTTCGGCCCCCAGCCGGGGAAACCAGATGGACATAATACGGCGGTCGGACATAATGTTCGCACTTTGTTCCTGTCGCGAACCTAGGGCGAGTCGGGCCCTGAGTCGAGTCAGCCCGAAGGGAAATCAGGTGCCGTAACGCGCCAAGAACATCTCGACCGCACCATCCACCACACGGTCGATATCCGCCTCCGACACCTCGGTGATCACGCCGAACATCAGACGCGGCCAGATGTCGGCTTTGCACAGCTCTCCGAACTGGTCCGTGGCCAAGGTGATGTCATCAATCACCAGCTCGCCCCGGGCGATAGCGCCCTGAAAATACGCCCCCATTTCGGTCCGCATCCGCTGCGGGCCCGACTGGTAGAACGCGCGCCCGATCTCGGGAAACCGGTCCGATTCAGCCACGCAAATGCGAAAGATCTGCTGCCCGAACTGCGACGTGAGGAACTGCACAAAATGCCGCCCCGCCTGGCGCAGCACATCGCGCGGCGGCGCCGTCATGTCGATGATATCAAGCGCGGCCTGGCTCTGCCGGCCGCATTCCTGATTGGCCACCTCGACAAACAGCAGGCGCTTGTCGGGGAAGTAGCTGTAAAGCGTCGCCTTGCTCACCCCCGCGGCCCTGGCGATGTCGTCCACACTGGCCCCTTCGAACCCGTCGGCCATGAAAACAGCCCGGGCGCCATCCAGCACCTGGTCAAACTTTCGGCCCTTGCGGACAATGGGGGCAGCGTCGTTCATCACGGCTCCTGAGGCAGGCTTTGCAACATAAACCGTTCCGTTCAGTTGTGACAGAAAAATCGGTCCGTGTGTTGGCGATTGCCACAGATGGACGCCGCCCATCACAGCGGCTAAGTCTGGGCCATGCTGGCGATCCTGCTCAAAACCTTGCCTTTTTTCGCGCTGATCGGGCTCGGTTACGCGGCCGGTCGCCTGCGCGTTTTCTCGGACGCGGCGACGGCGGCGCTGACCAAATTTGTCTTCTATTTTGCGCTGTCGGCCATGCTCTTTCGCTTTGCGGCCAATCTCGACTTTGCCGAGATCTGGGATCCGGCCCTGGCCGCCGCCTACCTCACCGGTACGCTCACCGTCTACCTGCTGGCCACCGCGGTGGGCTGGGCGCGCGGCCTCGACATCCCCACAAACGCGGTCGAGGCGCAGTGCAGCGTGATCGGCAATGTGGGCTTTCTCGGCCTGCCCATGCTGGCGGTACTGCTGGGCGAGGCGGCCGTGGCGCCGATGATCCTGATCCTGTCCATCGACCTGATCGTCTTTTCCAGCCTCATCGTCATCCTCATCACCGGCAGCCGCGATGGCCGCATGTCGCTTCAGGTCCTGCGCACCATCGCGCTGGGCCTCATCCAAAACCCCATGATTGTCGCGATATCAAGCGGCCTCATCTGGTCCACCACCGGCTGGTCCATCCCTGCCCCGGCCAACGACTTCCTGCTGATCCTCGGCGCCGCGGCCACGCCCGGCGCACTCTTTGCCATCGGCGCATCCCTCGCGTCCAAAAGCGCGGAGCGCATTGAAATCGCAGGCTGGCTCAGCTTTGCCAAGCTGATCCTGCACCCCATTGCCGTCGCCCTCACCGCCCTTTACCTCTTTTCGGTATCACCCTTCACCTTTGCCGTCGTCGTCGCCTGCGCCGCCATGCCCGTGGCCGGAAACGTCTACATGCTCGCTCAGCATTACGGCGTCGCCCCACAACGCGTCTCCGCCTCCATCCTGATCTCCACGGCGATCAGCGTGGCCACCCTCACCGCCGTGATCGGCTGGGTCAGCCCCTGATCTTCTTCTCTTGAAAAATACTCCCGGCGGAGGCACCCGCCGCTTGCCCCATGCGCACACGCCCGATAGCGATAGGTCAAACGGAGGACAGCCATGCAAACCCAATCCGAAAACGCCTGCTTTGGCGGCACCCAAGGTGTCTACACCCATCCCTCCAGCGCTTGCGGCTGTGACATGACCTTTGGCCTCTTTCTACCCGAAGAGGCGCAAGATGGCCCTGTCCCGCTGCTGTGGTACTTGTCGGGCCTCACCTGCACGCATGAAAACGCCATGACCAAGGCGGGCGCGCAGGCCTGGGCCGCAGAACATGGTATCGCGCTGTGCTTTCCCGACACCTCGCCGCGCGGCGACGATGTGGCGGATGACGACGCCTATGATCTGGGCAAAGGGGCAGGTTTCTACGTCAACGCGACCGAGGCGCCCTGGGCGCCGCATTACCGCATGTGGGACTATGTGACCGAAGAGCTGCCAGCCCTGCTTGAACGGACCTTCGCCATCGACCCCGAACGGCAAGGCATCACCGGCCATTCCATGGGCGGCCATGGTGCGCTGACCATGGCGATGGCGCTGCCGGGCCGCTTCCGCTCGGTCTCGGCCTTTGCACCCATCGCCAATCCCACGGCGAGCGACTGGGGCCGCAAACAGCTTACCGCGTATCTGGGCAGCAACGAAGAGCTGTGGTCGCCGCACGATGCAACCCTGTGCATGCGCAACACCGGTTTCGACGGTCCCATCCTGATCGATCAGGGGGCGAGCGACCAATTCCTCGACCTCCTGAAACCCGAGGCATTGGTCGAGGCGGCCGCCGCAAGACGCCAAGAGGTGACCTTTCGCATGCAGCCCGGCTACGACCACAGCTACTTCTTTGTGAGCACCTTCATGGAGGATCACGTGGCCTTCCACGCCGAGGCGCTCTACAAGTGACGACCCTCTACATCGATGCCGACGCCTGCCCGGTGAAGGCGGAGGCGGAGCGTGTCGCTCTGCGCCACAAGGTGCCGATGAAGGTTGTATCGAACGGCGGGCTGCGCCCCTCGCAGAACCCTCTGGTCGAGACCGTGATCGTCCCCGAAGGCCCCGACATCGCCGACATGTGGATCGCCGACCGCGCCACCACCGGCGACGTGGTGGTGACCGGTGACATCCCGCTGGCCGCCAAATGCGTCGAGGCGGGCGCGCGCGTGCTTAAACACAACGGCGAGGCGTTGACCCAAGCCAATATCGGCAACGTGCTCGCCACACGCGACCTGATGAGCGACCTGCGCGCCGCCGATCCGGTCCGCCAGGGCGGCGGCAAAGGGTTTACCAAGGCCGACAGATCGCGTTTTCTGGACGCATTGGAACGGGAATTGAGGGCCGCCAAACGATGACGATCAAGGCAGTGGTGTTCGACATCGGCAACGTGCTGATCGAATGGCAACCCGAACGGTTCTACGACAGCGTCATCGGCGCGGACCGCCGCCGCGCCATGTTCGCGGCGGTGGACCTGCATGGCATGAACGAACTGGTGGACCTCGGCCACCCGTTCACCGAAACGATCTATGACACGGCGGAAAAATACCCCGACTGGCGCGATGAAATCCGCATGTGGCACGATCGCTGGATCGAAATGGCCTCGCCCGCCATCGATCAGTCCGTGCGCCTGATGCAGGCCCTTCAGGCCAAGGGCACGCCTGTGTTTTCGCTCACAAACTTCGGGATCGGCAGCTATGATTTTGCCGCAACGCATTATGACTTCCTGCGCAAGTTCGACCGTGACTTCATCTCCGGCCACATGGCTGTGACCAAACCCTCGGCCCGTATCTACGAGATGCTCGAAGAGGCCAGTGGCCTGAGCGGAGACGCCCTGATCTTTGCCGATGACCGCGCCGATAACATCGCGGCGGCCGCCGCCCGCGGCTGGCGCACGCATCTGTTCGAGGGGCCACAAGGCTGGGCGGACCGGCTGGTGGCCGAAGGGCTCCTGACCCGGGACGAGGCCGCGTGACCGTTCCGGTCATCCCCTTTGCCCAAGGCGAGGCGGTGCTGGATTGGATCGGCCTGACAGATGCGCTCGCCGCGGGTCACACCCTGCCCAAGGCCGAGATCGGCGATACGTTCCTTTACCGTGATCCCGACACGCTGCTCAGCCGTGCGGCATGGATCAACGGGCTGGGCATGGCCGTGAAAACCGCAACCGTCTTTCCCGGCAATCCACGTGCGGGCAGGCCCATGATCAACGGCGGCGTGAACTTGTATAATGATGCGGATGGCACCCTCGCCGCGATCATCGATTTTCACCTGGTGACCAAGTGGAAAACCGCAGGCGACAGCCTGCTGGCCGCCCGCCGCCTCGCCCGACCCGACAGTGAAAACATCCTGATTGTTGGTGCGGGCACCGTGGGTGGCAGCCTGCGCGCGGCCTATGCCGCCGCGTTCCCGCAGGCCCGCTTTACCGTTTGGAACCGTACGGCGCAAAAGGCCCAAGCCTTCGCCGCAGAGCACGGCACCGCCGCGGCCGACGACCTCGAAACCGCCGTCAGGGCGGCGGACATCATCACGTCTGCCACCATGTCCACCGATCCGCTGATCAAGGGGGCGTGGCTGCGACCGGGCCAGCACCTGGACTTGATCGGCGCCTACCGTCCGGACATGCGCGAGGCCGATGATGATGCCCTGCGCACTGCACGGGTGTTCGTCGACAGCTACGACACCACCGTGGGCCATATCGGCGAGATCAAGATCCCGCTGGAGGCGGGCACGATAGCGCGCGACCACCTGATCGCAGATTTCTACGACCTCGACCGCTTTGTCCGCCAACCGGAGGATATCACGCTGTTCAAGAACGGCGGCGGCGCGCATCTGGACCTAATGACCTGCCGCTACATCCTCGACCGGTGGGAGGCGCAATGATCTGGGTCATCGTCATCCTGTTGGGTCTGATCGCCGTCCCCCTTACGATTGAGGCCATGCGCACGCCCATGTCGGAGGATCGACAGCAGGCGGCGCCGGGTCGGATCGCTCTGCTCTCGCAAGGGCGCACCCACTACGAATGGCTGGGCCCCGAACGTGGACCCGTTGCTGTCTGTATTCACGGGCTGACAACCCCGTCGTTTGTCTGGCGCGGCATGGCCAAAGGCCTGGCCTTGATGGGTTTTCGCGTGCTGGTCTACGATCATTACGGGCGCGGGTTTTCCGAGACGACACGCGGCCGCCAGGACGCGGCGTTCTTTCTGACGCAGTACACCGACCTGCTGGCCCACGAGAATATCACCGAACCGGTCACGCTGATTGGGTATTCGATGGGCGGGGCGGTCGCGGCGCATGTCGCGGCCACCTACCCCAACCTGGTCAAACAATTGATCCTCTTGGCACCTGCGGGGATGACCGAACTGGGCGACGCGCGGCTCAAGGCCACGCGTGACCTGCCCGTCCTGGGCGACTGGCTGTTCCTTGCCACCTATCCCTTCGTGCTGCGCCGCGGCATTACGGCAGACGCGGGCATTCCGGGCTCTGTCGAGAACATGACCGATTTACAACGGTCGGAAACGGACCGCAGGGGCTATTTCCCCGCGGTCCTGTCAAGCTTGCGCGGCGTGCTGCGCCACCCGTTGCAGGCGGAGCATGCGGCCATCGCCGCCGCCGGGGTGCCCGTGCTGGCCATTTGGGGTGCGAAGGACGACGTGATCCCGCTCAAGGCCAAGGACGCGTTGGCCGAATGGAACCCGAACGCATTGCAATCCGTGATCGAGGGCGCGGGCCACGGACTGCCGCACACCCACACGGATGACGTGCTGAACGCGATCCGCGCCTCGCGCGGTTAAGCCGCCGCGGCCCGACCCAGGGGACGTTCGCGGATGGGCAAGTGTACAATCGCGCTGAACGCGCCAACAGCCACTCCGATCCACCAGACCTGTTCGTAAGACCCATAGAGGTCATACATCCGCCCGCCCAGCCACACGCCCAGGAACGAGCCCAGCTGGTGGCTGAAGAACACGATGCCATAGAGCGTTCCCATGTAGCGCAACCCGTAGATATGCGCGACAAGCCCGGAGGTCAGCGGTACCGTCGCCAGCCAGAGCGAGCCCATCGCGATGGAAAAGAGGATCACCGTTTCCGGCGTCATGGGAAAGAGTATGAACAGTGCCGCCACCAGCGTCCGCGCCGTGTAGATACCGGCGAGCAGGTATTTCTTGGAATACCGTTTGCCCGCCCAACCCGCAGCAAGCGTGCCCGCGATATTCGCCAGCCCGATCAGCGAGATGGCCCACGCGCCCAGCGCAGAGGTTGTCGTGATGCCCATATTGTGCAGCATGCTGCCCGGCACAATCGGCCCGCACACCTCGGTCACAAAGGCCGGAAAGTGCGCCGTGACAAAGGCCAGTTGGTATCCGCAGGAAAAGAACCCCAGAAAGATCAGCGTATAGGACGGGTCCTTGAACGCCTTGACCAGGATCTGGCCCATGCTTTCTTCCAGTTCGGCCTTGGACGCCATGGCAGGCGCGCGCATCAGCGGCAGCGTCAGGATCAGCGCCAGGATCGTGGCGGCAAAGATCAGGAATACGTTCTGCCAACTCATCATTGTCAGCATCCACTCCGCCACCGGCGCGCCAAAGACCTGACCGGCGGAGCCGGCCGCTGTCGCGATGGCAAGGCTCATCGACCGGTTGTCATCCGACGACGCCCGCCCCACCACGGCCAGAATCACGCCAAACCCGGTGCCCGCGACGCCAAACCCCACCAGCCAGGCATAAAGCTGATGTTCCAGCGGCGTGACCGAATAGGCCGACAGCACCATACCAGCCGCATACACCACAGCCCCCATGATGATTGCCTTGCGATCCCCGATCTTTTCGGCAATCGCGCCAAAGATCGGCTGCCCGATCCCCCAGGCGAGGTTCTGAATGGCAATGGCCAACGAGAATTCGGTGCGCAGCCAGTCGAACTCTTCCGCAATGGGGATCTGGAACACACCGAACGACGCACGCACCGCAAAGCTGATCATGATGATGAACGACCCCACGACAAGAACCGGGGTCATGATGGATGCGCGTGCCTGCATGGGAGGTCTCCAAACTGCAGGCACGACAGTACGGATCGGCATGCCGCGGTCAAATCAGGAATTCTGCAGCTCGGACAACAAATACTGATCCGCTGCTTTGCAAGATCGACCATGCACGCTAGGACGGACGCGCTCATGACTGATTTGATGACCGAATATCAGACGCTTGTTGCCGCCGGGACACTCCAAGCCGACCCAGCACAAGAGGCCGTGCTGCCCGAGTTCGAGCGGATCCGGACGGCGCTCGCCACACCGGTCAAACGCGGACTGTTCCGCAAGGCGCCGGAGGCGCCCAAGGGGCTCTATCTGTGGGGTGGCGTTGGGCGCGGGAAATCCATGCTCATGGACTTCTTTGTGGGCCACGTCGATGGCCCCGCCCGTCGCGTGCATTTCCACGCCTTCATGCAAGAAATCCACACCGCCATGCACGCGGCGCGCAAGACCGGGGTCGAGGATGCGATTGCGCCCGTCGCCGCAGATGTGGCTGCCTCAGTCCGACTGCTGGCGTTCGATGAAATGCAGATCACCGACATCACCGATGCGATGATTGTCGGGCGTCTCTTCGAGGCACTCTTTGCCGCCGGCGTTGTCGTTGTCACTACGTCCAACCGGACACCGGATGACCTGTACAAGAACGGGCTGAACCGGCAGCTTTTTCTGCCCTTTATCGACCTGCTCAAGGCACGCATGGTGGTGTGGGAGCTTGCCTCGCCCACCGACTACCGGCAGGATCGGCTGTCCGGCTCGCCGGTCTATTTCGCCCCACACAGCGCGGACGCGCGTGCGCAGATGGACCAGATCTGGGACGACTTTACGGGCGGCACGGCGGCCCCCCTGGACCTGACGGTCAATGGCCGCACGGTCAGTCTGCCGCAATTTCGGAACGGGGTCGGGCGCGCCAACTTCTTTGAGCTCTGCGCCAAACCACTTGGACCGGCGGATTACCTCGCGATCGCCGAGGCGTGCAAAGTGCTTTTGATCGATAACATCCCCGCGCTCAGCCGCAGCAATTTCAACGAGGCCAAACGGTTCGTCACCCTGATCGACGCGCTTTACGAGGCGCAGGTGCGCCTTGTCTGTTCCGCCGCTGCCATGCCGGAAATGTTGTATCTCGAAGGTGAGGGCACGTTCGAATTCGAGCGTACCGCCTCGCGTTTGCGCGAAATGCAAAGTGCGGGTTGGGGCGCCTAACCGCTGGCTGCCGTGACCATGGCCTGCAACAGGGTGTAGGTGTCCATACGTCCTGTGGGCAATGTCAGCGCGTAGGGCGGGTTGAATTCGCCCCGCGCGACCGCTGTGTTCAGCAAAGCATCGATATAGGCATCGGATTTTTGGTTTGACAGCGACGCCACCAGCAGCGCGTGCAGCCGGTCGCCCTCGCGCACCGGATAGCCGAAACCGCCCAACACGCTGCGCGCGAGCGATGGCAGATCGTCGGGGCTGGCCCCTGTCGTCCCGGCCAATTGGCGCAAAACGTCGCTCGCCTCGCGGGATCGCACCGCCTGGCGCAGTTCCAGCAGGGATGCATCTGCCCGGCTCACCTCTTGCTCGGCGACAACGGGCGTTGGCCGCGGTGCGGGCGCAGGTGCTGGCGCTGTCACGGCGACCACGTCGATCTCCTCGACCGCTTCCTTCGCCACGGCAACGGCCGTGACGGGTTGAGCCGCTTGCTCCTCTGACGCTTCGGCGCTGAAAGTGGGTGCCGCGGCTGAACGGGGTTGCAGTGCCACCAACACAACCGTGACCAGCAAAAAGGTCATAACAACCATGAGAAGTGTGATTTTCGCCGATGACATGGCGCTGTTGCGGCTCTTGTCAGAGCTCACAGCGGAACCAAATCCGGGCGCTTCGCCGTCACGCCATACCATACAAATATCCCCCAGCAACCTCGGGCAGAAAATGATGCCCGCAGGTATAATACGCAAAATGTAGCCCAGACTGGTACGTTTGGTCAACATGATGCGGTGGCACATGTCAGCTGTGGGTTTGTAGGATCCTGCCCGCTAGATAAAGTGATCCACATATCAGCACCCTAGCGTCCGGCACGTCCGCCAGAATGGCACGCAATGCAGCGTCCACATCATCTGCCTCATGTGCGGAAACCCGCGCATCGACTGCGGCGGCGACGGTTTGTGCCGGGGACAAGGTGTTCTTTTCCCCGGGAATCGCAACCGCGTGCAACGCCGTCACGACATCGGCGAGGGGGCGCAGATAACCCGACGCATCCTTGGTGTTGAGCATGCCGCAGATCACGTAGGTCGGTCGCCGCGGCAATTGCCGCAGCATATCGGCAAGCGCCCGCCCCGCCGCAGGGTTGTGGCCACCGTCCAGCCACAGTTCCGCACCGCTCGCCGCCGCCACATCCACCAACGGTCCGGCCTTGAGCTTTTGCATGCGCGCGGGCCAGTGCGCTTGGGTCACGGCAGCGGTGCACGCGGCCTCGTCGCAGCCCAGATGACGCAGGGCGGCCAGCGCGGCACCCGCGTTCTGTATCTGGTGATCACCGGGCAACACCGGACGCGGCAGGTCGAGCAAGCCGTGGTCGTCCTGATACACCATCCCGTCCCGTTCCGGCCCTGCGTGCCAATGCTGACCGTAGACCAGCAGCGGCGCGCCAAGCGCTGTCGCGCGCGCCTCGATCACGTCCAGCCCGTCCTCGTGTTGCGGGCCCACGATGCAGGGCACCAAACGTTTGATGATCCCCGCCTTCTCGCCCGCGATTGCGGCGAGTGTATCTCCCAGAAAGGCCTCGTGATCCATCGACACCGGTGTGATGATCGCCAGCGCGGGCCGGTCGATCACGTTGGTCGCATCAAGCCGCCCCCCCAGGCCAACCTCGAGCAGCGTGTAGTCCGCAGGTGTCCGGGCAAAGGCCAAAAGCGCCGCACAGGTCGTGATCTCGAAATAGGTGATGTCGTCACCGCCGTTCGCGGCATAGCATTCGTCCAGCAGCGCGGTCAGCGCGTCCTCCGAAATCAGATCCCCCGCCAGCCGGATCCGCTCATGAAACCGCGCCAAATGCGGTGAGGTGTAGGCGTGTACCTGGTGGCCCGCCGCCTCGAGCCCCGCGCGGATCATCGCCTGCGTCGATCCCTTGCCATTGGTGCCTGCGATGTGGATCACGGGCGGCAATTCGTTCTGCGGATTGCCCAACCGGTCGAGCAGGCGCCAGACACGGTCCAGCGTCAGGTCAATCACTTTGGGGTGCAGCGCCATCATCCGGTCGAGGATGACGTCCGAACCGGCCTTGCTCATGTCGTGGCGGTGCTTTGCTGGTCAGGCTCAGGGCTGACCTCGGGTGCCGGTTCGGGCGCGGGCAGATCGCCTTTGACCGCCGGGGGCAGACCCAAGAGCAGGCGGGTGATCGTGATCAATTCGTCCCGCATCTCGGTCCGCTTGGTCACCCGGTCCAGCATGCCGTGATCCAACAGGTATTCGGCGCGCTGGAACCCTTCGGGCAGCTTTTCGCGGATCGTCTGTTCGATCACCCGCGGCCCGGCAAAGCAGATGAGTGCGTTGGGTTCGGCGATATGCACGTCCCCCAGCATCGCATAGCTGGCGGTTACGCCGCCCGTCGTGGGATGTGTCAGCACCACGATGTAAGGCAACCCGGCTTCCTTGAGCATCTGAACGGCCACGGTCGTGCGCGGCATCTGCATCAGGCTCAGGATCCCCTCCTGCATGCGCGCGCCACCCGCGGCAGAAAACAGGATCAGCGGGCGGTGCAGCTTTACCGCCTCCTGTGCGGCGGCGATGATGGCGTTGCCCACATACATGCCCATCGACCCAGCCATAAACGAAAAGTCCTGGCACGCCGCGATGATCGGCGTGCGCCCGATCTCGCCTGCAGCAACCAGCATCGCCTCATCCTCGCCCGTGCCCTTTTGGGCGGCTTTCATGCGGTCCGGATAGCGTTTCTGGTCGCGAAACTGCAGCGGGTCGGCGAGCGGTGCGGGCACCTCGACCTGGGTGAAAATGCCACCGTCGAAAAGTGCCTGAAACCGGTCACGGGGCGTGATGCCCATATGGTGGCCGCAATTGGTGCAGACGTTCAGATTGTCGGAAAGCTCGCGGTGAAACAGCATCGTGCCGCATTCATCGCATTTGGTCCACAAATTGTCCGGGGTCTCGCGCCGCGAAAAGATCGAGTTGATCCGGGGCCGGACATAGTTGGTGATCCAGTTCATGTGCTCATCCGCTTTGCGTCGCTTGGCTCAGATAATCGGCGCGCCACTGAATTGCAATCAACGCCGGATGGCCAGGCGCGCCGCCAACCACGCGACCAGCATCCACCCCATGTCGACCGGCAGCCATTCCGCAAGCATCGCTTCGTCACTCAGGCCGAAAGGCAGGACATACAGCGCAAGGCCCGACATCTCATCCGGCGCGCTGGAGATCAGGATGGGCTGCACGTTATTGAAGAAATGCACGGCGATGGCGGGGCCCAACGTGCCTGCACGCGCGGTCAGATCCGCCGTGATCAGGCCAAACACACCCGCAAAGATCGCGATGGTCACCGCGTTCGAGCCGGCACTTTCCGGCATGTAATGCAGCGCACCAAAAATGGCCGAGGGGACGAACATCCACAGGAACGGCGACGAAAACCGCGCCGCGAACTGCTGCTGAAGGTAGCCGCGAAACAGCACCTCCTCGGCGCTGACCTGGATCAGGACAGCCCCGAGCCCGATCGGCAGCAGCACCAGCCAACGGCCCAGTGCCATGTTCCGCTCGAGCGGGCCGCCAAAGTCGTAGGGCGGTAAGATCCACAGGGCGGCAATCACGGCAATCAGAACCACCGACACCGATGTGAATTGCCGCAAGGCAAGGCCTGGCGCACCGATCAACGTCATCGGCCCGCGGCCGTGCAAAACGACACAGACCAGTGCGGCCGATACACCCAGCAGGCCCAGTTGCAGCAGGAAGAAAATCACCGATCCTGCGGTCAGGCCAAGCGGTCCGTCAGACTGTATTTCCGCCGCAAGCTCCGGCCCGACAAGGTTAAGGACCGTCCCGAAGGCCATCTGGCTCAACGCCAGAAAGAACGCAGCGACAAGCACTATTCCGAACGGGATGCGCCACATCTGCGCCTTGGCCCGGGCGGGCGCGACAAAGGCATCGTGCGCCGCATAGTTCAACCGCCAGAGGTTCATTCGTCGATGGGCGCAGGCTCTTTCACCTGCTCTTCTTGGGGGATCTCGACATTGGCCTGCCGTAGCAACTCGGCCACGCCGTTCAGATGGCCCGACACGGTCTGCAGCATGCTCATCAGTACGCTGTTGTCGTTCTCCAGCACGGCCTTGAACTCGGTCGCGCCGATGCGCAGGAAGGTCACCTCCGACTGCGCGGTCAGGTGCAAGTTGCGCGGGTCATCCATGATGATCGCGAGATCGCCGATCAGGCGGCCCGGCTCCACCGTGGTCACCACCCGTTCGTTGCCGTCAGGCGTGTCAAAGGACAGCTCGGCCGTACCCGCCACACACAGATAGGCCGCATCGGGCTTGTCCCCCATCGAAAAGACCCGTTGCCCGGGCTCGGCCCTGTACCACTGTGCGGCAAAGGCCAACAGTCGCTGGTTGCGCGTGTTCAGCCCCGCGAACAGCTCGGTGCGCGAGATGGCGCGAAGCTTGCGATTGAGGTCATCCGATTCCTCGTCATCCTCGTGGATCTGTACGCCATCAATGCGCCCGTCCTCAATCTCGACGAACAGATCATAGGCATCCGGATCCTCGAAGCGTTCTTCGAGGAAGATGAGCGTGCTGTCCGGCAAAAGCTCGCGCAGCGCACCGCGCGTGCGATCGCGCAAATCGCTGTCATGGCTCGCCAGCGCCCGATCAAGCACCATGATATCGGGCCGCTTGATCCCTGCCCGCGAAAACGCTGCGCGTTCGTGGAACACGGTGGGCAGGTTCGTCCCGCCGATGCCCGTGGGCAGATCAAAGATCGTCTCGGCCACAAACCGGCGCAAGTCTTTCTGCTTCATCAGTTCCGCCACAAGATCCTCGATCAGTTCGGCCTTGGCCCCCGCCACCATCGAAATCCGACCATAAAGCGCGTTTTCCAGAACCGTCAGGCGCGGCAGGTAATTGTCGGGACTGATCGGCACGAACATCTCGTCCAGCTCGGCGCGCATATTCGCCCCGTTGGTCTGACGGATCTTGACGATCTCAGCCTTGAAGCTGTCTGGAAAGGCAGGCCCGATCTGTTCGGCGGTAAAGGCGAACGGCACGGTGAGCAGCAGCGCAAATTCCTCGTCCGACAGGGCCGCGTCGCCCTTTTCCCGCCGCCGCTGGGCGATATCCACCAGCTGCTCATACAGCGCCTCGTCGATGTTGAGGGCGGTAAACAGCGGATGGCTGGTGCCATCGGTGCCGAATGTCTGGTGCAGCGTCTCGATCAGCGTTTGAGAAATCGCAATTCCCTGTTCCGCGATCCCATGTTCGAACAAGAGACCGAGAAAGCCCGCCTGCGTCGCCAAACCCTGCTGACTGATATCGATCCGCGGGGCCGCAAACAGCAGGTTCCCCCCAAGCGGCACGGAGGGGTTGAACTCATCCGGGTCAAAGCGATTGACGAGGTCCGCAACCTCGTGTTCGTCCAGCAGCGCCTCGACATCGGGGCGCAACGCGACAATAGCGCGTGCCAGGCTTGCATTCTTCTCGACATCGATCCGGCTTCCCAGCATCCGGCGGAACATGAACTCATCGATGCCCATCGCCTGCACCAGATCGAACCACCATTGGCGCACCTCGTCCTCGGAGGTGAGGCCCGCGAGCGTCGGATCGACCCAGTCGGCATCGACCCTATCGAGGCTGTTGCCCGACCGCTGTGCCTCATTGCCATAGCGGTCGCGCCCGGTCTTGCTCCAGGGCACGGTCTTGGGGCTGGTCATGAGCGGCATCATCAGGTTGCTGCCCAGCGTGCCATCAAAAAGGTAGGGCCGCGATTGCGCATAACCGATGCGCGCAGACACGACGGCCTGATGCAGCTTGCTCAGATCATGTCCCGCGACGGTGATCTGCCCCCGCGTCGGCAACACCTCACGCGTCAGCAGCTCGGCCAGGGCCGTGCGCTCGGTCTGGTTCTTGACCTGAATGGCGACACTCGACCCGGTCGGAATGTCCAACGATATGCTTTGCAGGACAGGCGTGTTGTCGGCGTTGCGCACCGTCACATCCTCGAGCTGGATATCACCGAGCAGGTGCGGGATCTCGTCTGGCTGGCCCTCGAACAGCTCTTCGTCGATCATGTCGCGCGGCGCGAACCGCTCGGTCACGATTTCCCAGCGCAGGGCCATGTCCTGCGTCTGGTTGTAGTAGGTCAGCAGCTCTTTCCACGGGCTCGACAGATCCTTGTAGGCCGCAAGGGCTGCCACAAGGGCGCCCACGGTGATGTCGCCGCGAATGGCCAGATACCCGCCCACGGAGTAAAAGAAGAACGGCGTCAGCTGAGTGATGAAGTTGTTGAGAAACTTCATAAAGAATTTCTGCTGATAGATCTTGAACCGGATTTCAAACAGTTGGCTCAGCCGGTCGGTGAACTGCGCCAGACGGTAGCGCAGGCCGCCATTGGTCCGCAGGTCCGAGATGCCCGCAGCGCTTTCACCGATCTCGGCAGAGAACGCGCGCACCTGCTTGATCCGGTCCTTGTTCAGCAGGTTGATGCGCCTCTGCAGGATCGGAATGATGTAAGCCTGCAGCGGGATCAGCGCGATGCCAGCAAGGCCAAACCACACCGATTGCAGGAACAGGAACACCACGATGATCAGCATCTGGCCGGCCTGGAACACCGGCTGGGCGACCATGTCGCCCATCAGCCCGCCCATCGGCTCGGCCTCGGATGTCACCATGCTGACCAACTCGCCCTGCGAGGTCGAGCGGAAGTAGTTGCGCGGGAACCGCAGCATGCGGCTGATCAGCTGAAACCGGAACCGGCGCAGCAGGCGTTCGGCCGTGACACCCTTCATGGTGTTCAGCCGCATCTTGAGCAGCCCATGCGCCAGCACCGCGCCCAGATAGCCAAAGCACAACGCCAGCAGGAACTGCACCTGCGTCAGGTCATAGCCGAACGTCGGTACCGTATCGCTTGTTGCACCAATGGCGTCGTTGATGATCCGCTTGGGCAGTTCCAACGTGGCATAGAGGAACGGGAACGTCACAAGGGTCAGCGCAAGCAGCATGAGCTGATCACGTTTGGAATGCTTCCAGATGAAAGCGAACAGGGTGGAATCCATGGTGCGTCCCGCTTGGCGGCGCGTCAAATCAAGCTGAGCTTTGCAGCCCACGCGCGTCACCGTTCGGCAAACCTAGGACTGCTTCGTCTTGTTTACAACCGGCAGGGGCGCTTGCAGGCCCGCAGGCCAAAAGCTATTGCGGTGAGCAACGCGTTACCGAGGGAGTAGCCCAGATGCTCAAAGGCAAGTTCGACAAATCCAAATTGCCCAGTCGTCATGTGACCGAAGGCCCGGAGCGGGCACCGCACCGGTCGTACTACTACGCCATGGGCATGACGGAGGAGGAGATCCACCAACCGCTGATCGGTGTGGCCACTTGCTGGAACGAGGCGGCGCCGTGCAACATCGCCCTGAACCGTCAGGCGCAAGCCGTGAAGATGGGGGTGAAAGCGGCCTATGGCACGCCGCGCGAGTTCACCACGATCACCGTGACCGACGGCATCGCGATGGGCCATGAAGGCATGCGGTCGTCGCTGGCCAGCCGCGAGGCCATCGCCGACACGGTCGAATTGACGATGCGCGGCCACAGCTATGACGCGCTGGTGGGGCTTGCGGGATGTGACAAATCCCTGCCGGGCATGATGATGGCGATGATCCGTCTCAACGTGCCGTCCGTGTTCCTTTATGGCGGGTCGATCCTGCCGGGCAAGGCGCCGAACAATCCGGTCGTGCCCGAAGACTACTCCAACCGTGACCTGACCGTGCAGGACATGTTCGAGGCCGTGGGCCGCCATCAGGGCGGCAACCTCTCGACCGAGGCGCTGGACGTGCTGGAACGTGTCGCCTGCCCAAGCGCGGGCGCCTGCGGCGGTCAGTTCACCGCCAACACCATGGCCTGCGTGTCCGAGGCGATCGGCCTTGCATTGCCCAACTCCTCCGGTGCGCCGGCCCCCTACGAGAGCCGCGACCAATATGCGGAGGCGTCCGGGTCGGCGGTGATGAACCTCATCGAAAAGAACATTCGCGCCCGCGACGTCTGCACCCGGCAGGCCTTCGAGAATGCGGCGCGTGTCGTCGCCTGTACCGGCGGCTCCACCAACGCGGGCCTGCACCTGCCCGCCATGGCGCACGAGGCGGGCATCGACTTCTTCCTCGAGGACGTCTGCGAGATTTTCCGCGACACCCCCTATTTCGTCGACCTGAAACCGGGCGGGCAATACGTGGCCAAGGACCTGTACGAGGTCGGCGGCATCTATGTGGTGATGAAGGAGCTGCGAAAGGCCGGTCTGATCCATGAAGACTGCCTGACAGCCACCGGCTATTCCATCGGAGAAGAGCTGGACAAGATCGCCCTCGAGGCCGACGGCAAGGTCATTCATGCCATCTCCGAACCCATCACCAAGACCGGCGGCGTTGTCGGCCTCAAGGGCAACATCGCCCCCGAAGGCGCGATCGTCAAAGTCGCGGGCATGGAGGCGCAGCACCAGCGTTTCGTGGGCCCCGCCCGCGTGTTCGAATGCGAACAGGACGCGTTCGAGGCTGTCCAGAACCGTGCCTACGAAGAAGGCGAGGTGATCGTCATCCGCAACGAAGGCCCCGCAGGCGGCCCCGGCATGCGCGAGATGCTGGCAACCACCGCCGCCCTGTCCGGCCAGGGCATGGGCAAGAAGGTGGCGCTGATCACCGATGGGCGCTTCTCCGGCGCGACGCGCGGCTTCTGTGTGGGTCACGTGGGGCCGGAGGCCTACAAGGGCGGGCCGATTGCCCTGCTCAAGGATGGCGACGTGATCACCCTGGATGCGATCAAGGGCGAGCTGAGCGTCGACCTGAGCGATGATGAGTTGGCAGAGCGCAAGGCGCAATGGGCCGGGCCGCGTCAGACGATCTACGAAAGCGGGGCGCTTTGGAAATACGCGCAGCTTGTGGGCGACACCTATCTGGGCGCGGTCACGCATCCCGGTGCCAAGGCCGAGCGGCATGAATATATGGACCTCTAAGGTCGGTGCTGCAGCGCTGGTTTGTCTGACCCTCGCTGCCTGCGAAGACGGATTTGGGTTGCCCGGCGCAGGTCTGCCCGACGATGGATTGCGCAGCGCCACGCTCAGCCGTGGCGCGGTGATGCTGGTCGCGCCGCCGGGGTTCTGCATCGACCGGCGCAGCCTGCGGGCACGATTTGCCCTGATGGCGCGGTGCGACACGTTGGGCTCGACCGGCGCGGACGACGCGCCCCTTGCTTTGATCACGGTGACCACCGTGCCATCGACCACCGACACCGCGTTGACGGGTGATGCATTGGGCACGCAGTCCGAAACCGTTCTCGACCGCGAAGACCGCAGCGGGTTGACCCTGATCCGGGTGCGCGGCACGCCGCCCTCCCCCGCGCTGCGCGAAACCTATTGGCGCGCGGCCAGTCGGGTCGGGACCGAAATCGTCGGCCTCGCCATCTACGAGGCCGAAGACGGCGCACCGCTGGGTCCCCAAGCGCCTCGCCTCCTGCAAGAGGCGATGCAGCGCACCCAGGATCAGACCGTCGCGATGACCGTCGCCCGCGCGGACAATTCTGCAACGCCACCCGACAATAACGCCGTCCGCGCATTTGCGGATGGTTCATTCCAGTGAAACCTTTGGCATAAATAATCAGCCGACGGACAAACCACGGGCCGCAAAGAGCACATGGCAGGCAAGAGCATCAGCTTTATCGAAAAGATGGCGCACAAACGGGTCATGCGCAGCTGGGCCCGTGCGGCACGCAATGCCGAGGCCACGGCGCTGAGCGAGCTGCGCAACCGCCGCAACTCCGCCCGCTTGCTGCGCACCCACCTCGACCGGCTGATCCACCGCGCCGACGAACGGCTTGCCCTGCCTGCCATTGGCTCAACCAGCTTTCCCAGGCCGCACAACGCCGACTGGTCCTGGCGGCCGGAGCTTTGGCGCGGCCCCATGGCGCGCCCGGGCATGTCGTCGGTCGAAACCAAATCGATGCTCGGCGATGAGGTTACGCTGTTCCACGATTGCGCGTTTTCCGAACTGACCTTGCGCCAGATCCGCAATCAGCGGGAAGAGGATCTGGCACCCTATGGCGTGCGCCTGGACGTGTTCAAATTTGACGGCTCGTTTCTGTCGCTGGTCATTGATCTGCCGCCAGAGGCGACGCAAGGCCTCAAGAAAACTCACCTCATCGGGGTGAACACGATTGTCGAGATGGAAAAGCCAATCGAGATTTTCGTGCGCCTCAACGTCAAGCACGGGCCAAACACCGAACAGATCGTGCGCGAGCTGCCCCTGAATGAAGAAGACGTGATGGTCGAGTTCGACCTCGCCTACTCCAAGCTGAACGAGAGGCGGGTAGAAAAGGCCTGGCTCGATCTGATTTTCGAAGGGCCGGAGATGAACCAGGTCACCTTGCGCGATCTCACATTCTCGCGTCGCCCGCGCGCCGCGCTGTGACGGAGGCTAGATCATGACGACGCTCACCCTCACCCCAACCCGCATGCGCCATGGTATTTGGGAGGGGATGATCCACCAATCCGGCAGCGGCGTGCCCCAGATCTCTGTCACGCATCTGAACACCGCGGTGCCGGATGTGCAGGTGTCCGATCAGGGCGACGGCGCGTGGTTGGTGCAGGTCCCGATCCCGGCCGAGGCCATTGCCGACGGCGTCCAAGTGTTTGTGCTGACCGATTCCACCGATGGCGAAAAACTAGGCCATTTCACCCTGATTGCGGGCGAGGCGCTCGGCGATGATATCCGGGTCGAGATAGAGCTGTTGCGCGCCGAGCTCGACATGCTCAAACGCGCGTTCCGCCGTCACTGTGTCGAAACGGGCTGACCTCAGGCGCCTTTGAACCCCTGTAGCACGCGCCGCGTCGCAGCCACCAGCGGGTCATGCGTGTCTTTCAGGATCTGCACGCGGTCGAACCGATCCGGATCGCTTTGCACCGCTTCCCGCAGGGCCTGTCCGAAGGTCATGCGCAATTCCGTCCCGATGTTGAATTTGCAGACCTTTGAGCCCTGTGCCAGGAGCTGTCGCTGCGCCAACGGAACGCCAGAGCCGCCATGGATCACCAGCGGCACGTTTGTCACAGCCTCGATGGCGCGGATGCGGTCGATGTCCAACCCCTCGCCTGCATCCTGTTGAAGATGCACGTTACCCACCGAGATTGCCATGGCATCCACACCGGTTTCACTCGCGAATTGCGCGGCCTCATCGGGGTCCGTGCCGGCCGACTGCTCGCCGCCGGAATAGCCGACAAAGCCAATCTCGCCTTCGCAGGACACGCCTGCCGCATGTGCCATCTGTGCAATCGCAGCCGTCTCGGCGATGTTCTCGGCCAGCGGCTTGCGCGAGCCGTCAAACATCACGGACGAAAACCCGCTGTCGATCGCGATCCGGCATTCCTCGGCCGTGTACCCGTGATCCAGATGAGCGACGACCGGAACCGAAGCGGCCTCCGCCAGATGGGTGAACATCTTGCCCAGGATCGGCAGCGGCGTGTGTTCGCGGCAGGATGGCCCGGCTTGCAGGATCACCGGCACACACTCGGCCTCGGCTGCGGCCACATAGGCGCGCATATCCTCCCACCCCAACGTCACGAGCCCCGCAACGGCATGACCGTCCCGCAACGCGGGCTGCAAAACCTGGGCCAGCGTCACAAGCGTCATTTGAACTTGGCCACCATATCCATGATGCCCGGGATCGTGTGCAGCTGATCCGCGTGCGACGGCTGGAAATACTGTTTCAGCGACCGCTGCGACAGACCGCCCAGAATGGTGAAATAGTACATCTCATAGCCCGGCAGCACCGCGCACGGATGATACCCCTTGTCGATCAGCATCGTTGAGCCGTCGACGATGTGATAGGCATCGCCTGCCTTGCCATCCTCACGCTGCAGCATCTGCAGGCCCGACCCGTGGTTCGGCTTGAAACGAAAGTTGTATGTCTCGTCGTGCCGCGTCTCTTCCGGCAACCTGTCGGTGTCGTGCTTGTGGCTGGGAAAGCCCGACCAGCCGCCCGCGCCCACGGTAAACAGCTCCGACACCAGCAGACGCCCGACCTTGTCGTGCTGGTTGGCGCCGAGGATATGCTTGATCTTGCGATGTGTCTTGGTGTCGTCCGAGCCGTATTGTACACGGTCGATCCCGTCCTCGCGCACATCGAACGGTTCGAGCACCTGATCGAATTTGGCGCCCGCCACGAACACCTCGGCCGCGTCGGACACGCAGGTCATGCGGGTTTTGGCCCCCACGGGGACATAGACCCCTTCGGGCTCGCCATCCCAGACATCCACACCCCGATTGCCCAATTTGGCAAACACGGCCCCGTCCACGTCCACATCGACCGTGCCCGTGGCGGGCACGATACAGGTCTCGTACCCGGGCACGGCATAGTCGAACACCTCGCCCTTGGTCAGCTTGACGATGTTGAAATAGTTGAGCGGCACCAGATCGTGATCCACATCCACGATGGGCTGATTGCCGTTCTCATAAGGGGCGATATGCATGGCGGTCCTTTCTCAGACGTCCGTCGGGCCGGGGTGTTCGGCGAGGAATGCGTCAAGCTGCGCGGTATCCGGCATCGCCGGGGCGCAACCCGGTTTCGACACCACGATGGAGGCCGAGGCCGATCCGCGCAACACCGACGCCTGCAAGCTGTGTCCGGCGGCGACCGACGCCAACAGCCCGGAGATAAAGCTGTCGCCCGCCCCGTTCGGCTTGACCGCAGCCACGGGGTAGATCCCGGTGCGAAACTCTTTGCCCTCGGCAAAGGTCACGGCCCCCTTTTCCCCCATCTTGTAGATCACGATGCGGCCGGTCCGTTGCGCAAGGTCGCGTGCCTTTTCCAGACCCTTGTCGATACCGCCAGCCATGAACCCGAACTCTTCATCATTGCCGACGATCATGTCACTCGCCTCGCCTGCCCGCGACAAGACCTCCTCGGCCACCTCAGGCGATGGCCAGGAATACGGGCGATAGTCGATGTCGAAGATGATGGGCAGCCCGGCGGCCTTTGCGTTCTCGAAAGCCCGAAAGGTCGATCCGCGCGATGGTTCGGACGCAAAAACCGTCCCCGCGGTGACGAGAGCCGAAAACCGGCCATAATCCACCGCATCGACATCCGCATCGGTCACCTGAAAATCCGCCGCACCGTTACGGTAGATCACGTTCTGAAAGTCCTCGAGGCACGACTCGTAGACAGCCAGAGAGTTGCGATACTCGCCACCCACCGCGCGTACATAGGTTGTCTCGACCCCGTACTGCTGCAGCTTGTTCACGCAAAACCGGCCCACCGCGTCGTCCGAAACGGATGTGACCAGCGCGGCGTTCGACCCCAGCTTGACCAACCCCGCGCAGGTATTTGCGGACGACCCGCCCAAATCGGCGTGGAACGTATCGGCGTGCTCGGATTTCGTGCCCACGGGAGCGGCAAACATGTCCATGCCTGCCCGGCCAAAGACGACAAAGCGATTGCCCCGGATCCCGTCCATCAACGCGCTCATGGTCCCCTCCCGGCAGTTCGGACTTGTGACAGGTGTAGACCTGCGCTAGTCGTTTTGCAACGTTGCAAAACCGTTTGATGGGAGGACATCGCCATGACCCAGATCGGGATCGGCATTGTCGGTGGCGGGTACATGGGCAAGGCGCACAGCGTCGCGATGTCCGCCGTCGGGGCGGTGTTCGACACCGCGCTCCGCCCCCGGCTCGAGATGGTGTGCGCCACGTCCGAGGCCAGCGCCGAGCGCTACCGCACGGCGTATGGCTTCGCCCGCGCCACTGCCGACTGGCAGGTGCTGGTAAATGACGCACAGGTCGAGGCCGTCGTGATCGCCTCCCCCCAGGAAACGCACCGCGCCATTGCCGAGGCTGCATTGGCATTGGGCAAGCCCGTCCTTTGTGAAAAACCGCTCGGGGCGTCACTGGATGATGGGGCCGCCATGGTCGCGGCTGCCGACGCGGCTGGGGTCGCCAACATGGTCGGTTTCAACTACATCCGTACGCCAGCCAGCCAATTCGCGCGACAGCTGATCGCCGACGGGACAATCGGCGACGTCACCTGGTTTCGCGCCGAACATACCGAAGACTTCATGGCCGACCCCGCCGCGCCCGCGACGTGGCGCACCACCGGCATGGCCAACGGCACCATGGGTGATCTGGCCCCGCATATCGTCAATGCGGCCCTGGCCCTGATCGGCCCCATTGACCGCGTCATGGCCGAGGTGGAAACCGCGCATCATGCGCGGCCGGGCGGTAGAGTGACCAATGATGACCACGCACAGATCATGTGCCGGTTCGAGAACGGTGTGATGGGCCACATCTACGCCAGTCGCATCGCGATGGGTCGCAAGATGGGCTACGCCTACGAGGTCACGGGGACCAAGGGCGCGATCCGTTTCGACCAGGAGGACCAGAACGCGCTCTGGCTCTATGTCAACGACGGGCCCGAGGCGACAAGGGGTTTCACCAAGATCCTCACCGGACCAGCCCACCCTGATTACGAGCCCTTTTGCCAGGGGCCGGGCCACGGCACCGGCTATCAGGATCAGATCATCATCGAGGCGCGCGATTTCCTGCAGGCCATCGAGACAGGCAAACCCGTCTGGCCCACCTTTGCAGATGGGCACGCGGTCAACCGCGTGATCGCCGCAGCGCTGGCCGCATCAGACAGCAAGAGCTGGCAAAACGTCAGCGATTACTAAAAGGACACCCGACATGCATAAGCTCAAATGGGGTATGATCGGCGGCGGTGACGGCAGTCAGATCGGGCCCGCGCACCGCCTTGGCGCGCTTGCCGATGGCCATTTCACCCTCACCGCTGGCGCGCTGGACGCAGACGCGGCGAAAGGAAAGGCATACGGCCAATCGCTCGGCATGGACCCGGATCGCGCGTACGGGACTTGGCAAGACATGCTGGACGGGGAGCGCAACCGCGAAGACCGGATCGACCTCGTTACCGTGGCAACGCCCAACTCCACACATTTCGAAATAACCAAGGCCTTCCTCGAGGCGGGCTTTAACGTGCTGTGCGAAAAGCCGATGACCATGACCGTCGAAGAGGCCGAAGAGATTGTGCGCGTGTCCAAGGCGACCGGCACACTCTGTGCGGTCAACTACTGCTATTCCGCTTACCCGATGGTGCGCGAGATGCGGCACATGGTGGCCAGCGGGCAAATTGGCAACGTGCGCCTCGTGGTCGCGAACTTCAGCCACGGGCACCATGGCGATGCCACCGATGCGGACAACCCGCGGGTCCGCTGGCGCTATGATCCGGACATGGCGGGTGTGTCCGGTCAGTTTGCGGATTGCGGCATTCACGCGCTTCACATGGCAAGCTTTGTGGCGGGCGATGAGGTGGAAACACTGTCGGCTGATTTCGCCTCGACCATAGCGTCCCGCACGCTCGAAGACGACGCGATGGTCAATTTCCGCATGTCGCGCGGCGCGGTCGGCAGGCTTTGGACCTCCTCTGTCGCCATCGGTCGCCAACACGGTTTTGACATTCAGGTTTTCGGGGAAACCGGCGGCCTGCGCTGGGCCTCCGAACAGCCGAACCAAGTGCTTTATACCCCGGTCGGTGGCCGGACGCAGATCATGGAAAAGGGCGAAGCGGGACTGTCCGAAGCGGCCGCAGCGTTGTCGCGTGTCGCCATTGCACATCCCGAAGGGTTCCCCCTTGCCGTGGCGAACATCTATGTCGACCTCGCCGCCGCGATCCGGGGCGAGCCACGCGATGCCCTGCCACTGGCGCATGACGGTCTACGCTCCATCGCGGCGATCTATGCCGCGACATCCTCGGCCAGGGCCAGCGGCGCTTGGACGGATGCACGGCCACCGATGTACCGCGACTGACCGTTTCGTCTGGCGAAACACATGACGGGGGTCTGCGGCAAAGCCGCAGTGCGGCTCAGGACACGCGCGCCGGCAGTGCCCGCAATGTACCACGTTCGACGATCTCGCAGTCAAAGACGCGCGCAACCGGCGCCCTGTCATCACCGGCCAGCATCTTCTGCATGACGTCGACCGCAGTTGTCACGATCTGCGCAATGGGCTGACGGATCGTGGTGAGGTCAATGTTTTGCCAACCCGACATTTCCATATCATTGAGGCCGATGATCCCCACATGCTCCGGCGCAGACAGCCCGCGGCTCTGGATGGCCGACAGCGCGCCGATCGACAAAACATCGTCGCCACAGAAATACGCCTCTGCCGGTCCATGATCCAACAGCCGGAGCATCTCGTCCCGGCCCGCATCGAAGGAATATGCACGCGCAAACGACTGACTGACGATCACGCCCGCATGTCGGTCGAGCTGCGCAAGAAACCCGACCAGCCGATCCTGTGTGGAGGTTGCACTGTCCGGCCCGCCCAGAAACCCAACGCGCGTGTACCCACGCGCCACAAGCGTCTGCGCCGCCATCCGGCCACAGACGACGTTGTCGATGCCGACCACATGCACCGGCGGCGCGCCAACCGACCGGCCAAAGGCGTGAACAACCGGAACGCCCGCATCCCGAAACGCGTCCGCAAAAGCGGGCGGAAGCGTGGACGAGGCCACGACGACCCCGTCAACGGAATACTGCTGCAGCATACGCACGGATTGCTCGGGATCCGTTTCATCTGTCAGGTTCACCAACAAGGGGCGTAGCCCACAGTCCTGCAAGGCGCGGGTGAACCGGTCAAAGACCTCGAGGAAGATCGGATTGCGAAAGTTGTTCGATACGAGGCCAATCAGTTTGGTCCGGCCCGTCGTCAGCGATGACGCCAACGCATTGGGGCGATAGCCCAGTTCCCGCGCGGCACGCTCGACCTTGTGCCGCATCTTGGCCGAGACCGACGCCCCGTCGGTGAAGGTGCGCGAGACCGCGGACCGGGACACGCCCGCACGGGCGGCGACATCTTTGAGGGTGGCTGCCATGCGCTGCAACGTGCCCGAGCGGCGCGATGCGTGCAACCGGTTGCAAATTCGGGCTCAGCCCACCAGCAACTCTTCGAGTCGCCGTGCTGCCTCGCGCAATTTGGGCAGACCCGCCTCGAGGCTGGTGATGTCGTGCCGCAGCTTGGGTGCGTGGATCGACAAGGTGGTCAGCAACCGCCCCTGATCGTCACAGATCGGAATCGCGAGGGCGGCCATGCCATCCATGAACTCCTCATCGTCGGTGGCATAGCCGCGCACCGCCGTGTCCTTGAGCATCTGCTTGAGGCGGGCAGGCTCCGTTTCCGAATTGCCGGTCCGTTGTTCAAGGGGCACCGCGGACAACAACCTGTCCTGCGTCTTGGCCGGTAGGGAGCTCAGGTACATCTTGCCGCTGGCGGTGCAGTGAAACGGCACCTGCGTGCCGATGGGCAGCTGGATGCGCAGGGGCCAATGCGTTTCGACCCGGTCCAGATAGACCATGCCGTCGCGCCCGGGCGCTGCAAGGTTGCAGGTCTCGCCCAACGCTTCAGCGAGATCACGCATGACACGCAACCGTTCGGTGCGCACCCGCTGGGACGACAGCGTGTTGGTCGCAAGCTTGCGCATGCGCCAGCCCGGCCCATAGCTGCGCCCATCGAGGCTGCGTTGCAGGTACCCTTCGGTCTCGGCGGTTTGCAGCAGACGGTGAACGGTTGGCTTGGGCAAGCCCAGCAGCTTGCCCAGTTCGCTTGGCAGCACCGGCACACCGGCCCGGGCCACCTCTTCCATCAGTACGAGCAAGCGCAGGTTCGTCGGGATTTTGTCCGCCGTCTCTGGCTTGAGGTCATCAGGCATGGGTCGGCATTACCTCTCAGGCAAAAGCAACAGCGCCAGTTCCGGGGTCAGCGAGACGATCACCCAAACCGACAACAGCGCAAACAGGTATGGCACCGTATAACGCAGCAGACGGAAGTAGGGAACGCCGGTCACGCCAGACGCCACATAGAGGTTGAGACCGTAGGGCGGCGTCACAAACCCGATGGACGCACCCACAAGGAAGATCACCGCAAAGTGGATCGGATCGACACCGACAGACGCCGCAATCGGCGCGAGGATCGGCGCCAGGATGATCGTGACAGGCAGTGATTCCAGCACCATGCCGCAGACAAAGACAATCGCCATCGCGGTGAAGAGCACGGGATAGTAGCCGCCCATGGATGTCACGAAATCACCAATCACCTGCTGCGCGCCCAAGAGCGACAGGATCTGCTGCATCACGACCGAAATGGCGATGAGCGGGGCCAGGATCCCCGTGATCTGTGCCGAGCGCATAGTGATACCGGGGATTTGCGGGACGGTGAACCCTTCGACCACCAGCATGGAGGCGGCGGATTTTTCCGTCCACTCCTTGGTCTGGTCCATTTTCAGGACCGTGCTGACAGCCCAGCTGATCACACCCACGATGATACCAAAGCCCACGGTCACACCCGCCGCTTCGGTGGGCGAGAACTTACCGGTGTAGATACCCCAGAGCACCAGACCGATGGCAAAGAACCCCAGCCACGCACCAAGCGCCGTCTTGAACACGCGCAGCGGGTTGAGCGCGATCAGGTAACCCCAACCATTGCGCCAGCAGATGATGAAACAGGCCAGCATCATGCCGCCCACCATCAACGCGCCGGGGATGATCCCCGCCACAAACAGGTCCGAGATCGGCAGGTTCATCAGGAACCCGTAGACGATAAAGATGATCGACGGCGGGATGATGATCCCCACCGTACCGCCCGCAGCCGCCGTCGCGGCAGAGAAGCGTTCGTCGTAACCGCCCTTGACCATTTCGGGGTGGAGCATGGAGCCGATGGTGGCCGTGGTGGCCGAGTTCGAGCCCGAGATCGCTGCGAAAAGGCCACAGGCCGCAAGCGACGCCATGGCCAGGCCGCCACGAATCCACCCCAGACAGGCGTAGGCAAAGTCGGACAAGCGCCGAGCAATCCCGGAGCGGTTGATAAGGTCACCGGTCAGGATGAAAAGCGGCATGGCCAGCAGGGCAAAGCCGTCGGTGAACACGTCCTGCAAGGCGGCACCCATGTTCAGCAGCTGTAGCTCGAGCACAAAGGACATGCCGATCACCCAATAGGCGATGACGAGAAACACCGGCACACCCATCATGAACAGGATGGTGACCGCGATGGAGATCAGCGTGATGATGGTTGGATCGCTCATGCATCACCTCCGATCACGGCCGCTTCGATCATTTCGTCACCGTTGCGGAACTTGCGTAGGTCCTGCACGAAATTCTCGATGACGCGCGCCGTCAGCAGGATAAAGGCGACGGGCACAGTGCCCAGGAACCACCACTGCATGACGTTGTCGGTGCCCAGCATGATGGCAAAGTTTGCCGCGGCGCGGACGGTTTCCTGCGCTGTCGTGACCACGACAATCCAGGCAAACCCGAACCACAAAATGGCGTCCAGCACCAAAAGGCCCAACTGGATGCCGCGCGGGGCCACTTTGCGAAATTCGGCGAAGGCAAGGTGCGTGCGCAGCTTAACGTTATAGCTGCATCCGACCCACGTCATGATGAGGAAAAGGAACGGCGGCAGGGTCGTCGACCAGGCCGGTTGACCGCTCAGGTAGAAGCGTTGGATGACGCCGGCAAAGATGATGTAGCCGATGGCAAGGTAGGACACGACCATCACGGTCGGCTCGAGGTTACGCTCGATGATCGGTACCGCACGGTAGATCGCAGCGACGGCAATCCCGCCAAGCAGTGTCACGATAAACCCAAGCGGCCACATTCCCGAATTGCCGCGCAACACGCTTTGCAATTCAAAGGAATCACCGGTCATCAGGGCGGCGATTATCTCGCCCATACCCGTGATCATTTCCATGCTGCACCCTCCCTCGTGCCTGGTTTTTCCGGCCCGGGGTTAGTTTTGTCCGGGATACGGAAATCCATGCCGCAGTGCTGCGGCATGGATGAATGCCCCGGCGCCGTACGCCGGGGACGTGTTGTGATGAGGTGTCCCGCGCGCGGCGCGGATTAGCCTTTCCACCAGCGGCGGGGCTCGACGTTTTCGGCCAGGGTGATGTCGTGCTCGCGCACGGTGTTGTAGATGTCCTGGTATGTATCGATGCCACCGGCCCAGCCGTTGATCCGCTCGCGCCATTGCTCCCAAAGCTGGGGCTGGAACTCGGGCGAACACATCTCTTCGGCCTTCTTGATCTCGGCATCGGACAGCGCCGCGACGCGGACGTTGTTCTTGGCAAAGATTGTTTCGGGGCCCTGGTGTGGATGGCTGAAGCCGACGGTGTTGACCAGTGCCGCCTCGTTCGCGGCTTGGACGTGCACCTGCGTCAGGTACGACGCTTCCATCACGGCATCCTGCAGCTCGCCCGACAGGTTGTCGAAGCTTTGTGCATTCATCGCCGTATGCTCGGTCCCGCAGAAGAAGCGCAGGTCGACACATTGCGACACCACCGGCGACATGTTGGCGTATGCCACGGCCGAGGCCCATGTTTCCGCGCCGTCGATCAGGCCTTGTTTCAGGCCGTCCAGCGTTTCTTCCCATGCGACCGGAACCGGGTTCAGGTTCAGGGCGTTCATGGCGATGCGGCCCAGCTGTGTGCCGGTCACGCGGTTCTTGGTGCCCGCCAACTGCTCCACGCTGGTCACGGTCGGCTTGTCCTGCCAGCTGAGACCCAGCTGGATACCGCGCAGTTCTGCGTGTGTGAACAGGAACTTCAGCCCGTGCCGCTTTTCGAACGGATCACGCAGGATGCGCTGCGATTCCGGATGGTACATGAAGTAATACTGGTCGGCGCGGCTGCGGAACATATACGCGTAGTCGAGCACGTTCAGATATGGTGCGCCACCGGCAGAGTTCTGTGTGGACGCCGCATAGATGTCGACGATGCCCTGCTGCGCTTTCTCAACACAGGACAGCTGGCCACAGATCTGGTTGTTCCCGATGAACTCGATCCGG
Organism: Pseudomonadota bacterium; assembly: GCA_038525585.1. GTDB lineage: Bacteria > Pseudomonadota > Alphaproteobacteria > Rhodobacterales > Rhodobacteraceae > Tateyamaria. Next base: position 49,053 of record JBCBHM010000010.1, read on the forward strand.
ATCTCACCATCTGTCCGCTCTTCGAGATCGCGGGCAAACTCGAGACACCCGGCGCGTTCGATCAACAGGTTTTGCTGGTTAAAGCCGGCCGCGCCGAATTTCAGCACGTGCTTGGGCTCTTTCGAAAAGCGCTTGGTGTATGTTGATTCTGCTGCCGAGGCGAGATTGGCCAGGCTCATGGCCCCGCCGAAAGATCCCGCCGCCAGCAAGGTCGAACTGAGCCCGTAAGTCCCCGCAACACGGAACAAATCCCGGCGCGAGATACCACTCAGGTTTTTCGTCAATTTCATTGCATTCCTCCCTAGACAGCAAATTATTGAGACGTTTTGTTTCAAAAAACGCTAGAGTATTTTATGCATTCTGCATAGGCTTTTTTCACAGCATACACGTGGGAGGGAAAAATGGAGGCAGATTTTGTCGTGGTCGGAGCAGGCTCTGCCGGCTGTGTGCTGGCCAACCGCCTCAGCGCCGATCCCAAGAACAAGGTGGTCTTGCTGGAGGCGGGCGGACGCGATCTGAATCCGTGGATCCACATTCCGGTGGGTTACTTCAAGACGATCCACAACCCCTCGGTCGACTGGTGCTACAAGACGGAACCGGATCCCGGCCTGAACGGACGGTCCATCGAATGGCCGCGGGGCAAGGTGCTGGGCGGGTCGTCGTCGCTGAACGGCTTGCTGTATGTGCGCGGGCAGCCCCAGGATTATGACCGCTGGGCACAGATGGGCAATCGCGGCTGGGCATGGGACGATGTGCTGCCGTTGTTCAAGCGGTCGGAACGGAACGAACGGGGCGCAGACGAATTTCACGGGGATCAGGGTAACCTGTCCGTGTCCAACATGCGCATCCAGCGCCCGATCACCGATGCGTGGGTCGCTGCGGCGCAATCGGCAGGCTACAAGTTCAATCCCGATTACAACGGCGCGGATCAGGAGGGGGTCGGGTTTTTTCAACTGACAGCCCGCAACGGGCGGCGCTGTTCGTCTGCGGTCGCTTTCCTCAACCCGGTCAAAAGCCGGGACAACCTGACGATCGTCACCCACGCGCAGGTCGAAAAGATCGAATTGCAGGGCAAGACGGTCACGGGCGTATCCTATCGCGACCGGGGTGGCAGATGGCATATGGTCAAGGCGAACAAAGAGGTCATCCTGTCCGGCGGCTCCATCAACTCGCCGCAGCTTTTGATGCTGTCGGGGATCGGCGAGGCGGCACACTTGCAGGACCACGGGATCGACGTCGTGGCCGACCTGCCGGGCGTGGGCAAGAACATGCAGGATCACCTGCAGGCGCGACTGGTCTACAAATGCAACGAGCCGACGCTGAATGACGAAGTGTCGAGCCTGATGGGTCAGGCCAGGATCGGGCTCAAATACCTGATGTTCCGCGCGGGGCCCATGACGATGGCCGCCAGCCTCGCCACCGGTTTCATGAAAACGCGCGACGATCTGGAAACACCGGACATTCAGTTCCACGTACAGCCCTTGTCCGCCGAAAACCCCGGCAAGGGGGCGGACCCGTTCTCGGCCTTCACCATGTCCGTGTGCCAGTTGCGACCCGAGTCCAAGGGCGAGATCCGGCTGCAAAGCAAGGATGGCAAGCGCTATCCCAAGATCATACCGAATTACCTCAGCACCGAAACCGACTGCCGCACGGTGGTCGAAGGGGTCAACATCGCCCGCCGTATCGCGCGGCACGCGCCGCTGACCTCGAAAATCTCCGAAGAGTATCGGCCCCACGCAGACCTGCCGATGGATGACTACGACGCCACGCTGGATTGGGCGCGCAACAACACGGCGTCGATCTATCACCCCACAGGCACCTGCAAGATGGGCAGCGACAAGGCCGCCGTCGTGGACGACAGGCTGCGCGTGCACGGGATCAAGGGGCTGCGCGTCGCGGATTGTTCGATCATGCCCGAGATCGTGTCGGGAAACACCAACGCGCCTGCGATCATGATTGGTGAAAAGGCATCCGACCTGATCCTCGAAGATATGGCGTAACGCCCAACCCTCGGCCAAGTGATTAACGGGTGACAGAAAATTCGTCTCAACGCCCCTTCGGCGGTGTTTGGTGAGTTGACGCACGCCCCCGCGATGCGCAGAGTTATCGTGCATTTGAGGAAGGCTGTTATGACTGTCACCAGCGACGACACTGAACAGGATCGAACGATCCCGCCGCTGCGCGCCCTGCGATACGACCGCCCCATTGATCTGTACCGTGAGATCCCCGAGGTCGGCGGCTTTACCAAGCACAGGCCCGAAGACCAAGAGGACCCGCTGGGCTTTTTCGAACGGCTGCGGGCGTCGACAACGCCCGAGGACGCGATCACTTACACTGCCTTTGCCACGGAACCGCAGGTTGCAATCAACTGGGGGGTCGAGGCGATCCGGGTGAGCCTGCCCGACCTGCCCCCGGATGAGCTGCAATTGATGAGCTGGATCAGCCAATGGCTGGACCACCCCAGTGCCGAGAACCGCTGGCGGACGATGCAGGTCGCCCTGTTTGCGCCGCGGCGGTCGGCGACGGTCTATCTGGGTCTTGCCGTGGGATGGTCCGGCGGGGCGCTTGCGCCCAACGATCCTGTCGCCGTGCCCGAGTGGCGTTCACCCAAAGCGGTCAATGCCGCGATTCTGCGCGGATTGGGTCAGGTTGGGCTCGAACATCGGTCGGTTTGTCTTGCACGGGTGCTGGACCTCGCCGCTGGGTTGTTTAGGGTGTATTGAGCCCAAAACCTTGCACGAGATGGGAAACTGCTAAGCGATGACCACGCTGACGTTGCGCATTGAAAACCATGCGACGCTGGACAATGGCGGGCCTGTGTCCCTGACCCTCACCGACAAGGGTGCGCAGATCGGGCGCAAGGCAGGCAATGACTGGGTCCTGCCGGATGCGTCGCGCCACATCTCGGGGCACCATTTCGACATCAGCTTTAAGGGCGGTCAGTTCTTTCTGACCGATGTATCGAGCAACGGGACGTTCCTGCATGGCGAGCGGTACCGCATCGACGGGACGCACCAGATCGCCGATGGCGACCGCTTTACAGTGGGCCACTATATTCTGTGTGCGCAGATCACGGTGGACACGCCTGCCGCAGAAGCTGTCCCGCGCGCCGCACCGGCACCGGCCCCTGTTCCCCCGGCCTTTGCCCAGCCTGCGATGCCGGAACCGGCGCCCGCCGACGAGTTTGATGACGTCTGGGGCGATGTTGGCGGCGCCAGCGGCGGCTCTGGCCTGCAAGCGCCGCCCAGCGGCCAGACGCTGACACCCAGCCCGTCATCCGGCGTGCAGGCGCCCATGCCTTATTCCAGCGACGCAAGTGGGGCGGGCGCGCAGCAGCCGGACTTCAGCCGGGCAACCTCAGCCCCCGGGATTGCGCCGACCACGCCACCGCAATTTGCGATCCCGGGCGCGGGCGCCATCTCAACGCCGCCTGCCTTTCAAACACCACCCGCTCCGACGCCGGAGCCGCAAGCCGCCGCACCGCACCCCGTTGCGCCGCCAGCACCGGCTGCGCCGCCACCCATGCCGGCACCCGAGCCCATCGGCTCCGAAGGGTTCGGGATCGGCCAGCCCGCGGTGCCCGCCGCCCAGCCCACCTATCCTCAGGCCATGCCGCAACAGCCGTCTGGCGCCGGGGCTGACGCGTTCCTGCGCGCCTTCATGGAAGGGGCGGGGATCACCGACACCAGCCAGTTGCAGATCCCGCCGGAGCAACTGGGCCGCATCCTGGGCAAGGTTGCGCGCACCGGCACCAATGAGCTGATGCGCATGTTGCAGGACCGTGCCGCGGTCAAATTGTTCGTCAGTAACGAAGACCGGACAATGCGTGTGGCCACGGGCAACAACCCGATGAAATTCATGATCGACGCCGATCAGGCGTTCGAGGCGCTGTTCCTGAACCCGCGCGACGGCTACCTGACGGGCGCAGACGGGTTCGAAAACGCACTGAGCGACATTCGCCGTCACCAAGCCGCGGTGATCGCAGCGCTGCAGCCTGCACTGGCCGAGATGCTGGGGGGACTGTCCCCTGACGATATCGAAGGTGATATCGGCGGGGGCATCATGGGCGGTGGCAGCCGCAAGGCCTGGGACGAGTTCACCAAACGCTGGGAGGCCCGCGCCGCCCAAGGCGAAAACGGGATGCTGGACGCGTTTATCAAAGCCTTCTCGCGCCACTATGCCGACGCGCTGCGCAAGATGTAAGCTGCGGAAGACCGGGGGAATGGAACGATGAGTTTGGACTGGATCACGACGCCGGTCACGCAGGATGCGCCAGGCGGGCCCGACCTGTGGATGGACGACGACCCCGAATTTTCCGAATATTATTTTGATGCCCAGGGGCGCCTGCCCGAGGCGGATGATTATGTCAAACTGGGCCTCGAGATGGGCAGTGGCGGCAAGGCCGAGGACCAGATCTTTGACCCCAAGTCGGTGGATCTGAAGGCCGAACTTGCCACCATCGACGGCCTGCTCAAGCGGACGCGGGACGTGCGGCTCCTGACGTTGCGGGCGCAATGGTCGGCGCTTGCGGGCAATATGGACGCGCTGGCTGAAAGCCTCGTTGCGATGGCCGACCTTCTGGAAGCGATGACCGAGGACGCCCATCCCGGGCTCGAGGATGGACCGGCTGACCGGCTCGAGGCAATCAACGACCTGACGCAAGTGGGGGCGATGATCCTGCCCTTGCGGTACTACAACATCGCCAACAGCGGCGCGTCGCGCCGTCGGGTGATGGTCTGTCAGGGGGAAATGACCCCGCATGATGGTGAGGACGATCTGAGCATCGACGACATGGTCGCCAATCTGATCGACCGGGGCGAAGAGACCGAGATTGTTCATGGCCACCTGTCCACGGTCCTCGACGCGGTTGGCCGCATTCAGACCGCCTGCCTCACGGCCAGCAAGCCGCATACGCCGCAGCTGCAGAACCTCACCAACGAGGTGAACGCGGTGTTGGGCGTGATCGCCTCGGCCAATCCGGAACTCGCCGGAGACAGCGGCACCGATGAGGACGACGCCGCACCGGCGGCGAGCGGTGCCGTAAGCGGTCCGGCCCCCGTCGCAACAGAGGTCAAGGACCACGACGAAGCGCGCCGCCGCCTGGTCGCGGTCGAAACGTATTTCGGGCTCAAGGAACCGTCGTCGGCCTGCGTGCTGCTGGTCACGCAGGCGCGCTTGCTGATCGGAAAATCGCTGATTGATGCGTTCGATATCCTTGCGCCGAACTCAGCGGACCGCGCCAAGGTCGATTTCATCTCGGACAACGGTTTTGCGCTTGCGCACGCCCAGCTGCGCAACCTGGCGGATGAAGTCCTGATCGAAGAGGTCGACGAGCCCGAGCCCGTCTGGGAGCCAGAACCCGAACCGGAGCCAGAACCAGAGCCGGAACCGGAGCCGGAAATTACCGAAGAGGACGGCGCCGCGGACGAGACGGACGCCGCAGACATGGACGCCGATGTCGAGACCGAAGCGGAGCCTGAACCTGAACCGGAGCCAGAACCCGAGCCCGTACCCCAGCCAAAGCCAGAACCGGCGCCTGTCGCCCCCGAAGTCTTTGTTGTCCGCAACTCCGGCGACGCCGGCGCTCAGATCAAGGCCGTTGAGACCTATTTCAGAGCGGTGGAAAAGTCGTCGCCCATCCCCATGCTGCTGACCCGGGCGCGCAGCTACATTGGCAAGGATTTCGAGGCATTGTTGCGGGAATTCGTACCAAAGTCCGACTACTGACGGTTGGACGCGATCCGGACCCGAGATTCAGGCCCCGCAGGCAATTTTTTTCGCAAAAACCGCAAATTGTCTTTGGACACCGCCGAATAATCCGTCACCATCCGTGTTGTTCAGGGTAAGACCTGTCAACTGAAGGGTGCACAAGGATGTTAAGCGTTGATAACCGATTCGCAAAATGTCAATGGCGCGATTCAACCATTGATCGGGCATGAGCACCGCTGCAACCTAACCTCAAGACTTTTCGGGAGTTTCCAACATGGCATCTGATACCGGCACGGGGCACATTCGCCGCAACCGCCCGCCGCGCGTTCACATTGCTTATACCGACCCCATCGACTCGGAAAAGAACGTCGAACTGCCCTTTGTAATGGGCATCATGAGCGACCTGTCGGGCAACAGCCCGGGCAAGGAAAAAGCACCCGTTGACCAACGCGAATTCGAAAAGGTCACCGCGCACACGCTCGACAGCTATATGTCGCAAAAGATCCAGCCGGGTGTGTCGGTGATGGTCGACAACAAGCTGAAGGGCGGCGACGGCCAGAAGATGGGCGTGAACCTACGCTTCAATTCGATGGACGATTTTGAGCCGGCCAATATCGCGCGCCAGGTGCCCGCGCTCAACGAATTGCTCACCGCCCGCCAGCAGCTGGCCGACCTACTGCTGTACATGACGTCGAAGCCGAAAGCGCAGGAGCAGATCAAAGAGCTCTTGAACGACCCGGAGAAGCTCAAGGTTCTGGCCGAACAAGCCAAGGCCGAGGCCGACGCCAACAAAGCCGCGGATGACGCGGGCCAACCATCTGAGGACAACGCGTAAGCGTGTTCCAGTTCACGACGGGGAGTGAAAACATTGGCTGAAGAAGCACAGGTACAGGACGGAGCCCAGGGCGCACTGAGCGAACTGGATGACTTCTCCGCAATTCTCAAACAGACGATCAATCCGACCACCGAAAACGCCGAGCGCGCCATCGACAGCGCATTGTCCACCGTGGTCCAGACCGCGATGGCCGATCAGTCGCTGATTGATGAGGATGTCATCGACACCATCAACGCGATGATTGCCGGGCTCGATCAGGAACTGAGCGGGCAGATCAATGAAATCCTGCACAACGACGAATTCCAGCAGCTGGAATCGTCCTGGCGCGGGCTGGCCTACACGCTGAACAACTCGGAAACCGGCGCGTCCCTTCAATGTGAGGTGCTCAACACCTCCAAGAAGGAACTGGCGGGCATGATGAAGCGCTATCCCGGTGCCAAGTGGGACCGCTCGCCGCTGTATCGCCAGATTTACGAGCGCAAGATCGGCACCCTGGGTGGCGATCCGATGGGCGCGATGGTTGGCGATTTCTACTTTGACCATTCGCCGGCGGACGTTGCCTTTCTCACATCGATGTCGAAGATTTCCGAAGCGGCGCTGGCGCCGTTCCTGTCCTCGGCCGCGCCACGTTTGCTGGGCCTCGACACCTGGAACGAGCTGTCGAACCCGCCCGACATCGAAGAGCTGTTTACCGCGTCGGACTATGCCGGCTGGAACTCTCTGCGCGAGAGCGAGAATGCCCGCTTCCTGGGTCTGACCCTGCCGCGCGTCCTGGCGCGCGCGCCCTACGGGCCAGAAAGCACGATGACCGTGGACGAGTTCAACTTTACCGAGGATACGGATGGTCACGGCGGCGAGAAATACTCGTGGATGAACGCCGCCCACGCCATGGCGGTGAACATCAACCGCGCGTTCAAGGAACATGGATGGACCGTGCGCATCCGCGGCGTGCAGTCGGGTGGTGAAGTGGCGCAATTGCCGACCCACCACTTTGACACCGGGTCGGGCGAGAAAGACCTCAAGTGCCCCACCGAAGTCAGCATCGACGACCGCCGCGAGGGCGAGTTGTCCAAGGTTGGCCTGCTGGGTCTGGTCCATCGTCAGAACACCGACAAGGCTGTGTTCCTCGGCGGTCAGTCGCTCTACAAGCCCAAGTCTTACGTCGATCCCGAGGCGACTGCATCGGACAACATGTCCTCGCGCCTGCCTTACATGTTCGCCGTCTCGCGCTTCAGCCACTATCTGAAGGCGATGATCCGCGACCAGATCGGGTCCAGCAAGGACAAGGATCAGATCCGTCAGGACCTGCAGACCTGGATCGACCAATATGTCACCCTCAACCCCCAGAACGCATCGGAACGTGAAAAGGCCGAAAAGCCCCTCGCGGATGCGAAAGTTGAGGTTGTCGAGGATGAACTGAACCCCGGCTACTACATGGGCAAGTTCTTTCTCAAACCGCACTTCCAGATGGAAGGCATGGATATCGGGATGAGCCTGGTATCCAAAATACCCCCGCCCAAGTAATGGGTAACCCCGCCAAGTAACCTACCGTTTGATCAAGGAGATAGATCATGGCAGTCGATATTTTCCTCCACCTGGACAAAATCAAGGGCGAGTCGGTTGACGACAAATACGCCGGTGAAATTGACGTTCTTCAGTGGTCCTGGGGCATGTCCCAGTCCGGCACCACGCACCTCGGGCCAGGCGGCGGCGCCGGCAAGGTCAACGTGCGTGACCTGACGCTGACCAAATATGTGGACATGGCCACACACGACCTGATGAACCACTGCGCCAGCGGCAAGCACATCGCCGACGGCTTTATCGTGGTCCGCAAGGCGGGCAATGTGCCGCTCGACTACTTCCGCGTCGACATGAAAGAGATCATGGTCTCTTCCTACGAAACCGGTGGTTCGGGCGACGGCATGGACCGCGTGATGGAGACCGTGACCCTGAACTTCGCATGGTACAAGGCAACCTACGCTTCGCAAAAGGCAGACGGTTCCAAAGGCCCCGAAGGCAAGGCCGGCTTCGACATCGCCAAGAACAAGTCGGTTACCTAAACCGAACATATGCGGTCCGGATCCCGTCCGGGCCGCATTTCCCGCGCTTATTGAAGGCCCCGATACGCATTCATGGCGTCACGTTCATCCAGCACCAAGACACCGCGGCAGCGCGCCACCCGCAAGGTCCACGAACGCTCGCGTATCTCGCTGCTGGATGTTTTCCGTCAGTCGTTCCGGGAACGCGATTCTGGCAAGGGCCAGCAATCCGAAGTCGAAGCAGGCGGGCTGAATACCGTTTCCAATGTTTCCGGCCGGTCCAACGCCCGCCGCCTCGGCGTTGACGAAGAGACGTTGCGCGAACATGTGCGCGAGCATGTGGCCACGCTGATGAACACCATCCGCCTCGATGCAGCTGTCGACCTTGAGGACGCGCCCAACGTTGCGCAGTCTGTGGTCAATTACGGCTTTCAGGATCTCAGCAACCTGACCCGGGCCGAACTGACCGGACACAGCATCGCGAAATCCATCAAACAGTCGCTGTCGGATCACGAGCCGCGGCTGGTCAAATCAACGATCGACGTTAAGGTGCAGGTACTGGACGGCGACGACTACCAGCGCGTCGCCGTGCATGTCACGGCTGACCTCATTGCCGACCCTGCCGACATCCCGGTTGAATTCAGCGCGGATGTGGACACGGGCGCAGGTAAGGTTGTGCTGAACGCGAAACGGATTTGAGTTGATGAAACAGGCCTTCAAGGACGCGTATGAGCGCGAATTGCTGCTTCTGAAAGAACGGGCCGCCCTGTTTGCCAAGGAATACCCCGGCCTCGCGGACCGTCTGGGCGGTCTGCTCGAGGAAAACCTCGACCCGTCGATTGCCGGATTACTCGAAGGGTCCGCCTTTCTTGCCGCACGGGTGCAGTTGAACATCGATCAGCAGTTCCGCACCTTCTCGACCGAACTGCTGGAACAGGTGTGCCCCGAAATGACCGCGCCCGTGCCCGCCGCGATGCTGGTGCAAGGTCACACACCGGAAAAACCCGCAGAGATCGCGGGCGGACGGACGATCAATGCGGGATCGTATATCGAGGCGACCTTTACCGAGGCGACCAGGCGTATCGCGTGCCGGTTTCGTCTGGCCGAGCCGATCACGTTTTGGCCCCTGAAAATCGCCACTGCCGAGTACCACGGCACCGCCACCCCGATGAACGCATTGGGCTGCGACGGGCCGGGATTGGAACGCGCGGGGTCGCGCACGTCGGCGGGCCTCGTGATGATGCTGGAACGCACCGATGGCAAAAAACTCGACGGGCTGAAAACGGATGTGCTGCCGATCCATTTTACCGGCCCGCAGCAAGAGGCGATGGCGCTGTATGCACAGGTCTTTGGTCGGCTGACACGCGCATCGCTGCGCTGGGAGGACAAGGGCGGAACGCCGATCTTTCACAATATCCCGTTGGATGAGGTCGAACAGGTTGGTTTCGATACGGACACGCCGCTTTATGGTCGCGATGAGCGGTTGTTTCCCGGCATCAGCACATTGCTCGAATACTTTTCGTTCCCACGGAAATTCCTTGGCTTTCGCATCCGAAACCTGAGCCACCACACCAAGGGTATCGAGAGCAAATCCGCGCAAGTGGTGCTGGAATTCGACGCGCCCGACAAACATCTGACCACGCATTTCGACGCAAAAAACCTTGCCCTGTTTTGCGCGCCTGCCGTCAATCTGTTCGAGGATGACGCCAAGCCGATAACGCTGGACAATCGCGCGCACCAGATGCCGGTCGCACCCAATCGCACACCTGCCACGCATTTCGAGGTGCAACGGGTGCTTGACGTTCGCGCGCAATACGATGCCGCACGGGACAAGGTGCAGGTCCAGCCGCTATACGGAATTCCACCCATCGGCAGCGCCCCGCGCGAAACGCTGTACTACACATACAACCGGCAGCGGCGCGCATTGAGCCAGTCTGAGCGGCGGGTGGGTGGCACCCGATTTCGCTATGAGGGCACGGAGACGTGGATCACATTTTACGAGCCGCCCGAAGCCGAACCGGCCAACCTGCTTTTCGTGAAAACGCTGTGCTCCAACCGGCACCTGCCCGAAGTGCTGCCGATGAGCGAGGCGACATTCCACCTGCTGGATGATCGCATCATCACGATGAAACCAAAGGTGGGCCCGACCAATCCACGCGAAGCCGTGGCCGAGCTTGAGGCCGAGGGCCCGCATCGGATGACGGCCGGTGACAATTACTGGCGTTTGATCTCACTCATCTCGCTCAGCTATCGCGGTTTCATCGGCCCGGATGGCAAGGGCAACGTGGAGGCGCTGCGCGAGGTCATGCGACTATACTCGGACGTCTCGGACCAACTGACCGAAGCGCAAATTGGGGCGCTTGCGGATGTCAGCGCGCGTCCGCGCACACGCACCATTCAACGCAAAGACGGCTTTCACCCGGCGCGCGGCATGGAAGTGACGCTGAAATTTGACGAAGACCTGATGGATCCTGCGATGATCGTGACACTCAGCGCAGCGCTGGATCGTTTCCTGAGCGACTATGCGGCGATGAACACGTTCACGCAATGCGTTGTCACGAACTCCAAGGGCAACGTGCTCAAGGTATGGCCACCGCGTGGCGGATCGGGTCCGCTTCTGTGAACGCCAAGACCGAAGCAGAGCGCAAGACGCGACGCGCAACCTGGGGCTTTCTCCAGTCGCTGCGCCACCTCGAACGTCGTGCGGGCAAAAAACCCCGCATCGGGCAAAGCCGGCGCATCAGCCAGGACATCGTCGATCTGGGTCAGGACCCCTACACCGGCTTTGCATATGATGAGCTGAGCGAGGCAGAGGTCGAGGCCAAACGCCCCCGTGTGCGCCCGCGCTTTCTCGGTTTTTTTGGTCCGTTCGGCCCCCTGCCCCATTCCATCACGCGCGAGGTGGACCGCTGGACGCGCCATGGCGACAACGCTTTTGTCCGCTTTACCGACATCTTTGTGGCGCGGTTTCAGCAGTTGTTCTACCGGTCCTGGTCGGACGCCCGGCCGATCACGCAATACGATCACCCTTCGGGCGGTGAGTTTCCGCGCCTGATGCGTTCGCTCACCGGTGACGCGCCCAAATGCTTTGATGACATCTCTCCCGTCGATGATGTGGTCCGCTTGCGCTACACCGCGCTTGGCATGGACCGGGTGCGCAGCCCCGTGCGCCTGCGGCAGATGTTGCGCGCGCATTTCGGTGTCGCCATCCGGATCGAAGAGTTCGTGACCGGCTGGCTCGAATTCTCGGACGATGACCGGTCGGTCATGGGGGTGCGCGGCATGCGCCTGGGCCATGACCTTCGGGTGGGCCAACGCGCCCCATCCATCAGTGAAAAGATCGTGGTGCACGTGGAATGCAGCACGATCGAAGAATACCGCAGTTTTCTGCCGGGCCGTGACCGCCAGGCAGAGCTCAAGGATCTCGTGCTGGGCTATCTGGGAGCCTTTTTCGAGATCGACGTCGCACTGTGGTTGCCGCGCCCCGAAGTGACACCCGCCCATCTTGGCGGGACACGCGGGTTGCGGACAGAGTTGGGCTGGACCAGCGCCATGCCCATGCGCGAAGGTGGCGACGCACAAAGCGCGCTGGTTCGGGCGACGCAATATAAAATTTCGATGGAAGTGTCTTGAGACAGAGGGATTGGGAATGGTTGCCGAGATTCAGGTAGAAAAATATGCGGGCAAACTGAACCGTACGGGATACGACGCCTTTATTCAGGCGATGAGCCTGTCGCGCGGCGAAGGGCATCGACATGTGGATGTGCTGCACTGGCTGTATCACATCGTGTCGAACAAGCAGTCGGATGTGTCGGTGATGTTGGGCGCGTTGAACCTCGACCGCGCCAATGTGCTGCGCGACCTCACAGACGCGCTTGGCAAGCTCGACAAGAACGTGACCGAGATCCCGGCGATTTCCGACAGCATGGCGAGCATGCTGAAAAACGGCTGGGTCTATGCCACGTTGCTGTTTGGTGAGGTTCAGGTGCGGTCTGGCCATGCGCTGGTGGCCTTGCTGTCCTCCTCTGAACAGAAACGCGTGCTGGAGCGGTTGTCGCCCACGCTGGGGTCGCTCTCTGCCGATCAGCTGTCCAAGGAAGCTGGCAGCCTGTTTGCCGACAGCGAAGAAGAGGATATGCGGCCGATGGATGGCTCCGGCCTGTCCTCGGGGCCCGCAGGGGTGAGCGAGGACGGGCCCGGCGCCTCGACAGCACTTGGGCGCTTTGCCAAGGATATGACTGCAGCTGCCGCCACGATGGACCCCATCGTGGGCCGCGACGATGAGATCCGCCAGATCGTCGACGTGCTGTTGCGCCGCCGCCAGAACAACCCGATCCTCACCGGTGAGGCGGGCGTGGGCAAAACCGCTGTGGTCGAAGGCTTCGCCCAACGTCTCGCCGCCGATGACGTGCCGCCGCTCTTGCAGGGCACCAAGCTCTACGAGCTTGATATCCAGTCGATGCAGGCCGGTGCGTCCATGAAGGGCGAATTCGAACAACGCCTGAAGTCGGTCATTGACGAGGTGCAATCCTCGCCGACCCCGATCATCCTGTTCATCGATGAGGCGCATACGCTGATCGGTGCCGGTGGTGCCGCAGGCACCGGTGATGCGGCCAACCTGCTGAAACCGGCGCTGGCGCGTGGCACGCTGCGAACCATCGCGGCCACCACATTCTCCGAATACCGCAACTATTTCGAAAAGGACCCGGCCCTGACCCGCCGCTTCCAGCCCGTCGACGTGGACGAGCCGGATATCGAACGCTGCTGTTTTATGCTGCGGGGCATTCTCGACCCAATGGAGGCTCATCACGGCGTGCGAATTTCGGACGAGGCGATTGTGGCCGCCGTGTCCCTGTCCGCGCGCTATATCCCTGCGCGGCAACTTCCGGACAAGGCGGTATCGCTGCTCGACACGGCCTGTGCGCGCGTGGCGGTATCGCAGGCCTCGACACCGGCCCGCATCGGTGACCTGCGCCAGGCCATCCGCGCGCTCGAGACCGAGATTGCGTCGAAAGAGGCAGAGCGCGAGCTGGGATCCACCAACGAGGACCGCCTGACCGAAGCTGCCGAAGAAAAGACCAAGCTCGAAGCCGAATTGGTCGAGTATGAGGCCAAGTACGGCGCTGAAAAAGAGTTGGTCGACAACATCCTGAGCCTGCGCAAGTCGATCGCCGAGGCCAAGGGCCAGGACGCAAGCGACGTGATGGACGCCCGCCCCGAAGAGGAAGCAGAGGCAGACGTAACACCCGCCGCTGACGCGGACGCAGCGCATGCCGAACTGGCCGCCAAAATGGCGGAGCTCGAGGGCGGCAACCCCGATGACCGCATGGTCTACGCCCATGTCGACGCGCAATCCGTCGCCACCGTCATCTCGGATTGGACGGGCATTCCAGCGGGCCGGATGGTGCAGGATGAACTGGCCGCGGTGCTGACCCTCGCCGACCGGCTGCAAGAGCGGGTGATTGGCCAAGATCACGGCCTGCGCACCATCGCCAAGCGGATCGAGACGTCGCGCGCAGGTCTCGCGAACCCGGAAAAACCCATCGGTGTCTTTATGCTTTGCGGTCCGTCCGGCGTCGGTAAAACCGAAACCGCGCTGGCACTCGCGGAAACACTATACGGCGGCGAACAGAACATCATCACCATCAACATGTCCGAGTTTCAGGAGGCGCATTCGGTGTCCCTGCTCAAGGGCGCGCCTCCCGGCTATGTCGGCTACGGCGAAGGCGGGCGGCTGACCGAAGCGGTGCGGCGCAAGCCTTACTCGGTGGTCCTGTTGGATGAGATCGAAAAGGCGCACCCGGACATCCACGAGCTGTTCTTTCAGGTGTTCGACAAGGGCATCATGGAGGACGGCAACGGCCGCCCGATCAACTTCAAGAACTGCCTGATCCTGCTGACGTCCAACGTGGGCACCGAGGTGATCATGGAGATGGCCGAAGGTGGCGAGACGGAACCGGATGTCGAAGAGCTGGCAACAGCTCTCAAACCCTTCCAGCTCGACGTTTTCCCCCCCGCGCTGCTGGGCCGGATCGTGTCGATCCCATACTTCCCGCTGGGCAAGGCCGCATTGGCGGACATCACCAAGCTGAAACTGCGGTCGGTCGCCAAACGGCTGAAGGCATCACACAACGCAGAGATGGTCTATGGCGATGACGTGCTCGACCACATCACCGAGCAATGCAAAGACCCCGACAGCGGCGGGCGCATGATCGACAACATCATTACCAACTCGATCCTGCCCGAGATGTCGCGCGAAGTGCTCAACCGTATGGTCGCGGGTGAGGAGTTCAGCAAAGTGGTTGTAACCCATTCCGAGGATGGGTTTGGATACGCGTTTGATTGAGGTAACCCCCGATGTCATATGCACTGAATATCCGTGGGGTCGGAACAACCGTCACCACCGCGGGATACATTACAAACCTCAAATCCATTCTGGTTGGCGGTTCGAGTTCCGCAGAAATTGAGCGCAAGTTGGGCTACGCGCCTGGCTCGTTGAAAGACGGATACTGGATGCTTGTTCTGGCGCAGTCATCGGTCATTCAAACCAAGGATGTGTCGGCAAACCGTATGAAAGATGACTTTGATTTTCGGGGATACACGCATTTTGAGGACGGCATTCCAAGTGGTGAAGACATCAATGTCCATGAATCCCTGGAGCGGAAGTTGTCGTCGAATGCCATCGATCAATCGACGTTTCGGCGCAAAGTCGAACAAGCTGCGGCAAAGCTGAACAGGGGCGGTGTCGAGCGGGTCGCAAAGGTTTACCCGCTAAATCCTGCTGCCAAAGTCGGATACGAGCCAGGTTCAGGCGTTGTTCAGTTCAAGTTGACAGAACTAAAATCTTTCGACGTTGTCGCTAAAGTTGAAGCAGGGGAAAGCCTGAAACGAGAGCCGAACGGAAAGATCAGTACACAGACGTAACTGATCAAAGCGTCTCCAGCAGTTTCGCCACGCCGTCCTTGTACCGCTTCACTTCTGCCGGGGTCACGGCGGGGGCGTTGGTCACGGCGACTTGTGTGCCACCACCGCCGCGGCCCACGCGGTTCATTTTGCGGTCGGACCAGTCGGTCATCCATCTGACGGTCTTGCCACGCAGGAACGGGTTGGCGTTGACGACGCTGGCACCCATCACCTCAAGCACGGTGGCCTCCGGGTTCGCCTTCAACGCAATATCCGCCCCCGCAGGGCCGAGGAAGTGTGCCAGGTACAGCCGTCCGGGCGTGATCTGGTGTCCACGGGTGCGCAGGAAGGCTTCGTTTTCGCGGGCAAGGTTCGTGACCATCGCGCGGGACAAGGCAGGATCAAAGCGCAGTTCCAGCAACTCGGCCCGGTTCAGCGTCGCCACGAGGTCGGGCCGGTAGGTGCGCATCATCCGCAGCCACGTGCTTTCGATGAACTGCCCCAGACCGGTGGCGGTTGACCGCGTGTTCTTGGCCCGCGCGTTGCCCGCGCTTTCCACCCGGATGATCTGGGCCACCAGCGCCTCCACGGCGCCGGAGGCGCGCGCAGCACCCAAGGCCAATGGGTCAACCGGACGCCCGTTCAGATGCAGCTCGAAATGCAAATGCGGACCTGTGGACCGGCCCGTGGTGCCGACATATCCAATGATCTGACCGGCCTGCACATTGGTGCCAAGGTCAATCCCCTCGGCAAAGGCGTTGAGGTGGGCGTAGCGGCTGTGCGCGCCTCCGGGGTGGTCGATGTAGACGATGTTGCCATAGCTGGACGAGAAGTTGGCCCGGCTGATCCTGCCGCCAGCCACCGCCTTGACCGGTGTGCCCGTGGGCGCCGCCCAGTCGACACCGTTGTGGTTGACCGTACGGTTCAGGATAGGATGATGGCGCGGGCCAAAGCCCGAGGTTTTCGTGCCCGAGACGGGAATGACAAACGCGCTGCCACCCAGACCGCTGCCGCCGCCACCGCTGCCGCCGCTTTGCGGATCAAAACAGCCGAACGGCGCGCTCCGGCTGTTGGGCCGGACGACAAAGCATTCGAAGTTTTCGGTTGGCCCTTCGAGCGCGACATAGAGGATCTGGCCAGCGGGGGCGACGCCCGCGCCCTCCTCACGCAGGATCAGGCGCATACGATCACCTTCGGTGGCGATGCGGTCGAGGTCTTGCACCCGGCTGAGCATCACCATCAATTCACCGACCAGTTCGGAGGACACACCATTGCGCAAAGCGGTGGAATAGATCGCATCCTTGAGCTTCACTTCGCCCTGCGCACCGCGGTTGCGCACGGCGATATCCGCACGGCGCAACAGATTGCGCGAAAACCACGGATCGGCACTGGTCTCGAACCGACCCGGCCCAGGCTGGGCCAAGCTCGCCAGATAGCGGTCGGGCGCATAAATCGACATCTGCATCAGTTGCGCCCCCCCCCGCCCCGGTTCGAGCCGCAGGGCAACCAGACCGCCTGTGGACAGGTTCGTCAGAACTTCAGGCTCAACCCCCATGTCATCGGCCATACGGCGGACAAAGCTCAGGATGCGGTCTGTCTCATCTTGGGTGACGCCCTGTTCGCTCAGCACCGTTTTCAATTCGCGATCCGTTTCGAGGCGGATGACTTCGTCCCGAAACAGCATCTGCCGCTCCGACGGCGACAGGCTCAGGGCTTCGGTTGTGGTGTTTTCGATGATGGTCTCGACATAGCTGACCTGGGTCTCGCCAGCATCCCCGCCAACGACCTCGCCCCAACTGCCTTCGTCATCGTCGAACACCACTTGCGACCCGGCCTCGACCACATCGGGAATGGCGGTCGCGGTGTCGACGATGGCCGTCTCGCGCCGGGCCTGAAAGGCAGCAAGATCGGCGGAGGAGGATGGCAAGGTCAGTTGCACACGCTGTGTCGCATCAAAGAGCGCGTCTTCGATCACCTCGATCTGGTCGCCGATCCGCGCGCGCTGGGGGTGGATCTGGTGTTCGAGTGACACGCGCCGTGCGCCAAGTGCAGGCCCATCTGGCAAGGTGATGATCATCGGCGCCCCCCGGATATCCAGGAACGCTTCTGCCGCGGCAGCGGCGAGGACGATGCCGCCCTCCGCAGCCCCTTCGGATTGCACCAGCGTCAACTCATCACCTTCGGCGCTATCGATGCCGTCCCGATACTCCGACCCGAACGGCCAAAGCGCCACGGCGACCGCGACAAGCCCGCCAATCGCGCCGAGGCCGAGCACAGCCACGCCTGCACGCTTGAGCAGGCGCGCGCGACGCCGACGCTTCCACGCGCGACCTGATCCGGCAAAGTTGGGATCGATTTCAATGGGTGGCATATGCGGTGCGCGCGGTGGGCCGGATCAGCGGAAAACGCCGATGCCACCACCGCTGGAAATCGTGGGCTTTCTGGCGGGTGAGGCGGGCTTGGGCGCTGGGGCCGGTGTGGCCGCCCGGCGCGTCGGCGTCGTGGTGCGCGTGGACGTCGACCGCGTCGTGGTCGCACGCGGCGCCGGAGCGGCCGCGACAGGTGCCGAGCACCGGACATCCGGGTGCAGAATGATGGTCCGGAACAGCTCGACGCTTGGGTCCTGATCCGGCCATTGCGCGCCATCATCGCGTTCGCCAAAGTAATCGGCCACAGACCGGGCGGACCCCCGGCCCCACAACCCGTCGATCCCTGAGCGATAGCAGTTCATCCGCTGCAATTCGGACTGCAACGCGACGTTCAGCCGATCGGTGGGCGGATCAATGTGCCCCTGTTCGATCAACATCCGAAACATGTCCGGATCATCGCCCCGCATGGCCACGCGTTTTTCCACATCGTCAAAGGCAAAGGCCATCTGCGCCACAGTCTCGGGCAACAATGTGGTGATCCCGAAATCCGCTTCGCGTCCGGGCTCGATCCGCCCGAGAATAATGGAGGGCGCCGGCAGACCGTTTGTCACGGCGACGGCGTCCTGGCCCGCGCCAGGCGCGGCAAAGCTTGGCGCTGCGTCTGAGGGTGGTTGATAGGCCGCGATCAGGACGTTGCCGCTGGCATCGTCGCCAAGGTCAAACCCAATAGGATCGGCGTCAAAGGATTGCGCCCACACGCCGCTAGCCAGCGTGCACAGCCCCGCCAGCCCAAAGGTTATATCCCGCAAGATCCCAGCCATCACAGACCGCACCGTTTCAAAGCCACCAAAGGAAATTTCAGCCGCAATACTACGGTGCACGCCCACCGGGTGGCAAGCTATTCCGAAGCGGCGCGCAGAAAGAACGTCCAGCGTTCGGACCGGCGCGTGTCGACTTCGTGGAAACGGGCGGCGATGTGTCCGCGGATCAAGCAATCTTCCCGGCCGCGGATTCGAAATTCATCCGGGTCCACGCACAGCGTGGTGGTGCCCGGCAGCATCGATGCGTTGAAAACGTCACGCGCATAGACGTAGATGTACCGCGATGTCAGCGTATCCTCGATCACGTTGGCACATTGGTTCGGCCCGACGGTCCACCAACCGGCCGTTTCCCACGCATCCGCATCGTATGCACCGACCGCGACGTTCACCACATCAAGTGTTTGATTACAAAATTGGAAATTGGCTTTGACTGTCGATGGCGCGGCAACAACACATAGGCAAAAAACCGCTGTGGCAAAAATCCGCCGTAATTCCCCCCAACGATATGTAGATGCAAAGCATTGGTAAATCACAACATTTGCCCTTTGTATCTGGTCATGTTGCATAGATCATGCGGTTGGTCCGTTTTCTTTGGCATGGCTGGATGTAATTGGCCATGGCTCATGCTATATGAACGCCACCATGATACGTTCGCTTTTGATCTGCTCTGCCCTTGTGGCTTCTTCCGGTGCTGGCGCTGTTGCGCTGTCAGCGTTGCATGATGCAACGGGCGATCAGCAGGTGCGCACCCTCGCACCTGCGCCTGCAACCATTTCAGAAGCACGGTTTGTGATCCCCACTTTTGCTCCGGCCGCGAAGGCGCCTGAGGTGGCAAAAGTCGCATTGCGGGATGCACCAGTGCTGCCACAAGCCAAGGCATCGGATGCTGAGCCCACACCGTCCGCAGGCACCATCGTCGCTGCGGCAACCCCTGACATTTCCGACCTGATCGTGAAACGGCAAACCGCCCCGGTGGTGACGCCAGAACCACGCGCCACACCCAAAGCGGTTCAAGCAGCGCGCGCCGTTCGCACGCAGACTGTCCGAACCTATGAGGAGCGCAGCACGCGCCCCGTCATCGTGGCACAAGCGCCCGCATTTACAGCGGCACAAACAGCCACGCTCCAACCAGACTACGTGATCGGCGTATACCGCTGACACAACTGAAATTCTCCGGTTGACTTGCCCCGGCCCTCTGCCGCTAATTGTGGCGTTGATTTAAGGCTTGGCCTTCGGAGATTGAAATGTCGCGCAAAAATCTGGCTGCAGTGGCGGCCTTGGCAATGTTATGTGCTTCGCACGTGTCCGCACAGGACAATGCTGGCGTGATTTCTCTCGAATTGAACCGAACCTCCGCCTCATCCGATGGCGGGTGCCAGGTCGTGTTTTTCGGGCAAAATGGCCTTGATACCGCGCTGACAGACGTCACATGGCGGCTTGCCGTCTTTGATGCCGAAGGCGTGTTTCGCAACCTGCTCGCACTGCCCCTTGGCAGCCTGAGTGCGGGCAAACGCCGCGTGGTGCAATACAACCTGCCCGCCCCCTGCGCGGATCTGTCCGAGATCATCGTGAACGACGTTGCCGCGTGCGAGATCGAAGGCGCCTCCGGCGATGAGGCCAGCGACCTGTGCCTGTCCTCCCTGACAGTGACATCGCGCACCGACATCGCCTTCGGCCTCTAGGTCGCCCCTGCCCCGTCCGGGGCCTCGAAGAACTGTTTGAACACACATGACTCTGACGATTTTTCAACTTGCTGCGTATGTGATCTACGGCCTGCTGGGTGTCCTGTCGCTGTTTGCGCTCAGCGTGGGTCTGTTCAAACTCGGCCAGTTCGCCAAGCTGGGCGTCGGTCGGCGGAAAGAGGCGGAAAAGATCCTGGACGACTGGCTCAATGGTCGGGTCGAAGAGGCGATCCGCAACGCAGGTCGCCGCCGCTCTGTCCTCAGCCGGGTGCTGCAGGCCGTGTTCTCGGGCATCCAGGCGCGCCCCGGCGACGCAAGCTATGCCGAAGAGCTCAGCCGCCAGACCGCAATTGTCGAGCTGGCCATGCTGAGCGAGCGAATGCGCGCGCTCGACATGGTCGTGCAGGCGGCCCCGATGCTGGGCCTGCTCGGCACGGTGATCGGGATGATTGATGCCTTTTCGGTCCTTGCGGTGACGGATGGCGCGGTGGACCCAACGGCGCTGGCCTCTGGCATCTATGTGGCGCTGATCACCACCGCGGCGGGTCTCGCCATCGCGCTGGTTGCCTTTTTCATCGCCACCTGGCTCGAAGGACGCATCGACCGCGAGCGCAACATGATGGAGGCCGTGATGTCGGCGGCCATCCACGGTCGGGTCGATCCGAATTCCGGCGCAAGCTAAGGAGCGGGAGGGCACATGGCCGCCTCGTATCAACCGCTGCCCGAACGGCCACGGCGCTACCGCTTTGCGCTGACGCCACTGGCGGATGCGATGTTCCAGCTGCTGATCTTTTTCATGCTGTCGACCAGCCTGACGCCCTATTCACTGGTCACCCTGCGGACCACACCGGACGAGGCCGAAGAGGCCGAGGCACAGGCAGACCCTGCCGGCCCCGAGGACGAGAACGCCGAAGCGCCAGCCCCCGATGCCGTCAGCGACAGCGGCGTGACCATCTGGGACATCGGCAACGGGACCGTCACAACCAATGGGCAGGTCTTTGACATCGACCAACTGCCGTCACTTGCCGAAGCGATCGGCAGTCAGGACGACCCGGGACAGGTCGTGATCATCATCGGCGGTGCCGCGCGGGTCCAAGACGTCGCCTCCGCGCTCGAGGCGCTCGACAGCGCAGAGGTGGAGGCGGTGCAGATTGCCCGCACGCGCAGCCGATGATCCGCCGCAATCGCCTTGCCCCCGCCCGCGAGGGCAACAAGATGGACAGTGGTCTGGCCATCGTCAACATCGTGCTGCTGCTGATCTTTTTCTTTCTCACCACCGGATCGCTGTCGAATTCGACCACGGTGACCGTCAGCTTGCCCGAGACCACGGAGCTGCCACTGGACCTGCTGCCCAAGCCGCTGCTGACCGTATCCGTCGACGGCAACCTGACGCTTGATGGTGTGCCTATCGAACGCGGTGGCCTCGCTGCGGCATTGGTGGATGACCCGATGCTGCACGTCCTTGCCGATCGCGAGGCGAATGCAGGCGCGCTGCTAGACCTCATCGCTGCCGAAGAGTTGATTGCCGTACAGGTCCGTCTGGTCACCGTTCACCGCAAAGCTACGGAGGACGCGGAATGAGCTTTTTGCCATACGCGCCCCAGCGGTCCAGCACGTGGGCGGCCTCCATCGGTGGGTCGACGGCAATCCACGGCGCACTCGTGCTCGGAGTTCTGACCTCGTCGGTTGCGCTCTTGCCCGAGCCGTCTTCGCCCGCGGTGCGAGAGCCGGAATACGAAATCACGCTCGAGATCATCGATGCCGACATCATCGACCTTGACGATACACCCGAAATCCCGTCCGACGCCGTCGCACTGGAACCCGAGGACGCCACCGCCGATGTGTTGGAAGAGGCGGATGACGCGCTGACCCCCGAGGATGACACAGCACTGCTGGCACCCGAAAACGACGCCTTGCAGCCCGACGAAGATCTCCTTGCGCCCGCCCCCGACGACGCGCTTTTGACACCTGAGGACGACGCGTTGGCCCCGGTCGCAGACGTGGTCGAGCCCGAAGCCGAAATCCTGGAGGAAGAAGAGCTTGCGCTTCTGGCGCCAGAGCCCGAGGTGATCGCACCCGAGCCGGAAGTGATCGACGAACCGCTTGCGGCTCAGGAACCCGCCGCGCCGGAGATCAATCCGGATGATTTGTCCATCGATGATCTGAGCCTCATCGATGACGACGTTGTCAATCCTCTCGCCGAAGCGGTGGCGCCTGCAGCCGATGCGCCGCTCGCACCGGATGTGGTGGTGCCGGACGTGGTCGAACCGCAAGCGGTGATCGAAGAGGACATCGCCGCGATTGTCCTGCCCGAACCGGACGTGATCGCGCCGGAACCCGACGTGATCGCGCCCGAGCCGGAGGTTGCCCCGGAAACCGAGGCCGCCCAGCCCCAGATCATTGACGAACCCGCGGCCCCGGAGATTGTCGAGGAACCGGATGTGGCCGAAGCGCCCGAAGACACGGGCACGGATCCCGCGGGCACGGCTACACCGTCCGCAATCGCGAACCCATCGCCTGCCGCGCTCCAAATCGGGGCCTTGCTGCAGCGCATACGCAACACGCCTGCACCGCAATGCACGCTGGTGCTGCCCCGCCGCGCCGGGGATGATGGCGTCGGCCTGTCCTTTATCGGTGCCGAACCCGCCGCGTTGGAAACGCTGGCGGCCCGCATCGTCGACGGGCTCGATACCGTGCCCGCACAGACCCGCGAAATCCTTGATCCACGCCAATGCGCGGCCCTCGATGCGATCAAGCAAAGCGCGGCCTATCCCGCCAGCCGCATTGGTCTGGCCCTTGACGACACGACGCTGAACAGCGGCGATGCGCTGCGGGCCCGCGTCCTTGGCGCGGGCGGTCTGTTTCTGACGCTGATCCTGGTGGACGACAATGGCGTGATCCAGGACCTTGCCCGCTTCACCACGCTGGACGGCAATGATCCGGTGATCGAAGCGCCCGTGGCCCGGTCCGGGCCTGCGCGCGACACCCGGCAGGTGCTGATCGTACTGGGATCGCAGGATGCGCCGATCGATCTGTCGGCAGGCATTGGACAATTGGCGCAAGACGCTTTCGCAGCCCTGCCACGCGACGTCTTGGAAAGCGCGCTGTTTGGATTGGCGACATTCGACGTCCGCTAGGGCGCTCTAGCGCGCGATTTCCACCACGCCGATGTCAACGGCACCCAGGCCATCATCCGCCAACTCGCGCGTCATCAAGGGCAAGATGTCCGTGGCGGCGGTCCCGTCCTGCATTGCCGCGGCGCGCACCAATGCATCCTCCGACGCCGTCGCGATCAGCAGATACGTCCCCGGCTGGGCCGAGGGCAGGCGGAAGGAAAACTGCCGCTGATCGCCAATGGGATCTTCGAGCTGGCTCATCAACGAAAAGACGCGGCCATTGGGGGCCACCAGCGCCAGCCAGTTCTCGCGACCGGCACTGCCGTGGATCGTGCCCACAACGCCTTCGGCACGGGTGACGCTGTTCTGGTCCAGCGCCATCTCGATGGCATTCCCGCGCGTGCCCTGGAACGTGCGCGCGAATTCGAGCGCCGCACATTGCGCGGCGGCCACGTCACGCTCAAGCACTTCGGGCTGTGTTCCAAACTGAGCGGCCCAGCCGGACGCGATCCCCTGCAAGGTGGTCGCATCCTGGGCAAAGCCCTCGATCAGACCTGTGTTCGGGCCCTGCCCGCGCCGCGCCGCATAGGTGCAGCCTTCGGGCACCGCCTCGGCGAGGTAGGTTTCCCGGCTGCCCGGCACACGCGCCAACCCTTCGGACACTTCGTCCGACAAGCCATCTTCGGCCTGGGATGCAGTGTTGAAGTAGTACCATGCCCCACCGCCTGCGACGCCGGCGATCAGCACAAAGGCCGCAACCAGGCCAAAGCCGCCACCGCTTTTCTCGACCACCGGTTCAACAACGGTCGCACTGTCGCTGCCTGCAGCAGGCACGTTGGTGACAAAGGTTTCTGTCCGGCCACTCGGCGCTGCCTGCAGGCCCGGCACCGTGCGTGTCGTGGCCCCCATCGTCAGCTGGTAGAGGCCATCGGTGTTCTGCGTGGGCTCATCGCCGCTGATCGCTTTCAACCCGTCGATCACCTGCCCCATATTGGCGAGGCGCTGTGCCGGGTCGGGCTGCAACATGTTGTAAAGCAGGGCCTGGAACGCAACCGGCAACCCATTGAGGTCCGGCACGGTCTGCCGCTTTTGCACGGCCTCGACAATGCTGTCGCCCATGGGCACCGCCTTGCCCGTCAGGCACGCAATCATGAGCAGGCCAAGCGAGTAGATGTCCGACGTCCCCTCGGCCTCCCCGCCATAGGCGCCAAGCTGTTCGGGCGACACATACTTCAGCTTGCCCGCGAACTCGTTGCCGATGGTCACATCCTTGACCTTGGACGACCGCGAAATGCCGAAATCGATGATCACCGCCTTGTTGATATCGTTGTCGGGCAGCATCACGTTATCGGGCGACAGGTCGCGGTGGACAACGCCGATCTTGTGCGCACGCTCGAGCCCATCTGCAAGGCGGGTGAACAGGGCGCACACATCCTCTTCGTTCAAAGGCCCGTCATTCTTGAGCTTGTCGCTGAGTTTGTTGCCCTCGATGAACCCCATCACCAGCGCGTGCAGGTTCAGCTGCGCATCGGGCGGAACGTAGGCAAAGTAGCGGACAATGGCGTCATGATGCAGCTGGCGCAGGGTACGTGCCTCGCGGCGGAACATTTGCGCGACGCGGATGTCCTCGGCCATCTCGGGCAGGATCACCTTGATCGCGACGCTTTCGCCAGTGCCGATCTCGACCCCGCGGAACACGCGGCCCATACCCCCCTGATCAAGCCGTTCCTCGACCCGGTACATGTTGTTGATGACTGTCCCGGGTTCGAGGTTGCGCAAGGGTTCTGGCGTGGCCGTATTGGCGGTGCCACCCCCGGTCAGTTGCGTGGCGGCGAGGTCAGCATCGTCCAGGTCCGGCGGCGGTGCCTTGGGCACCGGCGTGGCCGATGCGGCCACTGCGGCCGCCGCTGCGGCTGTCGCTGGATCCGCCGTGTGCGTTGCAGCCGTTTCCTCGGTCATCGGACTGTAGGTCGACCCGCCCTCGTCAGCCGCGGTCGACGTCCCAGGCATCTCGCCGATAATCGTACGATCCGCATCTTCGGGTGCTGCCTTGACACTTGGCTCAGCCGCGATGATCGTCCTGTCGGCGTCTTCCGCAGGGGTGGCCGCGGGCGCGATCAGGGTGCGGTCAGCGTCTTCTGAGTCGGGTTTGGTTTCGGCGTGCGGCTCGGGGATGGACGCGATCATGGTCCGGTCCGCGTCCTCCTCATCCTCAGGTGCCGCATCGGATGATGGCAGCGGTGCGATCAACGTCCGATCTTCGTCCTCGTCCGGCACCTCCGGCCGCTTGGGCGGCTGCGTATTGGTCCCGTCGCTCACAGGTAGCCTCCGAACTCGGGGTACACGCCGGACACTTCAAACTCGGGCAACGGCACCTGGTGGCACACCACAACCACCACCGACACATTGTCCTTGCCACCACGCTCCAGCGCCGTGGCGACCAGCTTGTCGCACAAGCCTTCGATGTCGCTGCCGAACTGGCGCATGACGCGCTCAAGCTCATCATCGTGGAAGTATTCGGTGAGCCCGTCCGAGCACAACAGGAACGTATCCTTGTCCGCCAGCACACCCTCGATCATCTCGCATTCCGGGGTCCGGGTGACGCCGATAGCGCGGGTGATCACGTTTTTGCGCGGCCAGGCCTCGGCCTCCGCCGGGGTGATCGAACCTGCATCCAGCAGCGCCTGCACCTCCGTATGATCACGCGTCACCTGGCTCAGGACGCCACCGCGCAGACGATAAACCCGGCTGTCACCGGACCAGATGCTGGCATAATGCCCTTGGCTGACCAGCAGCGCGGCAACGGTCGACCCGATGGTGCCATTCCCCAACTCTGCCGCGTGCTGCAGGATACGGTTATTGGCGCGCGTGAGACGCTCCATGAACCGTGCGCGCAGGTCTACGGCGCCGCCCGGCACACCGACCGTCTGCATTTCGCCCACGATGGATTGGCTTGCAAAATCACCCGCCGCGTGTCCGCCCATGCCGTCGGCAACCAGCCACAAGCCGCTGCCCGGCAGCGCCAAAAGGCTGTCCTCGTTGACCTTGCGCACACATCCCACATCGCTGAGGGTGGCCGTCTCGAACACGAAGCTGGGTTCGCTTGTCTCACTCATTGACGACGTCTCTCGCTTCACGGGTCCGTTCTGTCAACAGCCAACGCATGGCTGTCAGGTCCGGCAGACCATTTGCCCCCAACCAACCCGCGGACCGTGTCGGCAAGGCCGCATGCCACCAATGACTGCGCCCCAACTGCGCCTTTTGCGCATCGGCTGTCATCGCGTCGGCAAAGAGCCGAGGCAGGTCACCGTCGTCGCGGTGGCCCCAGATCGTGCCGTCCTGACCGTCCTCGAACACGACCCCTTGCAGCGGCGGCACCTCGAACCCGGCCAGCAGGGTGGACACGCCACGTGTCCCCTCCTTGGGCACCTCGAACCCCGCGATATGCATCGCCAATGCGTGAAAGGGCCCCTCGTCATGGGCCGGATGCACGGGCGGCGGCGACACGATCCCAGTCAGGCCAAAGATCAGGGGAAAGCGGCGGCCGACCTTGTCCTGCGATGGCAGAAAGATACCCGCCAGCGGCGCACCGATCACATCCGGCCCCAACCAAAAAT
This sequence comes from Pseudomonadota bacterium, assembly GCA_038525585.1. GTDB lineage: Bacteria > Pseudomonadota > Alphaproteobacteria > Rhodobacterales > Rhodobacteraceae > Tateyamaria. The sequence goes on from JBCBHM010000010.1 coordinate 76,144, forward strand.
TCAGTGGCGGGGCGGCTGCCCACGACGCTTCCCAATCCTCGCCCAACCCGTCCTTGAGGGCGGGCAGGATCCCTTCGAGCCAGCTGTCAAAATGGCTGAGCAATGCGTGGTCCAGCCCGTGGGCCAGAAAATCACCATAGGCGGGGTGTTTGCCATAAACGACCGCCGTTGCTTCAACACTCATGGCCTTACTCGATCGTGGTGGGACAGGAGAAATCCGACAGCTCCCGCATCAGGAACGGGATCGCGATGCTATCGAACTCGAGCCGCAGGGTCACCGACCGGCCACCCACCTGATAGGTGACGTCCGCCTGCGTGCCAGAGGTTTTGTTCCGCCCGCGCGAGATGAACTCCGACAGCGCCCAGCGACCGCCGCCAAAGCGCAGCGCATTGTCCGTCGTTTCAGACCGGGGCAAGAGCGTGATCAGGATGTCCGCGGTGTCATCCGGCCAGGTAAAGCTGGCGCCCGAGGAGTTCAGGAACAGCTGCACCTCACGCCCGCTCATGTTGATCGACGTGCTTTCGACCGTGGGTGAGGATGCGACTTGCGAGACCGAGAACGACACAGACGGCGACGCACTGTCCGGCGGGAAGAACGCCTGCCGGATCCGCTCGGCCCGGGCGAATTGGGTCAATGTCGCGCTGCTCAGCCGGGCGCCCAGCGGGCTGCCTTCGCGGGCCACGATCCGGCCATCGGCCTCGCGTTGCGTATGTTCGCGCAAATACGTCTCGTAAAACGTCTGCATGCGACCGCCATAGCCAAAGAATTCACCAAAGACAGAGGTCGAGATATGCCGCGCCCCGCGCCCCGCAAACGGGAAGGCAGAGGCCACATTTTGAGTGCAATACGCCGCCACTTCTTCGGCCAGCGCCCGCTGCAACTCACCGACAGAGGCATTGGCCGACACGGTGAGGAACTCGGATTCGACCGAGTTCACGAAACCCACAATCGTCTCAGGGTAGAACGGCACGCCCTGGCTGAGCGTGTTGAGCGCGTCCTGCATACCGCGTTGGTCCAGCAGCGTGTTGCCACCGCGACCGGCAAGCTGGCGATTGGTCAACAACTCTTGCATACCCGCCAGCAGCACGTCGACGGGCCGCGCATTTGGCTCCCCCCGAACAAAGGCATGCCATTTCTCAAACCGCTGTTCGATGCCTTCCAACGTCCGCCGTTGCGACGGGGCAGAGGCGTTGTTGACCGCGCGCTCCTGAAACTTCGCCTTGTCGCGCAACAGGTTGAGAAAGATGCGCTGGATCGCGCCCGACCGGCGCTGCGCCTCGGTAAAGCCGACATCCGCCATTTGCGACCCGACATCGCCGCCGCTCGCGATCAGTGCTGCGGGGTTGTCGATCCCGTCCACAGCGTCGAGAAAGGCGGTGAGCCGGGTTTCACGATCCACCGCTTCGGCGAGCTTGAGGATCGGCGACGCAAAGGGCGCAGATGCCACGGCCAGCCCCGGATATTGCGGCGCACCGGCGGACATGGGCACCAGCTCGATCCGGCCCAACATCGCATTCCAGTTCTCGGCAAAGTCGGAGCGATAGAAGGCGTGCAGGTCGCGGTTCAGACCCAGCAACTGCCCCTGATAATCCACACCTTCGCCAGGTGCGCCCAGCACCCAACGCTCTTCCTCCAGCCGCTCGGCCGCATTTGCGACCGCATCCTGAAAGAACGACCAATAGCCGGTGAAGGTGAAAAGGCCCGGCACCTCGAGGCTTTCCAGCGGTTTGCCATCCGTCGTGCGAAACACCACATCCGCCTGCACATCCGCCAGTTCATCCGTCATGCGGAACGGCGTCAGTGTCGCGGCCTGGCTCAGGATCGAGCTATAGGCCTGCTGCGCCAGTGACAGCGTCGCGATTTCCTTTTGCGTGCGCTCCACCAGATCCTTGTCGGGCTTGAGGCTGGGTTCGATCCGGTCATCCAGCTCGAGCATCGCGGCAAGGTGTTCGTTGATCTCACGATACTCGCCGTCCAGCCCCGGTTCGGAATATTCCGGGCCCCACGCTTCGGCAAAATAGGCCTGGATGGCGACATCGTCGGATTTGCCGTCCTGTTCCTTGGCAAGCAGAATGTAGACCTTGAGCGCGCGGTAGGCTTCCTCGGTATTGTTCTCGGACAGGAGCCGCGGCAGGCGGTTCTCGAGATACAGCATCATGCGCGGACGCAACAGCCGTTCCAGCGAGTCCGAGTAGGATTGCAGTGCGGCCGACCGGATCGAGGCGCGGCGCGACAGGCCCACCTTTTCCACGAACTTCTGCTCGCGCGGGTCGGCGTAGCCTGCGGGTATGTCACGCGCCAGCGCCAGCGCCTGCAGGATCGGACGGGTTCTGGGATCGTCGATGATGCTTTCGGTCAGCAGGCCCTGCGCCTCGACCTGATAGCTGTCGGTCGCCGCCGCCGCCTCGCGGATGAGCGACGCGTTCTGCCAAAAGCTGTAGCCAAAGAGGCCAAAGGCCCCGATGACAGCCGTGGCGATCAACCCCGTCACCCCGGTGCGGAAAATCGCCTTGCGCCGCATCGCCTTGAAGTCATAGCCGACCCAATCCCGTTCGGCAAAGATCACCTGCTTCAGCAGGTCATGCAGGAAATAGCTGCGCCCCTTGCCGGACATGAAGCTGGGCGTGAACGCCCCCTGATTGTCCGCCATCGCCCCCAGGACCTGGTCGATCGGTGTCCCCTCCTGGGTGCCGGAGGTGAAGTAGAACCCGCGCAAGATCGCGTGCAGATCGGTGGATTTCTGGAACACACGGCGCAGGAAATCCGACACGTTGCGTTGCAACAGCACCAGTTGGCCCGGAAAGCCGAACATGGCAATGCGCGCCACGGTGTCCGGCTCTTCGTTCATCCGGTCTGTGACCTCGTCGCTCAGACGACTGATCAGCTGATCGAACTCGGTCGAGACATGGCGGTAGGTCTCTTCCTTGCGGTCCTTGGTCTGGAACGTGACGCCCCAGACCGACCGGCGGCGATCCTCGCCAAAATGGCCAAAGAATTCGCGAAAGCCCGAGATCAGGTCCGCCTTGGTGAAAAGAACATAGACCGGGACGTCAATGCGCAGCGTCTCGTGCAGCTCTTCCAGCCGCTTGCGCACGGCCAGGGCGTGGGTGTCGAGCGTATCGTCGGTCGCCGTCATCATGTCCTCGCAGGAAAATGCGAGGATCACGCCGTTGATCGGCTGGTTCGGGCGCGCTTTCTTGAGCTGGTCGAGAAAAGCCTGCCAGCTCATCTTGTCGGCGCGCGCGTCACTGTCCTGCGTGGTATAGCGGCCCGCGGTGTCGATCAGCACAGCCTCTTCGGAGAACCAGAAATCACAGTTTTTCGTCCCGCCGAAGCCGGCGACGGCGCTTGCGTCCGTCCCGGGAAACTCGAGGCCTGAATGCACCAGCGCCGTGGTCTTGCCCGCCCCCGGCGGGCCGATGATGACGTACCATGGCATGTCGTAAAGGTAGGTGGACTTGCCACCCTTGCGCAGCTTGCCCAACGCCTCCTGCATCCGGTCGTGCAGGATCGCGCCGTCGCCGACAGGCTGCTCCATCAGGCTCTCTTCGAGCTCTTGCGCCGCGCGGCGGCGCTTGCGGTAGCGCAGGGCGCTGACAATCGCGATGGGTGCCAGCAACAGTACGATCACCAGCACGCGGAACCAGACCGAGGCGAGCCATTCGATGCCGAAGATCGGCAGGCCAAACCACACCGCGGCGCAGATGCACAGGATGCCAAGGGCGATCACGACCCAGCGGAACCATTTGAACCGCCAATACGTGACCGGGTTCAGCCATTTCAGGACACCCCTCACAGCCGCTGCTCCTTCTGCAAGAGGATCTCGACCCGCCGGTTTTCGGCCCGCGCCTCGCGCGTGTTGGCGGTGTTGAGCGGTTTGGCCGGGCCCACACCTTCGACCGTCATGCGCGCCGGGTCGGTCAGATGCGGCTCAAGCAAGGCACGCACGGTTTCGGCGCGCGCCTCCGACAGCGCCTCATTCGTCTTGTAACGCCCACGCCCGCTGGGCGGGATGTTGTCGGAATGGCCCTCGACGATGATCTCGCCCGGCTCGCTTTCCAGCACTTCGGCAATGCGGCGGCCAAGGCCCGTGACATCTGTGGTCAACTCCGCGGAACCAGAGCCAAAGCGCAGCGCATCGCGGAGACGGACCGAGATGTAATCGCCTGCCTCCTGCACCTCTACATCGCCCGCCTCGATCTCTGCGGCAAGGCGGCCCTGGATGCGTTCAAGCTGTCCGGTTGGCGGGGCCTCGTATTCGACCACATTCTCGCTGCGCTCGATCACGACCTCGCCCAGGTTGGTGTGCAAGCCGATGATGTCATCTTGCGCCGCTTGCGCGTCCCCGGACAACAGCCACGACAGCGTGACGAACATTGCAACCACCATCGCCGCGGCCACACCGCCGATGACCCACAGCGGCATGCCCCCCGACTGGCGTCGACCGCCCAAGAGGACAGCGATCCACTTGTGGCTCAACTCTTCTGGCGGGCGCGCATTGGCCGAGCGGAAGCGCTGGTAGACCTCGGTCCGCAACCGGCTGAGCATCACCTGCCCGTTCGGCTCCGTCCGGTACTTGCCCTCGAACCCCAGCGCGAGGCAGGTCAGCATCAACTCGAGCACATGCGCCCGTTGCCCGGGCAGCGCGATCACCTGTTCGAGCCGCGCGAAAAAGCCGATGCCGGCCGACCGGTCGGCCAGCAATTCGGCCGCCATCGAAAACTGCTGCCAGTATTGCGGATCGTTGCCGGGGATCGTCTGGACAATATCGTCAGATGTCGCCGCCAACGCATAGCGTGCGACATCGATATCCTCGGGCGGCACGCCTGCCTCCTGGCACTTTTGCACGAAACTCGCGATCTCGCGCATCACGTGATCGCGCAGCGGGATCGCCTGCATCTCGACCATGCCCGTGCGCAAACGGCCCAGCAACACCAGCAGATCCGACGCCGCGGCGATGATCGGGTTGGACGATGAACCGACGTCCAGCCCAGACCCCCGCAGCGCGTCGGTAAAGGCGATCTTGGGCGTATGACGCTGCTGTTGCGGCTGCTGCGGCGCACCGGCCACGGGGAACTGCCCGTCGGGGGGCGGTGTCGCGGGCGTCCAGCCGGGCTGCGGTTGCCCGGCATAGGGATCGGGGTAATGCGGCTGCTGATACCCATGGGTGGGCGGCGGCGCCGGATAGGGCTGCTGCGCCGGTGGATGTGCTTGCGGCGGGGCCGCGGGCGGTGGCGGCGGATAATAGGGTTGCTGGGGCGGCGCCGCTTGCGGGGGTGGCAGTGGCGCGCCGCGCGAAGGTGTCAGCGCACCGCCCAGCCACGTATCCTCGCCGCTGGGCGGGGGTGCGGGATGCGGCGCTTGGGGTTGTGCGTATTGCGGCGGCTGCGCAGGCTGTTGCTGCGGCGGATAGGGTGCCGGTTGCTGCGGTGGCAGACGCTGACCGAAAACCGTGTTTTCCCCCTGTGCAGGCGGCTGGGCCTGAGGCGGCGGCTGCGCTGGCGCCGGTGGCGGTGGCGCAGGCTGCGCCGCCGGTTTGGCCGGTTGTGGTGGCAGCTTTTGCCCAAAGACTGTGCGATCTTCGTCGTCCGACGCCATCTCGCCTACCGCTCCTCCGGTATCGCCCAGAGCTCAAGTTCCAGCCCCGGCCACGCCCCGGCAAAGTGCATCCCCATCGCGGGCGCGCTGGAAAAATCGCGCCACAGCGGGCTTTGCTTGTCCACGATGAAATAGACGTGGTTGGCCACAACGCGGATCTGCGGTGGCGGGTTCGGGACATGGACCAGCTGAATGCCGGGCATGTTGTTCACAATGATCTCTTTCATCCGCGTGGACGGCGCCACCTTGCACAGCTGCGGAAACTGCTGCTGGATCTGCGTCAGCGGCAAGGCTGCGGCGACCTCGATGATAAAGCTTGCGTTGGCAAAGAGGTTCGGATCCTCGACCATCGCGAGAAAGCTGTTCTCGCGCCGTTGCTCGAGCGTTAGGCGCAAGGCGCGGCCCACATCGCGGCTCAACAGGCGGCGGATGTCATCGACCAGCGGCTTGAACGTCTCCTTGGGCTGGTCGTGACGATAGCGGCCATAGTCGCGCACCCGCCGCTCGCGCTCTTCGAACGTGGTCAACTCGCCCGCCAACGACACGAGCACCTCATACAGACGCTCCGGATGCACGGACGGCAGCCGCCGCAGATGGCGCAACACGGGCAGCACCCGGTTCAACACCATGAGCATCAGGTAATCCTTGTCCTGCATGCCCCCGCCCGATGTCGGATCCGCCGCATACCGCTCGAGCACTTCGAGCCGCGCCTCAACCGATCCGGTCACAGCCTTGAGGTAGCCTTCGTAAGCGCGGTGCACGCTCAGCACGAGGCCCGTGGGCGGCGTGGCCTGATCCAGGGTCACAACGGTGCCGTCGCTCACGTCGGCGACACGGCCCAGGCAGATACATTGATAGCCTTCGCGCGGACGGTCGCGCAGCGTCAACTCCAGGCGCGGCACGGCGATCTCGACGGATTCTTCGATCCGCGAGGCGGCCGTCGTGTCCGCCACCCCCCGCTCTTCTGCCAGAACGAACCGCATGCTGGCATCCTCGCCCACGCCGACATCGCGGTCATTCTGCGCCTGGTTGGGAAGCGTCAGCCAGATCATCTTGCCGACGGCATCCTCGGGCACATCGATCTCGCGTGGCAGCGGACTGTTGTGCGGGGCGTCAAACGGCGTGCCATCCGGCATGATCCCCGACACCTGCTCCAACTCGAGCCGACCCTGCCGCAACTGCCCTTGGTCAAACGACAATTCCGCGATGCCCCAGGGGAATGGCGTCATATGCGCAGTGCGCGCGGTGACCGTCCGCTCCATGTACCGGTCTGCCTGTTGCAGATGCTGGGGCTTGATGAAGAGCCCTTCTTTCCAGGCAACCTTGCTGAAACGCGACATAATTCGAATGGCTCCAAAATTCCGTGTCACAGCCCCGCCCGGCAGCGACGCGTCGACTTTGCGATTATGTGACAGAAGGGTCAAGCGATACGCGCCTTTCCAAGGGTTTATCCCGTGCTCTTGGGAATAAACACCTGACCAGGCATTTGCATTCATTTGGCGGGGCGCCGCTGCGCCTGCGGGACGTCGTCCGGGCCATGTCTTTCTGCCACAGTCCGTAAACTATTGTGCACGCTCGCTTCACGTGCATTTGAACGAACGGCAAAAAAGTGCTCATGTCCCATCCAACGGGATTCTAAATTTTGGGTATTGTCATGGCCGTTAAAACTTCTGCACTGCATCCGCGCCGCGCTTTGGGGATCCGCGCAACGGCATTGGGATCCACGATATTGATCTCACTGCTCGCCGCGCCGGCAAGCGCGCAGCAGACTTTCACGGGCGCGACGGACCAGAACTGGGACACGACAACCAACAACTGGAACCCCGGTCCAACCTTTAGCAATAACGACGACGCGCTTTTTGACACGGTCGGTGGCGCCGTCGACATCACCGAAGGCGGCGGCATCACCGCGGGCGAAGTTGACGTGAACAATGGTGCAAGCGGCCTTACCGTGACGGGCAACGATCTGACCGTGAATGGCAACATCACGGTGAACGGCGCCGCAACGACCGCCGACATCCAGGCCAACATCACCGGCGATGCCAACGCGGATGGTGACGGGCAGCTGACGCTGTCGGGCTCGGTCGGCGGTACGGTCGCGAACTCGGGCACCGGAACAACGACGATCACCGACACGGTTGATGCCGTGAACAATACCGACGGGACCACGATCGTTGGCGCCGGCGGTACGGTGACCAATGCGACAACTGTCAGCAACGGCACGGTCGAAGGCCAAGCGGGCTCGACATTCACCGGCGCGGTCACCACGTCGAACACCGGGACGTTCACGCAAAACGGCGGTGCGGCCAACGGCGGCGTTGTAAATGACGGCGGCACGGTGAACATCGACGCGGGCACCGCCGCGTCCCTCACCAATGGCGCGGGCGCGGGCACCAGCAACGTCACCGACGGCCAGGTCACCGGCACCACGACCATCGGCGGCGGCGCGGTTGTGGTCGATCAGACCACCGATGACGCCGACCTCGAGCTGGTCGGCACGACCACGGTGAACGACGGGTCGCTGACTGTGACAGACGGCGAAGTCGGCGCTGTCATCAACCAGGGCACATCCGGCGGCGCGACCGAGGTCACGCTGACCG
>JBCBHM010000011.1:0-84250 GCA_038525585.1 Pseudomonadota bacterium
GCCATTCTGCATAGGCGTCGCGGTTGTCCTGCGGCACCGCTGCGATGAAACCGTCGATATAGGGCATGTGTTCGGGTCCTTTCGTTTTGGGCTGGCAGGATACAGCAGGGATGCTGCCACAACGTGACAACAAACGCCGCGTTGCCGCCGTTGGCCTGCGGCTTGCCGTCAAACTGCATTCGCGGTTCGCTTGCGCGCGTCGTCAAAGAATTACGGATGCGGGCCGTGATGAGCCGTCGTGCGCTGGGCCGGCCTGCGAGACGCGCACGACCCTAGGGACGCACTGCTGGCTCCAGCGATTGGTGCGAAGGACGACCCGCGCGCGGGCCCCGTCACGCTGGCTGACGCTTCGCACGAAACAGGCTGACCGTAAAACCGCTGGCACAGTCCGGGGATTCCCGACATAAAGCGTTGGACTTATGAGTGACATGACATCCCCCTCCTTTTCCGCCAGCCGGACATCCCGCCCGCAGGGCATTGCCCTGATCGCGTGGGTGGTGGCGGGCATGTGCCTGCTGCCCATGGTGGCCGTGGCGTTGGCCGCTGTGCTGGGTGGCACCGATACGGTTGCGCATCTGCTCGACACGGTGCTGGGACGCTATGCAGGCAATACCGCGTTGCTGGTCGTGCTGGTGGCGGCGGGCACCTTTGCCGTCGGGGTCGGGGCCGCATGGTTGGTGACCATGGCTCGGTTTCCGGCTGTGCGACTGCTCGAGATTGCGCTGGTGTTGCCGCTGGCCTTTCCGGCCTACGTGCTGGCTTACGCCTACACCCACGTGCTGGACCATCCCGGCATCGTGCAAACGGTGCTGAGGGATGTCACCGGATGGGGCCCGCGCGACTACTGGTTTCCCGAGATCCGCAGCCTTGGTGGGGCGGCGGTGATGCTGGTGCTGGTGCTCTACCCTTACGTCTACCTGCTGGCCCGCGCATCGTTTCTGCAGCAAAGCGGCAGCACCTTTGTGGCCGCCCGCGCCTTGGGATCCAGCCCGTGGGCCGCGTTCTGGCGCGTCAGCCTGCCTCTTGCCCGGCCTGCCATCGCCGCCGGTGTGCTGCTGGCCGTGATGGAGACCATCGCGGATTTCGGAACGGTTGCCTATTTTGGGGTGCAGACCTTTGCCACCGGGATCTACACCAGCTGGTTCTCGCTGGCCGATCGCGCCGGGGCAGCGCAGCTGGCGCTGTGCCTGTTGGCCTTTGCGCTGCTTTTTGCAGTGCTGGAGCGGACCCAGCGTGGCAATGCGCGTTACCATGACCCAAGCCGCAGCGGGCAAGGGCAGCCGCCGATGCGCCTGCACGGCTGGATGGCGGCGGGGGCCTTTGCGCTGTGCGCGGTGCCGGTGCTGCTGGGGGCGGTGCTGCCGGTGGTGATCCTGCTGACCCTCGGGATCGGGTCCGAGCAGGACCTGCTCAGCGCGCGTTACCTCGGGTTCATCCGCAACTCACTGGTGCTGGCCGGGACGGCGGCGGTGCTGACCGTCTGTGCGGCGATTGCGGTGGGGTTCTACCAGCGCTCGCGCCCCGGTGCGCCCTCGGCCACGGCGGCCTATGCCGCGCGGCTGGGATATGCGGTGCCGGGCGGCGTGATCGCGGTGGGCCTGATCGTACCCTTTGCCGCCTTTGACAACACGCTCGATGCGTGGATGCGCAGCACGTTTGACATCTCGACTGGGCTGTTGATCACAGGCTCGATCTGGCTGTTGGTCTTTGCCTACATGGTGCGCTTTCTGGCCGCGGCTTTGGGCGCGTATGAGGGCGGGCAGGCGCGGGTGCATGCCAATATGGATGCGGCGAGCCGCTCGCTTGGGCAGGGGCCGCTGGCCACGCTGCGCCGCATCCATCTGCCGATCCTGACGCCGAGCCTGCTGACCGCGTTGCTGATCGTCTTTGTCGACGTGATGAAGGAGCTGCCCGCCACGCTGATCATGCGCCCGTTCAATTACGACACGCTGGCTGTCCAGGCGTACCGGTTGGCGTCAGACGAGCGTTTGGCGGGCGCGGCTGTGCCGAGCCTCGTGATCGTGGCCGTCGGATTGCTGCCGGTGATCCTGATCTGCCGCCAGGTGGGCCGCCGTTAGGACGTGCAGGGATCGAGCGGCAGCGTGGCGCTGCCGGTCTCATCAAAGAGCGCGGTCAGGCCGTCCGCTCGCAGCGTCGCCCCGACCATCTCAGAACCGTCCACAGTGATCTGCCGCCCGCTGGTCGTATCGTCGATATCGACGGTGAATGCGCGGATCTCGCCCGGGGCCCAGGTGTCCATCGATACGGTCAGGGCGGTGTCGCCATCTGTGACATTTGATGTCTGCGCTGACCCTTCGACCCACTCCAGCGGCTGGAACACGTCGACACCCGCGCCAGCCGCGGTGATGTCAAAGATGAGGCCTGCCGGAGCGGTGCCCAGATCGATCACCAACTGCGTGGGCCCAAGGGCGCACGTGCCGGTATAGGTCAGGGTAAACCGATCCTTGGGCGCGCCATCGCGGAACTGCACGGTAACGTCTGCAGTCGCTGGCAGGGCGAGGGTGGTCGCAAGGCAGAGGGCGATCAGGCGCATAGGTTTGGTCCTTATCCGTTACCGCGAATTTAGCGGCGCCTGCGCCGGGGGCAAGTTCAGCTCTCGCCGATCTGGTCCTGCGTCTGCGTGTCAAAGTCCGACGCGTCGTGGCGGTTGTGCAGTTGCAGCTCCGGCTCGCCGAAGGCGCGGTTGACCATGCGCCCGCGCAGCGTTGCGGGACGCGCGTCGATCTTTTCCGCCCACGCCATGACGTTCTTGTAGCTTTCCACATCAAGGAATTCCGCCGCGGAATATAGCCGCCCGAGGCACAGCTGCCCGTACCAGGGCCAGATCGCCATATCGGCGATGGAGTAGTCATCGCCAGCGATGAAAGGCTTTTCCGCCAGTTCCCGGTCGAGCACATCCAGTTGCCGTTTGCTCTCCATCGCGTAGCGGTTGATCGGGTATTCGAACTTTTCCGGCGCGTAGGCGTAGAAGTGGCCAAAACCGCCGCCCAGGAACGGGGCGGAGCCCATTTGCCACATCAGCCAATTCAGCACCTCGGTGCGGGCGGGGCCGTCCGAGGGGAGGAAGTGGCCAAATTTTTCGGCCAGGTGGATCAGGATCGATCCGGATTCGAACACGCGCAGTGGCGTGTCGCCCGAGCGGTCCACGAGGGCGGGGATCTTGGAACTGGGGTTGGCTGCGACGAAACCGCTGCCGAATTGGTCCCCTTCACCGATATCGATCAGCCAGGCGTCATATTCGGCGTCGCTCTCTCCAGCTGCCAGCAACTCTTCGAACATCATGGTGACCTTGACGCCGTTCGGCGTCGCCAGCGAATACAGCTGGAACGGGTGCTTGCCCACCGGCAGATCGTGTTCCTTGGTTGCACCGGCGATCGGTCGGTTGATCGAGGCGAACTTGCCGCCGCTGTCTTGGTCCCAGGTCCATTTGGCGGGCGGGGTGTAGGTATCGGTCATGGCGGGCGCCTTTCGTTGGTGCATTTGCGGCCAAGGTAAGCGCGGTCGCCGCGCCTGCAAGCGACGAGTGCGTGTGCATCTGCGCACGCGGGATCAGTCGGGCAAGACGGTGTGGAGCAGTGGGTGGGGAAAGCTGCGCTGGGTCGTGACGGCGTAGAACGTATCGTGGATGTCGAGATCGAAGGGCGCGGTGACCAGCTGGCCCGATGCAATCTCGTCCGCCAGCACGATGTCGGGGGCCAGCGCAAGGCCCGCGCCCTCGCGCGCCAGCAGGCGCACCATGGCCATATCGTCCACATCCGCCACGATGCGGGGCTGCACGCCAAGCCGCGCGATCAGGCGGTTGAACCCGGTGCGCATCGCGCTTTCCGTCGGCACGATCACCGGCTGCCGCGTCAGCAGCGTCGTGAGGTCAGGGTGATCCATCCGCTCCGGCACGCCATGCAGATGCGCGGGGTGGGCGGCGAGGCGATGCGCGATGAAGTCCGAGCCTGCGGCGCTGCGGGGTGCATCGGTGGTCAGCACAACGTCGAGGGCGAGATCCGACAGCGCCTTGAGCAGTTGCGCGCTGCCACCTGAGGTCAGGACGATGTCCAGCTCCGGGTGGGTCAGGGCCGGGCGCAGGAACTGGATCTGGAAGTTGCGCGACAGGGTGGAGAGGGCCCCGACGCGCAGGGGCGGGGTGGCATCGGCACTGCGGTTCAGGATCGCCATCAGATCCTCGCCCGTGCCGAAGATCCGGTCGGCGTGATCCAGCGCAATGCGCCCCACCTCGGTCAGCTGCAACTGCCGCCCGACACGATCAAACAGCGCGTGCCCCAGCCGCGCCTCCAGCGCCTTGATCTGGATCGACAGGGCCGATTGCGACAGATTCAACCGCTCTGCCGCGCGGGTCAGGTTGCCCTCATGCGCGACAGCGCGGAAGTAGCGCAAATGGTGATAGTTCAACGTATCCATACATTGAGGTTATAGAACGTTTGGGCGCAATAGTTATATTTTTTATCTTCATGCGAACTAGCTATCTATCCCTGCAGCACGCAAAAGGGGGCGCGACATGGACATTCTTGCCGACATCGTAACGACCATTCTGGCGCAGATGCAAAAGCCGACGCTCGCATTTTTGATCGGGGGTATGATGCTGGCTGCCTTGGGCAGCAAGTTCGAAGTGCCGGAGCCGGTCTACAAGTTCATCGTCATCCTGCTGCTTTTGAAAGTTGGCATCGGTGCCGGGATCTCCGTCCGTGAAGCGGAGCTGGTCGACCTGCTGGTGCCCGCGCTGTTGGCGGCTGGTGTGGGGATCGCCATTGTGGCGCTTGGGCGGTTTACCCTCGCCCGGTGGCGCGGCGTGTCCGAGACGGACGGGCTGGCGACCGTCGGCCTCTTTGGCGCTGTCTCGGCCTCCACGCTCGCGGCGGGCATGGCCGTGCTGGACGATGAGGGCATCGCCTACGAAGGGTTCATCGGTGCGCTCTATCCTTTCATGGACGTCGCGGCGTTGGTGACGGCCATCGTCCTTGCGCGGTTGGCCAAGGCGCGCAAGGCGGCATCGGTGCAGGGGGACGGCACGATGACCATGGGCGGTGGCGGCGGCAATGCCGGTGGCCCGGTCGTGGAAAAAGGCCTGATCAAGGGCATCCTTGTGGACACGATGCGGTCGCCTGCGATCTCGGCCCTGCTGTTGGGTCTGGCGCTTGGCCTCTTTGCCCGGCCCGAAACGGTCTATGCCAGCTTTTACGAGCCGCTGTTCCGGGGCCTCTTGTCAGTGCTGATGCTGATCATGGGGATGGAGGCGTGGTCGCGGCTGTCCGAGTTGAAGGGCGTCGCGCATGCCTACCTGTTCTACGGGATCACGGCGCCGCTGGTGCATGGCGCGCTTGGGTTTGGTGCGGGGATGATCGCCCATGAGCTGACCGGGTTTTCGGCGGGTGGTGTGGTGCTGCTGGCGATCATGGCGGCCTCAAGCTCCGACATCTCGGGCCCACCGACCATGCGCGCGGCCCTGCCCGAGGCGAACCCATCCGCCTATGTGGGCACGTCCACCGGACTCGGCACGCCCATCGCGATCCTCAGCATCCCGCTGTTCATGGCGCTTGCCGATCAGTTCATCGGGTTCTGAGGGACGCGACGCGCTTTGGCTCCGGTTGAGCGTGGGGAAACGGATGGAAGATGTTGGTTGGCAAGGTCAGCTGTGCGCCAACGGTGAAGCATGCTGCGCCACGCATGAATAACTACGTTTCACGCACGATGGATATACAAGGGTTCAGGGCCCAGATTTCCAATCTGCCAGTTTACTCTCGCCAGCCGTTGATTACATCAGCGGTCACGCGGGCCAATGGCGCTGCTGCGACTGTGCGGCATTGTACCCGGATCGTCGCAAGCGCACCCCAAAGCACACCAACCAGATACTCCGCACGATCATCAATGGCTGCATCCGTCGCAGGCATTTCGCCAGTCCTCCGCGCGTTTTGCAAGGCAGAGGCGAACGCGCCCTTGATCATCGCGCGGTAGGATTGCACACGGTCTTGCACTGCCGCGCTGGCACTGCGGATATCCAGAACCGTATTCACCATCAGGCAGCCGAAATTTGCCGGCGAGTCTTGTGGGGTCGCTTCAGACAACCGGTCAAAAAACGCTGCGATGGCATCCAAACCACCAGCTGCCAACCCGTCCTGAAAGATCTCAATCGCACGATTGTGGTAGCTATCCAGCGCCCGCAAGAACAGCCCCTCCTTGTCGCCAAACGTGTTGTAGATGCTGATCCGGGAGATACCGGTTGCGGCCTCGAGGTCGCCGATTGCTGTGGCATCGTAGCCGTTTTGCCAAAAGGCGATCATGGCGCGATCAATCACGTCTTGCTCATCGAACTTGCGGGGGCGGGCCATGGCAGGCTCCAGAATAATTTTGAACTGATCGTTATATAACTCTTGCATCTCAGGAAAACGAGGGCTAATCGTTTTGTAACGAGCGTTTTATAACTTGAGCCATCTGACCACTGCGGGAGGAAAACCATGAGAATCAATGAGAGTGTCCAAGTCGACGCGGCGCTGGCAGACGTCTGGAGGATCCTGGCGCTGGAGTATGGAGACGTGTCGCACTGGGCCCGCGCGGTCACTGCCTCAAAGGCCATCATCGCTGATGCAACCGCAGATGGTGCACCTGTCAGTGGGCGTACGTGCGAGGCGGCTTTCGGCGCGGTGCAAGAGCGCATCACGCGTTTCGACAGCCTCGAACATGAACTGATCTATGAGGCAAGCGGCAAAGCAATTCCGTTCTTCATCACGCGACTGCAGGGTCGCTGGAAGCTGGACGCCAACAGCGCTGGAACACGCGTTCGTCTCACGTTTGACGCTAACATCATGGCCCCATTCTCGGCGGTGCTCGGGTGGCTGGTCCGCAGACAATTCGCAGGCGCAATCAAAGACACGCTCACGGATTTGAAACACTTCGCTGAAACCGGCGAGGTGCGTCCTCAAAAGGCGGCTGCAATCGCTTGATAGGCACCCGCGGCGCCCAACTTGTCCCAAAACTCACACAGGAAATCATCATGTCTATCGAACTGTGGTCACTCTTCGCCGTCAGCGGAATGCTGTTCGTAACCATCGCCGTTCAGGCAGCCCATATGGACCTCACGTCGGGCATTCCCTACGTTCTGTCCAATCGCGACGCGCCGCCGCCAAAAGAAGGGGTTTTGGGCCAACGCCTGGCCCGGGCAGTGCGCAATCAGACCGAAGGAAGTGCCGTATGGGTCCCACTCGTGTTGGTTTCTTTGCTTACGGACACATCCAACGCCTACACCTATTGGGCGTCAGTCGCTGTGATCGTCGGTCGCGTTCTGTACGTGCCTTTCTACCTGTTCGGCCCGGGCCTCCTCCGCAGCGCTGCGTGGTCAGGGTTCTTCTTCGGCACGCCAGTCTTCGTGTACGGTTTGTTTTTCGGTTGAAGGCCGTCGATGCGGACATGGGTTGAGAGAAGAACGATGTCCGTTTCGTCTCGCACACCAGACGCCCGGCGCGCCGATCGAGCGCCATGCATTCTTAACGCAAAAGGCCGCCCCGGATCGGAGCGGCCTTTCGAAATTCCATATCTGGGACCTTAGCCCTGGCGGGCTTTGAACCGGCGCTGCGTCTTGTTGATGACGTACACACGGCCCTTGCGACGCACGACGCGGCAATCACGGTGCCGGTTCTTGAGCGAGCGGAGCGAGTTGCGAACCTTCATGGCGCTTCTTCCTCATTTCGGTGGCGCGAAGCAGCGCCGGGTTGCGTTTTGGCACGTCGGTGCCGGTGTCGGTGCCGCGCGGGGTGACCCGTCTGGCGGAATAGGATGGTGGGCGATACAAGGATCGAACTTGTGACCCCTTCGATGTCAACGAAGTGCTCTACCGCTGAGCTAATCGCCCACTCTGACCGGTTAAAACCCTGCGCCCACAATAAAAGCGGGCGCGGAAATCCGCGCCGGGTGAGGGGCCGTATAAAAGGAGTCGGAACAGGGATCAAGGGCTTTTGGCTTTGCCGCCACATGAGCTATGTTTCCAGCCAGAGGAGGACGCATGCCCAAGGTCGCTTACGAAGTTCTACACCCGGAAAAACGCACGAGCTGCGTTGTTTTTGCCTCGCCGCATTCCGGGCGCGATTACCCGTGGAGCTTTGTGCGCCGTACGCTGCTGGATGAAAAGACGATCCGGTCGTCCGAAGATGCCTTTGTGGATCAGCTGTTTGACTCAGCGCCGGATCACGGGGCGCCGCTGCTCAAGGCAGGCGCGCCGCGTGCGTTTGTCGATCTCAACCGCAGCGCAGATGAGTTGGACCCGGCCCTGATCGAAGGGGTGCGGCGGCAGGGGCACAACCCCCGCGTGGCCAGCGGGCTGGGCGTGATCCCCCGTGTGGTGGCGAATGGCCGGTCGATCTATCGGGGCAAGCTGCCCATGACCGAGGTCGAACGGCGCATCGCGTTGTACTGGCGGCCCTACCACCAGATGCTGCAAAAGTTGCTTGATGGCGCGTTTCAGGCGCATGGGCAGACGGTGCTGATCGATTGTCATTCCATGCCGCACGAGGCCATGGACGGTATCGCGCGCAGCGGCGTCAAGCGCCCCGATGTGGTGCTGGGTGACCGGTTTGGGGCAGCGGCCTCGGGGGAAATCGTGGATATTGTCGAGGCGGCCTTTGCCAGTGCGGGCTTTACCGTGGCGCGCAACGCGCCCTTTGCCGGGGCCTATATCACCCAAGCCTATGGTCGTCCGTCGCGCCGCCAGCATGCGGTGCAGGTCGAAATTGATCGCGCGCTTTACATGAACGAGCGGTTGATCAAACCCAATCGCGACTTTGACGCGTTTCGCCAGCGCCTGCACACCGTGATCGCGGAAATTGCGACCATCGGTCAAACCCGCATCCCGCTCGCCGCCGAGTGACACTTACCGCAGCGCGCGGCCTTTCATGATCGCGTCCGTCCCGAAACGGGCGCGGATGGCATCCGTGGCACGTTCCGCCTCGCCGCGCTTGCGCGCATCCGGATCAAGCAGATCGCCTGCGGCGGCCGCCTCTTCGGCCTTGGACAGGTCGCTGATCCCGCAGCCCAAAAGGCGGAATGGCCCCTCATCCCGCACTTGATCAAACAGGCCGCGCGCGGTGCGGTAGATCGTGTCCGCCAGCTGCGCAGGTTCGCGCAGGGACACGCGGCGGGTGAGGGTCGAATGGTTGTGCCGCTTGAGTTTCAGCGTGACGACACGGCCCGCCTGCCCCTTGGCTTTTGCGCGATCCGCCACTTTCTCGGCCATGCGCCACAGGTGCCCGTCGAGGATGTCGGGATCGGCGGTGTCCTCGCCAAACGTCGTCTCGTTGCTGATCGATTTCATCGGCGCGTTGCGCGTCACGCGGCGCCGGTCCTGCCCGCGCGCAAGGTGATACAGGCGGTCGCCCATGGATCCGAAGCGGGCCACGAGATCCGTCTGTTCCCAACGCAACAGGTCGGAGAAGGTGCGAATGCCCGCCTTGTCGAGCGAGGTCTGCGCAGCCGGACCGATGCCCCAGATCAGACGCACGGGCTTGTCCCGCAGAAACGCGTCCGTGTCCCCCTCGCCGATGACGGAGAACCCGTGCGGCTTTTCCAGATCAGACGCGACCTTGGCCAGGAACTTGTTGTGGCTCAGCCCGATGGAGCCGGTGATGCCCAGCTCATCCCGCATGGTCCGGACAAGGCGGGCCAGCATCACCGCAGGTGGTTTGCCATGCAGCCGGGCCGTTCCGCGCAGGTCAAGGAACGCCTCGTCCAGCGACAGCGGTTCGATGGCGGGCGTGAGCTCTTCCATCAGGGTGCGTATGGCGCGGCTGACCTCGGCATAGACGTCCATGCGCGGCTTGATGATGACCGCATCGGGACACAGCTTGAGCGCCTGGAACATCGGCATGGCCGACCGCACGCCGCGAATGCGCGCGACATAGCAGGCCGTCGACACCACGCCACGCCGTCCGCCGCCGATGATGACCGGTTTGCCCTCGAGGCCCGGATCGTCCCGCTTTTCGACAGAGGCGTAGAAGGCGTCGCAGTCCATATGCGCGATGCCCAGATCAAACAGCTCGGGATGCTGCACAATCCGTGGGCTCGCGCAGGCAGGGCACCGTCGTTCGGCGTCGAATTCGGTCAGGCAATCGCGGCAGAGGCTGGGCATGGGCGGACAAAGTGGCTAGGCGGGTCGAGTGTACCGCAGCGGGCAGGGAATGAACACATGGCCGGACGTGTGATCGGAGCGAAACTGGCGCTGTTTGTCGGTGACAGGCTTGCCACATTGCAACGCGACGACACGCCCGGCCTGCTGTGGCCCGGGCACTGGGACTTGCCCGGCGGCGGGATCGAACCCGGCGAGACGCCGCTGGACTGCGCGTTGCGCGAAACGCATGAGGAGCTGACGCTGAACATCGCGGCCGACGCGGTGATCTGGGGCCGCGATTATGGCAGCAGCAGCGGAGATATCTCGTGGTTCTTTGCCGCACATGTGCCCGCAGCCCGTGAGGCGGAGATTGTGCTGGGCGACGAGGGGCAGGGATGGCGATTGATGTCCGTTGCGGCCTTCCTCGAAGACGCACTGGTGGTGCCGCAATTCAAACCGCGACTGCGCGATTACCTGGCGGGGGTGCAGACCGTCGATTTTGGGGGCTGGACATGAAAGGCCCCCCGCGGGAGGGCGGGGGGAGGTGACGAACCTCAGGAAGAGCCGGTCCGTCGGGGAGTATCACCTATGTCTAACACTACCACCTGCCCGGGAATGATCACAGTCAGGAAAACCAGACCAGCCGATATGGTGTGTGCTGTTGCGCGGACGCCACAACCTGTTGATCCACACAGCGCTGTGGACAACGGCAGCTTTGTGTTTTGATTCAATGGTTTGGGGCTGTTGCCTGTGGGCTGCGAAGCTCGCCCAGAATTTGATCAGCTGCGGCGCGGGGCGAGGAGGATTGCCAAATCGGACGCCCGACGACGATATGATCCGCCCCGTTCGCGATGGCCTGCGCAGGCGTTGCGATACGCTTTTGGTCCCCCAGTTCGGCCCCCACGGGCCGCACGCCCGGGGTCACGATCAGGCGGCCATCCGCCTCTTGCAAGGCGCGAATGGCCGCCGCCTCGTTCGGTGATGCGATCACACCGTCGGCTCCGGCCTCGAACGCGCGCGCGGCACGGTCGGGCACAAGATCGCCAATGTCACCGGGCCGGATCAGACTGTCATCCAGGTCGCTGCGGTCGAGCGATGTGAGGATCGTGACGGCCAGGATCTTCAGGTCCGATCCGGCCGCGCCTGCCTTGGCCGCGCGGACCACGTGCGGATCCCCGTGCACCGTCAGAAAATCGAGGTCGAATTGCGCAACTCCGCGCACGGCGGCCTCGATGGTCGCGCCGATGTCGAACAGTTTGAGATCCAGGAAGATGCGTTTGCCATGCTCGGCCTTGAGCTCATTGGCGAGCGCAAGCCCGCCGCCCGTCAGCATGCCGAGCCCGATCTTGTAAAAGCTGACACTGTCGCCCAGCGTGCGCGCCAGCTCCAATCCGTCGAGCACGTTCGGCACATCCATTGCCACGATCAGTCTGTCGTCTGCCATAGGGTCCCCCTTGCTGGCGCGGTGATACGGTAGGCAAGGCACGGCGTCCATCGCACAAAAAAGCCCGGATGCGAGGGAAAGCATCCGGGCCAGTGATCAGAGACGTAGCAGGCAGGCACTTGTCTCTGTGACCTGCGCAGCGCCCTGCGGGGGACAGGTATGTGCAGGGGCGCCGCGCGGGAACTTGAAATCGTTTAGGCGGCGCGCGTCTGACCGATGGCAAAGCGGTCCAAGACCAGGCGGCGCCAGCCGGTCATGCGTCCGGCCCGCGGCTGCGGTGTGGCGGACGGCATGTGCGCGCCATCGGCACGACCATGTGTGTGGCGGCGCATGGCTTGGGTTGCGAGGCCGTTGGCCGCATCCCGGAATTCCATTGTGATCGGTGCATCGATGGCGCAGGCATAGCTGCGGGCGCCTTGATCGTCGTGCACGGTTACGAGGGCTTCGAAAGACTGCGTTGCGGCGTTGTAAATCACGTCGCTCAGTTGAAGAGGTACAGTCTGCATTTTGGTCACCTACATTTTGTGGTTCTGCTCGTGTAACACTCAAGATGGGAAGTCTGTTCCCTCGAAAAAGGGGGAATGGACCTCACACAACGTCACAGCCGCGTTTGTTTATCCGGGTGCGTATGGTGCGTTTCGGCGTAAGTATCTGTTTAAGCAGTGTTTTCTCCACCAGGGCTGCCGTACGGCAAAGACTGCGACATCGGCAAAAAATTGCCATAATCCGTTGATTCATCAACGAAAATGACAACGCGTTTGTGTGTCAGGCTCCCATAAATCCGCCGCACGCGCGCACGCGTTTTTCGCACCGCGGCCACTCTTGTTCCACGCATCAAAGCCCCCATCTATATCCCTGTAGGCCCAACCGCCTGCGTGCCTCCGAGAGGGCGCGGTGACATGGGCGCTAGACAAAGGAGAGACCCATGGACTTGTCGAAGTTCACGGAGCGGTCGCGCGGGTTTGTTCAGGCCGCGCAAACGATCGCCACACGCGAAAGCCATCAGCGGCTTTTGCCCGAACATCTGCTCAAAGCATTGCTGGATGATGATCAGGGCCTCGCGGCCAACCTGATCTCGCGCGCCGGAGGTGATCCGGGCCGGGTGATGACGCATCTTGAGCAAGGCCTGGCCAAACAGCCCCAGGTGACCGGTGACGCTGGTCAAACCTATCTCGATCAGGCGACCGGCAAGGTGCTGGCAGAGGCCGAGACACTGGCACAAAAGGCCGGCGATAGCTTTGTCCCGGTGGAGCGCATTCTGATGGCGCTTGGCATGGTCAAATCCGGCGCCAAGGATGCGCTGGAGGCGGGCAAGGTCAGCCCGCAAGCGCTCAATTCCGCGATCAATGACATCCGCAAGGGACGCACCGCCGACAGTGCCAGCGCCGAGGATGGCTATGACGCGCTCAAGAAATACGCGATGGACCTGACCGAACGTGCCGAGGCGGGCAAGATCGACCCGATCATTGGCCGGGACGAGGAAATCCGCCGCGCGATGCAAGTGCTGAGCCGTCGGACCAAGAACAATCCGGTGCTGATCGGTGAGCCGGGCGTGGGCAAGACGGCGATTGCCGAAGGGCTCGCCCTGCGCATCATCGACGGCGACGTGCCCGAAAGCCTGCGCAACAAACGGCTGCTTGCGCTGGACATGGGCGCGCTGATCGCCGGGGCCAAGTATCGCGGTGAGTTCGAAGAGCGGCTGAAAGCCGTGCTGACCGAGGTGACCGAAGCCGCGGGCGAGGTGATCCTGTTCATCGATGAGATGCACACGCTGGTCGGCGCGGGCAAAACCGATGGCGCGATGGACGCGGCAAACCTGATCAAGCCCGCGCTCGCGCGGGGGGAGCTGCACTGCGTCGGTGCCACGACCCTCGATGAATACCGCAAGTATGTGGAAAAGGATGCGGCACTCGCCCGCCGATTCCAGCCGGTGATGATTGTCGAACCGACGGTCGAGGATACGGTCAGCATCTTGCGCGGCATCAAGGAAAAATACGAATTGCACCATGGCGTGCGCATTTCCGACAGCGCGCTGGTGACGGCGGCGACCCTGTCGCATCGCTACATCACTGACCGCTTTTTGCCGGACAAGGCCATCGACCTCATCGATGAGGCCGCCAGCCGTCTGCGGATGGAGGTGGATTCCAAACCCGAGGAACTGGACGCCCTCGACCGTCAGATACTGCAGATGCAGATCGAGGTGGAGGCGCTGAAGCTCGAGGATGATCAAGCCTCCAAAGATCGGCTTGAGACGTTGGAGAAGGACCTGGCCGACTTGCAGGAGCAGTCGGCAGAGTTGACCGCCCGCTGGCAGGCGGAGCGGGACAAGCTGGCCTCGGCCCGTGACATCAAGGAACAGCTGGATCAAGCCCGGGCCGCCCTCGACATCGCCAAGCGCGAGGGCAACCTCGCCAAAGCGGGCGAGCTGTCCTATGGCGTGATCCCGCAGCTGGAAAAACGGCTATCCGAGGCGGAAGCCGCGGAAAACGACGTGATGGTCGAAGAGGCGGTGCGCCCCGAACAGATCGCGGGCGTGGTCGAACGCTGGACCGGCATTCCGACGTCCAAGATGCTGGAAGGCGAGCGGGACAAGCTGTTGCGCATGGAAGATCAGCTGCATGCCCGCGTCATCGGGCAGCACAGCGCCGTGCGGGCCGTGGCCAATGCCGTGCGCCGCGCGCGGGCGGGCCTGAATGACGAGAACCGGCCTTTGGGCTCGTTCCTGTTTCTGGGGCCGACCGGTGTGGGCAAGACCGAGCTGACCAAGGCGGTGGCCGAGTTCCTCTTTGATGATGACAGCGCGATGGTCCGCATCGACATGTCCGAGTTCATGGAGAAACACGCGGTGGCCCGCCTGATCGGCGCGCCCCCCGGCTATGTGGGCTATGATGAGGGCGGTGTGCTGACCGAAGCGGTCCGGCGCAGGCCCTATCAGGTCGTGCTGTTCGATGAGGTCGAAAAGGCGCACCCGGATGTCTTCAACGTGCTGTTGCAGGTGCTCGACGACGGGGTGCTGACCGATGGGCAGGGGCGCACTGTGGATTTCAAGCAGACGTTGATCATTCTGACGTCGAATCTGGGCGCACAGGCGCTGTCGCAACTACCGGACGGGGCGGACGCGGCGGATGCGCGGCGCGACGTGATGGACGCGGTGCGGGCGCATTTCCGGCCCGAGTTCCTGAACCGGCTGGACGAGACGATCATCTTTGACCGGCTGGCGCGCGCGGATATGGACGGCATCGTCGAGATCCAGTTGGCCCGTCTGTTGCGCCGTCTGGCCGCGCGGAAAATCACGCTCGAGCTGGATGAAGGCGCGCGGACATGGCTCGCGGATGAAGGCTATGATCCGGTGTTCGGGGCCCGGCCCTTGAAACGTGTGATCCAGTCGGCGCTGCAGAACCCGTTGGCAGAGATGTTGCTGGCGGGTGATATCGGAGACGGGGAGACCGTCCACGTGTCAACAGGACCGGAGGGGCTGCTGATCGGCGACCGCGTCTCTGGCTCGAACCGACCCCGGCCCGACGATGCGGTGATCCACTGATCTCTGCGCAGCAACGACAATGAAAACCGCGGGGGGCGTTCCATTACTGGGGCGCCCCCCGGTGCCGACCGGACGTCGGGCAAGGGGCGACCTGTGCGAGGCGGTTCAGGCTCTGCGTTATGGCCTCATATCGGGGGGCAATCACGCGAGCACGGCGTCAGCGGTTTTGAAGCCGCCTAACCTTCACAGCCGTTATGGCGGCGCCACATGTCCGCATTGTGGCCCTCTGGGACGTTCTGGCACGGGTCGGCAGTGTATCCGCGCAAGATATTATACGCTGCGATCTGGTCTGCGGTCAGGATCTCGACCGTCTCAAGGTGCCGCGACAAATGTACATAGCGCAGGGCGCTGCGGGCCTGGCCTGCTGCCTCCACCAACGCCGCCAGTTCCGCAGCGCCGAGCCCGCCCTGAGAGAACGCGGTATCGAGCGCGCGTTCGGCCGCAATGAAGGCCACGCCTCGCTCCATCGCGTCGTCCTGCATGTCCTCGAATATGCGTTCGACGCGCGCGATCTGGTCGGCCGTCAGGCCCAGTGCGTCGGCCAGATCCAGGACATGTGCCGGGCCAGGATGCCCGTTCAATTCGGCAGCCAATGCAAAGCCCCATCCGCGCCCGGCTTCGAGGTCATCGATATCGCTTTGGGAAAGCGTCGCAATCTCACGGACTTCCAGACCCGAATATGGTCTGTGCGCCTCTTCGGCATGGCTCGGATCGCTCGCCGCCATCAATAACCCGACGAGAAGGATGAGTTTCCGCATATTCTGCTCCTGTTTCCCCGGGTGTGTCATAGCCAGCGCATCAACAACATGATTACTATCATGTGATGGATGAATATCTGAACGCACTCTTCGAAGACAGTGAAACCGGGCAGGCAGACGCTGGCACGTACCTGTTTCATGCCGGTGACCCTGTGCAATTTGTTCACGTTATCCTTTGCGGTGCAGTCCACCTCGAAAGACTGCAAGTCCACGGGCAGGTGATGTGTTTTCAACGTGCACGACGCGGTGACATTCTCGCGGAAGCGTCAATTTACGCCGATGCCTATCACTGCGATGCCAGAGCTGTAGAGCCGACACGTCTTCGCAGGATCCGCGTGGACCGTTTGATGGAAAGGCTGCAGTCCGATCACGCGATGTCGCATGCCTGGGCCGCGCGCCTGGCGCGGACAGTGCAAACAACGCGCCTTCTGGCCGAGATCAGGGGATTGAAGACGGTCGGAGAACGCCTGGACGCCTGGGTCGATCACAACGGTGCGTTGCCGCCCAAGGGGCAGTGGCAAGATGTGGCGCATGAATTGGCGGTGTCGAGAGAGGCCCTGTATCGCGAAATCGCCCGTCGGCGCAGGGCCGGTGCGCGGGTTGATGCAACCGCTTCGTCGCAATCGCCGAAACGCGTAATATAAGAGCGGTATCGCCGCCACGTGCAGGCGTTGACCCAAGAGATACAGACAGTGACCGTGTCGAGCCACTGGATGGCTCTGCATTTTGGTGTTTACCTTCCAGTGGGTGGAAGACGTAACGCCTGTCCTAACACCGGGCCATACGGACAAATGCTGGCCCATTGCTATGCCGGTGCCAAAACGGTGCCACCAGAACAACCGCGAGGCCCCGGCGGACAAAAGAGGCGCCAAAACGTGAGACGAGAGATCCTATGAAACACCTGATCGCAGCAGCGGCCCTTGCCATATCGTTCAGCGCCCCCGCGCTCGCCCATTCCAAAAAGGAAGGGACCACGCCTGTCGACGGCGCGCACCTGTCCAAGACGCCCGAGGTGATCCGCATGGTGTTCGACGACCCAATGCGGATCACCATGGTGCGATTGGTGGATTCCGATGGCGCCGAAATGCCGATACAGCGCGGCACTGGGTTCGAACCATCACTTGAATTCCAAGCCCAACCCGGGCCGCTCGCACCGGGCGATTACACGGTCGAATGGCGCGGGCTTGCGTCGGATGGCCACGCCATGCAGGGCCGCTTTTCCTTTGCACTGACGGAGTGACGGCAGTTGCTGGCCACGCTTGCCTCTGCCGACGCCATCACGTGGCTGTCGATCGCTGTGAAGGCATGCGCCTATGCGGCGACGCTCAGCGCCGTTGGTAGCGTGCTGGTCCTTGTCATATTGCGCGAAACCAGCCCGCAGGGCCGGGATGTCTTGCGTTTGACCGCCGCCTTGTCGGCCCTCACCGCCGCCGTTTTTACCGCATTGCGGGTGCCGGTGCAGGCCAGCTTTCTCATGGGCGGCACATGGGCTGGCGCGGTCGATCCCATGATCCTGCAAGTTGTCGTGGAAAGCCCGCTGGGGATCAGTGCGACCCTGCGGCTGATCGGGCTTGGGCTCATTCTCGGCGTGCTTTGGCGTGTGCGTGCGGGACACATCCTCGGCTTACTCGGCGCGTGCCTTGCGTCCGGCTCATTCGCGCTGCGCGGTCATGCGCTGAGTGAGCCGCAGATGATCCTTGGCCCGCTGGTGATACTGCACATCATCTGTCTTGCGTTTTGGGTCGGTGCCTTTGCGCCCCTTGCCCGGGCCGCGCGGTCCGAACCGCCAGCGCGGGCCGGGGCGTTGGCGCAAGAGTTCGGCGCCCGTGCGCTTTGGGCCGTCGGGCTGCTTGTACTGGCAGGCGGGATCACGCTGGCGCTCCATGGCGCGGCGACCCCGTCCGCCTTGTCCAGCCCGTATGGCCAAATGTTCGCGGTCAAGATTGTCGTCTTTGCCGGGGTGCTCGCTCTGGCCGCTGTAAACAAATTGACGCTGACACCCGCCCTTCTGGCGTCTACGCCGGGCGCGGGTGCGCGCCTGCGCCGATCCATCGGCATTGAAGCGGCATTGGTGACGGTTATCCTTGTTACGACGGCAACGGTGACCACGGTGACGTCGCCGCCGGGCAGTGTCGCAGGCGAACAGGCCTTTTTCCATGCGCCAGCCGTCACAGCGGCGCATCAGACAGTCGGAGATGTTTCATGACACGATTGACCCGCAGGCAATTCCATCACGCCGCCTTGGGTGCCGCCGCCGCTGCGACCTTGCCGACCGTCACACGTTCCCAGACCGCACCCGTTCTCCAAGCTCGCGCAGGTGTCGCACGCCTCGCACCCGCCGATTATCCGGAAACGGCGATCTGGGGTTACGGCGGCAGCGTGCCCGGTCCGGTGCTGCGCGCCCGGCAGGGAGAGCGGATGATACGGCTGTTCCAAAACGATCTTCCGCAGGCCTCGTCCGTTCACTGGCACGGCATCCGGATCGAAAACAGCATGGACGGGGTGGCGGGCATGACCCAACCGGCCGTCGCACCGGGGGACGAGTTCCTGTACGATTTTGCCCTGCCCGATGCAGGCACCTATTGGTACCATCCGCATGACCGCACATACGAGCAGATGGCGCGCGGCCTTTATGGCGCGCTGATCGTCGACGAGGCGGAAGGTGCTCCGAAGGTCGATCTGGACGAGGTGCTTTTGCTCGATGACTGGCGGCTGACGGACGATGCGCAGATTGCCGAAGGGTTTGGCCATCTGCACGACTGGTCGCACGCGGGTCGGATCGGCAATTGGATCACCGTGAACGGAGAGGGTGCCTGGTCGCGCGCAGTGCCGCGGCTGTCTCGCATGCGACTGCGACTTGTGAACACGGCGAATGCGCGGATCTTTTCCTTGGGTGCGCGTGGGCTGGAAGGGTGGGTCGTCGCCCTCGACGGTATGCCGCTCGAGACGCCGCTGCCGCTGGCGGATCTCACGCTCGCGCCCGCGCAACGGGCTG
Source organism: Pseudomonadota bacterium (assembly GCA_038525585.1). GTDB lineage: Bacteria > Pseudomonadota > Alphaproteobacteria > Rhodobacterales > Rhodobacteraceae > Tateyamaria. The sequence continues at coordinate 18,862 of JBCBHM010000011.1, forward strand.
ACCTGATCGTCGACGTGGTTGCTGACGCGGGCGAGGATGCCTTGCTGGTGAGCTTTGAACGAGATGGGGGTTTTGCGATTGCCGCCTTTCCGGTCGTGGGCGCCGCGCGACAGGTCCGTCCGGACCCACCCGCGGCCTTGCCGCCCAATCCGGTCCCGGCGCTGGGATCGCTGGAAACCGCCGCACGGGCGACCCTGCGTATGGAGGGCGGCGCCATGGGCGGTATGCGCGGCGCGTTGATGGATGGCCGCATGACGGACACGCGCGACCTAGCCGCGGCGGGCAAGGTCTGGGCCTTCAACGGCATGGCCGACATGGATGACGCGCCGCTGATCGAGGCACGGCTGGGACAAACCGTTCGCATCACCATGACCAACGACACGGCGTGGTCGCACGGGATGCACCTTCATGGGCACCACTTCCGGCAGATCGGCCCAAGCGGCGCCGCCGGCCCGTTGCGTGACACTATCCTCATGAACCGTGGCGAGACGGTCGAGATCGCCTTTGTTGCCGACAACCCCGGCAAGTGGCTGCTGCATTGCCATATGCTCGAGCACGCGGCCAGCGGCATGATGACATGGCTTCGGGTGTCATGACCTGTGGGGTCACTCAAGTCTGGCCCGGCAAAGACAACTTCGCATAACCACGCGATCTGTGCGGGCCACGCCTTTGCACGAAACGTGGCCGCAATTCGCCCGCGAGCCCCCCGGGATCAGCGCCGCTCTTCACATTTGACCGCTCTGACCCCGCAACATCGCCGAGCGATACATCAAGCGTTATCCGAACACGCGGGTCAGGGCGCCGTCGACGGCATCGATGATCTGGTTGATGTCGTCCTTGGTCGCGATAAGCGCGGGCGAAAAGCACAGCGTGTTGTTCTTGCCCGGGAGCGAGCGGTTGGTGGCACCGATCACGACCGCTTGGGCCATGCAATCCTTGACCACCGCTTGTACCTGCGCCTCGGGCGCGGGGTCGCGGGTGTCGCGGTCGGCGACAAGCTCCGCGCCGAGGAACAGACCTTTGCCACGGACGTCACCGATCACTGCGTGCTTGTCCTTCAGCTCTGCGAGTTTGCCCAGCATATAGTCGCCCATGGCCACGGTGTTGCCCAGCAGGTCCTCATCCTCGATGATCCGCATGTTTTCGAGCGCCGCCGCCGGGCCGGCCGTACAGCCGCCAAAGGTGGAAATGTCGCGGAAATAGTTCATTGGGTCTGACATGTCGTCCTTGAACATGTCGAAGACTTCGTTCGTGGTCGCAAGGCACGAGATGGCAGCGTAGCCCGAGGCGACGCCCTTGGCCATGGTCACCATGTCGGGCTGGATGCCGTAATGCTGATAGCCGAACCATGTGCCGGTACGGCCCACGCCGCAGACAACCTCATCGATGTGCAGCAGGATGTCGTACTTTTTGCAGATTTCCTGCACGCGGGGCCAATAGCCCTCGGGTGGGACGATGACGCCGCCGCCCGCGGTGACGGGTTCAAGGCAGAGCGCGCCGACGGTGTCGGGACCCTCGCGCAGGATGACCGCCTCGATCTGGTCGGCCGCCCATTCACCGTAGTTTTCAACCGGCGCGCCGTCCTGTTCGTGCTTGCGGTATTCGAGGCAGTGCGGGACGCGGACAAAGCCGGGTGTATAGGGACCGTACTGTGCGTTGCGTTCGTCCTGCCCACCTGCACTCAGGCACGCGATGGTGGTGCCGTGGTAGTCGCGGTCGCGGTAGAGGATCTTGTGCTTCTTGCCGCCATAGCGCTTGTGCGCGATCTGACGCACCATCTTGAAGGCTTTCTCGTTCGCCTCGGATCCCGAGTTGGCATAGTACACACGGTCAAGGCCGGGCATCTTGGTCAGGAGTTTTTCGGCAAAGAGCGCGCCGGGGATCGAGCCCACCGTGCCGCCAAAGAAATTCATTTTGACGATGGCGTCGCGCACGGCGTCGCCCATACTCTCGCGGCCGTAGCCCACGTTCACGGTCCAGACGCCGCCGGACACGGCGTCGATATGTTCGATGCCCTTCTGGTCCCAGACGCGCAGGCCCTTGCCCTCGACGATGATCTTGGGGTCGGCACCGGTAAAAAACGGCTGGTGCTGGATCAGATGGTGCCAGACATTGGCGCGGTCAGCCTCGATCACGCGGCTGATATCGTTTTCGTTGAACGTCCCGTCCATCATTGTCCTGACCTTTCATAAGGATACGCGCCGGCCCATGAATTCAGGGCCGCACGTCAGCGCTGCGGCACACAATCGCCTAGAATCTGGTCATGGAAGTAGGGCCAGTTTTGCCCTGTAGGTAAAGCCAGATGCACGTGCCTCTGACCCGGAGCATAGCAAAAACGGACCGAAATGTCCTGTTTTTCAGGCATCTGCGCTGGATTTGGCGAAACTTCATGTCTGCATTGGCACCGCCAAATTGAGCCATCACACGCGTTTTGGCGTTGAAACGAGCGTCATTATCGGCTCGGATCACGCGAGCGCCGTGAAAACACGGCCTGAAAGAGGCGGGATACCGCCCGCCAAGATCGATGCGCACCCCACCGGTGCGCGAAAACACGGGAGTATAAAGATGACTTTTAAAACCAAGCTTATGGGTGCGGTTGCGGCAACGGCTATGCTGGCTGGCGCGCAAGGTGCGGTGGCAGCAGGCCACGGTGGTGAGATCACCGTCGCCTACTTCCTCGAGTGGCCCATGCCGTTCCAGTTCGCCAAAGAAACAGGCATGTACGAAGAGGCCATGGGCGGCACCAAGATCAACTGGGTGAGCTTCGACACCGGCACCGCGATGTCGGCGGCGATGGCGTCGGGCGACGTTCAGATCTCGGTCAGCCAGGGTGTGCCGCCCTTCGTGGTTGCAGCCTCCGCAGGTCAGGACATCCAGATCGTGGATGTGGCCGTGTCCTATTCCGAGAACGACAACTGTGTGGTGGCCTCGAGCCTCGAGATCGACAAAGAGTCCGCCGATGAGCTCGCGGGCAAGAAGGTTGCCGTGCCGCTGGGCACCGCGGCGCATTACGGTTTCCTGAGCCAGATGAACCACTTTGGCGTGGATCTGGCGTCGCTTGACGTCGTGGACATGGCGCCCGCCGAAGGTGCTGCGGCACTGGCGCAAGGCGCCGTCGACATGGCGTGCGGCTGGGGTGGTGCACTGCGCCGCATGAAAGAGTCGGGCAACGTCCTGCTGACCGGCGCGGAGAAGGAAGAGCTGGGCATTCTGGTGTTTGACGCCACCACGGCGCCTGCAAACTTCATCGCCGAAGAAGGCGAGCTGCTGAGCCAATTCCTGGCCGTGACGGCCGAGGCCAACGCGATGTGGGCGGACGAGGCGAACCACGCCAAGATGCTGCCCGTGATCGCCAAGGACGCCGGTATGGACGAGGATGCGACAGCTGCGACGCTGGCCACGTTCAAGTTCCCCACGGTCGAAGAGCAGCTGGGTGAAGCATGGCTCGGTGGTACGGCCCCGGCATTCATGAAAGGCGTCGCCGACGTGTTCGTGAACGCAGGCTCCATCGACAGCGCGCTCGACAGCTACGAGGGTACGGTCAACACCGGCCCGCTGTCGTCGATCAACTAAGGCAAGACGACCCGCGCGCGCCCGGACGTGCGCGCGGGTCACCTTCCGATCGGGGGTGGCACACTGCGTCGCCCGACGGGGCCGGGCGGACACCACAGGGCGCACCAAACGCGATCCCGCCGACCCCTCCTGCATTGCGCCAAGGAGGTATTCATGACTTCGGGACTTTCCATTGAAAACCTGTCGATGCGGTTCGACCTGCCGAATGGCGGGCACGTTCAGGCGTTGCAGGATGTGACGCTTGATCTCAAGGCCGGCGAATTGATGAGCGTGCTGGGGCCTTCGGGCTGCGGCAAGACGACATTGCTTAACATCGTGGCGGGCTTTCTGGCCCCCACCGAGGGCAAGCTGGTGTTGAACGGGCACGAGGTGCACGGGCCAGATGCCGAACGCGGCATGGTGTTCCAGCAGGGTGCATTGTTCGAATGGATGAGCGTGCGCGAAAACGTCGGATTCGGACCGTCGATGAAGGGGATGCCGAGCGCCGAAAAGCGCGAGGTCGTCGATCACCTTCTGAATGTGGTGGGCCTGCAGGACTTCAAGGAAAAGGCGGTCTACGAGCTGTCGGGCGGCATGCAGCAGCGTGTGGCGCTGGCCCGGTGCCTCGCCAATGATCCCGACGTGATCCTGATGGACGAACCGCTGGGCGCGCTCGACGCGCTGACCCGTGAAAAGATGCAAAGCCTCGTGCTGAAGCTGTGGAAAGAGACGGGCAAGACGATCATCCTGATCACCCACTCGGTCGAAGAGGCGCTGCTGCTGGGCGAACGGCTGCTGGTGATGGCGCCCCGTCCGGGGCGCATCCACACCGAATACCGGCTGCCCTTTGCCGAGCTGGGCGTGGGCCAGGACCTGCGCGAGGTCAAAAAACACCCTGATTTCAACATCAAGCGCGAGGAGATCCTCGGCATGATCTGGGACATGGAAGAAGAGATTATGGGCCGCTCGGAGGCAGCAGAATGATCCCCTTTCTGATTTATGTGGCGATCTTCGTGGTCGCATTCTTCCTCGTGACCAAGATTGCGCAGCGCACGGCGATTTCCGATTACGGCTCGCTCAAGACGGTGACGTTCGGCGACGAGAGTGCTGTGACGCCGAACCGGGCGGCGAGCATCATTTCGGTTCTGACGATCTTTCTGTTGTGGGGGATGTTCACCGGCTCGTCGCTTTTGCCGAGTTTCCTGCATGCGCCCGGCCCGTTTCAAGGGACGGGCACGTTCGAATACACCGCGACGACGGATGGGGACAGCGACACGGCGACGGTGACGGTTGTCGTGCACCCCATCGACGTTGAAACGGACGCGCCCGAGGTCGTCCCCGGCGACGGTTGGGCCAAAGACGACAGCGTCGCCATTGGCATGTGGCGGTCGGGACTGTTGCGGGTGGACCGAAATGATGAGCTGGGCCGCGATGCGGGCGCCGTGGTCACCGCCATCAACGGCACCGCGGTGGAACCCGGCGACAGCGTCAATGTGGGCTTTGGCACGGTGACGATTTCCGACAAGGGCACGCCCAACATCACCCCCGCCAAAGGCTGGCAGATGGAGCCGATCTGGCTGCCCTCACCCGAGGCGGTCGTTGTGCGCATCGGCGAGATTGCGAGCGAGGGCTTTCGCGGCTCGACCCTGTGGGAGCATCTGGGCTACTCGCTGTTCCGGGTTGTCGTCGGCTTCTTCTTCGGCGCGTTGGTCGGCATTCCGCTGGGCTATGCGATGGGGCTGTCGAACTGGTTCCGCGGCTGGTTTGACCCGATCGTGGAGTTCATGCGGCCGGTCCCGCCGCTGGCGTTGATCCCGCTGGTGATCATCTGGGCCGGGATTGGCGAGACGGGCAAGATCATCCTGCTGTTCCTGGCAGCACTCTGGATCATGGCGATTGCGGCGCGCTCGGGCGTGTCTGGGGTCAAGATTTCCAAGGTGCATGCCGCCTATTCGCTGGGGGCGTCCAAGGCGCAGATCATGCGGCATGTGATTGTGCCCAACTCGCTGCCGGAGATCTTTACCGGCGCGCGCGTGGCGATGGGGGTCTGTTGGGGCACGGTCGTCGCCGCCGAGCTGGTCGCGGCCGAGCAAGGGGCCGGCATGATGATCATGGTGGCGTCCAAGTTTCAGAACACCGATATCGTGATCATGGGCATCATTCTGATCGGTATCATCGGCTTTGGCATCGACATGCTGATGCGCTGGGCCGAGCGCCTGCTGGTGCCGTGGAAGGGCAAAGGCTAGTCGGGGCTTTGCCCTGCGAACGTGCGGAGGACCGCCGGAGGCCCGTGCGAGCCATACCTTGGCGATGATCGCTGCACGACCACGTCGCTAAGATGATCAAGGCGGGGCGCTTGCCCCGCCTTTGTCGTCTCAGGCGGTCGCCATCTTCGGCTGGCCACCACGCAGGCTTTTTGCGAGTCCAAAGGCGGAGCGGCCGTAGAACCAGAACTGGCCCACGACGCCCACCAGAATCCCGATGGAGAACATGAGCGGGATGCCCGAGCCCACGGGTGTGTCGTCCATGACAAGGGCGACGCCCATCAGAACCACCGCGACCAGCCAGGCTTGTGCGCAGCGCCAGAATACTTTGATCTGCTTTTCGAATGCGGCGCGGGTGGCGGCGTCGGCCTTGCCCTTCCACATGTAGGCAAAGACGATGCCGATGAAGGGGGTAAAGACGATGATGATGCCCCCAAAGAAAAAGGCCCAGATGAGGGCGGGTTTGTTGTCTGTCATGGTCTGTCCCGATCACATGTTGTGGTGCTTTATGAGGGACAGAGTGCCCGCCCATTGGGGCGGGAATTTGGCGGATTGCGGGAGATTTGGTGCGGATACGCGTCAGCGCGCGACTGAGCGCTCTGCCCGTGGCGGGCAATTTTCGGGTGCGGTGCGGGTGGGATGGTGGAGCATAGCGGGATCGAACCGCTGACCTCCTGCATGCCATGCAGGCGCTCTCCCAGCTGAGCTAATGCCCCATCCTTGGTGGCCATGCTTGGCCGTGCGCCGCTGATTAGGCGCTTTGCCGAGCGGGATCAAGTGCAAAACGATCCCGCCCGACGGTCTGTCTCAGGTCTCGTCGTCTTCGGCGGCGACGTCGGCCAGTTCCTCGAGCGGGACGCTATCTTCGTCCTCGTCATCGTCCAGCAGATCGTCGTCCAGTTCGACCTCAACATCCTCTTCGTCGATCACCTGCTCTTCGCCTTCGGCGGCGGCTGTGGCGACCTTGGCCTTGGTCGTGGCGGCATCTGCGGCATCTGCGGCAATCATGCGGGTCTTGGAGCTGTCCAGCTCGACGACATCACCTGTATAGGGGCTCACGATGGGCGAGCGGTTCATGTCGTAAAAGCGCTTGCCGGTGGTGGGGCAGAGGCGTTTTGTTCCCCATTCTTCCTTGGGCATGGATCATCCTTTTGCGTCGGGTGGCGGGGCGAAACGCCCCGTTTGGTCGCGGTGATATTGCGACGATTCTGGGCAAGTGCCATAAGCGAAAGGTGGAGTCAAAGGCTTAGGCAGCGGGTGAGAGATGGGATGAGCAGCCACGTTCTTCAAGGCGATCCCGATATCCCCCTGATCCTGCGCCCCTCGGCGCGGGCGCGGCGCATCACCTTGCGCGTGTCGCAGGTCGACGGGCGGGTCACGGTGACCCTGCCGCGCCATGTGCCCGAGGGGGAGGCGCTGGCCTTTGCCGCGCAAAAGGAGCGGTGGATACGCAAGCATCTGTCGGGTCGGCAGGCAACGGTCGAGATGGTGCCGGGTGCCGTGCTGCCCATCGCGGGGCAGCAGGTGACGCTGACCGCGGGCACGGGCCGGTCCGTGCGGCAGGTGGGGGATCAGCTGTTGGTGCCGGGCGTAGGCGATGCAATGGGGCGGCGCGTTGCCGGATACCTCAAGGCGCGGGCGCGGGATGTGCTGGCGGCGGCCTCTGATCATTATGCCGGGCGGTTGGGGCACGCCTATACCGGTATCAGCCTGCGCGATCCGCGCTCGCGCTGGGGGTCGTGTTCGTCGGCGGGGCGGCTGATGTATTCCTGGCGGCTGATCCTCGCACCGCCTGCGGTACTCGATTACGTGGCGGCGCATGAGGTCGCGCATCTGGCGCAGATGAACCATGGCCCGCAGTTCTGGGCAGAGGTGGAGCGGATCCACGGGCCCTATACGGATGCACGTCGGTGGTTGCGGGCGCATGGCGCGCAGCTGCACCGCTACAGCTTTGGTGATTGACCACCCCCGAGCTTTGTGATCACAAACCTCCATGAGCACTGCAGCACCCGCCCGCGACACCGCCTCCGCCGCCCATGACCGGGTCTACCGCCGATTGCGCACGCGCATCATGCACGGCGACATGGCGCCCGGTCAGGCCCTGACCCTGCGGGGGATCGGAAAGCAGTACGATGTGTCGATGACACCTGCGCGCGAGGCGGTGCGCCGGTTGGTGGCCGAGGGCGCGCTGACCCTGTCACAGTCGGGGCGTGTGTCCACGCCCGAGCTGTCGAATGAACGGATCGAGGAACTGGCCGCCTTGCGGGCCCTGATCGAGGTCGAGTTGGCGACGCGGGCCCTGCCACGGGCTCATTTGGCGCTGATCGAGCGGTTGCAGACGATCAACACCGCCGTCGCCGAAGCGGTCGCGCACCGCGATGCGGTGAGCTATATCCGCACCAACCTCGAATTTCACCGCACGCTGTATCTGCGCGCCCAAGCACCGGCGATGCTGGCCATGACCGAGACGGTGTGGCTGCAGATGGGGCCAACGATGCGGGCCCTCTACGGGCGTTTGCGCCGGACCGAACCGCCGCAATACCACCGGCTGATCATCGCGGCGCTGCGCGCGGGCGACGAGCCGGGGCTGCGGATCGCCGTCCGGTCGGACGTGACGCAGGGGTTGCGGATGCTGGCCAGCTGACCTCAACGATTTGGCAATATCCCCCGCGTTATCATCCGGACGTTATGGGGAATCCTGTTCATGCTGCCCGACTTTTCGATTTATAACGCGATTGGGTCGCCCGTCTTTGTCCTGACAGAGGATGCGGCGGGCGATGTGGTCTATGCGTTCATGAACGCGGCAGGGTGTCGGCGCTTGTTTTGCGCGCCCAGTGACGTCATTGGCAAGAAGGCGACGGAGATCTTTCCCGGCCGCGCGGCCCATGTGGCCTACGAACGGCAATTCGCGGCCTGGCAGACAGGCGCGGAAGCCTCTTACGAAATTCCCTTTGCCGTCGGGGACGAGAACATGTGGTTTCTGACCCGGCTTACACCTCAGCGTGACGTGACGGGCCTGCTGACGCATTATGTTGGGATCACGCAGGACATCACGATCGAAAAGCGGCTTCAGCAAGCGCAAGCCATGACCGCCGCCATGAGCGACGAGATGGAGGATTTTGTTCGCTTTGCCGCGCATGACCTGCGCAGCCCCATCGCAAACGTCAAGACGCTGACCGACATGGTGCGCGACGGATTTGTTGACATGGGCGATGGCAAGCTGGAGCTGCTGCAAATGATCGAGGACATTGCCGAAGGGGCGTTGGACCTTGTGTCGGACGTCTTGCAACAAACAACCGCGGTGCGCACGGAAATGCGGCCAACACCGTTCGCGTTTCGCACAATGTGCGACAACATTCTGGCGACCCTCGATCCCGCACGGCAGCATCAGGTGACGGTGCCCGACTGTGTGGTGGAGGCTGACGCAACGGCGGTACAGATCATCGTGCGCAACCTTGTGGACAACGCCATCAAATATGCCGGGCTCGAGGAGATTGCGCTGCACATCAACGTGACAGAAGCCAGTGAGGCACGCATTCTGATCACCGTGGCCGACAATGGCAAAGGGTTTGACGATCCAGCGCTGGCCTTCCTGCGCGAGGAAGGATCAAGCGAGAAAAGCGGGTTCGGCTTGCTGGGGGTGCGGCGCCTCGTGCGTGCGCGCGGCGGCAAAATTCGCGCCGATCATGCACCCGGTGGCACCGGCGCGTTGATCGAAGTCGAAATCCAGGGGCGCCTGCTGCCGGCGGAGGTGGACGAACCGCTGGCCCTTGCGGGGGGAGAGCGGCTTTTTTAACGGTGCCGTCAGGCCGCGAGGCCGGTTTGACCCAGTGACAGGAATTTCTCGCGCCGGTCGGCGATCAGGTCCGCCGGGCTTTGGCCCGAAAGTTCGTCGAGCATTGCGCCGATCGCGTTGCCGACCGAGGCCAACGTGGCCTCCCGGTGGCGGTGCGCGCCGCCCATCCCCTCGCTGATGATCCGGTCGATGACGCCAAGCTGCTTGAGATCCTGCGCCGTCAGGCGCAGCGCTTCGGCGGCCTCGCGCATCTTTTCCGCATCTTTCCACAGGATCGAGGCGCAGCCTTCGGGGCTGATGACCGAATAGACCGAATGTTCGAGCATCGCGACACGGTTCGCGGTGGCAAAGGCCACGGCCCCGCCCGAGCCCCCCTCACCGATCACGACCGAGATCAGCGGCACACCGATCTGCAGGCACTTTTCCGTCGAGCGTGCGATGGCTTCGGACTGGCCGCGCTCCTCTGCGCCCTTGCCGGGATAGGCGCCGGGCGTGTCGACCAGCGTGATCACCGGCAGGCCAAACCGGTGCGCCATGTCCATCAGGCGGATCGCCTTGCGGTACCCTTCGGGCCGGGCCATGCCAAAGTTGCGCTCGATCCGGCTTTTGGTGTCGTTGCCCTTTTCGTGGCCCATCACCATCACAGGCTGGTCGTCGAAACGGGCGAGCCCGCCCATCACCGCGTGATCATCGGCAAAGTTCCGATCCCCCGCCAGGGGGGTGTAATCGGTGAAGAGGTCGTTGATGTAATCGATGCAATGGGGCCGGTCGGGGTGCCGCGCAATCTGGCATTTCCGCCAGGGCGTCAGATCGGCATAAAGCTCTTCGAGCAGGGTGGCGGCCTTGGCGTCGAGGGCGGAGGCCTCGTCGGCGACATCCATCTCTTCGTTCTGGCGCGCGAGCGCCCGCAGCTCTTCTGCCTTGCCCTCGATCTCGGCCAGCGGCTTTTCGAATTCCAGATATTGCGTCACGGCTGCGCCCCGTCCTTGTTTCATAGCTATATGGCCGGGGTGAGCGGGGGATGCAACTCAGCAAGATTTGTCGCGCGCGCCCGTGGCATGCAAGGTCAGGGCAAACGGGCGGACCGATGACAGCACGATACGAAGACAGGTTGCGGCGCGTATTGCGCTATATCCACGACAATCCGGCGGGGGATCTTTCGCTGGACACGTTGGCCGATGTGGCGGCGCTGTCACGGTTTCACTGGCACCGGATCTTTCACGCCATGACCGGCGAGACCTGTGCCGATGTGGTGCGCCGCGTGCGTGTGCACCGGGCGTCGTTCTGGCTGGCGCAGAGCGATCTGCCGCTCGACCGGATCGCGCGGCAGGTGGGTTATGACAACACCCGGAGTTTTGAGCGCGCCTTTCGCGAGGTGTTTGGCGTCACACCTGTGGCGTTTCGCAAGGACGGGGTTCCGGGCCGTGCGCCTCTTATTCTCAGAACAGGAGACGACGACATGTATGATGTAAAGGTGATGGACGCGCCCGCGCGGCGACTTGCCGGGCTCGCGCATACCGGCCCTTACGAAGAGGTCGGGCGCGCGTTCGAACAGGTGGTTGCTGTGTTTTCCTCACACAACCTGTGGCCGCAGGCGCGCGGCATGGTGGCGGTCGGCTACGACGATCCGAACACGGTCGCGCCAGAGGCGCTGCGCAGCTTTGCCGGGATCGAGGTGGGCGCGGCGTTTGCGATGCGCTCGGACCTGAGCGAGGTCAGTGTCCCGGCCGGGCCGCACGCGGTTCTTCGGGTCACGGGCCCTTATGCGCAGTTGGGCGCGGCCTATGATCATCTTTTCGGTCAGTGGCTGCCGGGGTCGGCGCGCGAGCCGGCGGACGCGCCGCCTTATGAGGTGTACTTGAATTCGCCGCAGGACACTGCGCCCGCGGATCTGATCACGGATATCCACGTGCCGCTGAAGCCGGTGGGTCAAAGCACCGGGTAAAGCGAGGCGATCAGGAGGGCCGCCATGGTCCAGTTGAACGCGCGCAGGCGGGCGCGGTTGGTAAGCAGCCGCGCCATGCCTTGGCCCAACAGGGTCCAGGTCGAGACTGAGGGCAGGTTGATTGCGCCAAAAACCAGCGCGACGAGGGCGATGGCCCAAAGGCCCGTGCCGGGGCTGTAGACGGTGACGGCGGTCAGGGCCATCGACCAGGCCTTGGGGTTGACCCACTGGAACGCTGCGGCCTGCACGAAGGTCATCGGTGTGCCCGTGGTATCTTGTGCGGTGGTGGGGGCGGCGGTGGCTACTTTCCACGCGAGGTAGAGAAGATAGAGGATCGACACCGCCTTGAGCACCGTGTGGCTGGCCGGGTAGGCGGTAAAAACCTGCGCGAGGCCCGCGCCGACCAGCATGACCATCACCACAAAGCCGATGCCGATGCCCAGCATATGCGGGATCGACCGGCGAAAGCCGAAATTGGCGCCCGATGCCATCAACATGAGGTTGTTCGGCCCGGGCGTGATCGAGCTGGCAAAGGCAAAGACGGCGAGGGCGGCGAGGCTGTCGTAACTCATGGGATGAAATATGCGTGCGTGCTGGCCGCGAGAGATTGCAAATCTGTGTGCAAAGGCTCTAGTTTCGCAATGAATGGTGAAGTTGGATCAGATAAACGAGCGAATATTGCAAGAGCTGTCGCGTGACGCACGGCTGAGCAACATCGCCTTGGCCGAACGTGTGGGGCTTTCGCCCTCGGCCTGTCTGCGCCGGGTGCAAGAGCTTGAGCGGTCAGGGGTGATTGTGGGCTACCGTGCCGTGCTGGACCGGACCAAGCTGGGCACCGGCTTTGTCGCCTATATCGGCGTCGGGCTGAACGACCACTCCAAAGCGAGCCAGGAGGCGTTCGAGCGTGCGATGGCACGCGCGCCCGAGGTGCGGGAATGTCACAATATCACCGGGCCGATCGAGTACCTGTTGCGGGTCGAGTGCGCGGATCTGCCGAGCTACAAGACCTTCCACACCGACCTTTTGGGGGCGCAGCCGCAGGTGAATGCGATCACTACCTATGTGGTCATCGGCGCCCCCAAAGATGAGCGTGCCTAGGCCGCGTTGCCCAACTTCACCTCTGCCCGATCAAAAAGCCGCCCAAGCGTGTCATTGGTCATCCCTGCGGGCAGCGCGGCCTCATCCTCGGGTCCGGAGCGGATCGGGCGCGTTGCCTTCTGTTCCGGTGCCAGCCGCCGTGCCGTGGCGGCGCGGCGCACGTCCTGAACGGTGACTGCGGGTTTGTCGGCATGGCGCAGGCTGTAGCTTTCGGAAATGATGGACAAAGGCGCCTCAACATCGTCGTCGAGGAGAAAGGGCGTGTCGAACGCAAGACGCCGCAACGTTTTGCGCAAGGGGCGCAGATCCTGCATCTCGGCCTGGCTGATCGGCAACAGCAAGCGGCGGCTTGCGTCGATGCCGAGCGGTCGGCTGTCTGCGCAGATCCCGGCAACCCGCACGCGCAGAGCGCCCAGAGCCTGATCCACGGCGCTGTCGCCCCAGGTTTGCGTCAGCCAGCGGGCGTTCTTGACCGTCACGGCAAGAACGCCGGCGATGTGCGAACCGGTCCCAGAGGCATTGAAATGGCCCACTTCGCACGCGAAGGCGTCCGGCGTCAGCAGGCGCGTGGTCGGGTCAACATGCGCCGACGCGACAAGCCGGGCATGGGTGGTCACGAGGTTTGCTTCGCGCCGCAGCAGGGAGCCGATGACCGGCACGCTGATCAGGTTCAGGATGAGAACGGTTGGCGCAGCCTCGCGGAAGTACCACCACATGATATCCGGCGCGACCAGGAGCGCCGACAGCATGTGCAGATTGACCGCACCGCCCAGGGCCGCGAGTTTGAGCCAGGTCGGTCGGGTGACATGCCCTTCCAGCAGGGACCAGCCGTAGCCCACACCGCCTGCGATCAGCATGCCGACCACGCCGGCAAGGCTGCCCACACCGCCCAATCCGACCCGTGTCGCAACGGCAAGGCACAGGCAGACGGCCAAACCACGCAGCCCGAGGAACGCACCGGCAAGCACGATGGGCACGTTGCGCATGTCGACGATGACCCCTTCGGTCGGGCTCAACGGCATCGACATTTGCAGCATGACCACAAGACCAAAGATCGTACCCTGAAGCAGTGGACTGAGCCGGTTGTTTTTCAGGTTCGGACCCAGCGCACTGAACCCGACAACAAGCAAACCGAGCACGGCAAGCGAACTCACGAAGTCCAATAACTCGGCAGTACCGACAAAACCCATCTGTCACACTCCAAACAACGACGTGACACAGAAAAGTCGCAAAGCCTGAACAAAAGTTGAACGCTCAACCAATCCCGCGGCGGGAAGTTTCCGGCATTTGAACCTTATTGTGCGGCTGTCGCGGCGATGGTCGCAAATATCGTGTCGAGTTCGGCCGCGATCCGGGCAAGTTCGGGCCCGGCTTCGTCCAGATAGGGGGTGAAGACGGTCGTGGGGGTCTTGTAGCTCAGTGTCGCGGTACCGTCGGCGTTTTCGGTGACGTACATGCGGATCGGCGCTTCGATCATGGCGGCGGTTGAGAGGGACAGGACATCAACGGCGTAGAGGTTGTTGAAAAGGCCGATGACCCGATTGCCGGGAATGGTCACGCCCCGGTTTCTGGCGGCGCCGGTCGGACCGGCTTGGGTGACAACGCCCATCCCGTTGGCTTTGGCAGCCGTTCTGACGGCGTCGATGAGCGCGTCGTAAGGTTTGGTCGCCCGCGTGACGGACCAGCCTTCGCGCGGCGCCATTTCGGCGTAGGCAGGCAGGCTGAGCACCGCGAGGAGGACGGCGAGGATGAACGCGCGCATGGCTGTCTCCGATTGATCCGCTATGCAGATAAACACAAGCGGCGCGAATTTGCCCAATCACGGTTTGGTGCGCGTTTTGGGGCGTGACGCGGGCCGGTTTTCCGAGGTACGCGCAGGGCATGAGATATGTGTTTTTGATCCTGATGTTGGTTGTCGCAGCCTGTTCCGATGGGCAGCGTGAGGCTGAGACTCAAGTGGCCGTCCCTGCCGTCCCACTTTACCCCAACGAGACACCGGAGTTGCGGGCGCAGATCGTGGCGGCAGCGGTGGAAAATGACGTGCCGGTTGCGTTGGTGCAACGGGTTGTGATCCGCGAAAGCACGCACCGTCCCGGGGCGCGGAACGGGCCGTACTACGGCTTGATGCAGATCCTGCCGGCAACGGCGCGGTCGATGGGGTTTCGCGGTCAGCCCTCGGACCTTCTGGATGCGGAGACCAACCTGAAATACGCGGTGCGGTATCTGCGCGGGGCATGGTTGGTGTCGCAAGGCGACATGGACGCCGCGGTGATGTGGTATGCGCGCGGGTATTACTTTGAAGCCAAGCGGTTGGGTCTGATCGAAGAGACCGGCGTGGACGGGCGCAAGGTCTGGCCGGATTGAGCTCGGCGGTCCGGCGCTCTTTGCTGCGCAAATTCGCCCCGCCCGCCGTCCCGCGTGCGCCCCGCTGCATATGGTGCGCAAGGGGGGCGCGTGCGGGCGTGCGGGGCTGACCAAACGCCGGTGGTTGCCTAGCCGGAAGACGGTTCAGCCGCCAGCGATCATTTCAGACTGTTTGACGATGACTTCGGCCTGTTTGATCGAGGCAATGTCGACCAGGCGTCCCTTGTAGACGGTGGCACCTTCTCCGTTCGCCTTGGCCTCTTCCATGGCCGACAGGATTTCGCGGGCTTCCGTGACGGCCGCCTCGGACGGGGTGAAGACGTCATTGGCGAGCGCCACCTGCTTGGGGTGGATCGCCCATTTGCCGACCATGCCCAATGTGGCGGAGCGGTGCGCCTGCGCAACAAAGCCATCGTCGTCGGAGAAGTCACCAAAGGGGCCGTCAACGGGCAAAACGCCGTGGGTGCGGCAGGCCGCGACGATCGCCGCCTGGGCCCAGTGCCAGGGGTCGGACCAGTGCTTTTGCCCCGCGTGCATCATGTAGTAATTTTCCTGCGTACCCCCGATGCCGGTCGTGGCCATGCCCATGGAGGCCGCGAAATCAGCTGCGCCGAGGCTCATGGCGGCGAGGCGGGGGGAGGCCGCGGCGATCTCTTCGACATGGGCGATTCCCGCCGCGCTTTCGATGATGACCTCGAAGGCCAGGGCCTTGTGACGGCCTTTGGCCGCCTCGATGGCCGTGACCAGCGCATCGACGGCGTAGATGTCTGCCGCGTTGCCGACTTTGGGGATCATGATCTGGTCAAGCCGATCACTGGACTGTTCCAGCAGGTCGACCACATCTCGATACCAGTATGGGCTATCGAGCCCGTTGATCCGCACGCTCAACGTTTTGGTGCCCCAATCGATATCGCCGATGGCATTGATCACGTTGGCCCGGGCGCTGTCCTTGTCGGAAGGGGCGACGCTGTCTTCGAGATCGAGGTTAATGACGTCGGCCGCCGATACCGCCATCTTGTCGAAGATGGCGGGGCGGGATCCGGGGCCAAAAAGTTGGCACCGGTTCGGCCGGGCAGGGGGGGCTGGCTGCAGACGGAAGGACATAAGGGCGATCCTTTTGGGTAATTTTATTGCTCATTTAGCTCGTGCATCTGGTATGAAATTGCGTGACGGCCTGCAAGCGCCATTTCGCAGGTGCAGCATGTTTTGCTGCGCGCCTGCCGAATTGGCAGAATCTACGGCGTTTGGCGTCACAGGCGCATAAATCTTCGACAAAGAGGCGGAAGCCTGCGGCATTCGCGGTGATCTTGCAGGCGCGCTGCGTCATCTTGCCGAAAACACAGTATTCATGGGAGCGCATGATGATTCAGACGCCTTACCTCCTTTTTCTCGGCGATGCGCCGGACCAGCTGGCCGCCAAGGTGGCCCAGGGGATCAAGGATTGGCGCCCCGACAACGCCGTTGGTCAATTGCGCCTGCCGGGGTGCGGGGCGGATATGGGCCTGACGGACATGACGCTGGAAGAGGGGTTGGCGGCCGGGGCCAAGACCCTGGTGATCGGTGTCGCGAACCGCGGCGGCGTCATCTCGGACGCGTGGCAGGTGGTGTTGGGTCAGGCGCTGAAGATGGGGTATGATCTGGCGGCGGGTTTGCACACCTTGTTGCGCGACGAGAATGCGCTGCAATCGGCGGCCAAGGTGAACGGCTGTACCCTGCATGACGTGCGGGTCCCGACCATCGCCTATCCCATTGCAAACGGGACGAAGCGAACGGGCAAGCGGGCGTTGGCCATCGGGACGGATTGTTCCTGTGGCAAGATGTACACGGCCATGTCGATGGATGCCGAAATGCGCGCGCGCGGCATGAAGTCGACCTTTCGGGCGACGGGCCAGACGGGCATCCTGATCACCGGCAAGGGCGTGCCGCTGGATGCCGTAATTGCGGATTTCATGGCCGGTGCGGTGGAGTATCTGACGCCGGACAATGACGCGGATCACTGGGACCATATCGAGGGGCAGGGCAGCCTGTTTCACGTGTCCTATTCGGGGGTGACGATGGCGCTGATCCATGGGGGGCAACCGGATGCGCTGGTGCTGTGCCACGAGCCCACGCGGACGCATATGCGGGGCTTGCCGCACTATGCGCTGCCGTCGCTGGAACAGCTGCGCGACACCGCCCTGCCCATTGCGCAGGTGGCGAACCCGGCCGCAACGGTCACGGGCGTGTCGGTGAACACCAAGGCGTTGGATGAGGCTGCAGCGCGGGCGTGCCTGGCTGAGATCGAGGATCGGATGAACCTACCGGCAACGGACCCGTTCCGTTTTGGGGCGGGAAAGCTGGTGGATGGTCTGCTGACCCTTTGAGGGGCGCGTGTGGCAGATCGGCCCTTCGGGGAGGATTTTTTAGGGACAAAGACGGAGAGAACGGTGCGCATTGAAGTCAGCCGGGATGTTTTTGCCCTGGCGCAGGTGTTCAGGATTGCCCGCGGGGCACGCACCGAAGCGCAGGTGGTTACGGTGTCAGTCTCGGACGGGGCGCATCGGGGATTGGGTGAATGCGTGCCCTACGCGCGCTATGGTGAGACGCTGGACATTGTCACGGCGCAAATCGAGGCTGTGCCACGGGACGTGACGCGGGCGGGGTTGCAAGACCTGTTGCCGCCGGGTGCGGCACGAAATGCCTTGGATTGCGCGCTGTGGGATCTGGAGGCCAAGCAGGCGGGCCGCCGCGTTTGGGAGCTGGCGGGCCTTCCCGCGCCCGCGCCGGAAATCACGGCCTACACGCTGTCTTTGGACAGTCCGGAGGCCATGCGTGCGCAGGCGGCAGAACATGCGCACCGCCCCCTGCTCAAGACCAAATTGGGCGGCGGGGAAGAGGACATCGCGCGGATCGAGGCCGTGCGGGCCGGAGCGCCGACGGCGCGGATCATCGTGGATGCGAATGAAGGGTGGACACCTGACCTATACATCGCGCTGGCCCCTGTGCTGGTGCAGCTGGGCGTCGAGATGGTGGAACAACCCTTGCCCGCTGGCGCGGATGACGCCTTGCTGGAGCTGGAGCGGGTCCTGCCCGTCTGCGCTGACGAAAGCTGTCACGACCGGGAATCTCTGCCTGCGCTCGCTGGTAAGTACGACATGGTCAACATCAAGCTCGACAAGGCCGGGGGGCTCACGGAGGCTTTGGCGTTGCGTGCGGCGGCGCGCGACGCGGGATACAGCGTGATGGTGGGTTGTATGGTCGGCTCCTCGCTTGCCATGGCGCCCGCGGTGCTGCTGGCGCAGGGTGCATCAGTGGTGGACCTTGACGGGCCGCTGCTGCTGGCCGCCGACCGGACGCCGGCGCTGCGCTATGACGATGCGGGCGTGCATCCGTCCGCCTCGGCGCTCTGGGGTTAGATGGGCTGTGGTGCGCGCAAGCCTGCGTGTCGTTCGAACGGGGTGAAGGCGGCATCGGCCCTCAGAACGCCTCGCGCCGTGTCGGCGTCCCCCTTTCGATGTACCGCCGCGTACGCAGCGCGATATCAAGGCACATGCACCGGTCGGCGGCGCGATTTCGGCTGACCCGGCGCATGCGACATTGCGGTCCGATCTTTGACATTGACGTTGCCGAAGGTTGCAGTGCAGGCATATGAAACGGCGCGCAAGGGGCGCCATCGGTCAAGGAGTGAAGCGACATGCGCACGGTGTACGTGAACGGAGAATACCTGCCCGAGACGGAGGCGAAGGTATCGATCTTTGACCGTGGGTTCCTGATGGCTGATGGCGTTTATGAGGTCACCAGCGTCCTTGATGGCAAGCTGGTGGATTTCGATGCGCATGCTGTGCGGTTGGAACGCTCATTGAGCGCGCTGGACATGGCCGCGCCGATATCGAAAGAGGATCTGCTTGCCGTGCATCGCGAACTGGTGCGCCTGAACGGGGTCGAGGAGGGGATGGTTTACCTGCAGATCACGCGCGGTGCGCCGGAAGATCGCGATTTTGCCTTTCCCGACCCAGAAACGACGCCGCAGACGGTGGTTCTGTTCACGCAGAACAAGCCAGGGCTGGCCAAGTCGCCGATGGCCGAAAAAGGCATGAAGGTGATCAGCATCGAGGACATCCGGTGGGGCCGCCGTGACATCAAGACGGTGCAACTGCTGTACCCGTCGATGGGCAAGATGATGGCCAAGAAGGCTGGAGCCGATGATGCGTGGATGATCCAGGACGGTTACGTGACCGAAGGCACCTCGAACAACGCCTATATCGTGAAGGGCAACAAGATCATCACGCGTGCGCTGAGCAACGACATCCTGCACGGGATCACGCGCGCGGCTGTCCTGCGCTTTGCCGAAGAAGCGCAGATGGAGGTCGAAGAACGGAACTTTACCATTGAAGAGGCCCGCGCGGCGGATGAGGCGTTTATCACCTCCGCCTCGACATTTGTCATGCCGGTGGTGGAGATCGATGGCGAGACGCTTGGCGATGGCACGCCGGGACGCGTGGCGCCGCGGCTGCGCGAGATCTACCTTGATGAAAGCATGAAGGCTGCCGTTTAGGGATAGCTGAGCGGCAGGCCCAAGAGCTCATCCAGCTGCCGCGCGATCCACCCGTGGGGAATGAAATGACCGCCCGGGTGTATGTCCAGTGACACCCGGCCGGTGGCACACTCTGTCCATTCGGTACGGCTGAGGGTCAGGTATTCGACCTGGCGCCAATCGCCAGCATCGCGTGCCGCACCGCAGCCCATCGCGGTGCGCCATAGCGACACCGGGTATGTCGTGTCGCCGTCGGGGCCGTAGGGGAAGTCGAGCACGTTGTCCTTGAGCCCGTGGACATGGCGCACCTCGGCCGGTGCTTCGGCGCAGTCCTCGCGCTGGTTCAACGTGCCGGAAATGCCCAGCAACGCCCTGATGTTCAGCCGTGCGCCACGGTCACACGCGACGCGCCAGGCCATGATGGAGCCGTAGGAATAGCCCGACAGGTAGATGTTGTCGGGATCAACCGGATAGCGCCTGGCCACATCTTCGATCAGAGCCTCGGCAAAGGCGACATCCTCGGTCTCGGCAGACCAGAAGTTCCAAGTCTTGCGCGCGCCATTGGGGGCGATCAGCAGCACGCCCCGCCGCCGTGTGGCGCTGGCGATACGCTGGTGTTTGACGGGCAGCGCGCCGGTGCGTTGCCAGCCGTGGAAATGGATCAGAACGGGAAGTGGGCTGGTCCCGTCCCACCCGTCGGGCTCGCGCACATGGTAGGAACGGTCGCCCAAAGCGCAGGGCACATCGAGGTGGCACAGGTCACGTTGGGCAGCGGGCGCGGGAAGGGCCCAAAGCAGGGCCAGCACGGCAATCAGATATCTCATGCGCCGCACGTTATGGAAGTGTCGGCCCGTGTCACGTCACGTTGTCGTGGCTGTTTGTGTCAGAGTTCCGCCGCTTGATCGCGTCGAGCCACTTGTCGATGAAAAGGATCGGCAGCAGCACAATGCTCCACCCGATGGTGTTGAGGAGCGTGAATGTCAGCTTGAGTTCGAAGGCCATGCCGGAGCGCCACAGAAAGATGTGGGCGATCACGATGAGAGTGACGAGGAACAGGACGAGAGCGAGGCGCATGTAGGGAGGGTAGCGCCCCGGGCGTGGTCAGGCCAGTGCGCTGTTTCGGGCCGGAGGGCGGGTGGCAGATCGGCCCTTCGGGGAGGATTTTTTTGGGACAAAGACGGGGCGGGGCGTGCCGAGACATGGCAACGCATGTCTCGGCGCTTGAGATTTGGTCATATGGCGCGCGTGGCGCAACATCCTTCGGCGATTGCGTATGGCGCGGGAGGGCGTTCGGCCTGTGCCGAGGCGGGGCCTTTCGTGCTGATCCGTTTTCGTGATCCGCGTGCGGTGTGCGTTGCGTTTCGGCGGTGCGGGAAGCTGTCGTGCGCGGCCATCAGCGTGATCGCGCGGGATTTCCGTCGCCCTACATGGCGCGGGCGCGAAGTGATCCGTCTAAGCTTTGCACCGCCGGAGATCAGGACAGCGCACGCCAGCCACGGCGCGGACAGCCCGTGATCCAGCAGTTAGCGGCTCAGCCCGCCATGCAAGTTGGGCATGTCGAGCGCAGCAAAGCCATAATGCCGGAGCCAGCGCAGATCGCTGTCGAAGAACGCGCGCAAGTCGGGGATCCCGTATTTGAGCATCGCGATCCGGTCGATCCCCATGCCAAAGGCAAAGCCCTGCCATTCGGCCGGATCGATCCCGCCCGCTTGCAGCACCTTGGGGTGCACCATGCCGGAGCCCAGAATCTCGAGCCAGTCGTCGCCCTCGCCCACCTTGAGCGTGCCACCGTCCCAACTGCACCGGATGTCGACCTCGGCAGACGGCTCGGTGAAGGGGAAGTGCGATGCGCGGAAGCGCAGGTCGACCCCATCGACCTCGAAATAGGCCTTCACGAACTCTTCAAGCACCCATTTGAGGTTCGCCATCGAGATGTCGCGATCGATGGCGAGGCCCTCGACCTGGTGGAACATGGGCGTGTGCGTCTGGTCATAATCCGCGCGGTACACACCGCCGGGACAGATGATGCGCGTGGGCGCGCCCGATGCCTCCATCGAGCGGATCTGCACCGGACTGGTGTGCGTGCGCAGCACGTGGGGCGGGCGATTGTCGCCCTCGGCCCGGTGCATATAGAACGTGTCCATCTCGGCCCGGGCCGGGTGGTGGCTGGGGATGTTGAGCGCGTCGAAGTTGTACCAGTCGGTATCGATCCGCGGCCCTTCGGCAACGGAAAAGCCCATTTCGGCAAAGATGGCCGTGACCTCTTCGGTCACCTGACTGATGGGGTGCAGCGTGCCCCGGCGTGTGGGGCGGGCGGGCAGTGACACGTCGAGCCATTCCCCGGCCAGCCGGGCGTCGAGCGCGGCGTCGGCAAGAGCCGCCTTCTTGGCGGAGAGCGCGCTGTTGATCTCATCCTTGAGCGCGTTGAGGGCGGGGCCCGCGACCTGACGCTCTTCCGGGGTCATCTTGCCCAGTTCGCGCATCTTCAGGGCGACCTCACCCTTTTTGCCCACGGCTGCGATGCGAATGTCCTCGAGCGCCGATTCGTCAGCCGCGCCGCCAATTTGAGCCAGATATTTTTCGCGCAGATCGTCCATGCCACAGGCACCCCGTTTGGTTCCAAAGCGATCTACCGCCCCGCGCGGGCCAGCGCAACCGCCACGATTGGTGGCGTCTGACGAGGTTATCCACAGAAAAATGCAACCACAGGATTTGGAGGCTGTTGTCATGTGAACCACAGCATATATGCTTTCCGCCTATACGCAGGCATCGCGCACGCACCATGGCCAAGGCTGTGGGGGACAAAAGAAGAGCGTGCGGAACGGTACACCTGCTGGCCGCACAAGCGGCGCTGGAAAGTTGGGCGATCTCTGGGGGATCAAGTGATGACACGATTGACGATGCATGCTCAAGGCGGCCTGCCACCGAAAAGCGCGCCTTTTGCGCCACCACAGGCACCGCAGCGGGGGACGCCGGTATGGATCCTGGCCGGGGCGGGGGTGCTGTTTCTGGCCATGTTCACGGCGCTGGTGGTGACCACAACGCTGTTGATCGTGCAGTCGCGAGACACGCGGGCAGCGCAAGCCAGCATGGCGCTGGATGAGCCGCCCGCACCGGTGGTGGAGGCCGCACCGGTCGTGGCGGAGCCTGTCGCTGCGGTTGAGGAAGAGGTGGTCGCAGAGACCGAGGTGACGCGGACCAGCGTGGATCTGCTGGGATCGGAACTGCCAGAGCCGGAACCGGCGCCGGTGATCGAGGCGCGGGCGACGCCCCTGCGCGAGCAGATCCAGGCGCCAAGCTGCATCGACTACCTCGACACGTTGGCCAAGATCACGCATGTCCGATTTCCCTTGGGCAGCAATGAGCCTGCCGCGGCGGATATGCCGCGGGTGCGGAACATGGCCACGGCGCTGCGGCTTTGCCCCGAGGTGAAGATGGTCGTGGAAGGGCATTCGGACCGGCGGGGCAGCGACAAGCTGAACATGGATCTGAGCTGGTACCGGGCCGAGACGGTGATCCAGAACCTGCGGGATGAGGGCTTTGAAACGACACAGATGGAGCCCCTGGGGTTTGGGGCGCGGCGGCCCATCAACCTGAGCGGCACGATCTCGGGTGAGGGTGAGAATCGACGGGTTCAGTTCCAGCTGGTCCCGCGCGACACGGTCGTGGACGAACGGTTGGCGCAGAACTGACCGCAAAACGCGGCAACGCTGAGGGCGGTGCGCTCATGGCAGTATTGATGGGTGCAGCGACGACTCAGGAGTTTGGAGTTGAAAGGCCGGGCAGCATGCCCGGCCTTTTGCGTAAGTGCGCGCCGCCGCGACCTTGACCGGCAGGCTAGCGCTGGGCAACGAGAAAGCCCGACAGGCGGTGCTGCTCCCCATGTCGTAAGGGGCGGTGATGGCGGTGCGCAGCCGCTTGGACCCTTCGGTCGCGCCATAGGTCAGATGCCTCGGCAACGGGTCGGACAAGGCATGGTCATTGCGGCCTGCAAGCTGCACGAACTGTTGTACCGTCAGGCTTTGCACGCAGGTTTCGGCCAGGTTCGAAGCACATCTGGTTTCCCAGGCGTTCATCCAAGGTTCGACCGCAAAGGGTTCAATCTGCATGGGCGGCAACAGGGCGTCGGTTACGCAATGACTGGTCCGATCATTAAGCCATTCCCTGAATTGGAAAACGATTGCGATGCCAAGGGATGCACATGCAAACGCCGCTGCGCGTCACACATACTAGCGCAAATCTGGAGGCGATCATCGCGGTTTCGCCGGCCAGACGGCGATGAACGCGCAGGATGCGCCGCCGCAGGGGCCGCGGTGACGCAGATCTGTGCGGGATAGTGCATGGACCCCTTCAAATCGGTGGGTAGAGTCATTTCTTCTGTGGATAGAAATCGATATTTAGGCGTCGCACCTTTGTCGATCACTGCATGTGGTATAGCCTGACCCAACTTGCATGAGTCGTTTTGGTCAGGTTGTCCATGAAACCCGTTATGTATTCGCACCGTTTGAAAACCGTTTTGCAGCACACGGTGCGCGAACTGGGCCTGACCATTGTTCTGGATGACACGCGCACCGAACTCGATCTGATCGAGAACGAGGCGATGATCCGCGAGACGGCGGCGATGCTCGGCCTGCAGGTGCATTTCGAGAACAGTGACAACGGCTGTTCGGTTTCATTTTTCAAGTAGAGCGACCGGAGGTTTACGGACCATGCGCAGCAGCAAAAAGACGAAGGACATGATCATGTTGAGGTCTGCGGGGCTGTCGCTGGCCAGCGCGGACCGTCTGGCCGGTGCGCGCACCGGCTCGTCCGCCGGGCGGATTGTGTTGGGCAGCGTTGCAGTGCTTGCGCTGGCCGCGGCGGGTGTTGTTGCCCTCAACGCCCCCGATCTGCTGCCGCAGGCGAGAGCGGCGCTGGCGGATGTCACAGACAGCACCACCGAAATGGCCGAAGCGGCGCCAGCGGCCATGCCGGAGGAGGAGATGCTGGACATCGCCGCCCTGGACACAGCCGCGCAAGCGCAGACAGTCGCCGCGGTGACCGAAGCCCCGACGACCGAGGCATTGGCCACCGAAACCCTGGAAACCGAACCCGCTGTGTCGGATGCGGGCACAAAGATCGCCGAGGCGCAGCGCGTGCCGACAGATGACGCGCGCGCGGCAGAAGTGGACATTCCCATCGTGGCGGCGCTGCAGGATGCGCCCGCGCCCGAAGACACGATCGAAGCGATGATCGACACGTTCGAGGACAGCGCAGAGCTTGACTGCCTTGCGACACTGGCCGAAACGCTGGCCGGGTTTAAGCTGAATTTCGATGCAGGCAGCGCGCAGGTGCGGGCCGGCGATTATGACGCGTTGGTCGAGATCGGGACGCAGGCCGACGCCTGCCCCGGCGCACGTATTCTGGTGGCGGGACATTCCGACAGCTCCGGCTCGGACTTTTTGAACATGCAGCTCAGCTGGGAACGGGCGGAGCAGACCACGGCCATCCTCGACAAGCTGGGCTTTGACGTCACTCGGTTCGAGACGGTCGGGTTTGGCGCGCGTGCGCCCCTGACCCAGGGCAGCAGCACAGACGAAGAGATCAACCGAAGGGTTGAGTTGCACGTGATCAAAGACGGAGGCCAGCTATGATCAACGACATGATTTTGGTGCAGTTCGCGCTTGCGCTGCTTTTGATTGCCGGGGCGTTGGGCGTGGGTTTTGCGCTTGCGCGGCAGAAATACCGGGACGAAAGCTCGATGCAGATTGCGCTGCTGTCGGGTGAAGCGGCGAAGCTGCGCCGCCGTGCGACGACGGCCGAAGACCGGGCCAAGGCAGCGGAAAGTGCCCTGATCCGGGTACGGCGTCGCGCCCGGCGCTGAGGCTCAGGTGTTGCTGACCCGCAGGGTCGGCGCCATCTCGACCGACAGATCCTGCAGCACGTCCAGCAGGCTTTCGACATTCACCGTTTCGGGGTTGATGTCGTCGGTGGAGAAGTAGCGCAAATAGATCTGCTGCGCCCGCTCGTCCATGCCCTGATGCAATCCCATGGACCATGTCGGGAACATGCGTTCGCGCACGTCGGTGCAGGCAAGCAGGATGATGTTGCTGTGGCGCGGGTCGCGGGCGATGCGGTGGTAAAGCGCTGAAACCTCGACCCGCCCCCCTTCGATCACCTGCAGGAAATGGTCACCGTTATAGTGCAGCATGCCGGTGAGGTTCATGCGTTTGTTGTTGCGTTGGCAGGTCTCGATCAACTGCTGGGCATCCATGCTCTCGGATGGGTTGCGTTGCGAGTAGTAGACAAGACGAGTCAGGTTCATTTCGAGGCACCGTTACCAAATTTTGTTATATATTTTTTAGGGTCTTACCGGACATTTACGGGAATCGCCCGCAAAGCCGTCCACGAAGCATATTGGGATCACAGGCGACTCCACAATGAAAAAAGCCGCCCCGGTTCAGGGCGGCTTTGGTCGTGTGAGGTTGCGCGGATCGCTCAGGCGGGCAAGGCGCCTTTGGCCTGATCAACGATTGCGGCAAATGCCTCGGGCTCGTTCACGGCGAGGTCCGCCAGCACTTTGCGGTCCACTTCGATCCCGGCCAGGTTCAGGCCGTTGATAAAGCGCGAATATGTCAGCGCCTCGTCATGGGCGCGGACGGCCGCGTTGATCCGCTGGATCCACAGGGCGCGGAAGTTGCGCTTACGGTTGTGACGGTCGCGGGTCGCGTATTGGTTGGCCTTGTCGACGGCCTGGCGGGCGACCTTGAAGGTGCTCTTGCGGCGGCCATAGTAGCCTTTGGCGGCCTTGATGACCTTCTTGTGACGGGCGTGGGTGACGGTTCCACCTTTGGTACGGGACATGTGCGTAGCCTCCTATCAGCGGTCGTAGGGCATGAAGCCCTTGACGATTTTGGCGTCGGGGGCCGACAGGGTGGTCGTGCCGCGGGCGTCACGAATGAATTTGCGGGTGCGTTTGATCATGCCGTGGCGTTTGCCGGCCTGACCTGCCATGACCTTGCCGGTCGCGGTCACTTTGAAGCGCTTTTTGGCGCTCGACTTCGTCTTCATCTTGGGCATTTCCGTCTCCAGTCTTTTACGTGCGGTCGATGCGCGACTCGGCATGCCACATGGGCCGGACGCGCGGAATGAAGTGGGCGTTTAGAGCGGGGGCGCGCAAAGCGCAAGGGGTTTTCGTGCGTCCCGTCAGGGCATGAACCGCGCGATGACCCTGACAAAGACGTCCGGGATTTCGGCCATGGTATAGCCGCCCTCCTTGGTCTGGATGGCATACAGCACGAGGCCGCCCGCGATCAGGATCGTGAGGGCGGAGGCCCGCGGCGCGCGCCCGTCGGTGATCGCGGACAGGATGGAGGGGATGGAGAAACCGGCAATCACGATGCCAAGTACCAAGAAAAGATCCGGAGTCATGCGCCCTGTTCCCGACTGAGTGGCGGCACGCTACTCCGGATCGGTCGAGTAAATCAAACGTTCATCGCAGGGGGCAACACGCAAGATGTTGGTGGTGCCGGTCACGTTGAACGGCACACCTGCCGTGACCACCACCTGATCCTGCGCCGCGGCAAAGCCGTGTTTGCGCGCGGCCAGGACGGCGGCGACAACCGCCCCCTTGAACCGGTCGACACTTTCCGTGATCACGCAGTTGCATCCCCAGCTGAGCGCCATGCGACGCGCCGTGTCCTGCAGGGGCGTCAGCGCGATGATCGGCACGCGGGGCCGTTCGCGGGCCACCAGCAGGGCGGTTGTGCCCGATTGGGTAAAGCAGCAGATGGCCTTGATATCCGCCGTCTCCGCGATCTCGCGGGCGGCCGCGACGATGCCGTCTGCGACGGTCTTGCCATTGGTGCTGCGGCTCGCTTCGATGATCTGGGTATAGGTCGGGTCCTGTTCGACCTCGGCGGCGACATGGTCCATGGTCGTCACCGCCTCGATCGGAAAGCTGCCGGCGGCGCTTTCGGCACTGAGCATCACGGCGTCGGCGCCCTCGTAGATGGCGGTGGCCACATCGCTGACTTCGGCCCGGGTGGGCATCGGGCTTTCGATCATCGATTCCAGCATCTGGGTGGCGACGATCACCGGCTTGGCCGCCGCCCGACATTTGCGCACCAGGCGCTTTTGGATGGGCGGCACGTTCTGCACCGGCAGCTCGACGCCCAGATCACCGCGGGCGACCATGATGCCGTCTGAGGCTTCGAGGATCTCCTCGAACCGTTCGACCGCGTTGGGCTTTTCGATCTTCGACAGCACGGCGGCGCGCCCCTTGATCAACTCGCGCGCCTCCAGCACATCCGCCGGGCGCTGCACAAAGCTGAGCGCGATCCAGTCGACACCCAGATCGGCGACAAAGGCCAGATCGGCGCGGTCCTTCTCCGACAGCGCCGCCAGCGGCAATTCCACGTCCGGCACGTTCACGCCCTTGCGGTTCGAGATCACGCCACCCGCAATCACGGTGCAGTCGGCAAAGTCGGGCCCGCAGGCGGTGACCTGCAAGCGGATCTTGCCGTCGTTGACCAGCAAGGTGGCACCGGCCTCGAGGGCGGCAAAGATCTCGGGGTGGGGCAGGCAGACGCGGTGCGCGTCGCCTGCAGCTTCGTCCAGATCAAGCCGGAACGCGGCCCCATCCTCGAGCATCTCGCTGTCGTTGGCAAAGACACCGACGCGCAGCTTGGGCCCCTGCAGGTCCGCGAGGATCGCGATGGTCGAGTTCAGGTCAGCCTCGACCTTGCGGATATGGGCGTGCTTTTCGGCGATCTCGGCATGGCTGCCATGGGACATGTTCAGGCGGAACACGTCGGCACCGGCCTCGTGCAGCGCCCGGATCGTGTCATAGGTGTCCGAGGCGGGGCCGAGGGTGGCCACGATTTTCACGTTCCGCATACGCCGCATCTGACAACGCCTTATGATGATATCGCTAACAGCGCCCTTATTGCCCAATTCCATTGAGGGCGCAACTGGCCTACACGTGGCGCGCAGATGGTGACAGCAACATGACATACGCCCCTTTTTTCATCGATGGTGCGGCCCGGCGGGGCCGCTGGGTGATCACCTGTGATCACGCCACCAACACGGTGCCCGCGGCGATTGCCGGTGGCGATCTGGGCCTGCCCGAGGATGAGATGGGCCGCCACATTGCCTATGATATCGGGGCGCTTGGTGTCGCCTGCGCGCTCGGGGCGCTGCTCGATGCGCCCGTGGTGGCCTCCAACTACTCGCGGCTGGTGATCGATCCCAACCGCGGGGCGGATGATCCAACGCTGATCCCGCAGCTCTACGATGGCACGATCATCCCGGCCAATCGCAGGCTGGACAGCGCCGAACGGCAGCGCCGGATCGACAGCCTCTATGACCCCTACCACAGTGCCATCGCCGATCAGGCGCACGGGCGTGACGTGATTTTCATCGCCATGCACAGCTTTACGCCGCAGTTGAAAGACCGCCCGCCGCGTCCGTGGGAGGTGGGCGTGCTGTCCGCGAACGATCGTCGCGTCGCGAACCCGCTTATCCAGCACCTCGCCGCCACGCTCGATAGCCCGGTCGGTGACAATGAACCCTATGCAGGGTTCTTTCCGGGTGACAGCTTTACCCGCCACGCCCACGGTCCAGGCCGCCCCAACGTCCTGCTCGAGCTGCGTCAGGACCTGATCGCCGACGATGCCGGACAAACCCGCTGGGCCGAGACACTTGCAACTCACCTTGAAGCCGCGCGCATGGACGCCAATCTTTGACGAGATGCCCCTGCTTCTTCTCTTGTAAAATACGGCGGGGGTCCGGGGGCTGGCCCCCGGTCCAACATCAGCCAAAAGGACCACAGCCATGGACGACCAGACCCGTATCGAGCTCGAAGCCGCCGCTTTCCGCCGCCTGCGCCAGCACCTGATGCAAGACCGCACGGATGTGCAGAACATCGACATGATGAACCTGACCGGCTTTTGCCGGAATTGCCTCAGCCGCTGGTACCAGGAGGCCGCCGCCGAAAAGGGGATCGAGATCAGCAAGGATGCAGCGCGCGAGGCGTTCTACGGCATGACGATGGATGAATGGAAAGCGAACCATCAGACCGAGGCCAGCGGCACCCAGCAAGAGGCGTTCAAGACCGCCTTTGCCGAGAATGTGGGCGACAAGGGCTAAGCGCTTGCGCGCTTGCACAACGCGGCGTGTTTTGTCATTGGAGAGCCTGCTGCGACAAAGGGTAGGCCCATGAAATTCACGCTGAGCTGGCTCAAGGATCACCTCGACACCACCGCGTCGGTGGACGAGATCACCTATGCTCTGACCGACCTCGGCCTCGAGGTCGAAGGGGTGGAGGATCGCGGGGCGACGCTGGCAGCCTTTACCATCGGCAAGGTGCTGAGCGCGGAAAAGCATCCCGATGCCGACCGTTTGCGCGTCTGCCAGGTGGCCACCGACGAGGGCACCACCCAGATCATTTGCGGTGCGCCCAATGCGCGCGAGGGGATCACCGTTGTGGTGGCCAAGCCCGGCGTCTACGTGCCGGGCATCGACACGACCATCGGCGTGGGCAAGATCCGGGGCATCGAGAGCTTTGGCATGATGGCGTCCGAGCGCGAGATGGAGCTGTCGGACGAACATGACGGCATCATCGAACTGCCCTCGGGCGAGGTCGGTGAACGCTATGTCGACTGGCTGGCGGCCAATGATCCCGCCAAGGTCGATCCGGTGATCGAGATCGCGATCACACCCAACCGCCCCGATGCGTTGGGCGTGCGCGGCATCGCGCGCGATCTGGCCGCGCGGGGCCTTGGCACGATGCGGCCCCGTCCCGAGCCGCATGTCGAAGGCGGATTTGTCTCGGACATCACGGTTTCCATCGACGATGACACGCTGGACGGCTGTCCGGCCTTCTTCGGCCGTCTGATCCGCGGTGTGCAGAACGGGCCGAGCCCGGCCTGGCTGCAGGATCGGTTACGCGCCATTGGCCTGCGCCCGATCTCGTTCCTCGTGGATGTCACCAATTTCTACACCTACGACCTGAACCGGCCCTTGCACGTCTTTGACGCGGACAAGGTGGCGGGCAATTTGCGGGTTCACCGCGCCAAGGGCGGCGAGGAGATCCGCGCGCTGGATGAAAAGACCTATGCGCTGCAACGCGGCCAGATGGTCATTTCCGACGACAACGGCCCCGAAAGCATTGCGGGGATCATGGGCGGGGCCGACACCGGCTGCACGGCCGAGACGGTGAACGTCTTTGTCGAAAGCGCCTATTGGGATCCGGTGCAGATCGCCTATGCGGGCCGCGCGCTCAAGATCAACTCGGACGCGCGCTACCGGTTCGAGCGTGGGGTGGACCCGGCGTTCACGCCGGTGGGGCTGGACCATGCCTGCGCGACGATCCTGGACCATGCCGGCGGCACGGCGTCCAATGTGATCAGCGCGGGCGCCATCCCGAACACGGCGCGCGCCTTCAAGCTGGATGCCGCACGGGTGCGCAGCCTTGTGGGCATGGACATCCCCGAGGCTGAGCAGCGCCAGACACTGACGCGGCTGGGCTTCCGCCTCGAAGGGGACATGGCGCATGTGCCCAGCTGGCGACCCGATGTGATGGGTGAGGCGGATCTGGTCGAAGAGGTCGCGCGCGTCGCGTCCCTGACCAAGCTGCAGGGTAAGCCCCTGCCGCGTCTGACGCCGGGTGTGCCCAAGCCGGTGATGACGCCCAAGCAGCGGCGCGAGCAGATCGCGCGGCGCACGGCGGCGGCCCTCGGGTACAATGAATGCGTCACCTACAGCTTTATCGATCAGACGTCCGCCGCGCTCTTTGGCGGTGGCGATGACGCCACCATGCTGGAAAATCCGATCTCGACAGATATGAGCCATATGCGGCCTGCCCTGTTGCCCGGCCTGTTGCAGGCCGCGGCGCGCAATCAGGCGCGGGGCTTCATGGATCTGGCGCTGTTCGAGGTCGGCCCGGCCTTTCACGGCGGCGAGCCGGGTGAACAGCATACGCTGGTCTCGGGCCTGTTGGTGGGCCGGACGGGGCCCAAGGACACGCATGGCGCATCGCGCGCCATCGACGTCTTTGACGTCAAGGCGGATGCCGAGGCGATCCTGTCGGCGCTGGGTGCGCCCGCGCGCGTGCAAATCCTGCGCGGCGCGCCCGCGTGGTGGCATCCGGGGCGGCACGGGCGTATCTGCCTGGGCCCCAAGAAGGTGCTGGGTGTCTTTGGCGAGCTGCACCCCAAGGTGCTGGACGCAATGGACATCAAAGGACCCGCGATGGCCTTTACCCTCTGGCCCGACGAGATCCCGCTGCCCCGGCAAAGCGGCGCGACGCGCGGCGCGCTCCAGATCAGCGACCTGCAGTCGGTCGAGCGCGACTTTGCCTTTGTCGTGGATGCGGATGTGGAGGCGTTGACCCTGGTCAACGCGGCCCTTGGCGCCGACAAGGCGCTGATCGAGGACGTGCGCGTGTTCGATGAGTTCATCGGAGGCGCGTTGGGTGAGGGCAAGAAATCCCTCGCGATCACAGTACGCTTGCAGCCGAAGGACGCCACGATGAAAGAGGCGGAAATCGAGGCGGTGGGCCAAAAGGTGATCGAGAAGGTCGCCAAGGCCACGGGCGGCGTGCTGCGGGGGTGATCCTGCGGACGCGTCCTGCGCCGCGACGACATTTTTCAGGGGGCTCTGCCCCCGGCCTGCGGCCTCCCCGGGAGTTCACCTGGCACGATGAAGCGCGGGATCAATGCTTGCGCAGCGCGTCGTGCAGGTGGTCAAACACCAACCGGATCCGGCGGCTGGTGTGCAGGTCGCGGTGCGTCACGAGCCATGTGGGGAACGTCAGATCGGTCTGGTCCGCAAGCACGGGGATGACATCCGGCGTGCTGCGCGCGATGCGGTCGGACATGGGGAAGATGCCAAAGCCCTGGCGCACCAGTTCCCACACGGCAATGCCGCTGTCTGAGCCGGTGCGAAAGTTTTCAGGATTGATGTGCAGACCGCGCTCGCGCATCGCGTCGATCATCCCTGCATCGCTGCCCAGGCTGATGAAATCGTGATCTTTCAGGTCCTCGAGCGACGTCGGCGCCCCCCGTGCTGAGATGTAGCTGCGGGACGCGTAGAGATGTGCCGGGGCGTTCTCGACAAAGCGGGCAATCAGGTCGGGCTCGGTCGGGCGCACGTGGCGGATGGCAATGTCGGCCTCGCGCGCGATGATATCGCGGATGTCGTTGGAGGCGATGATGTCGATGCGCAGGCGCGGGGCAATGGTGCGCAGCCCCTCCAGGATACCGGGAAGCAAATAGGCGCTGGTGAGATCGCTGGCGGTGACCTTGATCTGGCCGTCCAGTGCGTGCGCGCGCCCTTGGGCCAGCGTCGAGATACGGGTGGCCGCGGCCCCCATGGCCTGGGCGTCGTTCAGCAGGTCCTGACCGGCATCGGTCAGGCGCAGGCCCCGGCCCGCCCGTTCGAACAGGGCGAGGCCCAGCTCGCCCTCGAGCGCGGCCACTTGCCGGCCCAGCGTGGGTTGCGTGAGCCCCAGGGCGCGGGCGGCAGCGGAATAGGATCTCGTTTCGGCCGTGGCGAGGAAGGCGCGCAGGCGGGTCCAGTCGAAATCATAATCCATGCGTTTTTGCATGACGCACCTGCGTTTTATCGGGGTAGATGGGCCGTTTCGGGCGCAGTATATGCGCTGGCAAAGGAGATGCGCAATGAAACTCGACGCACATTTTTGGGACAAGCTGGCCCCGAAATACCGCCAGCAGAAGATATCGAACTTGGACGCCTATGAGGCGACGCTTGACCGCGTACTGCATCACATGCCTGCGCAGGCGCGTGTGCTGGAGCTTGGCTGTGGCACCGGTGGCACGGCGCTGCGGCTGGCACCAGAGGTGCACAGCATCGTCGCCACGGATTTCTCGCCCGGCATGATTGCGCAGGCCGAAGCGCGCCCGGGCGTGCCGAATGTTACCTTCATGACGGCGGATGTGTTCGATGCGCGGCTGGAGCCGGGGGTGTTTGACGTGGTGCTGGGGTTCAACCTCTTTCACCTCGTGCCGGACGCCGGGGCGGCGTTTGCGCGCATCCATGATCTGCTGCCCGACGGTGGGCTCTTTGTCTCCAAGACGCCGTGTATCGGCGAGCCGTCGCTGGGCTTCAAGTTCGGCTTGATCCGGGCGTTGGTGCCGTTGATGCAGCGCGTCGGAAAAGCGCCGTATGTGCGGTATTTCAAGACGCAGGAACTGGTGGCCGAGATCGCGGCGGCGGGATTTGAAGTGCTCGAGACCGGAAATTATCCCGACCGACCGCCCAGCCATTTGGTGGTGGCGCGCAAGCTTTGAGCTTGCCTATCGCGCCGGGCGACGTAGGTGTGGCGGGCACGTGAACCAAGGAGGCCCGCTATGCTCAACGTCTATCTTTCCGGTGAGATCCACACCGACTGGCGCGAACAGATCATTACAGGGGCAGACGGGCTGGACGTATCGTTTTCCGGGCCTGTGACGGATCACGGTGCCAGCGACGATTGCGGTGTGGCGATCCTGGGGGCCGAGGACCAGAAATACTGGCATGACCACAAGGGCGCGATGGTCAACGCGATCCGCACGCGCAAGGGCATCGCGGATGCGGATGTGGTCGTCGTGCGCTTTGGCGATCAGTACAAGCAATGGAATGCCGCCTTTGACGCGGGCTATGCCGCGGCATTGGGCAAATCGTTGATCATCCTGCACGGACCGGATCATGCGCACGCGCTGAAGGAGGTGGATGCCGCGGCCCTTGCCGTGGCCGAAGCGCCGGGACAGGTCGTGGACATTCTGCGCTATGTCCTGACGGGGGCCTTGCCCGGCTGAAACGTGGCGACGATCTGCGCCAATTCGGCGAGGTGGTCGGCCATGGGGTTGGTCTTGCGCCACACCATGCCGACGCTGCGCTGGGGCGCAGGCGCCGCAAAGCGAGCGATATCGACAGGGGCGGCGCGCGCCTCGACCGGGACGGCCATCTCGGGGATGAGTGTAACGCCGAGCCCGGCGCCGACCATTTGGACCAGCGTGGACAGGGCGCTGCCGTCCAGCCCCTCGCGTGCGCCTGTGCCGACATTGCAGAACGACAGGGCCTGATCGCGGAAACAATGGCCTTCCTCCAGCAACAGAAGCCGCATAGCAGCCAGTTGATCGGGTGTCGGGACGACCGCGTTGGCGTCGGCCTGCGGACGGACCAGCACCATGTCTTCTTCAAAGAGCGGGGCCTCGATCAGCGCGGGCTCACCCAGCGGCAGTGCGACGATGGCGGCGTCGAGCTTGCCGTCGAGCAATTCGTGCACCAGCCGCGGTGTGACGGTTTCGCGGATGTGGACATCGATGCCGGGGCGGGCCTTGGACAGCGCGGGCAGGACCGTGGGCAGAAGGTAGGGCGCGATGGTCGGGATCACACCAAGGCGCAAGCGTCCCGTCAGCCCGTCATGGGCTGCCCGGGCCAGATCGCTGAGTGCGTCGACGTCGCGCAGGATGGCGCGGGCGCGGGTCAGGAACGCCTCGCCAAAGCTGGTCAGGCGGACGCTGCGTGGCCCACGTTCCAGCAGGGCAAGGCCCAGCGCCTCTTCGAGATCGCGGACCTGCACCGACAGGGCAGGCTGCGACACGGCGCAGGCGTCAGCCGCCTTGCCGAAATGCCGTGTGCGCGCCACCGCTTCGAAATAGCGGAGCTGTTTGAGTGTGATATTGGCCATAGGAATAAGCTATCGCCACGATATGAAATTGCAAATTCTTCTTATGGATCGGTGCTGCTACACACGCAGCTGACGGCCAACGCTGCAGCGATATTCGATTCGGCTGGTGCATGGCGCGGAGAAAGGCGAAACAAGTCTAGAATGATTCAAAAACTGGCTTAGGTCGCGCACAGACAAGATCCAAAATTCAGCACTGATTGGAGACACGACATGGACGGAAACGACGTCGGCAAATGCCCCATAATGCACGGCACGAGCCTTGCCAGCAGCTTCGGCGGGCGCACGAACAAGGATTGGTGGCCCGAGGCGCTGGATGTCGATGTGCTGCACCAGCATGGCGCGCGGATCGACCCGATGGACGAAGATTTCGACTATCGCGAGGCAGTCAAGGGCCTGGACGTCCAAGCGCTGAAGGCCGATCTGATGGATCTGCTCACCGACAGTCAGCCCTGGTGGCCTGCGGATTGGGGGCACTATGGCGGCACCATGATCCGGCTGGCCTGGCATGCGGCGGGCACCTACCGGCTTTATGACGGGCGCGGCGGTGGCGCATCGGGCGATCAACGTTTTGCCCCGCTGAACTCCTGGCCGGACAATGCGAGCCTCGACAAGGCGCGGCGCCTGCTGTGGCCGATCAAAAAGAAATACGGCAATGCGCTCAGCTGGGCGGATCTGATGCTGTACGTGGGTAACGTGGCCTACGAGTCGATGGGATTGAAAACCTTTGGCTTCGGCTTTGGTCGCCCCGACACCTGGGCGCCGGGCAAGGACATCAACTGGGGCGAAGAGAGCGAATGGCTCGCCCCGTCCGAAAACCGCTATGAGGATCTGGATGATCCGACCACGATGGCCAACCCGCTCGCAGCCGTCCACATGGGCCTGATCTACGTGAACCCCGAGGGCGTGAACGGCAATCCCGACCCGGCCCGCACGGCCGAGCATGTGCGCCTAACCTTTGCCCGCATGGCGATGAACGACGAGGAAACCGCAGCGCTCACCGCCGGGGGTCACACCGTTGGCAAGGCGCACGGCAATGGCGACGCAGGCCAGCTTGGGCCGCAGCCCGAAGGCGGACGGATGGAAGACCAGGGCTTTGGCTGGATGAACCCCAACCAGACCGACAGCGCCACGTCGCTCGTGACCTCGGGCATCGAAGGGGCGTGGACGAGCGAACCCACCAAGTTCGACATGGGCTATTTCAAACTGCTCTTCGGGTATGAGTGGGAGCTGACCAAATCCCCCGCAGGCGCCCACCAGTGGAAGCCGATCGACATCAAGGAAGAGGACATGCCCGTGGATGCCGGCGACGGCACCACACGCACCATGCCCATGATGACCGATGCCGATATGGCGATGAAGGTCGACCCTGCCTACCGCGCGATCTGCGAGAAATTCATGGCCGATGAGGCCTATTTCCGCGATACCTTTGCCCGCGCCTGGTTCAAGCTGACGCACCGCGACATGGGCCCCAAGGTCAACTACATCGGCCCCGAGGTTCCGCAAGAGGATCTGGTCTGGCAGGACCCGATCCCCGCCGGCAACACCGACTACGACGTCGACGCGGTCAAGGCCAAGATCGCGGACAGCGGTCTGACCCATGCCGAGATGATTGCAACCGCCTGGGACAGCGCACGCACCTATCGCGGCTCGGACAAGCGGGGCGGGGCCAACGGCGCCCGCATCCGCCTCGCGCCACAGCGGCACTGGTCGGGCAATGAACCCCACCGGCTCGAAAAAGTGCTCGAGGCGCTGGAGCCGATTGCCGCCGACACCGGTGCCTCCGTGGCGGACGTCATCGTGTTGGCGGGCAATATGGGTGTCGAGGCCGCGGCCAAGGCCGCCGGGTTCGACATCACCGTGCCCTTCGCGCCCGGTCGTGGCGATGCCACGGCCGAGCAGACGGATGCCGACAGCTTTGACGTGCTGGAGCCCACCGCAGACGGTTTCCGCAACTACGAGAAAGGCACCGACAGCCGCAGCATCGAGGATATCACCCTCGACCGTGCGCAGCTGATGGGCCTGACAGCGCCGGAAATGGCGGTGCTGTTGGGCGGCATGCGGATGCTCGGCACCAACTTTGGCGATACCAAGCACGGCGTGTTCACGGACCGCGAGGGCCAGATGACCAACGACTTCTTCGTCAACCTGACGGATATGTCCAACAGCTGGCACAAGGTCGACGACCACTTCGAGATCCGCGACCGTGCCACCGGCGACGTCAAGTGGACGGCGACGAGCGCCGATCTGGTGTTCGGCTCGAACTCCATCCTGCGGTCTTATGCCGAAGTTTATGCCCAGGACGACAACCAGGAGAAATTCGCGCGCGATTTCGTCGCCGCCTGGACCAAGGTGATGGATGCCGACCGGTTCGACCTGCGCGCCTGAACGGCTCTGATCTGATGGCAACGCGGGCCTCTTTGGGGCCCGCGTTTTTCTTTGGCGTACAGGGCCCGCGCGCTTGACTTATGCCCGTGCGGACGGTGTATGTGCGCCGACTTATGACCCCCCGTTTTTGAAAGGGCTCCTTATGCACGCTTACCGCTCTCACACCTGTGCCGCTCTGACCTCGGCCAATGTGGGCGATACCGTGCGCCTGGCGGGCTGGGTGCACCGGGTCCGCGACCACGGTGGCGTGTTGTTCATCGACCTGCGCGACCATTACGGCGTGACGCAGGTGTTGTGCGATCCGGACAGCCCGGTGTTTGCCGAGATGGAAAAGGTGCGCAGCGAGTGGTGCATTCGCATCGATGGCAACGTCAAGGCGCGCGACGCGTCGCTGGTGAATGACAAGATCCCCACGGGCGAGATCGAGGTGTTCGTGCGCGACCTCGAGGTGCTGGGCCATGCCGCCGAGCTGCCGCTGATGGTGTTCGGTGATCAGGAATACCCTGAGGAAACGCGCCTGACCTATCGCTACCTCGACCTGCGCCGCGAGAAGATGCAGGAGAACATGAAGCTGCGCAGCGACGTTGTCGCGTCGATCCGCAAGCGGATGTGGGACAAGGCGTTCCGCGAATATCAGACGCCGATCATCACGGCGTCCTCGCCCGAGGGTGCGCGCGACTTCCTCGTGCCGTCGCGCCTGCATCCGGGCAAGTTCTATGCCCTGCCGCAGGCGCCGCAGCAATTCAAGCAGCTGCTCATGGTCAGCGGGTTCGACAAGTATTTCCAGATCGCGCCCTGTTTCCGCGACGAGGACCCGCGCGCCGACCGTTCGCCCACCGACTTCTACCAGCTCGATATGGAGATGAGCTTTGTCGAACAGCAGGATGTGTTCGACACCATTGCCCCCGTGATCGCGGGCGTGTTCGAAGAGTTCGGCGGCGGCAAGAAGGTCGATGCACCGGACACCTGGGAACAGATTTCTTATCGCGATGCCGCCCTGTGGTACGGCAGTGACAAGCCCGACCTGCGCAACCCGATCAAGATGCAGGTCGTGTCCGAGCATTTTGCCGGGTCGGGCTTTGCCATCTTTGCCAAGCTGCTCGAGCAGGACGGCACCCAGATCCGCGCCATCCCCGCGCCCACGGGCGGGTCGCGCAAGTTCTGCGACCGCATGAACGCGTGGGCGCAGAAGGAAGGGTTGCCGGGCATGGGCTACATCTTCTGGCGCGATCAGGGTGAGGGCATGGAAGCGGCTGGCCCGCTGGCCAAGAACATCGGACACGAGCGCACCGAAGCGATCCGGCAGCAGTTGGGCCTCGGTATCGGCGACGCGGCATTCTTCCTGGGTGGCAAGCCCAAGGCGTTCGAGGCCATCGCGGGGCGTGCGCGCAACGTGATCGGCGAAGAGCTGAAGCTGATCGACGAGGACCGGTTCGCTTTTGCTTGGATCGTTGATTTCCCGATCTACGAGCAGGACGAAGAGACCGGTAAGATCGACTTTGAACACAACCCATTCTCCATGCCGCAGGGTGGGATGAAGGCGCTGGAGGGCGACCCGCTCGCGGTGCTGGGCTACCAGTACGACCTGGCCTGCAACGGCTACGAGCTGGTGTCGGGCGCCATCCGGAACCACCGGCCCGAGATCATGTTCAAGGCGTTCGAGATTGCGGGATACGGCAAGGATGAGGTCGAAAAACGCTTTGGCGGGATGGTGGGCGCGTTCCAGTATGGCGCACCACCCCACGGCGGTTGTGCGGCAGGGATCGACCGGATCGTGATGCTGCTCGCGGGCGAACAGAACATCCGCGAGGTGATCCTGTTCCCGATGAACCAGCGCGCCGAGGACCTGATGATGGCGGCCCCGTCCGAACCCGCGAGCGACCAGCTGATGGAGCTGGGGCTGCGCGTGATCCCGCAGGAGTAGGGTGATGACAACCACACGTTTCGCACCATCGCCCACCGGCTATCTGCATGTGGGCAACCTCCGCACGGCGCTGATGAACTACCTGATCGCGCGCAAGGCGGGCGGGACGTTCATCCTGCGCATCGACGACACCGATCCCGAGCGGTCGAAGGACGAATACGTAGACGCGATCAAACAAGACCTCGAATGGCTGGGTCTGACCTGGGATAAGGTCGAGCGCCAGTCCGAGCGGTTGGGACGCTATGCCGAAGCGGCAACGAAACTGCGCGATGCCGGCCGGTTTTACGAGGCGTTCGAGACGCCGACCGAGCTGGACCTCAAGCGCAAGAAGCAGCTGAATATGGGCAAGCCGCCGGTCTATGATCGCGCGGCCCTGGCACTGAGCGATGACCAGCGCGCGGCATTGCGCGCCGAACGCGGGCAGGGTGTGTGGCGGTTCAAGCTGGATCATCAGCGCATCGAATGGGCCGATGGGATCATCGGAGATGTAAGCATCGACGCAGCCTCTGTCAGCGACCCGGTGTTGATCCGGCAAGACGGCCAAGTGCTCTATACGATTGCGTCTGTCGTCGATGACATGGAGATGGGCGTGACCGATGTGGTGCGCGGGTCGGACCACGTGACCAACACCGCAACCCAGATCCAGATCATCGAGGCACTGGGCGGCACGGCGCCCCGCTTTGCCCACCATTCGTTGCTGACCGGCCCGCAGGGCGAGGCGCTGTCGAAGCGGTTGGGCACGCTCGCGCTGCGCGACCTGCGCGCGCGCGGCGTTGAGCCCGTGGCGCTGCTGAGCCACCTTGCGCGGCTCGGTTCGTCCGATCCGGCCGAGCTGATGACGGATATGAGCGCCCTCGTCGATGGGTTCGAAGTGTCCCATTTCGGGACGGCGCCTACGAAGTTCGATGTTGAGGATCTGTTCCCGCTGACGGGGCGATATCTGCAGACCCTACCGCTCGACGCGGTGCGCGACCGCGTGCTGGCGGTGGGCGTGCCGGAGGATCAGGCCGAAGCGTTCTGGACCGTTATCCGCGACAATATCGAGACGCTGAACGATCTGGCCGCGTGGTGGGCCATCTGCCGCGACGGGGCCGAGCCGGTGATCGAGGACGAAGACCGCGCATTTGTAGCGCAGGCAATGTCCATGCTGCCCGAGGGTCCGTTCGACGCCGACACCTGGGGCAACTGGACAGGCGCGGTCAAGGCCGCGACGGGGCGCAAGGGGCGGGGGCTGTTCATGCCGTTGCGCAAGGCGCTGACCGGCCAGGCACATGGGCCGGATATGGGGGCGCTCATGCCGCTATTGCATGTGGTCAAGGCCCGCTGATGCGTCGGCGAGGGGCGCTTGTGACCAAGCGATCCTTCGGGGAGGATTTTTTCAGGACAAAGACGGGGCGACCCCGTGGCTGACGCGCAGGCGAAATTCCTGAGCGGGTCGCTGTTTCGCCATGTATCGGTGATGTCGCTGACGGCGACAGTGGGCCTGATGGCCGTGTTCCTGGTCGATTTCATCGATATGGTCTTCATCTCGATGTTGGGGAAGGCGGAGCTGGCCGCGGCGGTGGGCTATGCGGGCGCGATCCTGTTTTTTACGACATCGTTTTCCATTGGCATGGCCATTGCGGTGGGCGCATTGGTGGCGCGCGCCCTGGGGGCGGGCGACGCAGATGCCGCGCGGGCCCGCGCCAGCCACGGGTTGGTGTACGGGGTTGTGCTGGGCACCGCGTTTGCCGCGCTTGTCTGGTTTAATGTGCCGACGTTCGTGTTGCGGATCGGGGCATCGGGAGAAACCGCGGCGCTGGCGGAGGGATATCTGCGCATCATCGTTCCGTCATTGCCGTTTCTGGTGGTGGGCATGATGGGCAGTGGGGTGTTGCGCGCCTATGGCGATGCGCGGCGGTCGATGATGGCGACGATCTATGGCGGCGGCGTGAATGCGGTCCTCGACCCGATCCTGATCTTTGGGTTGGGCCTGGATCTGACAGGGGCGGCGCTGGCGTCCGTTGCGGCACGGGTGGTGATTGCGGCCACCGCCATCCTGCCGATCCTGCGCCACCATGGCGGCGTGCCACGCCCAAAGGTGGCTGGGCTGGCGGCGGACTTTCGGCCGCTCGTCGCGATCGGCATTCCGGCGATCCTGACGCAGATGGCGACGCCCGTGGGCCAGGCAATCGTCACACGCTCCATGGCGCAATACGGGCTGGAGGCGGTGGCGGGCATGGCCATCGTGGGCCGTCTGATGCCGGTGAGCTTTGCTGTTGTCTTTGCGCTGTCGGGGGCGGTGGGGCCGATCATCGGGCAGAACTACGGTGCAAAGGATTTCAACCGGGTGCGCGCGGGCTTCAATGCTGCGCTGCGCTTTGCCGCGCTGGTGGTCCTCTTTATCTCGGTCATGCTGTTTGCGCTGCGCGGGCCCATTGCGGACCTTTTTGCTGCAACGGGCCTGACGCGCGACCTGGTGTTCCTGTTCTGCGGGCCTTTGGCGCTGCTCTTTTTCTTCAACGGCGTGCTCTTTGTCGCGAATGCGGCGTTCAACAACCTGGGGCACCCGTTCTACAGCACCTGGATGAACTGGGGCAAGAACACCGTGGCGATGATCCCGCTGGTAAGCATTGGGGCCTGGGCCTATGGCGCGCCGGGTGTTCTGGTGGGACAGGCGCTGTCGGGCGTGGTTTTCGGCGGCATCGCCTGGGCGCTGGCGCTGCGCACCATCGCGCGTGGCGGTGAGGCGCCCCCGCGCGAGCGGTTCGACCGCGAGGGGCGGCTGATGTCGCTATTGAACCTGCGCAAGTAGGCGGTCGGTCAGCGCCCGCTCCGCCGCACTGAGCTGTTGCGCGCGGGCGTAGAGCGGGGTGCCACGATCATCGCGCACGGGCGTGTCCCAGCCACCGGTCGTGGCAAAGAACGCCTCGACCCCCGCCTGTCCGAACTCACGCAAAAACCCTTGCACCACCACGTCGAGATAGCTGAGCAGGATCTTGTGATCGCCGCCCGGCTGCTGGCGCAGGTCCGGCACCTGGTAGACGGCGACCGGGCCTGTCGGCACGGATACGTGCCCATCGGCGGGTATGCGGTCATAGCCCGCCTCACGCAGATCGAGCGCAGCCCAGTCACCGCGCGGGACTTGGGCCACAAGCCCGTCGATGGTCGTGCCGGGATCTGGCCGGACGGACAGGAACACCACGTCGCGCAGGTCTGTGCGCACCCATACGCGCCGCCAACCGTGCAATTGGGCAGGCTGGGCGCCAGGGTAGTCATGCGTTGCCCGGTTGACGAGGCTGCCATAGCCGAAGAACGACGGCGTCATGCGTCCGACAGAAGGTCGGCGAAGTGTTTGGCCACGGTCTCCCACGTCTCGGGGGTGGCGGCGGTGAGCAGGTAGCCTGTGGTCCTGGTCGCGTCATAGGGCGTGTCGTCGAGCATCGCGGATTTGCCACCCGCTTGTGTCGTGATCAGCGACCCTGCGGCATGGTCCCAACTGTTGAGGTGGCTCGACAAGACGAAATCCACCGCGCCCGTGGCAAGCAACCGGTATTCGTGGGCCGAACAGCGCAGCGCGCCTGCATGGGCCAGCACGCCGACCTTGCGCCACATTATCGCCTGATCCTCTGGCGCCATCAGGCGGATATGCATGTAGCCCACCATCTCTGACAGGGGTTTCGGCGCGCGGGTCTTGATGGGGCGGTGGCGGCCCGTCTTGGTTTGCCACACTGCGGGCGAGGTGTTGTCGGCCATCACGGCATCGTCGCCCACCGGATCGTAGATCAGGCCAAAGACGGGCTGGCCAAAACGGCAGACGGCGATGATCGTGCCGAACAGCGGCATGCCGCGGGCAAAATTCCAGGTGCCATCGACCGGGTCGATGATGAAACACAGCTCGGCCTCGCCGATCCCGTCAAGCAGATCGGGCTTCTTGGACACCGCCTCTTCGCCGATGACCAACGCGTGGGGAAAGGCCATTTGCAAGCCACGAGTGATCATGGCTTCGGCGCCGGTGTCGGCGGCGGTGACCAGGTCCATTTCGTCGGTTTTGGTATCGATATCGCCGGTGTCGAGCTGACGGAAGCGGGGCATGATCTCTGCCCGGGCCGCGCGACGCACGAGGTTGAGGAGTTGCGTTTTCTGCGCCGCGGACAGGGGCGCGGTGACGGGCATGGGCAACGTATCTTTCATGACGGAACCTTTGGCAGGGCTGGGGATGTGGGCACGGTCTGGCATGGGTCTCCGGTTGCGGCAACGCGACTATTCGCGCGCCCTGAGCACATGGGCGGGCCGCGCGGCGAGCGGGCCCCAGGCAAAGGCGAGCCCGGCCAGCAACGTGGCGATCACGCCGCCTGCGACGATGGCGATGGCCGAGGGCCAGATGATGGTGAAATCGGTGTCCATGATAAACCGGCTGACGGCCCAGCCGCCCGCGATACCCGCGGCCAGCGCGACAGCGCCAGCGCCCAGGCCCAGGAGGGCCGAGCGGGTCGCAAAGCTGAGCAAGATGCGCTGGCGCGTCGCGCCAAGGGTTTTCAGCACCGCCGCCTCATAGGTGCGGGCGCTGGTGCCTGCGGCGGCGGCGCCGATCAGCACGAGAAACCCGGTGAGCAGCGTAGCGGCGGCGCCGTAGGACGTCGCGGCGGCGAGGCCCGACAGCACCTCGCTTACCCGGTCGATGGCGTCGCGGACGCGGATCGCGGTGATGTTGGGGTACTGCCCCGCGATATCGCGCAGGATCTGCGTTTCGGCTGCGTCATCGGCATAGACGGTCGAGATGAACGTGTGCGGCGCGCCCTGCAGGGCGGCAGGGTTCATCGACAGGATGAAGCCGATCCCGGCCGTGGAAAAATCCACCTCGCGGAACGAGGTGACCGTGCCGGTGATGTCACGGCCCAAGATGTTGATGGTGAGACTATCGCCAAGCGACAGGCCCATTTCCTCGGCCTCTTCGGCGGCAAAGC
The DNA here is from genome assembly GCA_038525585.1 of Pseudomonadota bacterium. Lineage (GTDB taxonomy): Bacteria > Pseudomonadota > Alphaproteobacteria > Rhodobacterales > Rhodobacteraceae > Tateyamaria. The sequence goes on from JBCBHM010000011.1 coordinate 63,322, forward strand.
TGATCTGGGGTGGACCGGTATAGTCGGCGCCCCACCACTCCCCTGCGGTGATGCGGGTGTTTTCGGACGGTTCCGCCGCATAGGTCACGCCGCGGTCACCGCTCAGCACCCAGTGGTCGCCGGCAACCTCGCGCGCTGGTTTGCCGTTGATCTGGGTGATGATGCCGCGCAGCATCGGCGCGCTTTCGATGCGGGTGACGGCGGGATCGCGTTCCAACCGCTCGGTATAGCCCGCCATCTGGTCGCGTTGGATGTCGACGAAGAAGTAGCTGGGCGCCACGTCGGGCAGGTTGCCCGAGATGGCGTTGCGCAGGTTGCCGTCGATCTGGCCCACCGCCGCCAGGACCGACAGGCCAAGGCCCAGCGACAGCACGACCGATGCCGCACCCTCGCGCGTGCCCGAAATCGCGCCAAGCGCCCAGCGGAGCGATGGCCGCCCCTTGGCGCGCGGGGCGGCGCGGCGGGAGAGCCAGCGGATCAGCATCGCGGCCAGCGCCAGCAGCCCCAGCGCAAAGGCGATGCCGCCAGAGGTCCAGAGGGTCAGCCACCAGGTGCCGGAAAAAAGTGCGGCGCTGGAGATGAGGGCCGCAAGGCCTGCCGCGATCCACACCAGATATTGCGCGCGCGGCAGAATGCGGGTTGTCCCAAGCGCGTCGCGGAACAGCGTTGCTGCGCGCACATCCTCGGCCCGCGCCAGCGGCCAGAGGGTGAAGACAAAGGCGGTGAGCAGGCCGTACAAAGCGGCCTCTGCCAGGGGCGCGGGGAAGAGCGTAAAGCTGGCCGGGATGGGTAGGCGCGCCTCGATCACCGGCGCGAGGGCGAGGGGGACCAAGGCCCCCAGCATCAGCCCGAGGGCGATGCCCAGGATCGAGAGCGCGCCGATCTGCAGGAAATACGTCTGAAAGATCGTGCGCCGCTCTGCGCCCAAGGTGCGCAGCGTGGCGATCACGGATGTCTTGTCGGCGAGGTAGGCGCGCACCGCCGCCGACACGCCGACACCGCCCACAGCAAGGCCCGACAGGCCGACGAGCACGAGAAAGGCGCCGAGCCGGTCAACGAATTCGGCCACGCCCGGTGCGCCATTGCGCGCGTCGGTCCAGCGCATGCCTGCGTTTTCGAACTGTGTGCGGGCCTCTTGCTCCAGCGTCTCGAGGTTGGTGCCGTCGGGCAGGTCCAGCCTGTATTTGGAATTGAAGAGCGTCCCCGCCGCCAGCAATTGCGCGTTGGCGAGGCTGTCGCGCAGCACGATCGTGCGCGGCCCCAGACCAAAGCCGCCCGCGGCGCTGTCAGGCTCGCTGGTCAGCGTGGCCATCAGCACAAAATCCTGCGTCCCAAGGCGGAAGGTATCGCCCGCGCTCAGGCCCAGCCGGTCGATCAGCGCACGTTCCATCACCGCGCCGGGCAGGCCGTTTGTTCCTGTAAGCGCTGTAGCAAGCGGCATGTCCGGCACCAATTCCACGGTGCCGATCAGGGGGTAGGCATCGTCCACCGCCTTGATCTGCGTCAGGCCGCGTTCCGGCCCATCGGGGCCGTCCACAACGGCCATGGACCGGAAATCGGCAATCTCCGATACGGCATCGGCATTCGCGCGCATCCAGGCCCATTCATCTTCGGTGGCAAAGCGGTAGGTGAAGTCCAGCTCCGCCTCACCGCCCAGAAGCGCCGCGCCTTCCCGCTCCAGTCCGGCCTCGATCGCGGCGCGGACCGATCCGACAGCGGCGATGGCGGCCACGCCAAGGGCGAGGCAGGCGAGAAAGATGCGGAAACCGCGCAAGCCGCCGCGCAACTCGCGCGCGGCAAAGCGGGCAGAGGTCGTGATACTCATTCGGCAGCCTTTTGCGCGGCATCCGGTGCGATTTGGCCGTCGGCCAGGTGCACGACGCGGTCGCACCGGGCGGCCAATTCAGGCGCGTGGGTGACCAGCACCAGCGTTGCCCCGTGCCGGTCGCGCAGGGCAAAGAGCAGGTCCATGATCGCGGTGCCGTTCGCGCCGTCGAGGTTGCCCGTCGGCTCATCGGCCAGCAGGATGTCGGGCCGGGTGACAAGGGCACGGGCCAGCGCCACGCGCTGCTGTTCGCCGCCCGACATCTGGCTGGGATAGTGGCCCGCGCGGTGGGCGAGGCCGACGGCCTCCAGCTCCGCCTCGGCACGGTCAAAGGCATCACGGGCGCCTGCAAGCTCCAGCGGTGTCGCCACGTTTTCCAGCGCGGTCATGGTGGGGATGAGATGAAAGCTTTGGAACACCACGCCCATATGGGCGCGTCTGAACCGCGCCAGCGCATCCTCGTTCATCGCGGTCAGGTCCTGGCCCAGGGCGCTGACGGTGCCGCCTGTGGCGCGCTCGAGCCCGCCCATGATCATCAGGAGCGAGGATTTGCCGGAACCGGACGGGCCAACCAGCCCCACGGTCTCGCCCCGAGCCACATCCAGCGTGATCCCGCGCAGGATATCGACGGTGCCTGCGTTGCCATCGAGGCTGAGCGCTGCATTATTGAGGGACAGAACGGGTTCGGACATGCACGGAGACGCCTTATATGTGTCTTGAGTGCTGATATGGAGGCTAAGGGCGCATGGGCAAGGTGATCGGGACGATTGTTCTGGCTTTCTGGGCAGGGCTGGCCGCGGCCGAAGATGTGGTGATTGCAGCCTTGGGCGACAGTCTGACCCAAGGATACGGCTTGCCTGCGGAACAAGGGTTTGTGCCGCAGCTCGAAGGCTGGCTGCAGGCGCAGGGTGTCGAGGCGCGGGTGATCAACGCGGGCGTGTCGGGGGATACGACCGCCGGGGGATTGTCTCGTGTGGATTGGACGCTGACGCCGGATGTGGATGCGCTGATCGTGACGCTGGGTGGCAATGACCTGTTGCGCGGGCTGCCGCCCGAGGCAAGCCGCGCCAACCTGGACGGGATCGTGTCGGCGGCGGTGTCGCGCGGTGTCGAGGTGCTGGTGATCGGGATGCAGGCGCCAGGCAATTATGGACCAGACTACAAGGCCCGCTTTGACGCGATGTATCCCGAGATCGCAGAGACGCATGGCGCGCTGTACCTTGACAGTTTCTTTGCCGGGCTGGGCGGGCCTGACGTTGATCCAGCCACGCTGCGCGCGTTTTTGCAGCCCGATGGCATCCACCCGAACGCCGAAGGCGTGGCGCAGATCGTCGCAGGCGTGGGCCCCGCCGTGCGCGATCTGATCAACCGGGTGGAGTGAGATGCCGGGGCGTTTTTTCCTTACCGATCCGGTGTCGGCCCTGACCGATGCGCTGGCGGTGGAGGCGGGGCCCGTAAGCAACGAACCGGCGCGGGCGAACGTGTCCCCGGGGCAGGAGATCATCGTTTATGACGGCGCGCTGTCCCGCATGCGCTGGGGGATTGTGCCTGTGGGACGGGTGAATGCCCGCGGACGACCGGTGATGGAGCAGATCATCAATGCCCGCTCGGAAACCGTGTTTGACAAGACGGCCTTTGATGGGGTGGGACGCGCCGTGATTCCGGTGAATGGCTGGTACGAATGGACGGGCGAGACGCGGCGCAAGACCGCATGGCGGATCGCACCCAAGGGCGGCGGATTTCTGTACTTTGCCGCGATCACGGATGTCTGGACCGCACCGGGTGGCTTGAAGGTGCCGCAGGTGGCGGCGGTGACCTGTGAGCCCAATGCGGATGTCGCGCCGATCCATCACAGGATGGGCGTGCTGTTGGAGCGGGATCAGCTGGATGTGTGGATCGGCGATGATCTGAAAGCGGCGAAGGCGCTGATGGTGCCCTGGCCCGTTGGCCGGCTGCACATCAAAGAGGCGACCGACGTGGACTGGGACGGGCCGTAACCAAACGGACGCGGGCAAGCCCGCGACGACATGTTTTATTCGGCACCTGTCGCGCGGTCTTGCTGCAATTTTGAGCGTTGGTGCGACTGGCACGTCTGCGTTGAAGTTTTACCAGTTGATAAAATTTTTGACCTGTGAGAGCGTTTTGGTCAACCCACAGGGACGGAGCCTTTTCGTGACGCACTCTCCTTACACACCGGGCGTGGCCGCCGCGCGGCTGGAGCCCGCGGCCTATGCCGAGAACTTTGCCGATCTGCATCCCGCGCTGGACGATCACGAGGCGCTGGTGGCGGCGGACCGCTGTTACTTCTGCCACGATGCGCCGTGCATCACGGCGTGCCCCACCGATATCGACATCCCCCTGTTCATCCGTCAAATCGCGACCGGCACGCCGGATGCCGCGGCCAAGACGATCCTGACCCAGAACATCATGGGCGGCATGTGTGCGCGCGTCTGCCCGACCGAGACCCTGTGCGAAGAGGCCTGCGTGCGCGAAATGGCCGAGGGCAAGCCGGTGTTGATCGGACAGTTGCAGCGCTATGCCACGGATCATCTGCAAGACCAGGGCATTCACCCCTTCTCCCGCGCTGCGGTCACCGGCACGTCGGTGGCCGTGGTGGGGGCGGGGCCTGCGGGCCTGTCCTGCGCGCATCGTCTTGCGATGCTGGGCCATGAGGTGACGGTGTACGACGCCCGGCCCAAGCCTGGTGGGCTGAACGAATACGGCATTGCAGCCTACAAGACGCCCGAAGGGTTTGCGCAGGCCGAGGTCGACTGGCTGCTGCAGATCGGTGGGATCACACTGGAGCATGACAAGGCGCTCGGGCGGGATGTGACCCTCGATCAGTTGCAAGCGCAGTTCGATGCCGTGTTCCTGGGCATGGGGCTGGGCGGTGTGAACGCGCTGGCCGTCGAGGGGGGTGACAAGGACGGTGTGCTGGACGCGGTCGCGTTCATTGCGGACTTGCGGCAGGCATCCGATGTCGCGTCGCTGCCCGTGGGCCGCGATGTGGTGGTGATCGGTGGCGGCATGACGGCGGTGGATGCCGCCGTGCAATCCAAGCTGCTGGGTGCGCTTAACGTGACGCTGGCCTACCGCAGGGGGCGTGACCGGATGAATGCGAGCGTGTTCGAGCAGGATCTGGCGGCGTCCAAGGGCGTGCGGATCATGACCAACGTGGTGCCCAAAGCGGTTCACGGCAACGGGTCGGTGCGTGAGATCGAGTTCGAATATGTGAACGACGATATGACCGGCACGGGCGAGACGGTGCGCCTGCCTGCGGATCAGGTGCTGCGCGCGATCGGCCAGACGCTTGAGGGCGACGGCATGCCCGCGCTGGAGCGTGGCAAGATCGCGGTGACGGGCGCGGGGCGCACGTCGCTCGACCGGGTCTGGGCCGGGGGCGACTGTGCGCTCGGGGGCGACGACCTGACCGTGACCGCGGTGGCCGAGGGGCGCGATGCGGCGATGGACATACATGACGTTTTGATGGGGTAACGGGGGGCGGATCGCCCACCCGACGCAGAGGATCGACCGAATGGCGAATTTGCACAGCGACTTTCTGGGGATCAAGAGCCCGAACCCGTTCTGGCTGGCCTCCGCGCCGCCCACGGACAAGGAATACAACGTCCGCCGCGCCTTTGAGGCGGGCTGGGGGGGGGTTGTTTGGAAGACGTTGGGCGAGGCGGGCCCACCGGTGGTCAACGTCAACGGACCACGCTATGGCGCGATCTACGGGGCGGACCGGCGCCTCCTCGGGCTCAACAATATCGAGCTGATCACGGACCGCCCGCTGGAGGTGAACCTGCAAGAGATCAAGGCGGTCAAGCGCGACTACCCCGACCGGGCCATGGTCGTGTCGTTGATGGTTCCTTGTGAGGAAGACCCCTGGGCGCGCATCCTGCCGCTGGTCGAAGAGACGGGCGCCGACGGGGTGGAGCTGAACTTTGGCTGCCCGCACGGGATGTCCGAGCGGGGCATGGGATCAGCCGTGGGCCAGGTACCCGAGTATATCGAGATGGTGACGCGCTGGGTCAAGAAGCACACCCGCATGCCCGTTATCGTCAAGCTGACGCCGAACATCACGGACGTGCGCAAACCTGCGGCAGCGGCACATGCGGGCGGCGCGGATGCGGTGAGCCTGATCAACACGATCAACTCGATCACATCCGTTGACCTCGACCTGTTTTCGCCCGAACCGACGATTGACGGCAAAGGCGCGCATGGCGGCTATTGCGGACCTGCGGTCAAACCCATCGCGCTGAACATGGTCGCTGAGATTGCGCGCGATCCGGAATTGCGCGGCATGCCGATCAGTGGCATCGGCGGCGTGACCACGTGGAAGGATGCGGCCGAATTCCTGGCCCTCGGGGCGGGCAACGTACAAGTGTGCACCGCGGCGATGACCTATGGGTTCAAGATCGTGCAGGAGATGATTTCCGGCCTGTCGGAATACCTGGATGACAAGCAGATCGGGCTGGATGACCTCGTGGGTCGCGCCGTGCCGAATGTCACAGATTGGAACCAGCTGAACCTGAATTACGTGACCAAGGCGCGGATCGATCAGGATCTGTGTATATCCTGCGGGCGCTGCTACGCGGCATGCGAGGACACGTCGCACCAGGCAATTTCGATGTCCGATGACCGCAAATTCGAGGTGATCGACGCGGAATGTGTGGCCTGCAACCTGTGTGTGAATGTCTGCCCTGTGGAAAGCTGCATCACCATGGAAGAGTTGCCGCTGGGTGCGCAGGACGTCCGCACGGGCAAGCCGGTCGAGGCATACGCCAACTGGACAACGCACCCGAACAACCCGGCGGCCACAGCCGCCGAGTAGAGGGTTTTCGCGTCAAAGCGGCGTTCCGTCGGTCTCTTGCGGACCTGCGTCGGCCTGTGCCGCGGTCGGTGCGCTGAGCTCGGTCGTTTGTACCGGAGCCTGGACGGCTTCGATCAGCATTTCGAGCCGTTGGCGATCCTGTGCGGCCTCGGCAAACCGGCGGGCGTCGTTTTCCGACAGCGCGGCCGGTTCGGTCAATTTGGCCTCGACCGCGGCTTGTGTGCTGGACGTGTCCGAAGGTGCAATCTCAGCTGTCGTTTGCTTGTTGGTGACTTGTGTCGTTGTGTCCGTGTCACCCCCGGTTTTGACCGCATTGGCGCTGTCGCTGCTGCGCGTGGCCGGTGCCGCCGGTGCGGTGTCTTCGGTCTGGCCGCTGCCTTGGGACGCGGGCGGCGTGTTGTCGCCGGTATTGGACGGATCCGCGCCACCGGAGGATTGCGGCGGAGGGGGCGCCGGAGACGGCGCAAAAATCGATAAGATACTCATGTTCCACTCGTAGGTTTCCAAGCCCACACCCGCCATCAGGGTGCCGCCTTACCCGTGAACGACAGGTTAATTTGCCCGGAGATATTGAGACGCGGTTAACGACCTGCCGGTTTCAACAGGTTGGTAAACAGGGTCTGCAGGAACGGGTCGGCGCCCGGCGCGGGGGCGTCGGTGTCCAGCAGCACGCGAATTTGCGCGCCGAAATCGGCATAGTGTTGGGTCGTGGCCCAGATCGCAAAGATCAGATGGCGGGGGTCTATGGGGGCCAGCTTGCCCGCGTCGATCCAGGATTGGATGATGCCGCACTTTTCATCAAAAAGCGGTTTCAGGTCAGCCTTTAGGTGCGGCGCCATCCTTGGCGCACCCTGGAGGATTTCGTTGGCGAAAAGGCGGCTTTCGCGCGGCAGGTCACGCGCCATGTCCAGCTTGCGCTGGACATAGGCCAGGATCTCTTCCAGCGGGTCGCCGCCTGGGTCCATCTCGACAAGCGGATCCAGCCACGTTTCCATCAACTGGTTGAGCAGGGTGACGTGTATCTGTTCCTTGCCGGCGAAATAATAAAGGATGTTGGGTTTGGACAGGCCTGCCGCATCTGCGATCTGGTCCAGCGTGGCACCGCGGTAGCCGTGCACGGCAAAGACGTCGAGGGCCGCATCAAGGATGCGACGCCGGTTGCGCAGCTGAATGCGGCTGGGGGCCTTGGGGGGGGCGTCGTCTGGCATTGATGTGTGCGGTGGTCTGCTGGAAGTCTAGGCAAATGCATAAGCCAGCTGCGCTGCGGATCAAACCAGTTCTTGACAGGGAGAGGCCTGCTGGCAATCGTTGGGTTGACCAAATGGTCAAGATTTTGACGGCGAGGGCACAATGGCGGCACCGGGCGAAAACCTGCGGATCAATGGCGACCGACTGTGGGACAGCCTGATGGAAATGGCGCAGATTGGTCCCGGCGTTGCGGGTGGCAACAACCGCCAGACGTTGACCGACGCTGACGCCGATGGGCGTGCGCTGTTTCAGGCGTGGTGCGAGGCGGCGGGCTGCCAGATGGGCCTGGACCAGATGGGCAACATGTTTGCGATGCGACCGGGCACGGACCCGGAGGCGCTGCCGGTGTACGTGGGCTCGCATCTCGACACGCAGCCGACGGGTGGCAAGTATGACGGCGTGCTGGGCGTGCTGGGCGGGCTGGAGATCATCCGCACGCTCAACGATCTCGACGTGAAAACCAAACACCCCATTGTGGTGACGAACTTCACCAACGAAGAGGGCACGCGCTATGCGCCTGCGATGCTCTCGTCCGGTGTATTTGCGGGCATCCACGCGCAGGACTGGGCCTATGACCGTGTTGACGCGGAGGGCAAACGGTTCGGCGATGAACTCGAACGGATCGGCTGGAAGGGCGACGAAGCGGTGGGCGCGCGCACGATGCACGCGTTTTTTGAGCTGCATATCGAACAGGGGCCAATCCTTGAGGCCGAAGACAAGGACATTGGTGTGGTGACCCACGGGCAGGGATTGCGGTGGATCGAGGTGACGCTCGAGGGGAAAGATGCGCATACAGGCTCGACCCCGATGCCCATGCGCAAGAACGCCGGCCTTGGCATGGCGCGCATTCTTGAGAAAGTGGATGAAATCGCCTTGTCGCATGCACCGCATGCGGTGGGTGCGGCGGGGCATATCGATGTCTATCCCAACTCGCGCAATGTCATCCCCGGAAAGGTCGTGTTCACGGTGGATTTCAGATCGCCCGATCTGAGCGTGATCGAGGATATGGAGGCGCGGTTGCGCAGCGAAGGGCAAAGGATCGCGAGCGATATGGGCCTGACCATAGGGTTTGACGTGGTGGGCGGGTTTGATCCGGTTGCGTTTGACGACGGCTGTGTAACGGCTGTGCGCGCCGCAGCCGAACGGCTCGGCTATACCCATCGCGACATCATTTCGGGCGCAGGGCATGATGCGTGTTGGATCAATCAGGTCGCTCCGACCGCCATGGTGATGTGTCCATGTGTCGATGGGCTGAGCCACAATGAGGCGGAGGAGATATCAAAGGACTGGGCGACCGCCGGTGCAGATGTACTGATGCATGCCGTTGTCGAGACCGCGGAGATCGTCGGGTGACGCTTTCCTTGAAGGAAAGCCAGAAGCAATTTTTGCAAAAATTGCCTGGTGGGAGGTGGATGTGATCGCGCCCGATTTGAGCCTCGAGGATCGGATTGAGTTCCTGATCGCATCGGAGATCGCCGATGCCCCCACAGGGTCGCGGGCAGAGCGCGGCACGCTGGCCGCCTTCCAGGCGGCGCGCGTCCGCCCGCGTGAGACCACAGTGCAGTTCAGTGGCGGTGTCACGCAGCGCTGCTGGACCGTAACGCGTACGGACGGTGCCTACCGGGTCGTCTACTTGCCCTGTGCAGGCTATTTCGCGCTGTGTGTCGAGAGTGATTTCGGGCCGTTGGACATTGGTGTGCACGGGCCCGCATTGGGGTGCTTTGCATCGGTGTAAGTGGTGGGCTCGCCGCTGCTGAACTGCGCTCTGGCCGCGCACAGAGCATGGGACGCCCCCGGCGATTTGTTAAGCCAACCGACAGGCTTGAGACAGGAGAGATGAGATGAGCAAGGTGATCAAAGGCGGAATGGTGTGCACGGCAGACCGCACCTGGAAGGCCGATGTGCTGGTCGAGGGAGAAACCATCACGCAGATTGGCCCTGACCTGTCGGGCGACGAATATATCGACGCCGAAGGTGCGTACGTGATCCCCGGCGGGATCGACCCGCACACCCATCTGGAAATGCCCTTCATGGGGACCACAGCAGCCGAAACCTTTGAATCCGGTACATGGGCTGCGGCGGTTGGCGGGACGACGATGATCGTGGACTTTTGCCTGCCCGGTGCGGACGGCTCGATCAAAAACGCGATCAATGAATGGCACCGCAAGAGCGCACCGCAGATTTGCTCGGACGTGGGCTATCACATGGCGATCACAGGCTGGGACGAGAACATCTTTAACGAGATGAAGGATGCCGTGGATATGGGCGTCAATTCGTTCAAGCATTTCATGGCCTACAAGGGGGCCCTGATGATCGAGGATGACGAGATGTTCGCCTCGTTCAAGCGCTGTGCCGAACTGGGCGCGCTGCCGATGGTGCATGCCGAAAACGGCGATCTGGTCGCCGAGATGCAACAGAAATACTTTGATCAGGGCATCACTGGGCCCGAGGGGCACGCATATTCCCGTCCGCCCGAGTTTGAGGGGGAGGCGGCGAACCGGGCCATCACGATTGCCGATGCGGCAGGCGTTCCGCTTTATGTCGTGCATGTGTCCTGCGAGCAGGCGCATGAGGCGATCCGCCGGGCGCGGCAGAAGGGGATGCGCGTCTATGGCGAGCCCTTGATCCAGTTCCTGACGCTGGATGAGAGCGAGTATTTCAACAAAGACTGGGACCATGCGGCCCGTCGCGTCATGTCGCCGCCCTTCCGGTCGAAGGATCATCAGGACTCGCTCTGGGCCGGGTTGCAGGCGGGGTCGTTGCAGGTGGTCGCGACGGATCACGCCGCGTTCAACACCGATCAGAAGCGGGCGGGGCGCGATGATTTCCGCATCATTCCAAATGGCTCGAACGGGCTGGAGGAACGCTTGGCCGTGCTCTGGACCGAAGGGGTGGAGACCGGGCGGCTGACACCCAACGAGTTCGTCGCCGTGACCTCGACCAATGTGGCGAAGATCCTGAACATTTATCCCAAGAAGGGCGCGCTGGTCGAAGGGGCGGATGCCGACATCGTCGTTTGGGATCCGAAGATCACCAAGACGATCAGCCCTGCCAACCACCATTCGGTACTGGACTACAACGTGTTCGAAGGTTTCGAGGTGACGGCGCAGAGCCGGTACACCCTGTCGCGCGGAGAGGTCATCTGGGCCTGGGGTCAGAACTCGCAGCCCAGTCCCGGTCGGGGCAAGTTCGTGCCGCGCCCTGCGTTTGCATCGGCCTCCGTCGCGCTGTCGAAGTGGAAAGCGCTGACAGCGCCCAAGATGATCGAGCGCGATCCATTGAATATCCCGGCGGGGATTTGATCTTGGCTCAAGATCCGGACATTGACGATCTGAGGGTGATTTTCAACGGCGCGGTGTCGTGGTTGAATATCCTTTTTTTAGTACCAATCCTAATGGGTTTAACTGCGCTTTGTTTTTTATTTGCGACGGTACATTTTTTTCCGAATCCTGACTACGAGTGGCGCCCTCTTGTTTCAGTGTTGCTTTTCGTTGCTACGTTTTTTTGTGGGATTGTAACGGCTATTGCGATGTTTGTGCTCTGCTTTGCTCCATTCTTAGTCATATCGGATGGGCTTAGAAGTGCGTCTGATAAAGCGAGATTGGTAGTGCCTGGCTTGGTTCTGATTGGATGCTGTTCTATCACTTGTTCGGTCATCTATTTGACCATTACTCAATACAATGCTTTGCGAGGGCTCGTCTTGTGAAGGGCCAACTAGAGAAACACACTTTCTTCAGAAAAATGGATAGCCCAGTATGATCGTCGTCCGAGCAAGTGAGTTGGCTCTGACTTTCCAAACCAATGACGGTCCCGTACATGCGCTCAAGGGCGTGTCGCTGGATATCGCAAAGGGAGACTTTGTTTCTTTCATCGGCCCGTCGGGGTGCGGAAAGACGACGTTTTTGCGGTGTATGGCGGATCTGGAACAGCCGACGGGCGGTGCGATCACGGTCAACGGGACGACGCCAGAGGCGGCGCGGAAGGCGCGGGCGTATGGCTATGTGTTTCAAGCAGCGGGGCTTTATCCGTGGCGGACGATTGGGCGCAACATCTCACTGCCGCTGGAGATCATGGGATATTCCAAGGCCGAGATTGCCGACCGCGTCGCACGGACCCTGGAGTTGGTGGAGTTGTCGGGGTTCGAGAAGAAATTTCCCTGGCAGCTGTCGGGCGGCATGCAGCAGCGGGCATCGATTGCGCGGGCGTTGGCCTTTGATGCGGATATCCTGCTGATGGACGAGCCGTTTGGGGCGCTGGACGAGATCGTGCGCGACCACCTCAACGAGCAGCTTTTGCAGCTTTGGGCGCGGACGGAAAAGACCATTGCCTTTGTCACTCACTCGATTCCGGAGGCTGTATATTTGTCCACCCGGATCGTGGTGATGTCGCCGCGCCCGGGGCGGATCACGGATATCATCGAAAGCACGCTGCCGCGCGAGCGGCCCCTGGACATCCGCGAAAGCCCGGAGTTCCTCGAGATTGCGCATCGGGTGCGGGACGGGCTGCGGGCGGGGCACGCCTATGACTGAGCGGAGGCATCTTGGACAGCGGCCCTTCGGGCAGAGTTTATCCGGCAAGATGAAGCTGGGGATCACCTGATGCGGTCGGCGTTGCCTGTCTTGACCGTTTTGGCCGTGATCGTAGGGCTCTGGTATCTGGCCGTGGCCCCTATGAACGTGCGCGTTGCGCTGGATCAGGCCGAGCGCGCGGATGCGGTCGTGGTGCCCGAAGGGTCCGTGCCGCGGCGGGACGTATCGGTGTGGCGGTTGATGTTGGACAACGCGGAACATGTGTCACTGGGCTATGCGCTGGAGCGGCCACGCCTGCCGACACCGGGGCAGGTGGGGGCGGAATTGTGGAGAACCACGGGCGAGATGATTGCCAAGGGGCGGCCATTCTCGAAACGCGGGCTTTTGTATCACGGCTGGATCACGTTGCAGTCGACCTTGTGGGGTTTTCTGCTTGGCACCACGCTTGGCATCATCGGGGCGGTTGCGATCGTCTATTCCCGCACGGCGCAGCTGAGCCTGATGCCCTGGGCGATCATTTCGCAAACCATTCCCATCGTGGCCTTGGCACCCATGATCATCGTGCTGTCGTCGCAGTTGGGGGTTGAGGGCCGCGGGCTGCCGAAGGCGATCATCTCGGCCTACCTGTGTTTCTTTCCTGTGCTGGTGGGGATGGTGAAGGGGCTGCGGGCCCCTCTGCCTGCGCAGCTGGACCTGCTGAGAACATATAACGCGAGCGGTCTACAGAGCTTTCTGCGGCTGCGGTTGCCGGCCTCGTTGCCCTATCTGTTCACCTCGCTGAAAATCGGGATCGCCGCAGCATTGGTGGGCACCATCGTCGGAGAGTTGCCCACCGGTGCCATCAGCGGCCTCGGCGCGCGCATCCTGATCGGGGATCAGTTCGGGACGCCGCTGGCCATCTGGTCGGCGCTGTTTGCGGCCGCCATTCTCGCCGGTGGGTTGGTCACGCTGCTCGATCTGGTACAACGCCTGACGCTCAAGCGGATGGGGCTCGCATGAGTTGGGTTCTGGTTGCATTGCTGGTCTGGGCTGCGGGCTGGGCGCTGAACGTGTGGCTTGCGCGCCGGGGTGAGATGCGCGCGGTGCGCATCGCGGTGCCGGTGATCTTTGGTCTGACCCTGTTGGCGATGTGGGAGGCGCTGGTGCGCGGCTTTGGCGTGTCGCCGATCATCTTGCCGCCGCCCAGTGTCGTCACTCAGACCTTTGCCGCGTCGACCGACATCCTCTGGGTCGATTTTCAGCAGACAGTGGTCAAAGGCGCGCTGCGTGGTTTTTTCATTGGCACACTTGCCGCCTTTGTCACGGCCATCCTCATCGACCGGTCGCAATTCCTGACCCGCGGCCTCTTGCCCATCGGCAACTTCGTCGCCGCACTGCCCATTGTTGGTATCGCGCCGATCCTCGTCAGTTGGTTCGGCTTTGATTGGCAGTCCAAGGCGGCAGTGGTCGTGGTCATGGTGTTCTTTCCGATGCTCGTGAATACGGTGCAGGGGTTGCGAGAGGCCTCGGCGATGCAGCGCGACCTGATGCGGACCTATGCGGCCGGCTATTGGCAGACGCTGATCAAGCTGCGGTTGCCCGCGGCCATGCCGTTCGTCTTCAACGGATTGAAAATCGCAACGACGCTGGCGCTGATCGGCGCCATCGTTGCTGAATATTTCGGCTCGCCAACACGGGGCATGGGCTTTCGCATCTCGACGGGTGTCGGCAGCTTGTCCATCGACCTTGTATGGGCTGAAATCGTCGTGGCCGCTTTGGCGGGGACGGCGTTCTACGGTACGGTGGCGTTTGTTGAGCGTCTCGTGACGTTCTGGCACCCGTCGCAACGGGGATAATTTAACCAACGGGAGAGTATGATGAAGATCAAAGCAACACTTGCTGCATTGTCGCTGACGGCGACCGGGGCCTGGGCCGCGGATGACGTGACACTACAGCTCAAATGGGTCACGCAGGCGCAGTTCGCCGGCTATTATGTGGCCCTGGAAAAAGGGTTCTACGGGGACGAAGACCTGGACGTGACCATCAAGCCCGGTGGCCCGGACATTGCGCCCACGCAGGTGCTGGCGGGCGGCGGGGCCGACGTCACGGTGGAATGGATGCCTGCGGCCTTGGCTGCGCGCGAAAAGGGTCTTCCAATGGTGAACATCGCGCAGCCGTTCAAATCGTCCGGGATGATGTTGACCTGCCGCAAGGATGCGGGCGTCGAGACGACCGAGGATTTCCCCGGCAAGACCCTTGGCGTCTGGTTCTTTGGCAACGAATTTCCGTTCCTGTCCTGGATGTCGCAGCTCGAGATCCCGACAGACGGATCCGACAACGGGGTCGAGGTGCTGAAACAGGGCTTCAACGTCGATCCGATCCTGAACGGGCAGGCGGCCTGTGTGTCCACGATGACCTACAATGAGTACTGGCAGATCATCGACGCGGGCCTCACACCCGAAGAGTTGACGGTGTTCAAGTACGAGGACAATGGCGTCGCCACCTTGGAGGATGGCCTCTACGTACTTGAGGAAAACCTGGCCGATCCGGCGTTCGAGGACAAGATGGTGCGGTTTGTCCGCGCTTCGATGAAGGGCTGGAAATACGCCGAAGAGAACCCGGACGAGGCTGCCGAGATCGTGCTCGAATATGACGAGACCGGCGCGCAAACCGAAAAGCATCAGAAGCGGATGATGGGCGAGATTGCCAAGCTGACGGCAGGCTCCAACGGTGCGCTGGCCGAGGCGGATTACGAGCGGACGGTGGCGTCGCTGCTGGCAGGCGGGTCGGACCCGGTGATCACTGCGGCGCCGACAGGCGCGTGGACCCATGCGATCACAGACAAGGCGCTGAATTGAGCGGTCTCAACCTGTGAGCGAAAGCCAGCCTTCGGGCTGGCTTTTTTCGTTGCGGGACTGGAAATGCCTGGCCTGGGCGCCACATATATTTGTGATAACGGAGTGTGCCACATGACGCGTATGGAAAACTTGCAACCTGACCTTGATGAACAAGCCCGCCAGGACGCGGTTTACGAAGCGGCGATGCGGTCCTTGAACGCCAAGGAACGCGCGACCGAGCAGCAGGGATATGTGGTTATGGCGGCAGCCATGAACTGGGGCGAAGGCTCCCTCGGCGACGGACTTTTCGGAAAGCTGAGCCACGCGGCCAAGCTGTTCATGATCGCATTCGCCTGCGCGACACCGCCGCTGCTTGTTTGGATTGTGTTGTTGTAGGCTGAAACTAGCCGTTCGAGCTTCATTTACGACTATAAGCCAAACGTTTGTTTCAGAGTGTAACAGTATGACACATCACGAGATGTGGTAACCTTGCTTGAAGACCGGCTATGATGCTTATATCTTGATAAGTAGGCGGGACCAATGGCGCAACAACCGGAAATTTATGACCCTACAAGCGTAGCGGACGATGAAGTCGCGTTCGACTACATCAAGTCACCTCATTTTCAAATGGTGCTTGCTGATGGGGCCATAGGCAGCGCTTTGCCGAATGGACTTGTCCATTTCGCCCTGTACGGTGAACGGCCCGCAATCCCTCGACGTCAGGTTTACTCACTTGATGCGGAGACCGGCGCGCTCGGTTCGAAGATAGAAAGCAAGACTATCAGTCGAGGTTCTATCGTTCGAGAAATGGTGTGCGATGTCGTGATGCAGCCCGATGTGGCCAGAAGCTTTGCAGAATGGCTAACGGCGGTGGTAGATGACCTTGAGGAAAAGGAATGAGTTTGCTTGCGTTTGATACCGTGTCTGCTCCCCGGAGTTACGCCCGAAGAAACACACCGGTTTTTAGGTCGCCAAAAGTCTACAAGCCATCTGCGGAAGACTTCGTTAAGCGATTTTATGAACACCACAGCAAATGGCTTAGTGAGACAAAGTTCGAGTCCTCACTTGACGCTATACTCGCCCATGAAAGCTATAAGGCCATTATTGCAATGGGTCGCTCAGTGGATAACCTACTCTTGTCTGAGTTGAAAATTCGATCTGGTTTTGAAGTATTCGCTCTCGAAGACATCCACGGCGAGGCTCCATACGGTCAGGAGCTTCGGGGCGATGTCGGCGCGATGGCGGAAGCCTGGATTTCTTATCTGGATAAATAGTTGGTCAGTAACCCGTTTCCGCTGTTAGGCGAGCCTCAAAAAACCAGCGAAGCCACACCTCAATACAACTGCATAGCATGGGCTATGGGTGACAACACTAAATGGTGGTGGCCTTCTAGAGGGGCTTGGTGGCCCCCGACCGTAAACCGAGAAGAGACGGTCGATGCGTTTACGGCGGCATTTGCTGTGTATGGTTACGAGCCTTGCCAGACAGGTACGCCCGAAGAGGGCTTCGAAAAAGTCGCACTATTTGTTTTGGCAGGCAAACCAACACATGCTGCTCGGTTGTTAAAAACGGGTTTTTGGACAAGCAAGCTTGGACAAGATATCGATATATCTCATAGCGAAAACCAGCTAGATGGACCAATGTATGGCGCTGCGTCTTTCTTCTACAGGCGCGAGACCAACTAGTTGCTCATTTTGTTTATCCTAAGCTCAACCGAGTGCCGCTACGCGCGTTTGCTGCGCAAACACGCTTTCGCGCACGCCTTGAACCCAAAAGCCTGTACAAGAAGTTCGTTTGGCTTTCGGCGCAAACCAATATCAACTTAGTGCGAACGCGCCCGCTTTGCGGACGCTGCCTCGCACCCTTTGAGTTTTACTTTGTAAAACTCAACGGACAAATTTCTTGTGCTTGAGCCTTTTGGGTTCAAGGGCATCCGGCCCCAACCTACGCTTTTTGTCTTCTTCGTAGTCCTCGAAGTTCCCCTCGAACCACTCCACATGCGCATCCCCCTCAAACGCCAAAATGTGCGTGCAGATGCGGTCGAGGAAAAACCGGTCGTGCGAGATCACCACGGCGCAGCCGGCGAAATCGACCAACGCATCTTCCAACGCGCGCAATGTCTCGACGTCGAGGTCGTTGGTCGGTTCGTCGAGCAGCAGGACATTGCCGCCTTCCTTGAGCAGCCGTGCCATGTGGACGCGGTTGCGTTCGCCGCCCGACAGCAGCGACACTTTCTTTTGCTGGTCACCGCCCTTGAAGTTGAAGGACGAGCAATAGGCGCGGGAGTTGACCTGGGCGTCACCCAGCTCGATGATTTCGGCGCCGCCCGAAATCGCTTCCCACACGGTTTCGCCATCCTTGAGGTCGTCGCGGGACTGGTCGACATAGCTCAGCTCGACCGTGTCGCCCAACTCGACCGTACCTGCATCGGGCGTTTCCTGACCGGTGAGCATCTTGAAGAGCGTGGATTTACCGGCGCCGTTGGGGCCGATGACGCCGACGATGCCGCCGGGGGGCAGGGCAAAGTCGAGCCCCTCGACCAGCAGCTTGTCACCCATGGCCTTGGTCAGCCCTTCGACCTCGATCACCTTGCCGCCCAGACGGGGGCCGTTGGGGATGACGATCTGGGCCCGGGTCAGCTTTTCGCGCTCGGACTGGTCCGCAAGCTCGTTATAGGCGTTGATCCGGGCCTTGGACTTGGCCTGCCGCGCCTTGGCGCCCTGGCGCATCCATTCCAGTTCGCGTTCCAGCGTCTTTTGGCGCGACTTGTCCTCGCGCGCCTCTTGGGCGAGGCGCTTGGCCTTTTGCTCGAGCCAACTGGAATAGTTGCCTTCCCACGGCACGCCCTTGCCACGGTCCAACTCGAGGATCCACGAGGTGATGTCGTCAAGGAAATAGCGGTCGTGGGTGACGATCAGGATCGTCCCGTTGTACTCCATCAGGTGCTGTTGCAGCCACGCGATGGTTTCGGCGTCAAGGTGGTTGGTGGGCTCGTCGAGCAGCAGCATTTCGGGCGCTTCGAGCAGCAGCTTGCACAGGGCGACGCGGCGCGCCTCACCACCCGACAGGGTCGTCACATCGGCATCGTCGGGCGGGCAACGGAGCGCCTCCATGCTGACGTCGATCTGGCTGTCGAGATCCCAGAGGTTTTCGGCATCGATCTGGTCCTGCAACTGGGCCATCTCGTCGGCGGTCTCGTCCGAATAGTTCATCGCCAGCTCGTTATACCGGTCGAGGATTGCCTTTTTCCCGGCGACACCGAGCATGACGTTTTCGCGTACGGTGAGCGATGGATCGAGTTTCGGCTCCTGGGGCAGGTAGCCGACGCGGGCCCCTTCGGCGACCCAAGCCTCGCCCTGGTAGTCGGTGTCGAGGCCCGCCATGATCTTCATCAGGGTGGATTTACCGGCGCCGTTGACGCCCACGACGCCGATCTTGACCCCGGGGAGGAAGTTCAGGTGGATGTTTTCAAAGCATTTCTTGCCGCCCGGATAGGTCTTGGACACGCCGGACATGTGATAGACATATTGATAGGCCGCCATGGATCGGTCCCCCTGCTTTGGTTTCTAGGAGGATGTATCCCCCGCCGGGGGAGAGGGCAATGCCGGCCGGCTCAGCAGTGTGATGCGCATGTCGGACGGCTAGCCTTTTCAGAGTGCGGGGCTGGGCCTATGGTGACGCTGAACAGGATCGCGAAGGGACAGGGATCATGCGCGCCATGTGGATCGGCCTTGTGCTGACGGTGCTGGCTGGCTGTCAGGTGGGCATTGGCCTCGCGCCGCCGCCGAACCTGTACCGGACGGGGCTGAACTATCCCGACGTGCATCCGTCGTTGCGGAGCGTTGAGCCGACGATCTTTTTCATGACGGACCGGCTGCCGGAGGCGGGCAGTTACGGGTCGGAACGGTCGGCGTCGATGGCGTTCGGGCAGGCGAAGGTGCGCTTTGGCCGGGATCTGGACTGGACAGAGTTGCTGAGCCGGACGCGGGCGGACTCCGATCGCCGCATCTCGACCCTGTCGGTGCCGCAGGTGCAGGAGATCGTGCGGTTCAACGGCACGCCACTGGCCTATGAGCGGGTGGATGGGCAGTTGCGGCATCTGCCGCGGGTGCGGGCGCTTTATGACGAACAGACGCTGGCCTTTCAGAACACCCTCGCCGCGCACATTCGGGCCACCGGGAACGATCGGCTGCTGGTCTATATCCACGGGTTCAACAACGAATTCGAGGATGGGCTGACGACGACGGCCAACCTGTGGCACTTTGCCGGGCGGGGAAGCGTGCCGATTGTGTTCACCTGGCCTGCGGGCAACGGGGCCGGGCCGCTGGGCTATTTCCGCGACCGGGACGCGGGCACGTTTTCGGTCCACCATACCAAGGAATTCCTGCGCATGCTGGCCGAGATTCCGGAGGTGTCGCAGATCGACATCATAGCTCATTCGCGCGGCACCGATGTCGTCACGACGGCGCTGCGCGAGCTGATCCTCGAGGTGCGCGGATCGGGCCGCCACCCCAAGCGGGTGCTCAAGACCGGGACGCTGATCATGGCGGCGCCGGACCTCGATGTGGGCATCGTGCGGCAGCGCCTGCAGTCGGAGCGGTTTTCTGAGGCATTCGAGCAGGTCAACCTGTATATCAATCCCAGCGACAGCGCCTTGCGGCTGTCGGCCTACCTGACCCGGTCGACCCGGCTGGGCGCGCTTCGGGATGAGGATTTCCTGCCCGGTGAGCTGGAACTTTTGCGCAAGCAGGCGCTGGTGCATTTCATCCGTGTCGAAAATGTGCGGGGCGGCTTTGGCCACACCTATTTCCGCGACAATCCGGCGGTGCTGTCGGATGTGGTTCTGGCGCTGCGCACTCGCGCCTTTCCCGGTGGGACGCTGCGCCCGTTGGAACGCGACAATGATGACAGCGTGTGGCAACTGCATCCGAACTATCCGCTCGAAAAGCTGCCCGATCTCAGCCTGCTCGAAGAGCGCACGATTGCCCGCGACGCGCGGTGAGCGCGCTGCATGACATGATGGCCCGCTGGGCCCAACCGGGTATGATCGCGTGGATCGGCCTGCGCCCCGCCCGGGCGGCGGAGATCGAGGTGGTGACGCAGGTCGATGTGACGCAAGCCGGGCTGACCGGCGACCGCGGGCGCGCGGGCAAGCGGGCGGTCACGCTGGTGCAGGCGGAACACTTGCCCGCCATCGCCTCGTTTCTGGGCCGCGAGATGGTCCCGCCCGAGATGCTGCGACGCAACCTGGTGGTGCAGGGGATCAATCTGGCGGGCCTGAAGGGGCGCGAGGTGCAGGTGGGTAGCGCCGTGCTGCGGTTCACAACCATCTGCGCGCCCTGCAGCCAGATGGAACGTGCCTTTGGCCCTGGCGGTTATGCCGCGATGCGCGGTCATGGCGGTTGGTGCGCCGAGGTGGTCACGCCGGGCCGGATCGCGGTGGGTGATGCGGTGACGCCGCGCGCGTCAATGAGTTCGGCGTGAGGAGGACGGACAATCATCGCCTGTGCGTACGCCCGGCCCGCGCCCGGGCATTAGACTCTGTCGCAGCACCCTCGCCGCATCCGTTTCCGGTCGGCAGTGAACGGGGCGTCCCCTCGGACAAAGCGTCTGCGCGGCGCACCGTCTTACCCGTTCTCAGGCCCCTGAATTCATTTGACCTTTGTGGGGCACTTGG
>JBCBHM010000012.1:0-82710 GCA_038525585.1 Pseudomonadota bacterium
CTCATCGAGGCCTGCGGCGTCGCTCCAGTCGAGCACAAGGCGGGTCATTGCGGTGTGGGAGGCGGCGAGCAGGTTGTTGAGCACCTTGGCCTGCATGCCCGCACCGTAAGCGCCCATGTGATGGAATGTATTCCCCATCAGCGCAAGAAGCGGGATGGCGTCGGCGATGTCGCTGTCGCTGCCGCCGAGCATGAAGGTCAGTGCGCGGTTCTGGGCGGCGATCTGCGCGCCCGACATCGGCGCGTCAATGAGGGTGACGTGGCCCGGGATGCGCGCGCGCAGCTGCGTGACGTAGCGGGGCGAGAGGGTGGAACAGAGGAAGATGCGCGTCAGGTTCGGCGCACAGCCGATCAGGTTTTGCTGATCAAAGAGCAGCGCGTCGGTCTGATCCGCGTCGCGCACGACGCTGATCAAGGTGCTGAGCCGCGGCGCAAAGGCCATGACGTTGGTGGTGATGTGGGCCGCGCCCTTGTCCACCACATCAAAGCCGATCGCGTCGGTGCCGCCGTCCCGCAACGCGTCGAGCATCGGGCCGCCCATGCGGCCGCAGCCTGCAACACCGATCATTTGACGATATGTTCGTCCTTGACGAACATGTTGGCCCAGGCCCGATCGATGAGGTCGGGGCGCATTTGCAGCGGGATGCCCTCGAAGTTGCAGATGGAGACCATCTGATCGATCAGGAAGTTGGGCTGATAGTTGGCGTAGATGCTGTCGATGGTCGGGTATTTGACCTTGAGCAAGTAGATCAGCGCGTCCTCATCCAGAGGCATCCCCTTTTTCTTGGCGACCATGGCAAAGATCTTGAGGAAGTTGGCCTGGCTGGGCCCCTCCACCTTGATCTTGAAAAAGATCCGGCGCAGGGCGGCCTGGTCGAAGATCTCGTTCGGGTGGAAGTTGGTGGAGAAGATCACCAGCGTGTCGAAGGGCACCTCGAACTTTTCGCCCGATTGCAGCGCGAGGATGTCCTTGTTTTCCTCCAGCGGCACGATCCAGCGGTTCACGAGCGCCTGGGGCGGTTCGGACTGGCGGCCAAGGTCGTCGACGATGAAGATACCGCCAGTAGATTTCAGCTGCAGCGAGGCCTGATAGGTGCGCGCGGTTGCGTTGTACTTGAGGTCGAGCATGTCGAGCGTCAGCTCGCCCCCGGTGATCACCGTGGGCCGTTCGCAGCGCACATAGCGCTGATCATAGGGCGTGCGCCGGCGGAGCGCAGTGATGTCCTGCGCGGGCTCGGACGCTTTGACGTGTACGATGGGGTCGTAGACGGTGATCACCTGCCCGCCATATTCGATGGCGCGCGGCACAAAGACCTGATCACCGATGGCATCGCGGATACCGTTGGAGATCGAGGATTTACCGTTGCCGGGCGGGCCATACATCAGGATCGAGCGGCCCGCGCTGACGGCAGGGCCAAGCTGGTCGAGCAGATCGTCCGGCAGGACGAGATGGCCCATGGCACCGGTCAGCTGCTGGCGTGTGACCATGATGTTGCGGATCGACTGACGCTTGACCTGCTGGCGGTACACGTCGAGCGGGATCGGCATTGGGCCGAAATATTCGGATTGCGCCAGCGCATCCAGCGCGCGCGCCTTGCCCGCATCAGTAAGCTGGTAGCCCATCTCGTTGCCGTTATTGGCGTTGAGCGTGCCGGTCGCCTCCATCAGCCGCTGGTCGCGGCACATGTCGATCAGTTCCTGCACGATGATGCTGGGGATGCACATCGCCTCGGACAGGTCGCTCACCATCTCGAGCGACTTGCGGAACATGGTCTTGAGCAGGATGTCCCGCATCATCACCACTGGCACACGCATGTCTTCGAGCCGCTTGGGCGCGGGCGGGGCGATTATGTCTGCGGTGTGCATGTTCATTTGGGCTGCCTCGGAACTGCTGTGTTTCCGCGCAGGGGTAGCGGGGCATTCGGGCCAAAATATGGCCCGGATCGTGCAACTTATGCGCCGTAGGCGGCGGCGAGGCCCAGATACAGGGCCAGTGTCGGCCCAAGCGCAAAGCCCATCGGGAATTTGCGGCCCTGTTCCCAGCTGTCCCAGTCGGGGGCGAGGCGGCGCAGGGCCGTGAACTTGGCCAATCGGTGCGCCCCATAGGCCGCCAGCAGGACGGCGGCGAAAAGCGGCAGGATCAGGTTCAGATCACCCACGGCAATATAGGGCGCGGCGGCGGCGAGGAATTTGGCGTCGCCCGCACCCATCACGCCGCCCGCGTTCAGGACGATGCCCACAACGAGCACGATGGCCAGATGCGCCAACGCCCAGAGGTAGGTCTGCAGCGGAAAGACAAAGATCCCGACCACCGCAAAGACCAACGCCAGCACGATCACGGCCTGATTGGTAATGCGCATCTCGCGCAGGTCGGTGAACGCCACATACATGCAGATCGGCAGGGCAAAGGGCAAAAGCCATGCCGCGGCAAAGGCCGATTGCTGCATGCGCCTATCCGTTCGAGACGTTGTTTTCGAGCGCGTTGAGTGAGCGCACGGCCGCCTCGAAATGCTGCGGATGCGTTTCGATCGCGTCCCGCAAGAGGCCCTTGCCGGTGTTCACGTCACCCTGTTTGACGGCGGCCAGCCCAAGCGTGTGCAGCAGTTGCGCGCGTTCGATCTGATCCATCGGGATCACGGGCAGTTGGTAGTTGCGCTGCGCGCCTCGGGCCAGGATCAGATTGTTTTTGGCGGTAAACAGCGTCGTGTCCTGCCGGATCGCGTCGCCAAACAGACGCTCTGCGTCTTTGAAATCACCGCGCGTGAGCTTGGAATAGCCCCAATTGTTCAGCACGCCAGCGGGGCGGGTGGTGAGGCCAACGGCCGTCTCGTAAAAGCTGTCGGCCTTGTTCCATTCCTTGTTGCTGTCGGCAATCAGGGCCTCCAGCCGGTAGCGTTTGAATGTCTCGTAGGTGGGCGGAACGCGGTCCAGCTCTTCCTCGGCGCGGGCCCAGTCACCAGAGCGCAGGAGCGCATCGGCGTAATCCACGCGATCCTCGTTGGTGACCCCGTCCATTTCCATGATCCTGGCAAAGGTACCGGACGCCTCGGTATAGCGTTTGGCGCGCACATAGCTGATGGCGAGACTGCGCTGCAGGTCGATCCGGTCGGGATTTTCCTTGGCCGTGCGCGAAAAATGCGCGACCGCCTCGTTCGGGTCGGCGACCGTCAGCATCACATCGTTGAGATTGCTTTCGTCGACGACATTCACGTCCTTGAACGCGCGTTCGACGGTCTCATCCGCAGATTTCTGTTCGTCACATGCGGACACGGCCATCAGCCCTGCCAGCGAGACAGCCAAGATCACGGGGTGGCGCATCTTTGCGTCCTTTGCCTGCTTTGGCCGTGCGTTTGCGCACGGTCACCTGTCTTTTCACGCCCTTGCGTGGGCATGGCCTCAAATCACAACGCAGTCTGGATCAGAAAATCGCCGCTGCCTCGCCGCACCAGTTTGAACTGGGTGTCGTCTTCGTTAGGCTGCAAGGTAACAGAATTTTCCGATTTTGCGATAGCTTTGCGCAAATTATCGCGGATGAGTGTGCTTTCTCCGTCATCGAGCGCGAAGGCGCGGCGGAAAATCTGCACGGCCTCCGCGGTCTCGCCCCGTTCCATCAGCACGACGCCCAGATTGTTGAGCGTTTCGGGGTAGGGATCAAATTCGGTCGTGGCGCGACGCAGGATCTGTTCGGCCTGGTTCAGGCGACCCAGGCCAAGGTTCGCGGTGCCGAGGCCGGACAGGATTTCGGCGTCGAACCCGGTTTCCAGGGCGGCGCGATTGAACGCGCGAATGGCCAGCTCGAACTCGCCCGCGTTGATCAGGCGGTGGCCCACCTCGACGCCACTGACGGCTTCGGCATTGCGGTCGATGCCCGGTGCAAAGGGGCCGGTTTGCGACGCGTCGATGCCGCCCGTGCTGCAGGCAGCCAGGCTGGTGGCCAGAAAAAGGGCGGGCAGGGCTCGGATGCCTCGGGACATGTTCGGTCTTTGCGACGCTTTTGATTGACGGCACCGCACGTCCCCCAAGGGAACGCGCGGTGCGCATGCTTTAGCATGGTTTTCAGGCGTGGCCTAGCGCGGGCTTACTGGCCCGGACCGCCCATATTGCCAAGCTGCGTGATGCCGTGCACGGACGGACCCACCAGGATGATGAGAAGCGGTGGCACGGTCAGCATCATGGTGGCCAGCGTCATCTTGGTCGGCAGTTTGTTCGCCGCCTCTTCGGCGCGCATGACGCGCTTGTCGCGCATCTCACCGGCGTAGACCCGGAGCGCTTCGGCGATAGAGGTACCGAAGCTGGCCGATTGTACGAGCACCGTGACAAAGGACGACACGTCCTGCACGCCGCAACGCTCGCCCATGTCGTTTAGCACGGTTACCTTTTCCTTGCCCGCCTTCATCTCGAGGCTCACCACCATGAATTCGTCCGCGAGTGCAGGGTAGGAGGCGTGCAGTTCGGACGCGACGCGTGTGATCGCCTGGTCCAGCGATTGGCCAGCCTCCACACAGACAAGCAGCATGTCGAGCGCATCGGGAAAGCCTGATGTGATCTCGTCCTTGCGCTTTTCCACGCGCTTGGTGATCCAGTATTGCGGCAGGTAATACCCGACGCCGCCGGGGCCGACCGTGTACATGATGATCTTTTGCGTATCCATGCCGTCGGTGCCGGCGATGAAGTTCACATAGATCACGCCAAGCGCCAGACCGAACACGCCCAGCAGGAACTGCGCCGCGTGAAAGGCGCGCACCGCGTCGCGGGATTGGTAGCCCGCCTGGCGCAGCGTCAGCTGGCGTTTGCTCAGCTCGGCCACGTCCTGCGGTTCGAGGAAGTTGGCAAAGCGTTCAAGCTGTTCGTTGCGTGCACCCTGGCGCAGGCGCTCCTTGCCGGTGCCGCCGTCAGCGGCACGCTTTTGGTCCTTCTTCAGCTTGGCCAGCGGGTCTTCGGGCTGGTTGAACATCATGATGGCCACGACGGCGATCATCATGATGCCGATCACACCGGCGATGACGATAGGGCCAAGCGGTCCGAGTACGGCAGTAATGGGGGCGAGCAGAGCATCCATGGTTTTGTCCTCAGACTTTGATGTTGGTGAGCTTGCGCATCACGATGAGGTTCAGCGCCAGCATGAGGCCAACAACGAAACAGGCAGGGATAAAGTATTCGTGGTCACGCACTTCGTCATAATAGTTCGGGTCCGAGACGTTGATGACCACGAGTGCGACGAGGGGGAATGCCGACAGGAACTTGCCCGACCATTTCGCCTCGGCGGTGATCGCCTTGACCCGGCGGAACAGGCGGAAGCGGGCCCGGATCACCTTGGCCAGACCGGCGAGGATCTCGGCCAGGTTACCACCCGATTGCTGCTGGATGGTCACGGCCACGGCGAGAAAGCGCAAATCCTGCATGTCCAGCCGCTCGGCCATGTCCTTGAGCGCCTCGCCCGTGTCGCGGCCAAAGGCGCTTTCGTCCGCAATCACCCCAAATTCGGAGGCGATGGGATCCGACGCCTCCTTGGCAACGATCTGGATGGCGGAGCTGAACGGGTTACCGACGCGCAAGCTGCGCACCATCAGCTCGACACTGTCGGGCAGTTGTTCCTCGATCATGCTGAGGCGTTTGTTGGCCTTGGACGAGACCCAGAAATAGACCGCACCGACGCCGATCACGACCGACAGCAGCGCGCGGATCGGCACATCCGTATCGGTGCCGATGCTGAGGCCGACAAAGGCCACGACGCTCAGGCCCGCCATCACCAGGATCAGCTGCTTGGGCGTAAAGGCGATCGCGGCCTTTTGCGCCTTATCCGACAGGATGGAGTATAGCGGAATGGACCGCGCGCCCATGTGCTGCTGCATTTCCTTGCGGAGCTGTTCCAGCACCTCTTCGCGGCGACCGCCCGCCTTGTTAAGCATCTCGAGCCGGCGGTTCACACGGTTGTTGAGGCTGATGGATTTGCCGAAGCTGACGAGGTACAGGCCCTCGACCAGGACCAGCACGCCGATAAAGATCAGGCCGTAGATGATGGGTTCTGCGCTCATGGCTTTGGTTGTCCTTACTCGGCAGCGACGGGTTCATAGATGGAGGCGGGCAGGTCATAGCCCCACAGGCGGAAGCGTTCGGCAAAGTGCGACCGCACGCCCGTGGCGGTAAAGTGACCGATGATCTTGTTGTCCGGCGTCAGGCCGACGCGCTGGTAGCGAAAGATTTCCTGCATTGAGATCACGTCGCCTTCCATCCCCGTAATCTCGGTGATGGAGGTCATGCGGCGGCTCCCGTCCTGCAGACGCGAGGCCTGCACGATGAGGTTCACAGCCGACGAGATCTGCGAGCGCACCGCCTTGATGGGCATTTCGATGCCCGCCATGGCGATCATGTTTTCCAGACGGCTGATGCCGTCACGGGCGGAGTTGGCGTGGATCGTGGTCATCGACCCGTCGTGGCCGGTGTTCATGGCCTGGAGCATGTCAATCACCTCCTCGCCACGCGTCTCACCCACGATGATGCGGTCCGGGCGCATCCGCAGCGCGTTTTTCAGACAGTCGCGGGGGCTGACCTCGCCCTTGCCTTCGACGTTGGGCGGGCGGCTCTCCATCCGGCCCACATGCGTCTGTTGCAGCTGAAGTTCCGCGGTATCCTCGATGGTCAGGATACGTTCCGCGTTGTCGATGAACGACGACAGCGCGTTGAGCGTGGTCGTCTTACCCGAACCCGTACCGCCCGAAACGATCACGTTGAGCCGGGTGGCCACGGCGGCCTGCAGATATGCCGCCATCTCTTCGGTAAAGGCACCGAACTGGACGAGGTCATCAACGCCCAGCTTGTCCTTTTTGAACTTCCGGATCGAAACGAGCGAGCCGTCGACCGCGATGGGCGGCACCATCGCGTTGAAACGCGAGCCGTCCTGCAAACGGGCGTCCACGTACGGGTTGGATTCGTCCACACGGCGACCCACGGCGCTCACGATCTTGTCGATGATGCGCAGCAGGTGGCGTTCGTCCTTGAAGGTGATGTCGGTCAGCTGCAGCTTGCCCGCACGTTCGACAAAGATCTGCTTGGGCCCGTTCACCAGAATATCGTTGACCGTGTCGTCCTTGAGCAACGTCTCGAGCGGGCCAAGGCCCTTCACTTCGTCATAAAGCTCTTGGTTGAGCGTCTGGCGGTCTTCACGGTTGAGGATGATGTTTTTCTCTTCCAGCACCTCGCTGGTGATCGCGCTGATTTCCTGTCGCAGATCCTGTTCTGTCGCATGTTCGAGCGCGGACAGGTTGAGGTTGTCAAGCAGCGCACGGTGCAGGTCGAGCTTGATCTCTCCGATCCGCTCCTTGCGCTTGCGTTCCTTGTCCATGGGCGTGACTTCGGCGGCTGCCTTGGTCTTGGACTTGCGTGCGACCTTGGCCGCCGAATCCTGCTTGGGCAGCTCCGTCACCTTTTCTTCGGGGGCGGGTGCGGGCGTGGGGGCAGCCTTTTTATACTTGGAAAACATGTCGATACCTCAAATTGCCGCCGGTTACGCTGCCTCGGATTGGGTGGCGCTCAGCTCGTGAATGGATGCTGCCAGCTTGGCGATTTCGCGGCGCAGCGGGTTCTTGGCGGCGGACACGGCCAGCGGCGCGCCATGATCGGCGGCTTGTGTGATCGGTTTGCCGCCATCAGGCAGCTGCACTTCGATCGCAATATCGAGGCTTTCGCCCAGGCGCTTGACCCGGGCGCGGCCACCCAGATCGGTAAACTTGGGCGCGCGGTTCAGTACGTAACGCAGCTTTTCCACCGGCAGCTCTTCGGACTGCAGCGCACGCTTGAAGCGCAGCGTGTTCTGGGCAGACCGCATATCGATTTCGAGCGTGGTGAAGTAGAGATGCGCCGCCGTCAGCACCGTTTCGGTCCACTGGACGAGGGTCGAGGGCATATCGATCACCACGTAATCGAAATGCGCACGCGCCATTTCGATCACCCGGGTGATATCCTCGGGCGTCACGATGTCGAGCGGGATGACATCCGACGGAGCGGTCAGCACCTGAAGCTTGTCACCATAGGTCAGGAGCGATTGGCCAAAGGTCTCTTCGTCCATGCTTTCGGTGTCCGACAACATCTCGAACACGGCCTCACGGCGGGCCAGGTCTAGATAGGTCGACGCGGTGCCGAACTGAAAATCAAAGTCGAGCAGGCAGACACTGGGCGTGTCGCCACTGCAAAGCTCGGCCAGTTCCCACGCGAGGTTCACAGCCAGGGTCGTCGACCCCGTGCCGCCAGCGATGCCATGGGTGACAAAGACAGCGCCCTGTTTGTTGGTGCCGGATTTCAGCTGTGCGGTTTGCCCGGGCTCGGCCGCCTGCGGCTGCTGTGCCGTGCGAATGCGGTCGACGGCCTGCTGCAACTCGCCCTCGGGGAGGGGGTAGGGCACAAATTCGTCCGCGCCCTGGCGTAGCAGTTGATGGAGCGAGGCGGGCGTCAGGTCTTCGGCGATCAGGATCACCTTGATCCCACGTGCCTTTGCCTGCGTGATGATTTCGCCCAGCAGGACCAGGTTGTCCTCATCGATTTCGTCGATTGCGAGGGCGACGAACTCCATCGCCTCGGCGTCAGGCTGGTTGAAATAGGCCAAAGCCTCGGCAAAGCCGAGATCGCCCCAGCTTTCGCCCATGCACTGTTCCATATCCTCGATCAACAGATCGAAGTTCTGCACATCCCGGCTGATGGTGCAGGCGGCGATCGGTGCCGTTTCGGGTTGTGGCATTGTGCTGCTCATTGCCATCTCGTCCTTCTTTCAAGGGCGTGACCGTGCCGACGGAATCCTGTCCCGGCGCTGACGGCCTCTGCCCACCCAGACACGTTCGGGTTAAGCGCACGTGTCCCTTCGCACCTCTTTTCGCAGCGAATTCAGGCGAGATTTGGGCCAAAAAACTCCAATTGTTGGGTATCTCAAAACGATAACGGGCGCGGACATAGGATTGTCCGCGCCCGTTTGTTCAGGCCAGATTTGACGAAAATCGCTACTGTTCGGTGCGCAGATCGGAGCCCTGAATGCCCGAAAGCTGCGATGGGGCGAGCGCCGATTCCACATAGTCGCGGTAGACGATCTGGGCGTATTTGCCGTCCAGCACATTGGGGTGGCTGCGCACGAAGCCCGTCACCTCGGTCACGGTGCGGCGATTGCGGCGCTCACGCGCATCGGTGACGATCAGCGGCTGGGTTTCCCCGAACGAGGCGACCGCCTCGAGCCGCGAGCGATCGATTCCCTGCGTGGTGAGAAAGCTCACCACCGCGCGGGCCCGGGCCAGACCCAGACGTTTGTTATAGGCGTTCGAGCCCACCGCATCCGTATGCCCATAGACCCGGAAGCGCACTTCGGGGAATTGGCGGATCCACGTGGCCTGTTGCCGCAACGCGTCTTGCGCGCCTGCATCCAGCTGCGACGAGTTGAACGCAAAGTTCACAGTCGTCAGCACCTCGGACGCAAAACGTTGGGCAAGATCAAAGGAGTACTGGCGTTCGCCTGTCAGGATCAACGTGTTGTTCGCGGTGGCGTTGCCAAAGGCGCCGGTATCGGCAATGGCGCCCGCCTCGCGGTAGAACTGGGTGTAGACCGGATCATTGGACGGCCCGCACGCGGCCAATGCGACGCTGCCTGCCAGAAGGGCTGTAGTGATCGGTTTCATGACCTGTCCTTAATCCAACACGTAGCCATATGAGCCGCTGAAGTCCTGTTTGGCAACCTCGCCGGCCGCACCGGCGTTGGGCGCCCGCGTACCAGCCGCCACACGGCCGAACAGGAACAGGTCCTGTTCGGTCGGGGGTTTGATGCGATCGGTCGGCAGGGCCAGGACGTCACCTTGGACCGGGGTCACGAGGTGCGCGGTGATGATGATGACCAGTTCGGTCTGTTCGCGCTGGTAGGATGCGCTGCGGAACAGGGCGCCCAGCACCGGCACATCGCCCAACCAGGGCAATTGCTGGTTGTTGTCGACAAAGTTGTCTTCGAGCAGGCCCGCGATGGCAAAGCTTTCGCCGTCGCGCAGCTCGACCGTCGAGGATGTCTCGCGGCGGCTGAAGGCGTCGATGGTAAAGGCGTCGATGGTGATGCCGTTGGTGGGGTCGATGGCCGACACGGCCGCCTCAAGCTCGAGGTTGATCAGATCCTTGTCCACCACGCGGGGGATAAAGTTCAGCTCGACACCGAACGGTTTGAACTCGATGGTGATAACGCCGTCTTCCTGGCTCACCGGCACAGGGTATTCGCCGCCCGCGAGGAATTTCGCCTCCTGCCCAGACAGCGCGACCAGGTTGGGTTCGGCCAATGTCCGCACAACGCCCTTGGTTTCAAGGGCTTCGAGCAGCAGACCGACCTGCGTGTTGCCGGCGTTAAAGCCAAAAAGCACCGCGCCCGCGTTGTCGTTTGTCGCAGGCAGTGTGCCCGCAAGCGCGCCAGTTGACCCGGCGTCGGTCACAACGGTGTTGGTCCCGCCGCTGACGCCCACGTCGCCCGAAAAGATCGTACCGCCGAGGCTGAGCGACGAGCTGAGCGATTTGGACACCGCCCGGTTCATCTCGGCAAAGCGGACCTTCAGCATGACTTGCTGGATGCCACCGACGCTCATCAGATTGCTCACGCGGCCTTCGGCGTAGCGTTCTGCAAGATCCAGGGCGCGTTGCAGTTTTTGCGCCGACGACACGATGCCCGACAGCACGATGCCGTCATTGGCGGTGCGTACCTGGATCTTTTCGCCCGGCAGGATCTGTTGCAGGCGCTCCTTGAACTCGGAGATGTCTGCCGCCACCCGCACGTTCACGTTGGTGATCAGCTGGCCGTTGCCGTCAAGCAGGGTCAGCGTCGTCAGACCGGGCGCCTTGCCCAACACGTAGATTGTCCGGTCGCTGAGCGACGAGATATCCGCGATGGCGGGGTTGGCGATGCTCAACTCGGCAAAGGCCGTGTCGCTTTCCACCACAACCGCCCGGTTCATCGGAACGTTCAGCGTGCGCTGCGTTGATTCGCGAACCACCCGAAGGGTTTCCGCAGGTGCCATGGTGGCCGTGATCGGGCCCATAGCGAGTACCAGCCCGGTGAGGGCCGCTTTCATAAGTCCGTCGATTTTCATGTGACCTGCCTTTTTGATCACGCCTCAGAGCCGGGTCTTATTGCCCGCGATTTCCAGCAACATGCGGGTGTTTCATTTTTTTTGCAAGAATCAATGACTTCAGGGGTGGGTTTTATGTGGATAACTGGCAACAGGGCCACAAAACGCAAACGGCGCCCAACTGCGGGGCGCCGTCATAAGCCATTGAATTCTAGCTTAGTTTGTACAGGGGATCGCGATTTCGACCACGTCGGCACCACGACGGGTCCGAATGGAACAGGTCTGTTCTTCCTCGACTTCGGCGATCTCGGCCTGTGCGGCGATGCCCAGGAGGGCGCGCTGGTCCACCTCGATCTTGCCGGCGATGGTGTCATCCTCAGCACCCACCAGCGACAGCGACAGACGTCCCGTCGATTGGGCTTGCGCCAAACCTGCGACCTGACTGGGGTTGGCCGCAACGGTCACCGTCTGCGCGATGGTCGCGCCTTCCAGGTCACCTTGGGTGTTCTGGTCAATGGCGATCAACTTGACGCCCGCTTCGATCAGCTTGGTCACTTCGCCGCGCCCCTGGCCCAGCGTCTGGTCCACGCGGCCGGTCCAATACACGTCGACGCGGTCGCCGGGACGCAAGAAGCCCGACACGCCCGTTGCAACGTCCACCTTGATGGCGAATGCACGCATGCCGCGCTCGAGCCGTGAGGTCAGGCCCGCCTCTTCACCGGGTTCGGTGACCTTGACGGCAAGGATGGCCTCATCCTTTTCCATGGCACGCAACACCACGCGGGGGTCGGTCACGCCATCTGGAAAGATCGGGTTGTCTTCGGTAAATGCGCCTTCGGGGATGGCGGTTTCGGGCCAATCGACTGTCCGCACATCTTCGGCGGTGAGCGCCTCACCATATTTCAGCTGCCGCTCCGCGACAAAGACCGGCACGGTCGGCACGATCTTTTCGCGCTGGGCGCGTTCCTGGGCCAAGGCCGCCTGGTATTGACCGATGTAATTCTTGGCCATGTACACAGCACCGCCCGCAAGGGCGACGCCAGCGACCAGAACCAGTCCAAAAACCATTCGCATCTCAGTACCTCATAACTTGGGCACACTTGTTGTCATGCGCGCCTCTTGATTTGGGACATACATCCCGAATGTGGCTTTTTCAGGGAAACCACGCGGTCGCAGTGCGGCAGAACGAATTGCCTCGGACCCCCTTTGGGTGTTTGGGTGCCCAGATCGTGCCTGGGCCTTGGCGCGCGTCCCGGTCGGGGCGCGCAGGTGTCAAGTCTGATGGGAATCAGAAGGACCAGGTCGACAGGAACTCTTCGACGCCGGCGGAGACGCCGACAGATCCGTTTGTCAGGGTCAGGACCAAAGCGACGGCCAGGGCGACGACAGCTGCCGTCAACACGACCCAATCGACGGTGACTGCACCAGATTCGTCGTGTGTATATGTTGTTATGACGTTCTTCATCGCAATTACCTCTGCGCAATGGCCGGAACAAAACTTTTGAGCGCAAAGGGCCACGACCAAGGATGGTCGTGGCCCCCAGCGTCGTTACACTGTCAGGTCAGACCAGCTTAGTTGGGGTCTTGTGCCTGCAGGAACGTGTCGGTGTCAGCCGTCAGCTCGGTGGCACCGGTTTGGATCGAAGTGTACGCGGCAACAGCCAGGCCAACCACAGCAGCGGTCAGAACAACCCAGTCAACAGTCACGGCGCCGTTTTCGTCTTTACGGAAGTTTTTGATAAATTTGATCATGGTACGTCCCTCCAAAGGATCAGTAAGTTTACGTTTCTACCTTGCCGTCCTTCATGAGGCCGCTCTCTCTCTTTGGCCTCTGTCCGACTTGGTATGGGTGCATATAGACGTCTGAATGGGGCACGATTTTGGCGGCAACGCGGGCTTTTCACGTCTCATTAAAAATTGGGGTAGATGCGGGGTTAGGCTGCTGAATCGAAAGCAAAAATTTTTGCATAAAAATCTTTTGCCAAGGATTTGCGCGGAGTCGCGTCGGCAAATATGGCAAACTTGTCGATTTTCAGATTTACAATGCTGGAACGGTGCCCGGTTTTTTGCGATACTGGAAACAACAAGCGGTCAAAAGAACCGCTCCGGCAGATCGCGCAGGCAGGCCTTATGTTCAGACTATTATGTATCGCAGGAGCTGTGATCATCTTGGCGTGCGGCAGTGCCGTGGCCAACGATCCCCCACCGTTCAAGGATTTTTCGGCCAAGCGGGTGAAACCACCCGCGCCGGGCGCACAGAGGCGCATCACCGTGCAAATCGATCCCGAAGAGGCGGCGCGTGCCGCAGCCCCCGCACCGGACGTGGTCGAGGCGGATGCTGCTCCCGGCTATGTGGCGCGCTACGATTGGTTCTGGTCCGACGTGCCGGATGATTTGGGGGCTGCGACCGCCGGACGTTTGGAACCTGCGCTCAGCGCGCTGGCGCGGGCCAAGGCGCCCGTTGCGGCGCCGCGTCTGCGGCAGATGCAGGGCGTGGCGCAGGCCCATGGTGTCGACATCCTGCGCGCAACCATCGGCACGCAGGTGTCGCCCGCGCTGGTGCTGGCGGTGATGATGGTCGAATCGTCGGGCCGCGCGGATGCGGTCAGCGGTGCCGGGGCCCAAGGGCTGATGCAGCTGATGCCGGACACCGCGTCGCGGTTCGGGGTGCGCGACAGCTTTGCCGCATCAGAGAACATCATGGGCGGGGTCAAGTATCTGGACTGGCTGATGGGCGAGTTCAACCGCGACCCGATCCTGGTCCTGGCCGGTTACAATGCGGGCGAGGGTGCGGTGCGCAAACATGCGGGCGTGCCCCCGTTCGCCGAGACGCGGGATTACGTGCCCAAGGTGCTGGCCGCGTTTCAGGTGGCGCGCGGGCTCTGCGTTACGCCGCCGCAGCTGGCCAGCGATGGATGTGTCTTTGCGGCGTTGAACTGAAGCGCTTGGAAAACGACTTCGTTTTCCGACCGTTTTCCGTGTCGGAAAACGCCCCGCTCAAACACTGAACGCGTCGGCCCAATCGGGGTGCATCGCGCGCTGTGCATTCACAAAGGGGCACAGCGGCACGATTTTCCAACCTTCGGCCCGGGCGTCCTCAACCAGCCGTTTGACCAGGGCCTGACCCGCGCCCGTGCCGCGCATGGTATCCGGCACACCCGTGTGATCC
Source organism: Pseudomonadota bacterium (assembly GCA_038525585.1). Taxonomy (GTDB): domain Bacteria; phylum Pseudomonadota; class Alphaproteobacteria; order Rhodobacterales; family Rhodobacteraceae; genus Tateyamaria. The sequence goes on from JBCBHM010000012.1 coordinate 14,241, forward strand.
GCGATGCGGGTCTGCGGGGACAGGATGGAGTAGGTCAGCTCGGCCTCGGCGCCGTCGCGGCGCAACACGTAGCGCCCTTTGGTCTCGCCGTCTTCGCGCGTGATCTCGAACTCAGACAAGGGTCGCGTGCGTGGCGGCGCGCAAGTCATCTTCGGTCACACCGTCCGCCGTCTCGACGATCTTCAATCCGCCCTCGACCACGTCGAGCACGCCGAGGTTGGTGATGATCCGGTCGACCACGGCCTTGCCGGTGAGCGGCAAGGTGCATTCCTTGAGCACTTTGCTGTCGCCATGTTTGTTGGTGTGGTCCATTACGACCACCACACGCCCCACGCCTGCCACCAGGTCCATGGCACCGCCCATGCCCTTGACCAGCTTGCCCGGGATCATCCAGTTGGCGAGGTCACCGTTCTCGGCCACTTCCATCGCGCCCAGGATCGCCATGGCGATCTTGCCGCCACGGATCATGCCGAACGACGTCGCACTGTCGAAATAGGCGGTTTGCGGCAGTTCCGTGATCGTCTGCTTGCCCGCATTGATCAGGTCGGCATCCTCTTCGCCCTCGATGGGGAAGGGGCCCATGCCCAACATGCCGTTTTCCGATTGCAGCGTCACCTCGACGCCCTCGGGGATATAGTTCGACACCAGCGTCGGGATGCCGATCCCCAGGTTGACGTACCAGCCATCTTCAAGCTCTTGCGCTGCGCGCGCAGCCATCTGGTTGCGATCCCAAGGCATCGGCGTTTCCCTTATTCGTCGGTGATCGTTGCGCCCGCAGGCACGTCGATTGTGATGTAGCTGCCCGCCGCACCGCGGCCCAGTTGCAGCGTCCCTTCGAGTCCTTCGATCAGGCCGTTGACGATCCGCCCGCCAACCGAGGACGCATCGGGCCAGTCCATTTCGCCAGGGATGCCCACGCCGTCATCGGCCACGATCAAACGCAGGCCCCCGGCGCTCAGCCGGCTCATCCGCACCTCGACCAGGCCCATATCCATCCGCTCGAACGCGTGCTGGAAGGCGTTGGTCAGCAATTCGGACATCACGAGGCCCACGCGCGTCGCCGTCTCGATCGGCACCTCAAGCGGTTCGATCTGCAACGACAGGCGAATGCCCGAACGGCCCTCGATATGTGCGATGGCCGCGGTCAGTCTCGACAGGTAGCTGCCCATCTGGATGGTGTCGCGATTCGAATGACGGTCGCTCAGCTTCATCTCTTCATAGAGCAATTGCAGCGTCTCAATCCGGCGGCTCAGGGCGGCAAAATCGTCCGGCACCGAGGTTGCGCCCGATTGCTGGCGGATCATGCCGATGATCATCGACAGGTCTGAGGCGACGCGGTTCTGGATCTCGATCAGCTGGGCGTTGATCTCTTCGGCGCTGGTCGACAGTTCGCTTTGCTTCAGCTCTTTCTGAACGCCAACGAAGTACTGCGCATTGCCTTCGTCGTCGTGCACAGGTGCGACGATCAGCCGGTTCATGAACGGCTCGCCATTGGCGCGGTAGTTGAGGATGTCGACCGTCACGCTTTCTTCGGATTCGATGCCCGCGCGCAGGCGGTCCACATCCGCCTTGGCGGTTTCGGGCCCCTGGAGAAAGCGGCAATTGCGCCCGATGGTGGCCGACCGTGCATAGCCTGTGCTGCGCGTGAACGCCTGATTGACGTACACGATAGGATTGTCTTCGAGATGTGGGTTGGTGACGACCATCGCGACCTGCGCCCGGCTGAAGCCCTCAAAGGACTTGTCGTCTTCCAACAGCTGTTCGATGGTGTCCGGCACAGGCCTTGCTCCTTACGCGGCGCGGGTGGTGCGTTGTTCAATGCGCTTTTCGTGTTCGCCCTGAATCAGGCGGTGAACATAGATACCCGGCAGGTGGATCAGGTCCGGGTCGAGGCTTCCTGTCGGCACGATCTCTTCGACCTCGACAACGCATACTTTACCACACATCGCCGCGGGCGGGTTAAAGTTTCGGGCGGTCTTTCGAAAGATCAGGTTGCCCGTCTCATCCGCCTTCCACGCCTTGACGATGGACAGGTCGGCAAAGATGCCCTCTTCCATGATGTAGGTCTCACCGTTGAAATCGCGGTGGTCCTTGCCGTCGGCAATCACGGTGCCCACGCCGGTCTTGGTGTAAAAGCCGGGGATGCCGCAGCCGCCGGCGCGCATGCGCTCGGCCAGCGTACCCTGTGGGTTGAACTCCAGCTCGAGCTCGCCGCTCAGATATTGACGCATGAATTCGGCATTCTCGCCCACATAGGACGAGATCATCTTTTTCACCTGGCGGGTCTGCAACAGGATGCCGATGCCAAAGTCATCGACACCGGCATTGTTCGAGGCAAAGGTCAGATCCTTGGTGCCCGCATCCTTGATCGCGTCGAGCAGCAACTCGGGAATACCGCAAAGGCCGAAGCCGCCCGCCGCGATGAACATCCCGTCAAAGAGCAGACCATCCAGAGCTTCCGCCGCCGAACCGTAGACTTTCTTCATGCGCACCCCCAAAAGACCCGCAGCTGCGGGCGGTCTCGTGTCGCATCAGTATGTGACGGTATACCCGTGCAAAGTCAACGTAGCGGCACGCCTCGGTGCCGCGTCAAATGTGCCGTCCCAGACGTCGGAGGTATAGTGCACAGCGGTGTCGGGGCAGGTGCGCCGCGTTGATCCGCGCACCTGCCTGTTGTGCCTTACTCGGCTTTGCCAACGGGGCGTTTGGCCGTCGCCTTTTTGCCCTTGCTGGCCATGAAACCATCAAAATCTGTCGGGAACTGAAGTGTGGCGGGGGCAGGATTGATGCTTCCTGCGGTGGCCGATGCGCCAAGTGTCATCGACAGGGTCAGGGCGGCTGCGGCAAATGTCAGAACGGTTTTCATTTTCAATATCCTCAATGTGCGAACTTCGCAGTAATTGCTGCGAACATCGTACATTTAATAAGCCTGCTTGAAGGTTCAAGTGCGGTGGGCGAAAGTTTTCTCATGTCAAAGGAACAACAACTGCTCGATTACGTCAAAACGCTGATGCGCGTGATGCTGATCAGTGAGCGTACGCCGCCGGAGCACCAGCATGTCATCAAGTTCAATCCGCTGGATTTTCATACACTTGGCATGGTGCGGGCAATGCCGGGGGTCCGGGCGAGTGCCGTGGTCGCCGCCCTTGGCATCGCACCGACGACCGTCAGCAGCGTCATCAGTCGGCTGATCGCGCGGGGATGGATCCGCCGAGAGCAGTGCAAGGACGACCGGCGCGTGTACGAACTGCATCTGACCGACGAAGGTCAGGACATCGCCGACACGATCTTTCGCCAGGACCTCAGGAACATGGGGCTGTTCCTGTCGGCGTTGGCACCGCAGGAACAGGATCAGATGCTCAATCTGCTCGACAAGGTCGTGGCCCGCGTCACCGAATTGGAGAACGCGGCGTCAGGCTGACTTTTTGCGCGGCGCGGCCTTTTTCGTCGTGGCCTTCTTGCGCGTTGTCTTTTTCTTGGGCGCTTTTTCGGCAATCAGCTGCACGGCCATGTCCATCGTGACGTTTTCCGGCTCGGTCCCCTTGGGGATCGTCGCGTTGACCTTGCCCCATTTGACGTAAGGCCCGTATTTGCCCTTCATCACCTGGACTGGCCCGCCCTCTTGCGGGTGATCGCCCAGCTCGTGCAGCGGTTTGGCGGCGGCACCGCGGCCCCCGCGGCTGGCCAGCTTTTCGGCCAGCAGTTGCACGGCACGGTTCATGCCCACGGTCCAGACCTCGTCGATCCCTTCGAGGTTGGCATTGGTGCCACCGCGATCCGACGTGCTTTCGGCATGTTTGATGTAGGGCCCGTAGCGCCCGATATTGGCCCAGACCATCACGCCGTCCTCGGGGTGCGGCCCGATCTCGCGCGGCAGGGACAGCAGCATGACGGCGCGGTCCAGCTCAAGCTCTTCGGGCGCCCAATCCTTGGGGATCGACTGGCGCGGGGGTTTCTTGTTCTCTTCGGTCACCTCGCCGCGCTGGACGTAAGGGCCAAAGCGGCCCTTGAACACGCGGATCTCGTCGCCCTGGTCCTCGCCCAGCAGCTTGCCCTCAGGCGGGATGGCGCTGGCCTCCGCCTCAGGGTCCGGCGGACCGAAGGGCCGGGTGTAGCGGCATTCGGGGTAGTTCGAGCACCCGATGAACGCGCCACCCGAACGTGCGGTGCGCATCGACAGGCGGCCCGCCCCGCAATTGGGACACAGGCGCGGGTCGCCCCCGTCCTCGAGCGGCGGAAACAGGTGCGGCTCCAACACCTCGTTGATCTTTTCCAGCACCTCGGTGATGCGCAGGTCGGACGTTTCCGCAATCGCGGCCGAGAAGTCGGCCCAGAACCGGCCCAGCACGTCCTTGTAGTCGCGGTCGCCCGCGCTGACGTCATCAAGCTCTTCTTCCATCGACGCGGTAAAGTCATAACCCACGTATTTGCGGAAGTAGTTTTCGAGGAACGCAATCACCAACCGGCCCTTGTCCTCGGGGATCAGCCGGTTCTTGTCCTTGCGGACATAGCCGCGGTCCTGGATCGTCGTGACGATGCTGGCATAGGTCGACGGGCGACCGATGCCCAGCTCTTCCATGCGCTTGACCAGTGTCGCCTCGGTATAGCGGGGCGGGGGCTGGGTGAAATGCTGATCGGGTGTGACGCTGCGCTTTTCCGCTGTCTCCCCTTCGGAGAGCTGCGGCAGGCGCTTGTCGTCGTCATCGACAACCTCGTCATCGCGCCCTTCCTCGTAGACACGCAGGAACCCGTCGAACAAGATCACCTGACCGGTCGCGCGCAGGCCCACCTGGCCATCCGCGCTGCCGATCTCGACCGTGGTGCGTTCGAGCCGCGCGCCTTCCATCTGACAGGCCAGCGTGCGCTTCCAGATCAGATCGTAGAGCTTGCGCTGATCGTCATCGGTGATCTTCAGGCTGGCCGCATCCCGTGCCATGTCCGTCGGCCGGATGCATTCATGCGCTTCCTGAGCGTTCTTGGCCTTGTTCTTGTAAACGCGCGGCTGGGCCGGCACATAATCCGCCCCGTACCGATCCTTGATCGCGTCGCGGGCCATGGTCACGGCTTCGGGCGCCATGTCGATGCCGTCGGTCCGCATATAGGTAATGTAGCCCGCCTCGTAGAGGCGCTGCGCGCTCGACATGGTCTGGCGCGCACCCATGCCGAACTTGCGGCTGGCCTCTTGCTGCAGGGTCGACGTCATGAACGGTGCCGACGGGTTGCGCGAGGCTGGCTTGGCCTCGACCGAATGGATCTTCAGATCGCGGCTTGTGATCGCCTGCACGGCCATTTCGGCCTGCGTCTGGTTTTCCAGGTCATATTTGTCGAGCTTCTTGCCCGCCAGATTGACCAGACGCGCCTCGTATTCCTGACCGCGAGAGGAGGCGAGGATGGCCTTGACCGACCAGTATTCGCGGGCGCGGAACGCCTCGATCTCCATCTCGCGCTCGGTGAGGATGCGCAGGCAGACCGATTGCACGCGGCCTGCCGACTTGGCACCGGGCAGCTTGCGCCACAGGACCGGCGACAGGTTGAAGCCCACAAGATAATCGAGCGCGCGGCGGGCCAGATACGCCTCGACCAGCGGCATGTCGACCTGGCGGGCGTTCTTCATCGCCTCGTCGACGGCGGATTTGGTGATCGCGTTGAAGGTGACGCGTTTGACGTCGGTGTCCTTCTTGATCGACTTGCGCTTGGTCAGCGCCTCCTGGAGGTGCCAGCTGATCGCCTCGCCCTCGCGGTCAGGGTCGGTGGCGAGGATCAGCGCGTTGTCGTCCTTGAGCGCGTCGGCGATGGCCTTGACGTGTTTCTTGCTGTCAGAGGCCACCTCCCACAGCATGTCGAATTCATTGTCAGGATCGACGGAGCCGTCCTTGGGCGGCAGGTCACGCACGTGCCCATAGCTCGCCAGAACGATATAATTGTCACCCAGATACTTGTTGATGGTCTTCGCTTTGGCTGGGGATTCGACAACGACAACTGGCATTTATGGGGTGCACCTCGGCAAAAGTCTGCGGGCTCTATGGCCGCGCAAGATGTGGGGTGCAAGTGCAGATTGTCAACTGAGCCAAGCGCCGGTGCGCCTAACTGGCGCGGCTGAGCAGGCCGCCCGGTGCACGGTCAATCGCCCCGTCAAGCTCGAGATCGAGCAGGATCGGCGCCACCTTGTCCGCGCCGGTCCCAAGGTCGCGGATCAGCTGATCTTCGGCCAGCGGCGCAGGGCCCAGCCGGTCCAGGATCTGCTGGTGCAGCGCCGTGGTTTCGGCCAGCGTGCGGCTGTCCTTGGGCGGTTCGGGCGGCGGGGCGAGGGGCAGTTCGGGTGCGATGTGCGGGGCGATCGGTGCCAGCGCTTCGATCACATCCGCGGCGTTGCGGACCAGCGTCGCCCCATCGCGGATCAGCATGTTGCAGCCCGATGCGCGGGCGTCCATGGGATGGCCCGGCACGGCGAGCACGTCGCGGCCCAGATCCAGCGCATCGCGCGCGGTGATCAGGCTGCCGGACTTCGCTGCCGCTTCCACCACCACCGTCGCTTGCGACAGCCCGGAAATGATACGGTTGCGCGCGGGAAAGTGCCGCGCCATCGGTTGCAGCCCCATGGGCTGCTCGCTCAGCCGCAGGCCGCGCTGCGCCAGATCCTCGGCCAACGTGGCGTTTTCCGCGGGATAGATCACATCGACCCCGCCTGCTTGCACCGCAACGGTGCCGGAATCCAGCGCGGCGAGATGCGCGGCCGCGTCGATCCCGCGGGCCAGTCCCGACGTGATGACATAGCCCGCCTCACCCAACTCACGGGCCAGATTGCGCGCCATGCGCGTGCCCAGCGACGAGGCATTGCGCGCGCCCACCATGGCGATGGCCGGCCGGTCCAGCCATGAGATGTCGCCAAGCGCCCAGAGGAAGGGTGGCGCATCGGACAGTTCGGCCAACGCGCCCGGGTAGTGCCGCGTGCCAAGCGCAATCAGCGTGGCACCTGCGCGGCGCGCCGCCTTCATCTCGGCGATGACAACGCCCTCGGGGCAGATCTCGTAGTTCGGAACGCCGGCGGCGCGCGCTACCTCAGGTAGCGCGGCCAGCGCATTTTGCGCGGTGCCATGTTCAATCAGCAAACGTTTATACGTCGAAATGCCGACCCGGCGAGAGCGCAACAGACGGAGACGGCTAAACTGGTCGTCTTCCGAGGTGGGTGGGAGTGGGGGGTGAGTGGAAGAAGGATGGGTATCCTTTTCAGTCATCCGTGGCTCCGTCCGTTGCTGTACCCGTTTTAGAATCGACAAGGTTAACAACGCATGAACAGGGGCGATTCATTTTCGCGAAACGCACCCTATGGTTGATTTCACACGGAAATTCCAGGGCCGAAAAAAACGGATCCGCATGGGCGGTGTCTGGTCGCCGCTCCGCGCCTCCCCAGAAATAGCGAGGCGCGGCAGGTCCTCGCAGAATCAAGCGGCAGAGCCGCCCACCGTCAGCCCGCCGATCATGAGTGTCGGCTGGCCCACACCGACGGGCACCCATTGTCCGGCCTTGCCGCAATTGCCCATGCCGGGATCCAGCGCCATGTCGTTGCCGATGGCCCGGATCTGCTTGAGCGCGGTCGCGCCGTCCCCGATCAGGGTGGCCCCTTTGACCGGCGCGCCGACGACACCGTTTTCCACCCGGTAGGCTTCGGTGCAGGAGAACACAAATTTGCCGTTGGTGATGTCGACCTGTCCGCCACCGAAACCAACGGCATAGATCCCGTCCTTGAGGTCGGCCACGATGTCGCCCGGCGCCACATCGCCGCCCAGCATGTAGGTGTTGGTCATGCGCGGCATCGGGATGTGTGCATAGCTTTGGCGCCGTCCATTGCCGGTCGCCTCAACCCCCATCAGACGGGCGTTCTGACGGTCCTGCATGTAGCCGACCAGGATGCCGTCCTCGATCAGTGTGTTCTTTGCTGACGGCGTGCCTTCGTCGTCGATGCTGATCGATCCGCGCCGGTCCGGGATCGTGCCATCGTCCAGCACGGTCACGCCGGGGGCTGCGATCCGTTGGCCCATCAGCCCGGCAAAGGCGGAGCTGCCCTTGCGGTTGAAGTCCCCCTCGAGCCCGTGGCCGATGGCCTCGTGCAGCAAGATGCCAGGCCAGCCCGGGCCCAGCACCACGTCCATCACGCCTGCGGGTGCAGGCACCGCCTCGAGGTTGACGAGCGCGATGCGCAGGGCTTCGCGCGCCTTGGCCTCCCAATCGGCGCGCTCCATCAGACCATCGAGGCCGATCCGCCCGCCACCGGCGGCACTGCCGCTTTCACGGCGTCCGCCCGCCTCGACGATGACCGAGACATTCAACCGCGTCATCGGCCGGGCATCGCGAACGGAGTGGCCTTCCGGTCTGAGGATTTCGACCTCCTGCAGGGAGGCGGCGATCCAGGCCGAGGCCTGCACAACCCGCGAATCAAGCCCGCGCAGATAGGCGTCGATCTCTTTCAGCGTGTCGACCTTGACCGTGAAACTGGCCCCGGCGATGGGATCGCGGTCGGTATAGAGTGAGACATTGGTCGCACGTGGCGCATCGGCCAGGGTGCCACCACCGTCCCCCACCGCCAGCCGCGCGGTTTCCGACGCGCGTCGCAGAGCGGATTCGGTGATTTCGGTGGAATGCGCATAGCCCGCCACCTCACCCCGCACCGCACGCAGGCCAAAGCCCTGTGCCGCGTCGTAACTGGCCGTTTTCAAGCGCCCATCGTCAAAAGCGAGCGATTCCGAGCGCCGCCTCTCAAAGAAGATTTCGCCGTCATCCGCGCCCGCTGTCGCATCGCGCAGGATGCCCAGTGCGGTGTCACGGTCAATTTCGGTCTCAAGCGGGGCAAATGGGGTGTCGCTCATGCGATCTCCGTGGGATTCAGGGGCGGATGACGGGGGGTGAAGCGTCCGTTTGACGCGGGTCCGACATCTTTATCTTGAGGCCAAGATATGATTGTAAATGCCGACAATACAACGGGAAGGCTGCGCATGTGCGCCGAACCCTGCCCAAAGTCCAACAGTGCGCTCTTTCAAGATCAGGACGACCAGATGAAAAAGCTTTTCTCGATGTCGGGTCTTCTCGGCATGTTTGCCGCAGTCCCGGCCGTGGCCCAGGACAACCTCGAAGTGATCGGCAAGCCGGTCCCGGGCGGCATGGGCTTCCAGCCCGCAGCCACAGAACTGGCCCGCGACCTGCAGGCGCTGGACGCGCTGTTGCTGGTGATCATCACCATCATCTCCGTCTTTGTGGTGGGGCTGCTGGTGTGGGTCGTGATCCGGTATAACCGCAAGCGGAACCCGGAACCGGCGAGCTTTACCCACAACACGCCGATCGAGATCGCGTGGACGGTGGTCCCGATTGTGATCCTGGTGTTCATCGGTGCGTTTTCGCTGCCGGTTCTCTTCAACCAGCAGGAAATTCCCGAAGGTGACGTTACGATCAAGGTGACGGGATACCAGTGGTTCTGGGGATACGAGTATGTGGACGAGGACGTTTCGTTCGACAGCTATATGATCGGCGCGCCTGCTACGGCGCCGCTCGATGAGGACGTCACGTACGACTACGCGATCAACGACAGTGTGCGCGCGCAGTTGCAAGAGGCTGGCTATTCGGAAAGCGAATTCCTTCTGGCGACCGACACCGCGGTGGTCGTGCCCGTGGGCAAGACGATCGTGATGCAAGTCACCGGCGCCGACGTGATCCACTCTTGGACGATCCCTGCCTTTGGCGTGAAACAGGACGCCGTGCCGGGCCGGCTGGCAGAGCTGTGGTTCAACGCCGAACAGGAAGGCATCTACTTTGGCCAATGTTCCGAGTTGTGCGGGATCGCCCATGCCTACATGCCCATCGCGGTCAAGGTCGTGAGCGAAGCCGCCTACGAGGCCTGGATCGAAGCGAACCGTGATGCGTCGGATTATGTCGACGTGCGCCAGGTTCTGACCAACTGATCGGCGCAGGGTTGTATTTCGCATGACGGACGTCAGCTATCAGGATCATCCGCAGGACGTCGAGGCGAGCCTGGGCGATTACTTTGCCCTGATGAAGCCGCGGGTGATGTCGCTGGTCGTCTTCACGGCGCTGGTGGGCCTGCTTGCAGCACCCATCGCCGTGAATCCCATCGTTGCCTTTGCATCGATCCTGTTCGTGGCCATCGGGGCAGGCGCCTCTGGCGCGCTGAACATGTGGTGGGATGCGGATATCGATGCTGTGATGCGGCGCACGTCCAAGCGGCCCATCCCGGCCGGTAAGGTCACACCGGACGAGGCCAAAACGCTGGGCGTCGCCCTGTCGGGCCTGTCGGTGATGATGCTGGCGCTGAGCGCGAACCTGTTGGCGGCGGGCCTCTTGGCCTTCACCATCTTCTTTTACGCTGTAGTCTATTCCATGTGGCTCAAGCGTTCGACCCCGCAGAACATCGTCATCGGTGGGGCCGCCGGTGCGTTTCCGCCCGTCATCGGCTGGGTGATCGCAACCGGGTCGATGTCAGTCGAGGCGTGGCTGATGTTTGCGCTGATCTTCATGTGGACACCGCCGCATTTCTGGGCGCTCGCACTGTTCATGAAGTCGGACTACGACGACGCGGGCGTGCCGATGCTGACCGTCACGCATGGTCGCCGCGCGACGCGCGTGCACATCCTGGCCTACACGGCGCTGCTGGTTGCGCTGGCCGTGGGCACCGCATTCACCGCCATCGGCGGACCGGTGTATCTGGTGACGGCCGTTGTGCTCAACGCGCTCTTCCTCAAAGGTGCGTATGACATCTGGCGCCGTGACGAGGCGCAGTCCGAAGCGGACGGCTACGCTGTTGAAAAGTCGTTTTTCAAGCTGTCGCTGCTGTACCTGTTCCTGCATTTCGGTGCGATCCTCGTTGAGGCCGTCCTGCCTGCTGCATGGGGGATCTGGGCATGAGCCTGCGCGCCGAACATGAGCTGCACCGTCGCCGCAAGGGGCGCAATGTAGGCGTCGGCCTGCTGTTGGGCGGCTTTGTCGTGCTGATCCTGGCGCTGACCGTGGCCAAGGTGACAAGCGGTGATTTCGAACTTCCCCGGATCGAGGAGGGTCAATGATGCGCAAGCTGTTCAACCGCCTGGACGGGCCGCAAAAAACCGTCGTTCAGACGCTGAGCCTGGTCTTTGTCATGGGCGGCCTCGCCTGGGCGTCCGTGCCATTCTACGACTGGTTCTGCCGTGTGACCGGCTTTGGCGGCACCCCCAGCGTCAGCGAAGTGGCCAATGAAGAGATCCTCGATCAGACCATCAAGGTGCGTTTCGACGCCTCGCTCGAGCGTCATATGCCCTGGCAGTTCACGCCGACCGTGCGCGAGATGGAGCTGCGGATCGGCGAGACCGGGCTTGCCTTCTACGAGGCCTACAACCCGACCGACAAACCGGTGGCAGGCTCGGCCAGCTACAACGTCGCCCCATATGAGGCGGGCGGCTTTTTCTCCAAGATCGACTGCTTCTGCTTCGAAGAACAGGTGCTGGCCCCCGGCGAACGAGTGCAGATGCCGGTGACGTTCTATGTCGACCCCGAAATCGTGACGGACCGCGATGCACAATACGTGCACACCATCACGCTGAGCTACACTTTCTATCAAATCGATCTGCCAGAGGGATATGCGGCCCTCGATGACCAGACCGACACCAACCTGAACTGAGGGACGGACCATGGCCCACGCAAAAAACCACGACTACCACATTCTTGCGCCATCGACCTGGCCCTTGCTCGGCGCGCTGGCAGGCTTCGTGATGCTGTTCGGCGCCGTCGCCTGGATGTCCGGCGGCATGACCATCCTGTTCGAATCCATCGAGCTGAGCGGCCCGTGGCTGTTCCTGATGGGCTTTGTCGCCGTGCTCTACGTGATGTTCGGCTGGTGGGCCGACGTGGTCGCGGAAAGCCGGATTGGCGATCACACGCCCGTCGTGCGGATCGGCCTGCGCTATGGCTTCATCCTCTTTATCATGTCCGAGGTGATGTTCTTTGCCGCGTGGTTCTGGTCGTTCTTCAAACACGCCATGTACCCGATGAGCGAATATGCCGGCACCGAGTATGTGCAGCCTGACATTTACCACGTGGACGCATTCCACCTGCCGCTGATCAACACGCTGATCCTGCTGTTGTCGGGCTGTGCCGTGACCTGGGCGCACCACGCGTTGGTCCATGGCGGCGCGCGCAAGGACGTGATCAACGGCCTGGCTTTGTCTGTAATATTGGGCGTGCTGTTCACCTTCCTGCAGGCCTATGAATACAGCTATCTTCTGTATCAGGGCTGGGAGTTCGGTGGCGACAAGTTCTTCTCCAACTTCTTCATGGCGACCGGCTTCCACGGTGCCCACGTGATCATCGGCACGATCTTCCTGTTCGTGTGCCTGCTGCGCGCGATGAAGGGGCACTTCACCGCCGAAAAGCACATCGGGTTCGAAGCTGCCGCATGGTACTGGCACTTTGTGGATGTGGTGTGGCTGTTCCTGTTCTTTGCCGTCTACATCTGGGGCGTGGCGCAAATGCCCGGCGCCCACTGATCTGACGCGAAATACTTGATCGAGGCGCGCGGCCCACGCCGCGCGCCTTTTCCGTTAAGGGGGCGTTGGCGCGATGCGCTTGTGGTTTTTGCTGATTGTCGGTCTGGTCGGGACAGGCATTCTGGTCTGGCTCGGCACATGGCAAGTGCAGCGCTTGGCCTGGAAGCAGGATCTGCTGGCCCGCATCGACGCGCAGATCGGCGCCGATCCGGTCCCGCTCGGCGATGCGGTTACGCCCACACTCCAACGCTACGCGCCCGTCACCCTCAGCGGACAGTTTGGGCAAGGGCATGTCCGCATGCTGGCCTCGCGCAAGTCCATCGGGCCCGTGCACAGGATCATCCGCCCTTTCGACGCGGAGGGGTTTGGCCGCGTCCTCGTGGACACAGGCTGGCAGCCCGACGGGGCTGAGGTGCCGGCCGCGCCGGCCGCGTCCCTCACGCTCATCGGCAACCTCGATGCGCCGCAAGAGGCGGATGGGTTCACACCCGGGCCGGACAGGGCTGCAAACCTCTGGTTCGCCCGCGACGTGCCCGCCATGGCCGAAACGCTGGCCACCCAGCCGATCCTTGTCGTTTTGCGCGATGCGCCGGAAATGAACCTTGGCGTGACGCCTTGGCCCGTAGACACCGCTGGCATTCCGAACGATCACCTGCAATACGCCATCACGTGGTTTTCGCTCGCTTTGATCTGGGGGGCGATGACCGGCCTTTTCCTGCTGCGGACCCGCCGCGGCGCGCGCTGAGAAAGACGATGCCATGCGCTACATCTCGACACGGGGACACGCCCCTGTCCTGACCTTCGAAGACACGATGCTGACGGGGCTGGCCCGCGACGGCGGGCTTTACGTCCCCGAGACCATTCCGCAGCTGGACCACGCCGCAATCGCCGCGATGGAAGGGCACCCTTACGAAGAGATCGCCTATACCGTCATGCGTCCCTTTGTCGGCGATACGTTCACCGACGACGAATTTCGCGATTGCATCGACTGCGCCTATGCCGGGTTCGGCCACGCCGCGCGCGCACCGATGGTGCAGCTGGATCAGGGCCACTTTCTGCTTGAGCTGTTCCACGGGCCTACGCTGGCCTTCAAGGATTTCGCCATGCAGCTGATCGGTCAGCTGTTCCAGACGGCGCTGAGGCGGCGCGGCGACAAGGTGACAATCGTCGGCGCCACGTCAGGCGACACGGGATCCGCCGCGATCGAGGCGTTCCGCGGCCTCGAGAATGTCGACGTTTTTATCCTGTACCCCCACGGGCGGGTCAGCGAGGTGCAGCGGCGGCAGATGACGACGCCGGTCGAAGACAACGTGCACGCGCTTGCGCTCGAAGGCGACTTTGACGACTGTCAGGCGCGGCTCAAGGACATGTTCAACGATTTTGAGTTTCGCGATGGCGTGCACCTTGCCGGTGTGAACTCGATCAACTGGGCACGCGTGCTGGCGCAGGTTGTCTACTATTTCTCCGCCGCCGTTGCTTTGGGCGCGCCGCAGCGCACCGTCAGCTTTACCGTGCCCACCGGGAATTTCGGCGACATCTTTGCCGGCTATATCGCCAAGCGGATGGGCCTGCCCATCGACAAGCTGGTGGTGGCCACGAACCAGAACGATATCCTGCATCGCTGCCTGCAAGGGCATGGCTACCATAAGGGCGAGACGATCCCGTCGATCAGCCCGTCCATGGACATTCAGGTCAGCTCGAATTTTGAACGGGCGCTGTTTGACGCTTATGACCGCGACGGCAAGGCTGTGGCGCAGCTGATGGATGAGTTGAAGGCCGGTGGATTTGAAGTCAGCCAAGGGGCCATGCAGGCGCTGGCCGAGCATTTCAGTTCCGGCCGCGTCTCCGAAGAGGAGACCAGCGCGCAGATCACCGAGACGTTGAAATCCAGCGCCGAACTGCTTTGCCCGCACTCCGCCGTTGGTGTGCACGTGGCCGATGCACGGCGCGAGGCCGGCACGCCCATGGTCACGCTCGCCACCGCGCACCCCGCGAAATTCCCCGACGCGGTCGAGGCGGCGACGGGCATTCGCCCCCCCCTTCCATCGCGCATGGCGGACCTGTATGAGAGGTCGGAACGGATGACCCGGGTGCCAAATGATCTTGAGGCGCTCAAGGCCCATATCATCGCACATCGCGCCACCTGACCTATTCGCAGTGAGACCCATTTGAGTACCCAAACCCATCGCTTGCCGAACGGCTTTCGCATCGTCACCGAAAACATGCCCGGGCTGGCATCCGCATCCATCGGGATCTGGGTCGGCGCCGGCGCGCGCCACGAGATGCCCGATCAGAACGGCATTGCGCATTTCCTCGAACATATGGCGTTCAAGGGCACCGAGCGGCGCAGCGCCTTGCAGATCGCGGAGGCCATCGAGGATGTGGGCGGTTACATCAACGCATACACCAGCCGCGAGGTTACAGCCTATTATGCGCGCGTGCTGGCCGCAGATGTGCCGCTGGCCATGGACGTGCTGTCGGACATTCTGCTGAACCCGGTCTTTGAGCAAAGCGAGATCGAGGTCGAGCGGGGCGTGATCCTGCAGGAGATCGGGCAAGCGCTCGATACGCCGGATGACGTGATTTTTGACTGGCTGCAGGAACAGGCCTATCCCGAACAGCCCCTGGGGCGGACCATCCTGGGGCCATCCGAACGCGTATCGGCCTTTCAGCGCGACGACCTCGCGCGGTTCACCGCGCAGCATTACGGACCCGAGCAGATGATCCTGTCCGCCGCAGGTGCGATCGACCACGACGCGATTGTACGGCTGGCCGAAACGCTTTTTGGTCATCTCACGCCGCGCCCGGTGGCCGTGGCCGACACCGCCCTGTTTCGGGGGGGCGAGGTGCGGCATGAAAAGCCGCTGGAGCAGGCGCATTTTGCGCTGGCCTTCGAATCGCCCGGCTATCGCGACGATGCGATTTATACGGCACAGATCTATGCCAGCGCGTTGGGCGGCGGCATGTCGAGCCGCCTGTTTCAGGAGATCCGGGAGAACCGGGGCCTGTGCTATTCGATCTTTGCCCAGGCCGGGGCCTATGCCGACACCGGCATGACCACGATCTATGCGGGCACCTCGCAGGACCAGGTCGCGGAACTGGCACAAATCACCGTCGACGAGATGAAGCGTGCGGCGGACGACATGAGCGTCGCCGAGGTCGAACGCGCCCGCGTCCAGATGAAGGCGGGATTGCTCATGGGGCTCGAGAGCCCCTCGAACCGGGCCGAGCGTCTGGCGCGGCTCGTCCAGATCTGGGATCGCGTTCCCTCGCTCGAAGAGACGGTGGCGCGCATTGATGCGGTCACGGCCACGGATGTTCGTGACTTTGCCGCGCTGATGGCGGGGCAGGCGCCGATGGCGCTGGCGCTCTATGGCCCGGTTGCGGCGGCCCCCGATCTTGCGCAGTTGCAGGAGCAGCGCGCCGCCTGATGCTGCTTGCCAAACGGAAACTGCGGATCGAGACGGAGCGGATGACGCTGCGCCCGCCCACGCATTCCGACTTTCGCGCCTGGGCATCGTTGCGTGCGTCCAGCGCAGAACACCTCGTGCCGTGGGAGCCCAGCTGGGCCACCGATCATTTGACGCGCAAGGCCTTCACCAACCGCGTCTATTGGGCGCAACGCTCTGTCGCGTCGGGCACCGCGGTGCCGCTGTTTCTGTTTCGTCGCACGGATGACGTGCTGCTGGGGGCCATCACGCTCGACAATATCCGGCGCGGGCCCGCCCAGGCGGGCACGCTGGGATATTGGACCGGTGCCAGCCACGCGCGCCAGGGCTACATGCGCGAGGCGATCCTCGCGCTGGTGCATTACACGTTCTCGCGGCTGGATCTGAGCCGGATCGAGGCGGCCTGCCTGCCCGAAAACACCGCCTCGCGCGGCCTGCTGGAAAATTGCGGGTTCAAATACGAAGGTGTCGCGCAAAGCTATCTGCAGATCGACGGGCGCTGGCGGACGCATGTTCTTTATGCAGCGCTGCGCATGGATCGTCGCGGCAAGACTGACGCGGGCTGATTTTCTGCCCTCGCCCTTTGGGAATCCGCGCGCGATGCCCTATCCTTGCGTCATGCGCCTGATTGTCCTTTGCTTTGCCCTGCTCACCGCGCTGCCCGCGCTGGCGCAGACCCGCACGCCCAGCCATTGCATCGCACTGGCCGATGCGATCCCCGGCGCATCCTATCTGCACCGTGCAAGCTTTGATGCCGAGGTGGCGGACGAGACGGTGCTGATCCACTACATCGCGCACGCGTCCTTTCTGATCCGCTCGGCGGGGGGGCTGAACATGGTCACGGACTTCACCGGCTTTGTCGGCAATGTGCCGATGATCCCGGATGTGGTGACGATGAACCACGCGCACGAGACGCATTGGACAGCCTTTCCCGACCCCGCCATTCCCCATGTCCTGCCCGGCTGGGGTGAGTTTGGTGTCGGCATCGACCACCGGCTCGAGTTGGGCGAGGTGCTGGTGCGCAACGTCTCGACCGACATCCGCTCGCAATGGTCGGGGGTCGAGACCAACGGCAATTCCGTTTTTGTTTTCGAGCTGGCAGGGCTTTGCATCGGTCATCTGGGCCACTTGCATCACGAGCCCACGGACGAACAATACGCCGCTATCGGGCGGCTTGATGTGGTGATGGCAGCCGTGGATGGCGGCATGACGGTGGATCTGCCCACCATGATGCGCATCATCCGGCGGCTTCGGTCGTCCATCGTCATCCCGATGCATTGGTTCGGTGAATTCACGCTGGATCAGTTCCTGACGGGCATGCGGGACCAGTTTCAGGTGGTCGAGGTCGGCGGGCCCATGCTCGAGGTGTCGCTGGACCGGTTGCCGAGCAATCCCACGATCATGGTGCTGCGCCCCGAGTGGCTGAACGAAACGCCGGAGTAGCGGCCTGATTGCCCCTGGATCGCGGCCATGCCACGAAGGGAAAAAGCCCAAAAAAGTGACCCACATGTTGAACCCCATCACTCCCGAACGCGAAGCGTCCCTGCGCGCCCTGTTGCCCGAGGACCGGTTTGCCGACGCAACGCCCGGCTACCTCGAAGAGCCGCGCGGGCGGTATGCCGGTCAGGCCGGGCTGCTGGCCGTGCCCCGCAGCACGGACGAGGTCGCGACGCTGGTGCGCGCGGCGGCGGAGGCCCGCGTGCCGGTGATCCCGTACGGCGGCGGCACGGGCCTTGTCGGTGGGCAGGTCGCACCCGAAGGGCCGCGCCCGCTGATCCTGTCGTTGGAAAAGATGACCGCCATCCGCGCTGTCTTTCCGCAGGAAAACGTTCTGATCGCCGAGGCGGGCGTGATCCTGGCGGATGTGCAGGCCGCCGCGATGGCCGAGGGCCGCCTGTTCCCCCTGTCGCTGGCTGCCGAAGGCTCCGCGCGCATCGGTGGCAACCTCAGCACCAATGCCGGGGGCACGGGCGTGCTGCGCTACGGCAATGCGCGCGATCTGTGCCTGGGGATCGAGGCGGTGATGCCCGACGGATCCATCCTCAACGGGCTCAGCCGTTTGCGCAAGAACAACACCGGCTACGACATGCGCCACCTGCTGATTGGCGCCGAAGGCACGCTGGGGATCATCACCGCGGCGTCGCTCAAGCTGTTTGCCCAACCCGCTCAGACCGGCACGGCGCTGTTGCAGGCCGCCTCGCCCGAGGCGGCGCTGGCGCTGTTGTCGCTGTTGCGGGATCAACTGGGCGACGGTGTCAGCGCGTTTGAGCTGATCCACCGGCAAGGCTTTGATTTTCTGGCCGAAACCATGCCCGACGTGGACATCCCCTGGGAGAGCGTGCCCGAATGGTCCGTCCTTCTCGAGGTGGGTTTGCCCAACGGGATCCATCCGCAGGACGCGCTGGCGCAGTTCTACATCACCGCGACCGAACAGGGGCTGACACGGGACGGCCTGATCGCGCAAAATGCCCGGCAGGCCGACGCCTTCTGGACGGTGCGCGAGACGATCCCCGAGGCCAACCGCCGCATCGGCTCGGTCAGCTCGCATGATATCTCGGTCCCGCTGGGCGCCATTTCGGACTTTATCGCGGCAGCCGATGCGCAGATTGCCGCCTTGGGTGAGTTCAGGATCAACTGCTTTGGCCATGTGGGCGACGGCAACCTGCATTACAACGTGTTTCCCGTGCCCGGAAAATCGCGCGACGATCACCTGAACGAACGCGATCAGATCAAGCGGGTGGTGCACGATCTGGTGCATGGCCTGGGTGGGTCCGTGAGTGCCGAGCACGGGGTCGGGCGGCTCAAGGTCGATGACCTTGAACGGTACGGTGACCCGGTCAAGCTGACAGCGATGCGTGCGATCAAGCACGCGCTTGATCCGCAGGGTATCATGAACCCCGGTGCGGTGCTGCGGGCCTGACCGAGCGCGCCATAAACCCGCCATCGACGCACGGCACGTGACCCACCACACAGGCCACCGCCCCCTCGCGCGGTCATGGCGGGGATCTGGTGACGCAACCCGTCCAGTACGGCGCACCCCGCCGGAGCTACAAAGGCTCAGAAATCAGGCGCCACGCCTTATTCCCCGTCAAAGGCGCAGAGCGCGTGCACTTCCATACCCAGGGCTTCCAGTTTGGCGCGGCCACCCAGATCGGGCAGGTCGATGACAAAGGCGCACGAGATGATCTCGCCGCCCAACCGCTCCACCAGCTTGATGCCCGCCTCGGCCGTGCCCCCGGTGGCGAGCAAGTCGTCCACCAGCAGGATCTTCTCACCGGCCGCGATTGCGTCGTCATGCACCTCGACCACCGCTTCGCCGTATTCCAGCGTGTACGCCTCGCTGATCGTTGCACCGGGCAGCTTGCCCTTCTTGCGGATCGGGACGAAGCCGACCGACAGCTGGTGCGCGATGGCACCGCCAAGGATAAAGCCGCGCGCCTCGAGCCCGACCACCTTGTCGATCTGGAGGCCCGCATACGGGTGCAGCATCTGGTCGATGGCCATGCGAAAGCCGCGCGGATCGGCAAACAGCGTCGTGACATCGCGGAACATGATCCCTTCCTGCGGGAAATCGACAATGGTGCGGATATAGTCCTGAACAGTTTTCATGTGGCTCTCCGAAGGGTGGCTGTCATGACGCCCATCGCAACCAGTACCGCGCCGCCGCACCGGGTCAGCCACATCTGCACCGAAGGACGCGTGATGCGGCGGCGCATGGCGTGGGCGGCGAGGGCAAAGAGCAATGCATTGACAGCGGCGATGGTCACAAAGGTTGCGATCAGGATCGCGGCCTGCGGAGCAAAGGCCGCATCGGGCTGGATGAATTGCGGAACGAAGGCGACAAAGAACGTGTTGGACTTGGGGTTGAGCGCCGTGACGCATGCGAGATCGCGAAACACTTTGCCCGCAGGCTCGCCGGGCGGACGGTCGGTGAGCGTTGTGGCCTGTCCGGGCTTTGCCGCGCTGCGCAGCATTCGGATCCCGAGCCAGATCAGATAGACGGCGCCGACCCACTTGAGCACCGTAAAGGCCAGCGCCGACGTCAAAAGCAGGGCGCCGAGGCCGATGACCGACAAGGTCATGGCGATCAGGTCGCCCGCCGCCACCCCGAGGGCAGAGGCGACTGCCACGCGGCGCCCTTGGGTCATCGCATAGCTCAGCACCAGCATGATCGTGGGGCCCGGGATGATCAGAAGCAGGGTCGAGGCCATGGCAAACGCCAGCCAGAGGTCAAAGGGCATGCGGGTCTCCGGTGATCACAGGACGCGGGCGGCGACAGCGTCGAGGCGGGCCACGACCTCGGGATCGCGCGCGTCGGGCGCGGTGAGGATGGCGTGTTCGAGCGCGCGGTCACAGCCATGCGGGCAGGGCGCGCGGTCGGCCCCGAGCAGCGCGGGCAGGCGTGCCACGAGGCTGCGCGCCTTATCGGCATTGCCCATGAGTGTTTGAATGATCTGCGTCACATCGACCTCGCCATGGTCGGGATGCCAGCTGTCATAATCCGTGATCATGGCGACGGACGCATAGCAAAGCTCGGCCTCGCGGGCCAGTTTCGCCTCGGGCATGTTGGTCATGCCGATGACGTCCGCGTCCCAACTGTCGCGATACATCCTGGATTCGGCCAGCGTCGAAAATTGCGGACCCTCCATGGCCAGATACGTGCCGCCCTTGTGGACCGTGATCCCAGCCTCACGGGCGGCGGTATCGCAGGCGTCACCAAGGCGCGGACAGGTCGGGTGGGCCACGCTGACATGCGCCACGCAGCCAGTGCCGAAAAAGGATTTCTCGCGCGCGAACGTCCGGTCAATGAATTGATCCACAATGACAAAATCGCCCGGCGCCATCGCTTCGCGAAAAGATCCGCAGGCCGAGACGGAGATGACGTCCGTCGCCCCCAACCGCTTCAGCGCGTCGATATTCGCGCGGTACGGCACGGTGGTCGGCGAATGCACGTGACCCCGCCCGTGGCGGGGCAGGAACAGCATGCCGACACCGTCCAAACTGCCCGACAGCACCGCATCCGAAGGGGCGCCCCAGGGTGTGTCCACCGGCACCCATTCCGCCCCCTCAAGCCCGTCGATGTCGTAAATGCCGGAGCCGCCGATCACAGCGATTTTGGTCTGGGTCATGCGGGCCTCTCGTGCCGGGGCGGAACAGATTTTGCGAGCCAAAACAGGTCGTCACCACCCGTACACCAGCCGTGCACCATGCGTACACCCCCCATGCACCCCCCACCGCACGATGCAGTGCAGCATTGCGCAACAGAGCCTCTATTCGCGGCGAATGATCCCTGTGATGGCGGCGGCGCCAAGCGCCGTCACGATCCAGCCCATAACGCTGAGCACCCACCGCGCCCACCACAAATGCCAGCCCACCGGGCCACGGGTGGTGGAGGGCGCCCAGGCATCGGTCTGGCCAAAGTCGATGATCGGGATGACCACATCAAAGCCGTAGGCGTATCTGTTGAACGTCTCCCAATCGCGACCGGGCGCGGCCTCTTTCCACGCGGCGAGGGTGAGGTCGGTCTCGCCGCTGGGCAATCGATCTCCTGTCCAGATGGCGGCGGGATGCGTTTCGACGCGGGCCAAGCTCGTCCATTCGGCCGAGACGAGCAGGGGGCCTGCATTGGGGGCCAGGCTGCCCTCTTCCCACGCGTAATGTGCCGGGACAATCGCGCAGCAGATCAGGACGGCGAGCACAGCGACGCTGTTGAACGGGTAGTGGCCGTAGCCCACCACCCAGCGCAGCAAAATGTCCCAGAAACGTGCCCAGATGTTGAGCGGCACGGCAAAGCTGTGGCCCGAGGCGCTCAGCTGATTGCGCGCGCTGGCGCGGCGCAGTTTCTCGCGCATGTACAGGACGTGGCGGGCGTCCTCGTCGTGGCCAGTGTCGCGCAGGAACTTGGCATATTGGGAATAGGGCTGCGGGCGAAATTCGATCCCGAAGAAGCTGCCGGCCTTGAGCCAGTCCATGCGCTCCGGCGAAGTGGAAACGGTGCCCTTGATCCGGTCATAGGTGAAGCCGTCCATAAAGAGCGCGTCGCTGTCGGGCCAATTGTCCGGATGGTCGTCCAGTTCTGCCACATGCGCGCCATTGAGGCTGACGGCACCGGCAACATGGTTCACCTTTTTCCAGACAAAGGAGTGGTCGACCCGGATGGCCTGACCATTGAAGGCGTGGCCGTTTTCGTTTTGGAGGACCATGCGCTCGCAGGTGAGCCGCCCGGAGATGCGCGAGCCTGCGATCAGCAACTCGCCTGTGCTGTCGCATCCGTCGAGGCGAACAGGCCCGTTGACCGTGGCACCGCCCAGCGACAGCGACTGCCCCGTCGAGCCTGCCACGAGCGTCGTCTGTTGCGCATAGAGCCCGCCGATGGTGGCACCATTGAGGCGGATTTCACCTGTGCAGTGAAATGGGGTTTTGACTTTGTCCTTTTCCTCTTGCGTGCGGGGGTGGAGGAACACGCCGCCGTCAATCCGGGTATCGGAGGCCAGGATGGCGTAGGGGCCAGTGCAGGACAGCACGGCACTTTCCAGGTTCAACTGCCCCTCGATGCTGGACCCGACGAGGTTGATTGTGCCGCTGGCATGCGTTTTGCGCAGCATCACGTGCCCTTCGATCTTGGCCGAATGCGCCTTGAGCGCGTGTCCTGTCGTGGCGGTGAGCCGCGCGTCAACGCAGGAGAGCTGGCCGCCAACATGGCTGCCACTCAGGTCGATTGTCCGGGGAGAGACGACTTTGCCGATAAACAGATTGCCATCGATCCGGGCACCGTGGGCTGCCCATCCCGGCATGCCGCTGCCGCTGAGGTTGACCATCTTGAAATGGGTCTGGCCGCTGGCGAGGGCATGCGACAGGGTGCAGTTCTGAAGCTGGGTGGCCCCGTGCGCGGTCGCGAAATCGAGGTTGAGCGGTCCGGTGATAAAGCCACCCACGAGCCAGACCCCGCGCAGGTCGACCGGGCAGTCCTCGCAGCCGCCAAGGATGAGGTAGCGCAGGATGTCCGCCCGGATGGTGTTTTCTGGGGTCGCGGTACCGGGAAGGGTACCGCGTCCGATCTCGTAGCGCTCACCGGCCTTGCAGGCCTTGATGAGCTCGGTCTCGGTGTCGGTGGGCCCGCCATCAAAAGCTTCGACTTTGGCCCAAGTACGCAACACCGTCATGCATTCACTCCCGTATCCCGCTAGAGCTTTACTCAGCGGTGATGCCGAAGCGAGTCATTTTGCGCGTATACCCATGAATACCGTGCAACGCTGGGCCGGTCTGCTATGTGACTGCCGCAGAGCAGATGGTCATTTGAGATGGGTGGTTTTTCGATGCGTCATCCGCTATGCGCCCCCGGTGGCGCATCGCCGCGCAATCAGACGGAGCGTTCATGGCCCTTTTCGACTTTGCCAACATGGCCAACCGCAGCAAATCGACCCGCTTCGGAGATTTCTCCATCGCGCCGGGTGAGGTGCAGCTGACGCCTGGCCAGATCAAGACGGAGCTTTTGTCGGGTCTGACCGTCGCGCTGGCGCTGGTGCCCGAGGCAGTGGCCTTTGCCTTTGTCGCCGGGGTGCACCCGCTGGTGGGGCTTTATGCGGCGTTCATGGTGGGCTTGATCACGGCCGTGTTTGGTGGACGGCCGGGGATGATTTCCGGCGCGACGGGCGCGTTGGCCGTGGTGATGGTGGCGCTGGTGGCGCAGCACGGCGTTGAATACCTCTTTGCCACGGTGGTTCTGATGGGCCTCTTGCAGATTTTTGCCGGCGTCATGCAATGGGGGAAGTTCATCCGGCTCGTCCCGCATCCGGTGATGTTGGGTTTTGTGAACGGGCTGGCGATCGTGATTTTCCTGGCGCAGATGAGCCAGTTCAAGGTGCCCGGCACGCTGGTCAGCAATGGCCATGGTATGGGCGGGGGCGAATGGCTGTCGGGCATGCCGCTCTATCTCATGCTGGGGCTCGTGGGGCTGACGATGCTGATCATCTGGCTGGTGCCGCGCGTGACCAAGGCGATCCCGGCGCCGCTGGCAGGGATCGGGATTGTCGCGGCGATCGTGATCGGCTTTGGCCTCGAGGTGCCGCGCGTCGGTGATCTGGCCAGCATCGAGGGGGGGCTGCCCGCCTTTCACATTCCCATGGTGCCGCTGAATTGGGAAACGTTCGAGATCATCCTGCCCTATGCAGTGATCCTGGCCGCCATCGGCCTGATCGAAAGCCTTTTGACGCTGAACCTCGTGGGGGATCTGACCGGGCAGCGCGGAGGTGCCTCGCAGGAATGCATCGCCCAAGGGGTTGCCAACACGGCCACCGGTTTCTTTGGTGGCATGGGCGGGTGCGCGATGATCGGGCAGTCGATGATCAACGTGAAATCCGGGGGCCGCACGCGGATCGCGGGGGTGGCCGCGGCGCTGTTCTTGCTTGCCTTCATCCTCGTGGGCTCGTCCGTGATCGAGCAGATCCCGCTCGCCGCGTTGGTCGGTGTGATGTTCATGGTGGTGATCGGGACATTTGCCTGGAACTCGCTCAAGATCATGCGGAAGGTGCCGCTGACAGATGCGTTCGTGATCGTTCTGGTGACCGTCGTGACCGTGCTCGAAGATCTTGCCGTGGCCGTCGTGGTCGGAGTGATCGTGTCCGCGCTGGCCTATGCCTGGAACAATGCGCGGCGCATCCACGCCAAGACCTACGAGACGCCGGAAGGCGCACGGGTCTACCAGGTGCAGGGTCCGCTGTTTTTCGGTTCGGCGACGGGGTTTGTCGAAATGTTCAAGGTCGATACGGATCCGCGTGAGGTGATCATCGATTTTGCCGACAGCCGGTTGGTGGATCAGTCGGCGCTGCAGGCGGTAGAGGCCGTGGCGCTGAGATATGCGGATGCGGGCAAGCGGGTGCAGCTGCGACACCTGACGCGGGACTGTCACAAGCTGCTGACAAAGGCGGGGCACCTCATCGTAGACAGCGATGATGACCCCGACTACGGCGTGGCGGTGAATTATGGCGTGCGCACGGGCATCCTCGGCGGGCACTGAGGGGACCGGAAACCGACACGGTTTCCGGCGGTTTTCCGAAACGGAAAACGTCAGGGCCCGAGGCCAGTGCTCAGTTCGTCAGGACACCGACGCCCGCGCCGACCACGGCCCCTTCGACACAGCGGCCATCCACGAGCACTTCGCCCGCAGCACAGCCGATCGCGGCGCCAACGACGGCGCGTTCGATGTTGTCGTCGCCGCAGGCCGCGAGAGACAGGGCCGCGAGCGCGGCAGGCAGGATCAGGGTTTTCGACATTATTGGGTCGCCTTTCTTATCTGGGATGGGGGCAGCCTAGCAGTTCGGATGCTGCGGAGATTGACATGGGTCAATGACGGCGCGCTTCGGCGCCTCCTTGCCGAAACCGGTGGTCCCTGGGCGGAAACCGTGTCGGTTTCCTGCCGTTTTTTGTGTCAAAAAACGTCTACGGCGCGCACCGCTCAAGCGCGTCGACATCGCCGTTGAGCAGGGCGGGCACGGCCTGCGCCACGGCCTCTGGATGCCAGTCCCACCACGCCAGCGCGAGGAGCCGTGCAATTGTCGCTGCATCAAATCGCATGCGCACCACCTGGCCCGGGTTTCCCGTCACGATGGCGTAGTGCGGCACGGCTCCGCGCACCACCGCACCGGCGCCCACGATCACACCGTTCCCGATCCGCGCACCGGGACAGACCATCGCGCCGTAGCCGAACCAGACGTCGTGCCCGATCACCGTGTCGCGCGTATCGGGGTGGTAGCCGGCGATCTGCACCGGATCGAACACCGGAAACGGAAAGGTCGTCAGCCCGTCCATTGCATGGTTCGCGCTGGAGGTGATAAATCGCACCCCGTGCGCGATCTGGCCGTAGCGTCCGATGCGCAGCCGCTCGGGCTGGCTGGGCCACAAAAACGGCGCGAGGTGGCGCGCCCAGTCCTCGGGCGGATCAAAGTCGGAGGCGTAGGTGTAGTCGCCCACCTCCCACCGCGGATTGTCGATCACCTGGTTCAGGAACACCGTGCCGGGGTGGCTGTCGCCATTCGGCAGGGTGATCGGGTAGGCGCGGGTGGCGTCGGGAAAGATCATTCGCCGGGGCGCTTGAGGCTGAACTTGTCGTCGATGACCGAATAGTCGCGATAGCCCAGCCGCGTCAGCGGGCGGTAGGTGAGCACGTCAAAGATGCCATCGACGATGCAATCGTCGCGCAGGTGCACGCCCACCACCTCGCCAAAGACGACGTAATTGGCAGCCCCCTCGATCTGCACGATCTGGGTCACGCGGCACTCCATCGATGCAGGTGCCGAGGCGACGCGGGCGCAAGCGATCTCGGTGCACTCGGCCTTATCGATGCCGGCCAGCGCGAACTCGTCCGTTTGCGCATCCCACGGCCCAGAGGTCTGGTTCATCACGTCCCTCGCCGCCTCTTCGACCACGTTCACGCAGAACACGCCCGTGTCGCGCAGGTTGGCCACGCTGTCCTTGGTGCCGTCACGGTCGTCCTTGGCCCCGGTCGAGGCGAACATGAGCTGCGGCGGCACATAGGCCACGCCGTTGAAGAACGAATAGGGCGCAAGGTTGTCGCTGCCGTCGCTGCCGCGGGTCGAGATCCAGCCGATGGGGCGCGGTGTGACGATGGCGTTGAAGGGGTTGTGGGGCAGGCCGTGGCCATCGGCGGGGCGGTAGAACATGCACGGGTCTCCTCGGGGCGTGTTTGCGCATGGCTTACCCCCATGCTAGGGCGGTTGCCAGCCCAGACCATCCGATCCGAGATCCGACGCCGCCCATGTATACCCTCACGCCCGAGACGCCGGAGGACTGGTGGGAGGTCGAGGCCCTCTATGACACCTGTTTCGCGCCGGGCCGAGAGGCGTTGTCGTCCTATCGCTTGCGCGACGATGTCCCCCCGGTACCCAAGCTGAGCTGCGTGGCGCGGGATGCGGGTGGCATTCTGGCGGGGGCCATCCGGTATTGGCCTGTGCGGATCGGGTCGGATGATGCGCTGCTGTTGGGGCCCATCGCGGTGCACCCCACGCGGCAAGGCGAGGGCCTGGGCGGTGCGCTGATCCGCGAAACACTGGCCGTGGCCGAGGGGTTGCACTGGGCGCGGGTGATGCTGGTGGGCGATGCACCCTATTACAGCCGCTTTGGCTTTGCCCGGCTCCAGGGGGTCGAGATGCCGCCACCCACCAACCCGGACCGAGTTTTGGGCCGCGCGCTGGTGAACGGTGCATGGGATAATGTGACCGGGAAAGTCGCGCGCTACGATTGAAACGCGGCATGATGTGACCCACATTAACATCATGACAGACATCATCCTCACCCCGCCTCATGTCGATCCGCAGGCCGAGATTGCGCGCCTTGCCAAACGGCACGAGGCCGCCGGTGGGTTTGGCATTCAGCTGCTCAACATCATCGGCGGGCAAGTGGACGGTCTGATCGACCGCCTGCCGCCGGATGTGCGGAACCAGTTGGGCCAGGCGACCCATGCGGCCTTGGTCCAGGCGCTGGGCGCCGCCAGCCGGTCGCGCCAGATCGTGCCGGACCAATCGCCCTGGATGAACCGTGCCGTGGGCTCTGCCCTGGGCGCCGCGGGCGGCTTTGGTGGCTTGCCCACCGCGCTGGCCGAGCTGCCGCTGACCACGACGATGCTCCTGCGCCTGATCGAAGGGGTTGCGGTTGAGCATGGGTTTGACCCGGCGGCGGACTCAGTCCGCTTTGACTGTGTGCAGGTGTTTTCCGCGGCGGGGCCGCTTGCCCACGACGATGGGGCCGACGTGGGCTTTGTCTCGGCGCGGCTGGCGCTGTCCGGTGCCGCGATGCAGACGCTGATCGGCCGTGTGGCCCCCCGGCTGGCGGCCGCGATGGGGCAGAAGCTGGCGGCGCAAACCATACCTGTCTTGGGCGCGGCAGCGGGGGCCGCGACGAACTACGCCTATGTGGGGTATTATACGGACATCGCGCATGTGCATTTCGGGCTGCGCCGTCTCGCGATCGAGGCGGACATGCCCCATGACGAGGCTGTGGCCCAGCTTAAATCTGCGCTGTCTGTGCCCCGGAAATCGCGATAGGCGCGACCGACGATGCCTTGAGGATGGCAAAGCAATCCTCGCCTTCGTTCAGGTTCAGCTGCGTCATGGCCCGTGCCGTGATCCGGGCCAGCAGATGATCGTCGCCCGCGCGCAGGCGCACGGCAACGCCGGGACCGTCCCCTTTGAAGATATGCGCGATGCGGACAGGCAGGATGTTGAGCGCGCTGAGGCCTTGCGGGTGTGTGCGCGCCAGCATCACGTCCTGCGCGAGCACGCGCAGGCGGATGGTGGCACCCGGTGCGGCGTGCACCCCCATCAATTGGATGTCACCCGCCGACGTAGTGACGCGGGTGAGGCCGTCGGCGGCGCGTTCGGCGACGGTCGCGCGCAGCACGGCACCGGCCTCGCGCACACCGAACAGGGGCACAAGCTCCGGCTCTGCCAGGACGTCGAAGACGGGGCCATGGGTGCGGATGCGCCCGGCCTCGAGCACGACAATCTCGTCCGCGAGGCGCGCAACTTCTCCGAGTGCGTGGCTGACATACAGGATGGGCACCGCGCTTTCCGCCTTCAGCCGTTCGAGATAGGGCAGGATTTCGGCTTTGCGCGGGGCGTCGAGCGCGGCAAGCGGTTCGTCCATCAGCAATAGCTGCGGATCGCTGAGCAGCGCACGGCCAAGCGCCACGCGCTGTGTCTGCCCGCCCGAAAGGGTGGCGGGCGCGCGGTCCAGCAGATCGCCAAGGCCGAGCATCGCGATGATCTGGTCGCGGTCCTGCGCGCGCGCGCCAAAGCGGGTGGCATAATCGAGGTTCTGCGCGACGCTCAGATGCGGGAACAGCCGCGCGTCCTGAAAGACATAGCCGATGCGGCGCTGATGCGGGGGCAGGTGCGTGCTGTCGCTGTCAAAGGTGGTCTGGCCCAACGTGATCTGCGCCTGATCGGGGCGCAGCAGGCCCGCAACGGCATTGACGATGGTCGTCTTGCCCGCGCCGGAACGGCCAAAAAGCGCGGTGACCCCGGGGCCCGCATCAAACGCGATGTCCAGCTCGAAGCCGTCAAAGGCGTGGCGAAGGGCGACCTGCAGCCTCATGCGCTGCCCGCGATCCGTGCGGCGACGCGGCGCGCAAGCCATTCCGACAGGGCGACGGCGCCAAGGGCCAGCACGCAGGCCCACAGGACGAGCGTGGCCGCCGCACTTTCACCGCCCGGCACTTGCAGCAGCGCGTAGATGGCCGATGGCAGGGTTTGCGTCTGGCCGGGGATATTGGCGACAAAGGTGATGGTGGCGCCGAACTCTCCGATGGCCTTGGCAAAGCCCATCACGGCACCGGCAAGGATACCGGGCAGGATCAGCGGCAGGGTCACGGTGCGAAACACGGCATGGCCCGGCGCGCCGAGCGTGCGCGCGGCAGCCTCGAGCCGCGGATCGACCGCCTCGATGGCGAGGCGGATGGCGCGGACCATCAGCGGAAAGGCCATCACCAGCGCGGCGAGCGCTGCCCCGGTCCAGCGGAAGGCGAGCACGAGCCCAAACGTGTTTTCGAGGAATTGGCCCACCGGGCCGGTCCGCCCGAAGGTCAGCAGCAAGAGGTAGCCGGTGACAACCGGCGGCAGGACCAGCGGCAAATGCACCAGCGCGTTCAACACGCCCTTGCCCCTGAACTGCCCACGGGCCAGCAGCCACGCGACCCATGTGGCCAGCGGCACACCGATCAGGGTCGCAGTCACGCCTACGAGCAGCGACAGGCGCAGCGCCTCCCAGCCGGCCGCCTCCATCATCAAGGCAGCGCCGCAAAGCCTGCGGCCTCGAACCGGGCCCGCTGTGCCACGAGGTGGTCGAGGAAGGGCAGACCGGCGGGCGTGATCGCGGCGGCGGGATAAAGGATCGGCGGGTGGAGCGCAGACGGCACCGTATAAAGCGTGCGCACAGACGGGTCGGCCTGCGCGTCACTGGCATAGACCAGGCCCAGCGGCGCCTCACCACGGGAGACGAGCGCGAGGGCGGCGCGCACATTCTCGGTCTCGGCGAGTTGGCTGCGAAGCGTGCCCCACGCCTGGATGGAGCGCAGCCAGGCTGCGCCGTAGATGCCAGCGGGCACCGCCATGTGCTGCCCCATGGCGAGCCTGCCGCCATTCAGACGCTGCGCGATGGTGTCAGCCGTCGGGTCGGGCACATCGGCAGCCTCTGGCGGGCCGATCAGGACGAGGGTGTTGGATATGATGTCGCGGGATGGGGCGTGCAGATGCCCGCGCTCGGCCAGCCAATCCATCCAGTCGGGGCTGGCCAGCAGGACCACATCCGCAGGCGCGCCCAGGCTGATCTGGCGCGCAATCGTCCCGGAACCGGCGTAGCTGATCGTCGTCTCCCCGGACCAGATTTCGGCGATCTCGTCCAGCGGGCCCTGCAGGCTGGCGGCGGCAAAGATCGTGATCGTTTGCGCCGTGGCCGCCACTGCCCCCAGCAGCAGCGGAATGAGTGCGGCCAACCCCTTGATCCAACGCGGACTTTTCATAGCTTGAACCTTAGGGTGATTGATCAGGCGACCTCAAGCGGGTTCGTGCGACAGAGCGGCGTCGCACAGGCGCCCCACCGCATCATCTTGTGGGTAACTTATGTATAAGACACAACTGAACTTGGAATTTGTGTCGGATTCGGCGTAAAGTAAAAGGTGTGAGGGGAGGGGTTGTGACGGCACCGTTCATCAAACAACTGCCGCTGTCCTTCGGCAAGGGGCACAAAACTGACGTCCGGACCCAGTTCGCGGCGCTCTGCTACCGTGTCAAAGGCGACAAG
Source organism: Pseudomonadota bacterium (assembly GCA_038525585.1). Lineage (GTDB taxonomy): Bacteria > Pseudomonadota > Alphaproteobacteria > Rhodobacterales > Rhodobacteraceae > Tateyamaria. The sequence continues at coordinate 45,028 of JBCBHM010000012.1, forward strand.
GTGCAGGTGCTGCTGGTGACCTCGCGCGGCACCGGGCGGTGGATCCTGCCCAAGGGCTGGCCGATCAACAACAAGACCCCGTCGGAAAGCGCGGCGCAGGAAGCCTGGGAAGAGGCCGGTGTCATCGGCCGCCCGGATCCGCGCCCACTGGGCCTGTTTTCCTACGTCAAAACCACGGGCGCGGAGGCCGGATGGCCCTGCGTCGCGATGGTCTATGCGGTGCGGGTGAAATCGCTGGAAAGTGATTTCCCCGAAGCGGGCCAGCGCAAGCGCAAATGGGTGAGCCGCAAAAAGGCGGCGGCGATGGTGGGTGAGCCGGAACTGGCGCGCATCCTGCGCGACTTTGATCCGCGGCATTGGCACTGATCCGCGCGATTTGTCCGATTGCCATTTGTGCCGGCGCGCTTATCTATCGCCAACCATGATCAAATATGCGCTCAAATGTAACGACGGACACGGGTTCGAAGGCTGGTTTGCCTCGGCCCAGGCGTATGACAGCCTGTTGGCGGCGGGCCATGTGACCTGCGCGGTGTGCGGATCGGACGATATTTCCAAAGCGTTGATGGCGCCGCAGGTCAAGACGGCCCGGGCTGGCGTCGCAGCACCCGCCCCGGAGTACAAGGCCGCCGCACTGGCCAAGCTGCGCGCGGATGTCGAGGCGAATGCCACCTATGTCGGCGGCAACTTTGCCAAGGAGGCGCGGGCGCAGTTTTTGGGCGACGTGCCCGACCGCCCGATATTCGGAGAGGCAAAGCCCGAAGAGGCGAAATCCCTGATCGAGGACGGGGTGCCCGTGGCGCCCCTGCCGTTCATTCCCACACGAAAAGCGAACTGACATCATGCACATCGTCATTACGGGCGCGACCCGCGGCATCGGCGCGGGCCTGGCCGATCATTACCGCGCGGCGGGCCACGAGGTGACCGGCACGGGCCGGTCCGCCGGGGCACAGATGACGCTGGACGTCACGCAGCCCGCGGATCACACGGCTATGGCCAAGGCGCTGGAGGGGCGTGCGATTGACTTGCTGGTGTGCAATGCGGGCGTTTACATGGACAAGGGCGAAGCGCTGGAGACCGGCTATGCGCCGGATCTATGGGGCCAGAGCTTTGCCGCGAATGTCACGGGTGTGTTTCTGACGGTACAGAGCCTGCTGCCGCACCTGCGGCAGAGCGCGGCGCCCAAGGTCGCGATCATCGCGTCCCAGATGGGGTCGAGCACGCAGGCGAAGGGCACGTCGATCATCTACCGTGTCTCAAAGGCGGCGGCGCTGAACCTTGGCTTCAACCTCGCCTCCGCGCTGAAGCCGGACGGCATTGCGGTGGGCGTCTATCATCCCGGCTGGGTGCGCACGGATATGGGCGGGGCAGAGGCCGACATCTCGGTCCATGAGGCGGTGACGGGCCTTGCGGCCCGGTTTGAGGCGCTGCGCCCCGAGACGTCGGGGTGTTTCGAGACATGGGACGGGCGGGCGCATCCGCTTTGACCGCGGCTCTGCGTGGCGGTTGTCAAAAGGACGCGCTGACGCGCGACACGATTTATGTCAGAGGCGCCTTTTCAGGCACCTCTGACCCATATGCCTCCGGCGGGGATTTTTGGGGACAAAGACGGGGCATTCGGCCTGCGCCTTGCGTTCGCCGGGGTGCGGGGGTAAGGCCACGCGGAACGATTTTCCGGGGCCTTGATCCATGCCTGTTCTTGTCATGAAATTCGGCGGTACGTCCGTGGCGACGCTGGACCGTATCCGGCGCGCGGCCAAGCGCGTGGGCGTCGAGGTGGCGAAGGGCTATGATGTCATCGTCATCGTTTCGGCCATGTCCGGCAAGACCAACGAGTTGGTCGGCTGGGTCGGGGAGACCTCACCGCTCTATGATGCGCGGGAATATGATGCGGTCGTGTCGTCGGGCGAGAATGTGACGGCGGGCCTCATGGCGTTGACCCTGCAGGAGATGGATGTCCCTGCGCGCAGTTGGCAGGGCTGGCAGGTGCCGCTTAGGACCACATCGGCGCATTCCGCGGCCCGGATCGAGGAGATCCCGACGGACAATATCAACGCCAAGTTTGCCGAAGGCATGAAGGTCGCGGTGGTCGCGGGCTTTCAGGGGGTGAGCCCGGAGGGCCGCATCACCACGCTGGGGCGCGGGGGCAGTGATACGACGGCGGTGGCCTTTGCGGCGGCGTTCGAGGCGGAGCGCTGTGACATCTATACGGATGTGGATGGTGTCTATACCACTGATCCGCGGGTGAGCGCCAAGGCGCGCAAGCTCGACCGGATCGCGTTCGAAGAGATGCTGGAGCTGGCCTCGCTTGGTGCGAAAGTGCTGCAGACCCGCTCGGTCGAGCTGGCGATGCGCTATGCGGTGCGCCTGCGTGTGCTGTCGAGTTTCGAGGAACAATCGGATGATGCGGGCACGCTGGTGTGCGCCGAGGAGGATATCGTGGAAAGCAAAGTGGTTGCCGGTGTCGCCTATAGTCGGGATGAGGCGAAGATGACGCTTGTAAGCGTGGCGGATCGTCCGGGGATTGCCGCCACGATCTTTACCGCGCTGAGCGAGGCAGGGGTGAACGTGGACATGATCGTGCAGAACATCTCGGAGGAGGGGCGCACGGACATGACCTTTTCCTGCCCCACCGATCAGGTGGCGCGGGCGGAAAAGGCGATGGATGAGGCCAATGGCAGCATCATCAACTTTGCCGAGTTGATTGCCGATACCGATGTGGCCAAGGTCAGCGTCGTGGGCATCGGGATGCGCAGCCATACCGGCGTCGCGGCCCAGATGTTCCAGTGCCTGAGCGCCGAGGGGATCAACATCAAGGTCATCACCACCTCGGAGATCAAGATCAGCGTGCTGATCGACCGCAAATACATGGAGCTGGCCGTGCAGGCGCTGCATGACGCCTTCGATCTGGACAAGGTCGCCTGACCTCTTACTCTGCGCCACCAGAACACATCGTGAGGATGCTGTGATGGCGCGCCTGTTGACCGCTGTGGTTTTGAGCCTCTGGTTGCGCAGGCGCTGCCGCAGCCTGTGCAGGACGCCTTGTTGCATGTGATTGCCCACGAGGCCGGGCATGCAGTCTCGCGCGCGGTTGACCGGTCGGTTCTCGGGCCCGAAGAGGATGTCGCGACCGCCCACATCGACCGGATGACCGCCCGACTGGCGCCCTGAGCAGCCGGCGGGCTGCCGCGGATTGATGCACATCTTCTACCTGAGCGAGAAGATTCGCGCCGCCACACCGTGTTTGCCGTTTCGCTTTGGCGGTGCCTGTGGTCTAAGCTGGCGACGCAAGGACGTTGGGGGCAGTCGGCGATGGCCGAAAGCAAGGAAACCGAGAGCCGCAAGCTGCTGGGGCGCTTGCGGGACACCATGGCCGGGGATGACCCCGGACAGGCGCGTTTGGACAAGATCACACACCTGATTGCGGACAGCATCGGGTGCGAGGTGTGCTCGATCTATCTGTTCCGGGACGAGGAAACGCTCGAGCTGTGCGCGACCGAAGGGTTGAACCCGGACGCTGTGCACCAGACGCGGATGCGGCTGGGCGAGGGGCTGGTGGGCCGCGTGGCGCGGCGGCGCGAGGTGGTCAACACCGCAGATGCCCCCAATGCGCGCGGGTTCCGTTTCATGCCGGAGACGGGCGAAGAGGTGTATTCCAGCTTTCTCGGTGTGCCGATCCAACGGCTGGGCGAGAGCCTGGGCGTGCTGGTCGTCCAATCGAAACAGGCGCGCGAGTTTTCCGCCGACGAGGTCTATGCCCTCGAGGTCGTGGCGATGGTGCTGGCCGAGATGACCGAACTTGGTGCCTTTGTCGGCGAAGGGGCGGCCATGGGCGCGCGGCACAGCCAGCCTGCCATGTTGCGCGGAACGGTCGCGCAGGAAGGCGTGGCCGAGGGCCATATCTGGCTGCACGAGCCGCGCGTGGTGGTGACAAACCCCATTGCCGACGATCCGCATCGCGAGCTGGCGCGGCTGAAGGAAGGTGTTGAAGAGCTGCGCGTGGGCGTGGACAAGATGCTGAGCCTGGCGGCCGACAAGGAACAGCTGCAGGTGCTCGAGGCCTATCGGATGTTCGCCAATTCCAAGGGCTGGATGCGGCGGATGGAGGAAGACATCAGCCGCGGTCTCAGCGCCGAGGCGGCGGTGGAGAAGGAGCAATCGCTGGCGCGCGCGCGCATCGGGCAGGCCACCGACAGCTATCTGCGCGAGCGGTTGAGCGATCTGGATGACCTGTCGAACCGGTTGCTGCGCATCCTGACGGGGCAGGGCACGGACACGGGCGCCGAGTTGCCGGCGGACCCCATTCTGGTGGCGCGCAACATCGGGCCAGCCGAGCTGCTGGATTATGGGCGCGGGCTCAGGGGGATCATCCTCGAGGCCGGTTCCGTTGGCAGCCATGCCGCGATTGTGGCGCGCGCGCTGGCCATTCCGCTGATCGTGCACACCGACCGCGCGACGCTCGAGGCGTTGAACGGCGATCACGTGCTGGTCGACGGGGAACAGGGGATTGTCCACCTGCGCCCCGATGACACCGTGGTGACGGCGTTCCGGGACAAGATGGCGATGCAGGCCGCCGCCGCCGAACGCTATGCCTCGATCCGCGACAAACCGGCGGAGACGCTGTGTTGCAATGTCATCGATCTGCATATGAATGCGGGGCTCATGGCGGACCTGCCGTCGCTCGAAGGGTCGGGCGCGTTGGGCGTGGGCCTGTTCCGGACCGAGCTGCAGTTTCTGGTGCGCAACCAGATGCCGCGGCGATCAGAGCTGAGCGCGCTCTACGCGCGTGTGCTGGACGCGGCGGGTGGCAAGAAGGTGGTGTTTCGCACGCTCGACATCGGGTCGGACAAGGTGCTGCCCTACATGAAGCCCAATGACGAGCCGAACCCGGCGCTGGGGTGGCGGGCGATCCGCGTGGGGCTGGACAAGCCCGGGGTGATGCGGATGCAGTTGCAGGCGCTGATCCGCGCTGCGCAGGGGCGGCCACTGACGGTCATGTTCCCCTTTGTCGCGCAATACGAGGAATACACGCAGGCCCGGGCCGAGATGGACAAGGCCATGGACCGCGAGCGCAAGCTGGGCCACGTGCTGCCCGAAAGCATCGAGGTGGGCGCGATGCTGGAAACGCCCAGCCTCGCCTTTGCGCCCTACAAGTTCTTTGAAGAGGTCGGGTTTTTGTCCATCGGGGGCAATGACCTCAAGCAGTTTTTCTTTGCCGCGGATCGCGAGAATGAGCGGGTGCGGCGGCGCTACGACACGCTGAACGTGTCGTTCCTGAGCTTTATCGAGCGGATCGTGGAGCGGTGCGAGGTGTCCGGCACCCCTCTCAGCTTCTGTGGCGAGGATGCGGGGCGCCCGGTCGAGGCGCTGTGTCTGGCGGCGATCGGGCTGCGGACATTGTCGATGCGGCCCGCGTCTATCGGACCGGTGAAGTCGCTGTTGCGGCGGTCGAACCTCGATGAGGTGCGCAAGGTGATCACCGATGCGCGGCATCGCGGCGACATGAACGTGCGGCCTGCGATCATGGACTACCTGCGGGATCAGGGAAAAACCTGAATTTTTCCAGCGCGTTGTGATGTGTTTCCGCGGCTTGGGGCTCTGGCTGTGGTCGCAAGCGTTGAGCGCGCTGATGACGGTTGAGCGGCACGAGAGCGCACCGTTTGGGCTGCGATTTCCACGCTGATAGACGCGATTTAATCCTCATTTCACACACGTGCCTGTGGATTTCTCTCACCGTGTAGAATGTTGCGGCTCTAGAGCTTGTCTTATTCTGCTTATAACGGCAAATTCATCCACTGATTGCGGCAGAAGCTATTAAAATCTGATCATTCCATCAGCCAATCCACGAATTGGACTTCAAACTATCCACACGAATAAAAAAGCCGCGCCGGGATAGGCGCGGCTGTGCCATTTTCAGCGCAGCAAAGGTCAGCGCAGGCGCGCCTCGCTTTGGGCATCGAAGAACATCGCCTTGTCATCGGCGAAGGTCACGGTGACTTCGGTGCCCTCGTCCATCGCCATGTCGCCCTTCGTCTCGACAATCAGCCGCTCGCCGGTCGGCGCGGTGAGGTAGTCGTAGGCAACACCCCCCAGCCGCTCGCGGATATCGAGCTTGAGCGGCGAGGGGGCAGCGGTCAGATGCATATCCTGCGGGCGAACGCCCACGGTCACCTCCGCACCCGGTGCCGGCAGCGCGACGGAGGTCGGCAGCACCCGGTCGGCCAGCGCGGGCACCTTGACACCGCCCGCCTCGGCCACCCCGCGCAAGAAGTTCATCGCGGGCGAGCCGATGAACCCGGCAACGAATTTGTTGTCCGGATCCTTGTAGAGGTCCATCGGGCTGCCGACCTGTTCGATATAGCCTGCACGCAGCACCACGATCTTGTCGGCCAGCGTCATCGCCTCGACCTGGTCGTGGGTCACGTAGATCATCGTAGTACCCAGTTCCTTGTGCAGGCGCGCAATTTCCACCCGCATGTCCACGCGCAGCTCGGCGTCGAGGTTCGACAGCGGTTCATCGAACAGGAACACCTCGGGTCCGCGCACGATCGACCGGCCAATGGCCACGCGCTGGCGCTGACCGCCGGACAGGGCGGCGGGCTTGCGGGCAAGGTAGTCGTCCAGCTTGAGGATCTTGGAGGCACCATCGACCTTGCGCTTGATCTCGGCCTTGTCGACGCCGTTCATTTTCAGGCCAAAGCCCATGTTTTCCTCGACCGTCATGTGCGGGTACAGCGCATAGGTCTGGAACACCATCGCCACGCCCCGCGCGGCGGGGTCCATGTGTGTGACATCGCGCGCGCCGATGTGGATCTGACCGTCCGACGTTTCCTCGAGCCCCGCGATCATGCGCAGCAAGGTGGACTTGCCGCAGCCCGACGGCCCGACAAAGACGCAAAACTCGCCATCCTCGATGGTCAGGTCCAGGCCGTGGATCACCTGCGTGGCCCCGTAGCGTTTGATCGCCTTGTTGAGTGTGACGCCGGTCATGTCTCTCCCCCTCGTATTACTGGCTTGGGAACTGCCAATTGGCAGCGGCCGCGGCGATGTCGTGCGCCGTGGATTTCAGATGCGGTGCAAGCCGGGCCAGATCGTCCAGCGACTTGCGCGATGTGGATGTCGTGACGCTCAGCGCGCCGATGGCGCGGCCCGTCTCCGACAGGATGGGGGCGGCGACGCAGATGATGCCCGGTTCATGCTCTTCACGGTCATAGGCCACCCCCTCTGCCCGGACCTCGGCCAATTCCGTGCGCAACGTCCCGGGGTGCGTGTGGGTATGGGCGGTGTGCGCAAACCAGGCCTGTTGGGCCAAAGCGGTGTCCAAAGCCTCATCCGGCAAATGCGCCAGCATCGCCTTGCCCACACCGGTGCAATACCCGGGGCCGACCTTCCCCGCCTGGCTGAACATCTCGATCGGGTCGGCGGCGTTGCGTTTGTCGACGTAAAGCACCTGGCCGCCGTCAAGCTGCGCGAGGTGCACCGTCTCACCCAGTGCCTGACTGAGCGAATCGATATGCGGGCGGGCGATGGGCGCCAGCGAGCTTTGCCGCCAGGCCGCATGGGCCAAGCTGACCAGGCGCAATCCGGGCGCATAGGTCTGCCGATCGACGTCGTAGCGCAGCATGCCCAGATGCGTCAGGTTCTGCACCAGCCGGTACAACGTGGCCTTGGGATGCGGCGACAGCGCCAGCAGCTCGGAAAAGCGCACGGGGCGCTCTTGTGCGGCGACAAGATCGAGCACATCCAATGCTTTGCCAATCGTTCCCTCGCCTGTGCGGGGGGCGGCGCTGTTCATCGTTTCTCCTCCCTCCGGGGCTGAAATCTGTTGACCTCGGCCCCGCGTGGCCCCTACAGTTCCAATAGTTGGAATTCGGTTTCACTATGTGGAACATCCACAAAGCGGGGACCGAAGTCAAAAGAAATCTGACTTTCCGCGGTCGGCGGGATGAGACAAGCTCCGGCCACGGAACCATAAGGAACCAACGGGAGGAAACCATGTTCCTGAATTTCAAAACCGCGGTCGCGGCCATTGCGCTGTCGGCTGTTGCCGGTACGGCGTTCGCGCGCGACCTGGTCATCAACTTCGATGACCTGAACCCGGGCCCGAAAAAGGGCTTTGAAGATGCTGTCGAGTTGTTCAAGTCGGAAAACCCCGACATCAACGTGATCGTCAACATCAACGACCGCGAGGCGCACAAGACGGCGATCCGCAACTTCCTGACCGCTGACGCGCCCGACGTGACCAGCTGGTACCCCGGCAACCGCATGGCGCCCTTCGTCGATGCGGGCCTGTTCCAGCCCGTCGATGACGTGTGGGCCGACAACGGCTTCAACGAAGATCTGGCGGCCATCAAGGCAACCATGTCGCGCGACGGCAAGATCTGGGGCGTGCCCTATTCCTACTACCAGTGGGGCATCTACTATCGCAAAGACATCTTTGACCTGCTCGAGCTGGAAGAGTTCGCCACGTGGGACGACATGCTGGCCGGTTGCGCCAAGATGAAGGAAAACGGCGTCACGCCCTTCACCATCGGGACCAAGTTCCTGTGGACCGCGGCAGGCGTGTTTGACTACATCAACCTGCGCACCAACGGCTATGACGTGCACAACGCCCTGACCGCCGGTGAGATCAAGTACACCGATCCACGCATCAAGGCGACGTTCGAGAACTGGGAGACACTCATCAATGAGTGCGGTTTCGTCGACAACCACGCCTCGATGTCCTGGCAGGACGCCATCGCGCCCTTCGCCAACGGTGACGCAGCGATGTACGTGATGGGCAACTTTTCGGTCGACGGCTACAAGAACGCCGGTCTGACCGAAGAGCAGATCGACTTCATGCCGTTCCCGGTCATCGATGCGTCGATCCCGCCAGCCGAAGAAGCGCCTGCAGACGCCTTCTTTATCCCCGCGAACGCCAAGAACGTCGAAGATGCCAAGAAATTCCTGGCCTTCGTCGCGCGCCCCGATGTGCAGACCCAGTGGAACAAGACCATCGGTCAGCTGCCCATCAACTCCAAGGCCGACATCGCGGACGACAAGTTCATCCAGGAAGGCTTTGCGCTGCTGAACGGGGCGACAGGTCTGGCGCAGTTCTACGACCGTGACGCACCGGCCGCGATGGCCAAGGCGGGCATGGAAGGTTTTCAGGAGTTCATGCTGGACACGTCCAAGATGGACGCGGTTCTTGAGCGCCTCGATACCGTTCAGGAAGAAGTCTACAACTAAGGTTTGCTTCGTAGGATGGGCAATCTTGCCCATCCTGCACCTGACCTTTTGCAAGCGCGACAAAGCCCCGTTTTCATAAGGTTATGATCGCCCGGAGAGGCGCAGACCGATCCCAGGGAGGAGTGTTTCGCCATGGCCGACGCAACGATGCACCAGACAAATGCCAGCGCAGAGCCGGGATGGTTCGCGCGCAACAAGTTGGCGATTGCGCCGTGGTTCTTTCTGATCCCCGCGCTGATCTTTTTCGCGATCTACGTGGTCATCCCGATCTTTCAGTCGCTCTGGCTCAGCCTGTATGAATGGAACGGGCTTTATGATGTGGACGGCAATTCGACGGCCACCTGGGTCGGCTTCGACAATTACGTCAAACTGTGGGACGACCCCAATTTCTGGACCTCGCTGCGCAACAACCTGGCGTGGCTGATCCTCTATATGCTTGCGGTGCCGCTGGGCCTTTTCATCGCGCTGTTCCTGAATCAGACGGTGACGGGCATGCGGTTCTACAAGTCCATGTTCTTCTTTCCGTTTGTGATCTCCCAGGTTGTTGTCGGCCTGATCTTCGGCTGGTTCTACAACCCGGATTTCGGGGTTGTCGGCACGGTGTGGAAGGCGATCTTTTGCGAAGAGACGGTGAACATCGTCGGCAACGTCACCTTCAACTGTTCGCGCCCCGCACCCGACATCCTGTCGAGCCCGGAATGGGCGACCTACGGCATCATCGCGGCGGGCCTCTGGCCACAGATCGCCTATTGCATGATCCTTTATCTCACCGGCCTCAACAACGTGGCCGCAGATCAGATCGAGGCTGCGCGCCTCGACGGTGCCAAGGGGTGGAAGATGCTGTGGTACGTCGTCGTGCCGCAACTAAAGCCCGCAACCTTTATTGCCGTCGTTGTCACCGTGATCGGCGCGCTGCGCAGCTTTGACATGATCGCCATCATGACCCAGGGCGGGCCCTTCGGCTCCACCAACGTGCTGTCGCACTACATGTACGAGGTCGCGATTTCCGAATTTGGCGAGCGGTACGGCTATGGCTCGTCGGTGGCGACGGTCCTGTTCGGCATCATGCTGTTCTTTATCAGCTATTTCCTGTGGCGCATGTACCAAGACGAGAAGGGGGGCCGGTAAGATGTTTCCGAAGCCAATTGAGAAATCCGGCCCCGCTGCGCGCTTTGCCTATCAGGCGTTCCTGCCCGTCGCCTTGATCCTGTGGCTGCTGCCGCTGCTCGCGATCCTGCTGACCTCCATCCGGTCGGCCAAGGACATCAACTCGGGCAACGTGTTCGGCTGGCCGTCGGAATTTGCGATCATCGAGAATTACACGGCCGTCTTCACCCAGTCGGCGGCGGCGCAATACATGTGGAATTCGGTCCTGATCACCGTGCCCACGGTCGCCATTTCCGTCGCACTGGCCTGCCTCGCGGGCTATGCGCTGGCGATTTACAAGTTCCGGGTGGCGCTGCCGCTGTTCTTTCTGTTCGTCGCGGGCAACTTCATCCCCTTCCAGATCCTCATGGTGCCGGTGCGCGACATGAGTGTGCAGACGGGCCTTTACGACACCATCGCAGGGCAGTTCCTGTTTCACGCGGCCTTCCAAACCGGGTTCTGCACGCTCTTTATGCGCAACTTCATCAAGGCTTTGCCCTTTGATCTGATCGAGTCCGCGCGGATCGAGGGCATCGCGGAATGGAAGATCTTCTGGTATGTCGTGCTGCCCCTCGTCCGGCCCGCGATTGCCGCACTTGCTGTGCTGATCTTCACCTTTGTCTGGAACGACTTTTTCTGGGCCAACGTGCTGACCCAGGGCGAAAGCGCCAAGCCGATCACTGCAGGCGTGCGCGCGCTCAACGGGCAGTTCGTCAACAATTGGCATCTAGTGTCGGCAGCGTCGCTGCTGGCAGCGATCCCGCCGGTGGTCTGCTTCTTTCTGATGCAGCGCCACTTTATCGCGGGGCTCACGTTGGGAGCTGTGAAGTGATCAGATGCTGGCGGCTCGATGACGGGCGTCAGACACTTGTTCTCGGCTCCCTCAGGGGCCGACTGGCAGAGGTGGTCTATTGGGGCCCGCGCCTGCCGGACGAAGAAGATCTGACAACATTGTACGAGGCTTACACGCTGGATGTGACCGGCGGGATGCTCGATGCCAACCCCGAGCTGAGCATCTGCCCCGAGGCGACCCGGTCGTTTCCCGGCCAGCCCGGACTGATCATCCGGCACGGGGACGGCACGCCGTTCCTTCCCAAGTTCTGTCTCGAGCAGGCCGATCTGGGCGACGGCGTGCTGGTGCTCACCTACATGGATGACGAGCGTTTGCTGCTCTACCGCGCGCGGTTTGCGCTCGATCCCGATACGCACATCATCGAGGCCAGCGCCGAGCTGGAGGCCGACGCGCCGATGCACCTGCACTGGCTCAGCGCGCCGGTGTTCCCGGCCCCGCAACTCAGCGACGAGATGATCGACTTCGCGGGCCGCTGGTGCGGCGAGTTCCAGATGAACCGCACGCCCTGGTCGCCCGGCATCCGCTACCGCGAGAACCGCACGGGGCGCACGGGGCACGAGCATTTCCCGGGCCTGATCGTGCCGGTGCGCGGCGCGACCAATGCGTACGGCCACACATTCGCGTTCCACTACGGCTGGTCCGGCGGGCACCGCATGGTTGCCGAAGAGCTGCCCGATGGCCGCCGCCAGATCCAGTTCGGGCATGCCGCCCGGGTCGAAGGCAGCGCGCAGAAACGCTTTGCCACGGGCAAGCTCTACGCCGTGTTCTCGGATGACGGGCTGAATGGCTGCGCCGTCGCGTTCCAGCGGCACTTGCGCGACCGCATCGTGACCTTTCCCAGGCCCGAGGCGCCGCGGCCGGTGCACTACAATTGCTGGGAAGCCGTCTATTTCGACCACAACCTCGATGAGCTGAAGGACATCGCAACCCGCGCCGCCGACCTTGGGGCGGAACGCTTTGTGCTGGATGACGGCTGGTTCGGCAATCGCGATGACGACACGCAGGCGCTCAGCGATTGGGAGGTGGACCCGCGCAAATATCCCGATGGGCTGACCCCGTTGATCGACCACGTCAGGGCGCAAGGCATGTCCTTCGGCATCTGGTTCGAGCCTGAGATGATCAACCAGAACTCCGACATCTTCCGCGCCCACCCTGACTGGGCGCTGGGGGGCGAGGATCAGATCATGGGGCGCCAGCAGATGGCGCTGAACATGGCCCTGCCTGCCGTGCAATCGTTCCTGTTCGAACGGATCAGCCATATCCTTGATCGTCACGACATCGAGTACATCAAGTGGGACCACAACCGCGTGCTGCCGATGCCGGATGCCGCACAAACCCGCGGCTCCTACACGCTGCTCGACCGGCTGCGCGCGCGGTTTCCGCATGTGGAGATCGAAAGCTGCGCAAGCGGCGGCGGTCGCATCGACTTTGGCATCATGCAACGCTGCCAGCGCGTCTGGCTGAGTGACAGCAACGACGCCACCGAGCGGCTGCGGATGCAGCACAACGCCTCGCTCTTTTTGCCGATGGCCGTCACCGGCAGCCATGTCGGGCCGCGCACCTGTCACACGTCCGGGCGCACGCTGGATATCCGGTTCCGCGCCTGGGTCGCAGCACAGCGCCACATGGGCTTCGAGATGGACCCGCGCGAGCTGACCGAGGACGAGGCGCAGGTGCTGCGCGACGTCACCGGCTGGTGGAAGTACAACCGCCATTGGATGCACGGCGCGGACATCCTGCGCCTGGACAGTGCCGATCCTGCGGTCGTGGCGGAACAGCATCTCGAGCAGGGCGGCGCGCAATTCGTGGTGTTTGTGGGCAAGCAGGCCACCTCGGCCCAGATCGCACCGCGGCCCTTGCGCCTGACCCGCCTGACGCCCGAGGCCAAATACCGCGTGGAACTTGTGAACCGCGAGGATGCGGGCCATTTGTCACGCGGTGACACCGCGCTCAAATCCGGACCGATTGTGGTGAGCGGCGCCTATCTGATGTACCATGGTTTGACTCTGCCCTGGAGTTTTCCAGAGCGGATGTGGGTCATCAAGGGCGACCTTGCCTGACCCCAAAGAGAAAGACGGAAGATGAAAGAGACTGCCACATTTCACGACCTTGCCGGGGCTTCGGTTTTCATCACCGGCGGTGGCTCGGGCATCGGCGCGTCCCTGACCGAAGGGTTTCTGGAACAAGGGGCCAAGGTCGCCTTTGTCGGGCGGTCCGATGCCACGGCGTTTGCCGATGAGATGGAAGGCAAATACGGCACCCGCCCGCTGTTCATGCAATGCGACATCACCGACACCGACCGGCTCCGCGCCTGCATCGATCAGGCGGCCGAGGCGCATGGGCCGGTGACAGTGCTGGTCAACAACGCGGCCAACGACAAGCGGCACGCGACACTGGACGTGGACAGCGACTTTTGGGACTGGATGATCGCGATCAACCAAAAGGCCTATTTCTTTGCCTGTCAGGCGGTGATCCCCGGCATGCAGGCGGCGGGTGGCGGGTCGATCATCAACTTTTCCTCGGTCAGCTACATGATGGGCAATGCGGGCTACCCGATCTATACGGCGGCGAATGCGGCGATCAACGGGATGTCGCGCAGCCTCGCACGCGAGTTCGGGCCGGACAGGATCCGGGTGAACGCGCTCGCCCCAGGTTGGGTGCTGACGCAAAAGCAGCTCGACATGTGGGCCACGCCCGAAGGGCTCGAGGCGCATATGGAACGCCAGTGCCTCAAGGAACATCTGGAGCCGCGCGATATCGTGGGCGCGACGCTGTTTCTGGCGTCGGGGACCTCGCGCATGATGACCGGCCAGGCGCTTGTGATCGATGGCGGCGTGGTGGTGACGGGCTGATGGCGGATGTGGCCTGGATCGCCGTGGATTGGGGCACGTCGCATCTGCGCGCGTGGCTGATGGCACGCGACGGGTCGGTGATCGATCGTCGGTCCTCCTCCGACGGCATGGGCGGGCTGTCCCGCAGCGGTTTCGAGCCGGCATTACGGGCGTTGATCGGTGACGCACTGCCCGCACCGGTGCTGGCCTGCGGCATGGTCGGATCGCGCCAGGGCTGGGCCGAGGCACCTTATGCCGCCGTCCCCTGCGCGCCCCCGACAATCCACGAGGCAGTGGCCGTTCCCGGCTTTGACGCGCGCATTCTGCCTGGCGTCAAACAGGAAACGCCCGCCGATGTGATGCGCGGGGAAGAAACGCAGATCGCCGGGTTTCTGGCCCTCAATCCCGGGTTCGACGGCGTGATCTGCCTGCCCGGAACGCACACCAAATGGGCCCATATCAGCGCGGGCGAGATCGTGAGTTTCCGCACCGCGATGACGGGCGAGATGTTTGCGCTGCTCTGCGATCAGTCGGTGTTGCGACACTCCATGGGGCAGGGCTGGGACGCGGATGCGTTTGCTGCCGGGGTGGATCAGACCCTGTCGCGTCCCGAAAGCCTTGCCACATCGCTCTTTTCGCTGCGCGCCGAGGGGCTGCTGGCGGGGCTCAGCGGCGATGCGGCGCGTGCGCGGCTGTCGGGCCTGCTCATCGGGGCCGAACTGGCCGCGATGCGCCCCTATTGGCTGGGCCAAGCCGTGGCCCTTGTCGGGGCCGAGGCGCTGTCGGGCGCGTACGCCACAGCCCTTGGCGCGCAAGGCGTGCCGACCGAGATGGCCGGGGCCGAAGAGATGACGCTTGCCGGCCTCACCGCGGCCTACGCGCAATTGCAAGGAGAGGCCGCATGAGCCGAGAGATTATCGCAATCCTGCGCGGCATCACGCCAGACGAGGCTGTGCCCGTGGCCGATGCGCTGGTCGACGCCGGGATCACGCGGATCGAGGTGCCACTGAATTCGCCCGACCCCTTTGACAGCATTGGCAAAATGCTCGACGCGCACGGGGACAACGCGATGATTGGTGCGGGCACCGTGCTGGACGTGCGGGATGTGGAACGGTTGCACGAGATGGGCGCACATATGGTCGTGTCTCCGGACGCGAATGCCGCCGTGATCGTCGCCACCAAACAGGCGGGCATGCTCAGCTACCCGGGCGTCCTGACGCCGACCGAATGCTTTGCCGCGCTGCAGGCTGGCGCTGACGGGCTCAAGCTGTTTCCGGCCTCGCATCTGGGCGTCTCCGGCCTCAAGGCCATTGGCGCGGTCCTGCCCCAAGGCACCAGGACCTATGCGGTGGGCGGTGTGGGGGCTGCCGATTTTGCCGACTGGCTGGGGGCGGGTATCACCGGCTTCGGCATCGGCTCCGCGCTTTACAAGCCCGGCTTGTCGGTGGACGAGGTTGCCACCCGCGCCGCCGAGATGGTGGCGGCCTATGACGCCGCGGCCTGATGCAGGTCTATAGCGACGTCGCGTGCGCTTTGGGCGAGGGGCCACTGTGGCACCCGCTGCGCAAGCAACTCTTCTGGTTCGATATTCTGGGCATGCGGCTGATGTCGCGTGCGCCGGATGGCACCGTCGATCACTGGCAGTTCGACGAACACGTCTCGGCCGCCGGGTGGGTGAATCAAGAGACGTTGCTGATGGCATCGGCGACCGGGTTGTGGCGCTACGACATCGGCACCGAGACCCGTGAGCTGGTGGTCCCTCTCGAGGCGGACAACCCTGTGACCCGTTCGAACGACGGGCGCGCGGACCCCCAAAGCGGTTTCTGGATCGGCACGATGGGGATCAAGGCCGAACCGGGCGCAGGCGCGATCTACCGCTACTACCGGGGCGAGCTGCGGCAGCTGTTCGACGCCATCACCGTGTCGAACGCGATCTGTTTCGCGCCGGATGGGCAGACCGCCTATTTTGCCGACACGCCCACGCGGCAGATCAAGCGGGTCGCCCTGGATGCCGACGGCTGGCCCGCAGCCGCGCCTGAGACGCATATCGACCTGACCGCAGATCGCCTCAATCCCGACGGGGCCGTGGTGGACAGCCAGGGCAACCTGTGGAACGCGCAATGGGGTGCGGGCCGGGTGGCATGCTATGATCCGGGTGGCCGGTTCCTGCGTGCGGTGTCCGTGCCAACCTCTCAAACCACATGCCCCGCCTTTGGCGGCACAACGCTCTATGTCACGACCGCCGCCGACGGGCTGAGTGACCCGCAAGCAGGCTTTACCTTTGCCGTGGATGTGGGCGTCACAGGGCAGCAAGAATACCGGGTGATCCTATGAAACGCACGCTGGGCGTCTGTTACTATCCCGAACACTGGCCCGAGGCGATGTGGCCCGAGGATGCCGCGCGCATGGCGGATCTCGGCCTCACATGGGTGCGCATCGGCGAATTTGCCTGGACGCGGATGGAGCCCGAAGAGGGCCGGTACGACTGGGGCTGGCTCGACCGCGCGATCGATACGCTGGGCGCAGCAGGCCTGCGCGTGGTGCTGGGCACCCCCACCGCAACGCCGCCCGCCTGGGTCGTGGCAAAACATCCCGACATGTACGCCGTCGATGCCGAGGGGCGCCCGCGCGGCTACGGCTCGCGCCGCCACTACTGCTTTTCCCATGCCGGATACCTCGAGGAATGCCGCCGCATCGTGCGCGCGATGGCCGAACGATATGGCGCGAACCCGCATGTCGCTGCATGGCAAACCGACAACGAATACGGCTGCCACGACACGACGATCAGCTACTCGGATGCGGCCCGCACGGCGTTTCGCCAATGGCTGCGGGGCCAGTTTCCGGGGCAGGGGAATGATGGTGACATCGACGCGCTGAACGCGGCGTGGGGCAATGTGTTCTGGTCCATGGACTACGACGATTTCGACCAGATCGGCCTGCCGAACCTGACCGTGACCGAGCCGAACCCGGCCCATGTGCACGCCTTTCGCCGCTTTGCGTCGGATCAGGTGGTGGCGTTCAACCGGGCACAGGTCGAGATCATCCGCGCCTTCTCTGACGCGCCCATCGCCCACAACTATATGGGCCGCATCACGGATTTCGATCACTTCAAGGTCGGTGCCGACCTCGATATCGCGTCCTGGGACAGCTATCCGCTGGGGTTTCTCGAGGATCGTGTGGGCGCCACGCCTGTGCAGCAGCGCACTTACGCGCAGCAGGGCGATCCGGATTTTCAGGCGTTTCACCACGACCTTTATCGCGCCGTCGGGCGCGCCAGAGGCGCGCATGCCAAGGGGGGCGGGCGCTGGTGGATCATGGAACAGCAGCCGGGCCCGGTGAACTGGGCGCCCTACAACCCGTCGCCCTTGCCCGGTATGGTGCGCCTCTGGACGTGGGAGGCGTTTGCCCACGGGGCCGAGGCCGTGTGTTACTTCCGCTGGCGGCAGGCCCCGTTTGCGCAAGAGCAGATGCATGCGGGTCTTTTGCGCCCCGACTCTGTGGTCGCCGAAGCCTTTGCCGAGGCCGAAGCGGTGGCGGCGGAGTTGAAGGACGCGCCGGACGTCACGCCGGCCCAGGCGCCGGTGGCGCTGGTCTTTGACTACGGCGCCGACGCGGCCTGGGCGGTGCAGCCGCATGGCGCGGGGCTGAGCTATTTCGGATTGGTCTTTGACTGGTACCGGGCGTGCCGCAAGCTGGGCCTCTCAATCGATATCCTGCCCCCAAACACGCGAGATTTTGACGGCTACGCGCTCGTCCTCGCCCCCGGCATCATGCATATGCCGGACGATCTCAAGGGCGCGCTCAACGCCGCACCCGGCCACGTCATCATCGGCCCGCGCAGCGCGGCGCGTGACGCGCATTTCAACATCCCCAACCCGCTGCCGCCTGCATGGCCGGGCAGTGACCTGACCGTGTCGCGGGTACAATCCATGCGCCCCGACCTGCCCATCGCGCTTGATCCCGTGGGCGAAATCCACAGCTATTTCGAACAGCTCGACGGGGGCGGCGCGACCCTCATGGCCACCACGGGCGGCGCGCCCGTCGCTGTCGCGTGCACGGGCGGTGTCACTTACATGGCCGCGTGGGGCGATGATATCGCACATATGGCGTTGATCCGGGCGCTTGTGCCCGATCTGCCCGTCGCGATCATGCCCGAAGGCGTGCGGCGGCGCGACACCAGAGCCGAGACGTTCTGGTTCAACTACAGCACCGAGACCGTGCACATTGACGGCCAAGCCTTTGATCCCGCTGGTGTTCTCCGTCTTCCCAGATAGGCTTGCACTGGTCGCACCGCTCTGTCATATGAATTTCATGAAATCATGAAATAGATAGGTCATGCTGCTCGACCAACTTGCCACCCTCAGCCATCCGCAACGCATGGGCGTGTTCCGCCTGCTCATGCGCCGCTGTCCCGATGCCGTACCGGCGGGTGAGATTGCCGATGTGCTGGGGTTCAAAGCCTCCACGACCTCCGTCTACCTGTCCGCGCTTCTCGAGGCCGGACTGGTGACGCAGATGCGGCAGGGCAACCTGCGCCGCTACGCGGTCAACATGGAGGGGACACGGGGCATGGTGGCCGCGCTTTTCCTCGACTGCTGCAACGGGCGGCCCGATCTGTGTCCGCCCGGGCTGCCCGACCCACTGACAAGGATGGCTCCAATGTCTGACACCAAATACAACGTGCTGTTCATCTGCACCGGCAACTCCGCCCGCTCAATCTTTGCCGAGGCGATCATGCGCGACCTCGCCGGGGACCGGTTCGAGGCGTTCTCGGCCGGGACCAAGCCGCGCTCCGAATTGAACCCCTTTGCCGTCGAGATGCTGGAACAAAAGGGCCTCGACGTCACCGCGCTGCGCGCCAAGAACATCGGCGAGTTTCAGGGCGAGGACGCACCGGTGATGGATTTCGTCTTTACCGTCTGCGACCACGCCGCGAACGAGGAATGCCCGGCCTGGCACGGCCAGCCCATCTCGGCCCATTGGGGCCTGCCCGACCCGGTCAAGGCCGAAGGAACGGATGCCGAAAAGCGCCTCGCCTTCCAAAGCACGTTTGGCTCCATGCGCAACCGTATCGCGGCCTTTGCCGCCCTGCCGCTCGGCACCTTGTCGCGCACATCCCTACAATCGGAAGTCGACGCAATCGGCCGCACACCGGAGACCACATGACCACCTACGCTCTGAACGGCCTTGGCCGCATTGGTAAACTCGCACTCAAACCCCTGCTCGACCGCGGGTGCGAGATCGCCTGGATCAACGATGCCGTCGGCGACCCGGCGATGCACGCCCACCTGCTCGAATTCGATACGGTGCACGGGCGTTGGGACGCGGCGTTCAGCGCGGATGACACCGGTATCACCATCGACGGCACGCGCATCCCCGTGCACAACGCCCGCGCATTGGAGGATCTGCCGCTGGACGGCGTCGATGTGGTGATCGACTGCACGGGTGCCTTCAAGACCGAGGCGAAGCTTGCCCCGTACTTTGCCGCAGGGGTCAAAAAAGTGGTCGTGTCCGCCCCGGTCAAGGACGGCGATGCGGCCAACATCGTCTACGGGGTCAACAACGACGTCTATACCGGCCAGCGCATCGTCACGGCGGCGTCCTGCACCACCAACTGCCTGGCGCCGGTGGTCAAGGTCATCCACGAAGGGTTGGGGATCAAGCACGGCTCGATCACCACGATCCACGATGTGACCAACACCCAGACCATCGTGGACCGGCCCGCCAAAGACCTGCGCCGCGCGCGCTCCGCGCTCAACTCGCTGATCCCCACGACCACCGGCTCGGCCACAGCGATCACGCTGATCTACCCCGACCTCGTGGGCAAGCTGAACGGGCATGCGGTGCGCGTGCCGCTGCTCAACGCCTCGCTCACCGATTGCGTGTTCGAAGTGGCGCGCGAGACCACCGCCGAGGAGGTCAACGCGATGTTTAAGGCCGCAGCCGACGGCCCGCTCAAGGACATCTTGGGCTACGAGACGCGCCCGCTTGTGTCGACCGACTACACCAACGACCCCAGGTCGAGCATCGTGGACGCCCCGTCGACAATGGTTGTCAACGGCACGCAGGTGAAGGTCTATGCCTGGTACGACAACGAATGGGGTTATGCGCACCGGCTCGTTGACGTGGCGCAGATGGTCGGGGCCTCGCTTTGAGCCGTCCCGAAGGCTTTGCGGCCTATGTCGCCGTCACGGCGGCCTATTGGGCGTTCATGCTCACCGACGGTGCGCTGCGCATGCTGGTGCTGTTGCACTTCAACAGCCTGGGCTTTTCGCCGGTTCAGCTCGCTTACCTGTTTGTGTTGTACGAGATTGCGGGCGTGGTCACGAACCTCAGCGCAGGCTGGATCGCCGCGCGGTTCGGGCTGACCACGACGCTCTATGTCGGGCTCGGCTTGCAAGTGATCGCCCTCGTTGCGCTGGCGCAGCTTGACCCGGCCTGGACCATCGCCGCGTCGGTCGTGTTTGTCATGCTGGTGCAGGGCCTCAGCGGTGTGGCCAAGGATCTGGCCAAGATGTCGTCGAAATCCGCCGTCAAGCTACTGGCCCCGGCCGAAGGCGATGGCCTCTTCCGCTGGGTGGCGGTACTCACCGGGTCCAAGAATGCGGTCAAGGGGTTTGGGTTCCTGCTGGGCGCGGGGGCACTGGCGCTCTTTGGCTTTGCCGCGTCCGTTCTCGGCATGGCGGTGATCCTGGCCGTGATCCTTGCGGTGGTGTTGCTGCGCATGCCCGCTGGCCTGCCTGCCGGGCGCAAGGACGCCAAGTTCAAGGAGGTGTTTTCCAAAAATCCGCGCGTGAACTGGCTGAGTGCGGCGCGGGTTTTCCTTTTTGGTGCGCGGGACGTGTGGTTTGTCGTGGGCATCCCGATCTACTTCTATTCGGTGCTCAGCGATGGCACGCCCGAGGGGCAGCGCGCGGCGTTCTTCATGATCGGCATCTTCATGGCCGTCTGGGTGATCCTTTATGGTGCGGTGCAGGCCAACGCCCCGCAGTTCCTGCGCAGCAAGGACCGCAACGAGGGGGATCTGGCCGCCGCCGCCCGTTTCTGGGTTGGCACGCTGTTCTTTGTCCCGGCCGTGTTGGCTTTGGCAGCGTGGGGGGCGGGTGCGCCGGCGCTCTGGCTGACGCTTAGCATCGTGGTGGGGTTGCTGGTGTTCGGCGTGCTCTTTGCCCTGAATTCGTCGCTGCATTCCTACCTGATCCTCGCCTTCACGGACGCGCGGCGGGTGACGATGGATGTGGGCTTCTACTACATGGCCAACGCCGCCGGGCGGCTCATCGGTACGGTGCTGTCGGGGCTGAGCTATCAGTTGGGCGGCGTGCCGCTCTGCCTTGGGGCGGCGGCGGTGATGATCGTGCTCAGCTGGCTGTGCATCGGGCGCATTGCAACGCCTGCACCGGCCCGTGCCTGATTGACAGCTTTGCCCCGGACAGGGACACTATGCGTGAACCCAAGGTTCACATAGTGAACCGCCGACCTGCAAGGACCTGCCCATGATTGACCAAGCCCGCATCGACACCCTGCGCGCGGCCCCCGTCGCGGACGGTTTGAACCTGATCGGCGGGCAGCGTGTCGCTGCGGCGAGCGGCGCCACGCTCGACACGATCTCGCCCATCGACGGCACGGTGCTTGCCCGCATCCCGGCGAGCGCGGCGCAGGATGTGGACCGCGCGGTCGCGGCCGCCCGCAAGGCGTTCGACAGCTGGTCCGACATGGCGCCGATGGCACGCGGGCGCATCCTGCAGCGGATCGGCGATGCAATTGCCGCCGACGCGGACGCGCTGGCCGTGCTCGGCGTCCGCGACAACGGCACCGAGATCGCGATGGCATACAAGGCCGAGCCGATGAGTGCCGCGGGCACTTTCCGCTATTATGGCGAGCTGTGTGGCAAGGACTACGGTCAGATCGCGCCCACCGCACCCGGTGCGCTTGGCCTCGTCCATCACGAACCCGTAGGCGTCGTCGGCGCCATTGTCCCGTGGAACTTCCCGCTCATGATCGCCGCGTGGAAGGTCGCCGCAGCCCTCGCCGCGGGCAACACCGTGGTGCTGAAACCGGCCGAGGTTGCGTCGCTGTCGCTGCTGCGCCTCGGTGAGATCGCACAGGAGGCGGGGCTGCCCGCGGGTGTCCTGAACATCGTCACGGGCACGGGGGCTGCGGCGGGTGATGCACTGGCGCGCCATATGGATGTGGACGTGCTCGCGTTCACCGGATCCGGTCCCGTCGGGCGCAAGCTGCTCGAGGCGTCGGCGCAGTCGAACCTCAAGCGGGTCTATCTGGAACTGGGCGGCAAATCGCCCTGCGTCGTCTTTGCGGATGCCGACCTGCCAGCGGCGGCCAAGGCGGTCGCGGGCGGCATCTTTCGCGACAGCGGGCAGGTGTGCATCGCAGCCGCCCGCGTGTTGGTCGAACGGTCGGTGCATGCGGAGTTTGTCACACTGCTGGTGCAGGCCGCCGAGGCGATGCGCATCGGTGATCCGCTGGAGCTGAGCACCCAAGCCGGGGCCATCGCGTCAGAGGTTCAGATGCACAAAATCCTCGCGGCCTGCCGCGATGCCGAAGCCGCGGGCGCTGATCTGCGCACCGGCGGACGGCAAATCCACACCGACACAGGCGGCTACTACATCAGCCCCACGATCTTCGACAACGCACCGCAAAACAGCGCGCTGGTGCAGGAGGAAATCTTTGGCCCCGTCCTCGCCGCGCAACCGTTCGACACCGAAGATCAGGCCGTCGCCATGGCCAACGGCACGTCCTACGGCCTGGCCGCCGGTGTGTTCACCCGCGACATGTCCCGGGCGCATCGCATGGTCGGACGGCTGCGTGCAGGTGTCGTGCACGTCAACACCTATGGCGGCGCGGACATCACCGTGCCGCTGGGCGGGCACGGGCAATCGGGCAATGGCCATGACAAGAGCCCGCACGCGCTCGACAAGTTCCGCAACCTCAAGACGGCCTGGATCGCGCTGTGATCTGTCACCGAACTGTCATCTTGGCGGCGTAGCGCTGCGGCACGGATCAGCGGAGCATATCCATGGCCTTCGACATCACCTACGCGACCCCTTTGGCCGCTGGCACCACAGCGGTTCTTGCCCCCGGTGGGCTCAGCACGCCGCATGGGCGCATGACGGGCCTGTCCGCCACTGGCGCGCAGGTTGCGAAAACGACCGAGGCCACCACCGGCCAGACAGCCTACATCGTCACGCCGGAGACCGAGGCACTGCAGCTGAGCTTTCACTTTGATCATGTCGCCGGCGCCTACCCGCAGGCGATGTTCACCCCGCATCCCTCGCGCTTCACCCGGTTCGCCGACGATCTTGTGGCCGAAGCGCAAGAGACGGCAGGCGCGCTGACCGGTGTCGACCGTGCCCGCGCGCTGGCCTGTGCCGCGGCCGAGCGGTTCACCTACGGCCACCCGGAGGACACGTTCAACGACGGGCTCGATGAGATCCCCGCGCTTGGCTGCGGCCTTGTCGAAGGGTCCTGCGTCGACATCAACACCTACTTTATCGCCGCGTTGCGTGCCGCGGGGATCGAGGCGGGCTATGCCACCGGGTTCTACTTTCCGACGGAAAAGGGCGACACCTGCACCGACGGCCACTGCTGGGTCGTGACCCGCATCGACGGCGTCACACAGGAATGGGACATCGCGCACCACCTCAAAATGGGCACGCGCGACATCCATCCGGGCCTCAACCCCAAGCCGGGGTTTCGGGCGGCGTGCTTCCACTCCATGGGCCTGCGCTTTGACGATCTGGGCGTCGTGGACGCCAAGGCGCTGATCGAACCTGTCGCCTTGGTCGATGGTCACCCGCGCACGTTCGATGCGCCCGACATTCGTCTGACGCATGTGGGGCTGCGCGCGGCGGAATAGCCCGCCACACTTGCGGGACCGACACTCCGGGCGCTATGTGTGACCGGTACCAATTCCGTGGTGACCCCCGTGCCGGACCCAGACCGCAGCAAAGCAACCGTGACGATGCGCGACGTGGCGCGCGCTGCGGGCGTGTCGCGCATGACCGTGTCGCGCGCGCTGAAAAAGGACAGCCCCGTCTCGGTCGAGACGCGCGAGCGCATCCTCAAGGTCGTGCGCGACATGAACTATGTCCCCGACCAGATGGCAGGCAGCCTGACCACCAAGCGCTCGGGCTTTGTCGCGGTGCTGGTGCCGTCGCTCAACAACCTGCACTTTGCCGAAACCGTGCAGGCGCTGACCGAGGAGCTGGAGGTGATCGGCCAGCAGATCCTGCTGGGCCATACGGATTATTCCGCCGAGCGCGAGGAACAGCTGGTCGAGGCGATGCTGCGCCGCCGGCCCGAGGCAATCGTGCTGTCCTATGACGGGCATTCCGACCGTACGGTGCAGCTGCTGTCGGAGGCCTCCGTGCCGGTGATCGAGCTGTGGGAGCGGCCGGAGGAACCGATTGGCCACACGATCGGGTTTTCCAACCGCGAGGCCGCCGCACAGATGACCGACGCGCTGCTGGCGCAGGGCTACCGCAACCTCGTCTTCCTGTGCGAGGATGGCGATGACTGGACCCGCGGCGCTGCACGGCGCGCGGGATTTCGCGAGGCGATGGAGCGGGCCGGGCTGGACGCCACCCGTGTGGTGCCCGTGGGCAAGCCGCCCATGAGCATCGAGGATGGCGCCGCCGCCCTTGGTCCGCTGCTGGCGCAATTCCCGGATGTGGACTGCATCTTTTGCGTGTCCGATGCCGCGGCCTTTGGCGTGCAATCGGCGCTGAAATCGCGCGGTGTCGCTGTGCCCGAACAACTGGGCGTTGCCGGTTTCGGCAATTTCGAGGTGTCGCGCTTTGCCTCGCCCTCGATCTCGACCGTGGTGGTGGATTCCAAGCGAATCGGGCGCGAGGCGGGCCGTCTGATCGGCCGATTGCTTGACGAAAATCACGCGGGCAGCGGCCCCGTCGCCATCCATATCGATCCCGCGCCCGCGCTGCGATCCAGCACCAAGTGACTGTTTTTCCCCGCGATTGATCCGACCGGCCTGGGCGCATCGCGTCCGAGAAATTTCTTGTGTTACCGGTCACAATGCGCAACTGTGACCGGTAACACGAGGGAGGTGGGACATGCCGGCAATCCGTTTGGATCGGCTGATCAAACGCTACGGCGACGTGCAGGTGCTGCACGGGATCGAGCTGGAGATGGCGGATAACGAGTTCACCGTGCTCGTCGGGCCATCGGGCTGCGGCAAGTCCACCACGCTGCGCATGATCGCGGGGCTCGAGGATGTGTCGGATGGCGAGATCTACATCGACGAACAACCCGTCAAGCATCTGGAACCCAAGGATCGCAACCTTGCCATGGTGTTCCAGGACTACGCGCTGTACCCGCATATGAACGCGGCGCAGAACATCTCGTTCGCGCTGCGGCTCGCCAAACGTCCCAAATCCGAGATCGACGCAAAGGTACGGGACGTGGCAGGCCTCGTCGGTCTCACCGATTTTCTCGACCGCAAGCCGGGTGCGCTGTCCGGCGGCCAACGGCAGCGTGTGGCAATGGCCCGCGCGCTGGCCAAGGACAGCGGCATTTTCCTCTTTGATGAGCCGCTGTCGAACCTCGATGCCAAGCTGCGCGGCCAGATGCGGGCCGAACTGGCGCTGATGTCCCAGCGGGTCGAGAAAAACATGATCTACGTCACCCATGACCAGATCGAGGCGATGACACTCGCTGACCGGATCGTGGTCATGCATGGCGGCTACATCCAGCAGCAGGGCACACCCGAAGAGCTGTTCAAGCGGCCCGCCAATAAGTTCGTGGCAGGTTTTCTGGGCATGCCGCCGATGAACTTTCTCAACGGCGACCTGACCCAAGAGGACGGCGCGACCTTTGTCGCGGGCGACGGGTTCAAGCTGCGCCTGCCCGAGGCCAAGGCCGCCGCGGCCAAGGCTCATGGCGCGCGCGCCGTGACGCTGGGCCTGCGCCCCTCCGACCTGAACTATGCCAAGGATGCGCCGGCTGACGCATCGCTCGAGCTGCATGTGCAGGTGTCGGAATATGTCGGCGCGCAATCCGTGCTGCTGTGTCAGTGCGGTGCCAGCAACGTCACGGTCGAGATGAATTCGGAGACGCCCATGGCCATGGGCGAAACCCTGACATTTGCGGCCAATCCGGATCGCATTCACCTGTTCGACCGCCAATCCGAGGCGGCCATCTGAACGACGACATAAGCAATGGGAGGAAGACTATGCTTACAACATTGAAAACGGGGGTGGCGGCGACGCTGCTCATGACCGGGGCGGCCTTTGCCGACAGCCACGGGGGGCCCTATGCGGAATATGCGGGCACG
The DNA here is from genome assembly GCA_038525585.1 of Pseudomonadota bacterium. Classification (GTDB taxonomy): domain Bacteria; phylum Pseudomonadota; class Alphaproteobacteria; order Rhodobacterales; family Rhodobacteraceae; genus Tateyamaria. Next base: position 71,390 of record JBCBHM010000012.1, read on the forward strand.
ACACTGGTCGTGAATTTCCCCGCGCACCCGCACTACAACGCCGCGATGAAGGTGCTGCCGGAATTCACCAAGGAAACCGGCATCGAGGTTGAGGTGGACCAGCTGCCCTACCTCAAGATGCGCGAACGTCAGACGCTGGAGCTGGCGCAGGACGAGGGCGAATATGACCTGATCTCCTACGTGGTGTTTTCCAAGGCCGACTACGTCTTTGCCGACCAGCTGGAGAACCTGGCCAAGTATTTCATGAACCCGAAACTGGCCGATCCCGACTATGACGCGGACGACCTGATCGACGGTTACGTGCAGAACATCGGCGTCGCGGGCGGCACCAAAGGGTATCTGCCCGGTCCGACAGGCTCGCTGTTTGGTATTCCGTTCGGGTCCGAGACATCCGTGCTGGCCTACCGCAAGGACATCTTTGAAAAGCACGGGCTGCCGACGCCCGAGAATTACGAACAGCTGCTTGACGCGGCCTGCAAGATCCCCGAGCTTGAGCCCGGCATGGGCGGCATGGCCTCCCGCGCGGCCTCGGGCCACCAGGCAAGCCACGCGTTCCTGCTGCACCTCGCCCCGCTGGGCGGCCGCGTGTTCGACGAACAGTGGAACCCGATCATCAACAACGCCGCCGGTGTCGAGGCTGCCGAAGCGCTGAAAACCATCGTGGATTGCGGTCCCGAAGGTGCGATGAGCTTTGGCCCCTCCGAGGCGGCAAACGCATTCTCCAATGGCGATGCGGCGATGTTCCTTGATTCCATCGCGTTCATGCCGGGGTTTGAAAACCCCGACCGCAGCCAGGTTGTGGGCAAGGTCGGCTATGCCATGCACCCGATGGGCGTGCGCCGTGGCAGCCAAACGGGCGGCTTCGGCATCGCGATCCCCAAGAACGCCGAGAACAAAGAGGCGGCATTCCTGCTGATGCAATGGCTGACCTCCAAGCAGGGCGATCTGATGGTGGCCATGGAAGGCGGCAACCCCTCGCGGTTCTCCACCTATCAGGATGCGGGCCTGAACGAGAAATTCCCGTTCTCCGCCACCTTTGGTGAGGCGCTGCAATTCGCCGACCCCGACTGGCGTCCGATCATCCCCGTCTGGGGCAAGATCAACGCCGATATCGGCACGACCATGTCCAAGGTGCTGACCGAAGACCTCGACATCCAGGAAGCGCTGGATGGTGTGGCCGAGCGGACCCGCGCCGTGATGGACGAGGCCGGTTACTACACCTGGCAGTAATCCTCCCCTGAGGGGCGCGCGCGGTTCGCCGCGCCCCTCCTTTTCCCACCGGAGCCCAGAATGTCCATCGCACGCGTGAACCGACTGTCGCCTTACATGTTCATGGCCCCGGCCGTGATCATCATGGCCGTCGCGCTGCTGTATCCGCTGGGTTACATGATCTGGGGCAGTTTCCGCGACTGGAACCCGAGCCAGTCCATCGGCGAGGCCGAGTTTGTCGGGCTCAAGAATTACATCACCCTCTGGGGTGACCCGAATTTCCACGAAAGCATCGGCGTCACGTTGCGCTTTGCCTTCTTCGTAGTCTCGATCGAGATGGTGCTGGGTGTCGGTCTCGCCCTGCTGCTGGATCGTGACATTCGCGGCATGTCGGTGCTGCGCACCATGTTCATCCTGCCGATGATGATCGCGCCCGTCGTGGTGGGGCTGATGTGGCGCTATATGTACCATCCCACCATCGGCACGTTTAACCGGTTTCTGGACAGCATGGGCCTGCCCAAGGTCGATTGGCTGGGCGACTATGCGCTCACCTCGATCATCATCGCCGACATCTGGCAGTGGACGCCGTTCATCTTCATCCTGTCGCTGGCGGCGCTGCAATCGCTGCCGCGCTCCGCGCTGGAGGCGGCGCGCATCGATGGTGCCACTCCGTGGCAACAGATCTGGCACATCAAGCTGCCGCTGATGATGCCGGTCCTGATCGTGACCGGGCTCTTGCGCCTCATCGACGCGTTCAAGGTGCTCGAGGTGATCCTGGTGATGACCAATGGCGGGCCGGGCCTGTCGACCGAGATCCTCGCCCTGCGCATCTCCCGCACGGCCACCGAATTCCGCGAGCTTGGCGTGGCTGCCGCCATGTCGAATTACCTGCTGATCCTGCTCTTGCTGCTTACGGTCGCGATGTTCGCCTTTACCCGGTTTCAGGAGGCCCGCGCCGCCCGCGTGCGCGCCGCGGCAGAGGACGACAGCTGATGCAGAACCAACGCGCCAATCCCGCCTTCTTTGCCGTCATCGCGTTGCTGGTGTTCATGTCGGTCGGCCCCGTGCTGCTGATGTTCGCCAATTCGTTCAAGCTGGACGTGGACATCATCTCGGGCACCTCGGGCCTGCTGTTCTTGCCGACCATCCAGAATTACGAAACCGCGCTCTGCGATGTGCTGTGGTACGAGCCGGAGCATCTGGATTTCTGTTCGCTCAAGTTCGGCGGCGCGTTCATCAACTCGATCATCATCGCGTTGGTGTCGACCATGCTGACGCTGGTGATCGGGTCGATGGCGGCCTACGCGCTGGTGCGCTTCCGTTTTATGGGGCGCGACACGGTGTCGATCAGCACGCTGATGGTGCGCATGGTCCCGCCCGCCGTGCTGCTGGTACCTGTTTTTGGGTTGTGGAATAACGAGTTCTGTCTCGATCGCGACGGCCTTCTGGGCGGCGCGATCCGAGACGCGTTTGGTGGCCGGGGAGATGTGTGCCTCGCCGGTACGCATTCCGGCATCATCCTGATCTACGTGGCGATGAACCTGCCCTTCGTGATCTGGATCCTGCAAAGCTTTATCGTGCAGGTCCCCCGCTCGCTCGAAGAGGCGGCGCGGGTCGACGGGGCAGGGCCGTTTCAGGTGTTCTTCAAGGTGGTGCTTCCGCTGATCAAGCCGGGCCTAGCTGCGGCGGCGATCTTTACCTTTCGCATCGCGTGGAACGAATACCTGCTGGCCTCTGCGCTGAGCGACCGCAACACCAAGACGGTGCCGATCCTCATCGTGAACAACATGTCGGAATTCAATGTCGAATGGGGTGTGATCATGGCCACCGGCATGCTGCTGGCCATCCCGCCGATCATCTTCACCCTGCTGGCCTCGCGCCAGATCATCACCGGCATGACCGCAGGCGCGGTCAAGGGCTGATGGACTGGCTGCTGGCCCCCATCGACGCCGCCCGCGCCCACGAGGTGGGCTGGGCCGTGTCCTGGCACGGGCGGTCGATGGTGCTGGCCTGGGGCCTGCTGGCCCCGCTGGCGGTGCTGATCGCGCGGTATTTCAAGGTGATGCCCGGGCAGGATTGGCCCCGCGAACTGGACAATCAGACCTGGTGGCGCAGCCATTGGCTGGGCCAGACGCTGGTGGTCGGCCTGACCGTCTTTGGCATCGCGCTGGTCTTTGGCGGTGGCGGCGCGTGGAACCTGCATGCGCGGCTGGGCTATGCCGTGCTGGTGCTGGCGCTGGCGCAGGTGGGCTTTGGTCTTTTTCGCGGAACCAAGGGCGGCCCCAGCGATACGGACATGCGCGGCGATCACTATGACATGACCCCGTGGCGCGTCATGTTCGAATGGGTGCACAAGCTGGCGGGGTACACGCTGCTGCTGGTCGCGATGAGCACCGTCGCCCTTGGCATGTGGCACGCCAACGCGGCCGTCTGGATGTGGCTCGGCCTCGGGCTCTGGTGGTCGGCCCTTGCGATTGCCGCGATCCACCTGCAACGTCGCGGCTATGCGATTGACACCTATCAGGCGATCTGGGGACCGGGGCCCGAGCATCCGGGCAACCGGCGCAAGCCCATCGGCTGGGGCATCAGGCGGCCCACCGGCCAGCAACCCGGAGAATGAACGGAGGCGCAGATGTTCGGCGTGATTGAGGGCACCGGGTTCGAGGTGATCGACCCATCGTTCGAGGCCTGCTTTGTCGGCCACGCGCGGGTCGAGCGGTTGTGGACCGGCGCGCGCTGGTCCGAGGGGCCGGTGTGGTTTGCCGCCGGGCGTTACCTGCTTTGGTCCGACATCCCCAACAACCGCATTATGCGCTGGGACGAAACCGACGGGTCGGTGTCCGTGTTCCGCGCGCCGTGCAACAACACCAATGGCCACACCGTCGACCGGCAGGGGCGGCTGGTGTCTTGCGAGCATCTGGGCCGCCGCGTGACGCGGACCGAACATGACGGGTCCATCACCGTCATCGCCGACAGCTATGAGGGCAAGCGCCTGAATTCGCCCAACGATGTGGTGGTGAAATCCGACGGCTCGATCTGGTTCACCGATCCCAGCTACGGCATTCTGATGGATTACGAAGGCGCACGCGCCGACAGCGAGATCGGGGCCTGCCATGTCTATCGCGTCGCGCCCTCGGGCGAGATCAGCATTGCCGCCGACGATTACCTCAAGCCCAACGGCCTCGCATTTTCGCCCGATGAAAGCCTGCTGTATATCGCCGACACCGGGGCCACGCATACCGAAGGCGGCCCCAAGCATATCCGCCGTCATTCCGTCGCCCCCGGCGGCACCCTGTCGGGGGGTGAGGTGTTCGCAGACTGCACCGCAGGCCTCTTTGACGGGTTTCGCTGCGACACGGACGGGCGCATCTGGACCTCGGCGGCGGACGGGGTGCATTGCCTCGACACCAGCGGCACGCTCATCGGCAAGGTGCACATCCCCGAAATGGTCGCCAATGTCTGCTTTGGCGGGCCCAAGCTCAACCGGCTCTTCATCTGCGGGACGACGTCGCTCTATTCGATCTATCTCAACGTGAACGGTGTGTCGCCGGTATGAGCCATGTGGCCTCCACCCTCGCGCTCACTCATGCGGGCGTCATGACCATGCTGCAGGCCGCAGTGGCACGCGCCGAAGAGATCGGCCAACCTCAGTGCATCGTCATCGTGGATGCCAGCGGCGAGCCGCTGGGCGAGATCCGCATGACCGGGGCCAAGTACCTGAGCCGCCGCAGCGCGCGGACCAAGGCGCGCACCGCCGCCTCCATCGGCGCGCCCAGCGACGCCATCCCCGAGGCGGTCCGCCCCCATATCGCGGCGGCCACACAGAACGCCGTGACCGGGTTGGGCGGTGGTCTGCCCATCCGTATGGGCGGCACGCTGTTGGGGGGCATCGGCGTCGGCTCCGGCACGGCCGAGCAGGACGTTGCCGTGGCCCAAGCCGCGCTCGACGCCATCGGCGCCGAGATCTAGGAAAACGCGATCTGCGCCTTGATCGCCTGGCCGCGATCCGATGCCATCTCGAACGCCGCAACCGCGTCATCCACGGGAAAACTGTGGGTGATCAGCGGTTTGACGTCCAGCCGCCCGGCCTGCATCATCTCAACCGCGGTAAAGAATTCGGCGTGAAAGCGGAATGATCCGCGCAGGTCCAGCTCTTTGGCCGTCATCGCCTGCATGGGCAATGTCATGTCCCCGCCCAGGCCCAACTGCATCACGATGGCGCCGGGCCGCATCGCGGGCACCGCACCGGCCAGCGCCGCCGCCACGCCCGAGCATTCAAAGAGCACGTCGAACGTGCCCTTGCCCGTCGTATAGGGTGCCAGCGCGTCGGTCTCTTCGGCCACGTTGTGCGTGGCGTCCGCGCCGACCTCGCGCGCCTTTTGCAGCGTGAACGGGGTCACGTCCGTCGCCACGATCGACACCGCACCGGCGGCCCGTGCGACGAGCACGGCCAGCTGCCCGATGGGCCCGCAGCCCGTCACCAGCACCCGCTTGCCCATCAGGTCCCCGGCCCGCTTTGCGGCGTGCAGCACCACGGCCAGGGGTTCGGCCACTGCCGCCTCGCCCGGGCTCAGCCCATCGGCGGGCACGCATTGGCGCGGGTCCGCGACCACGTATTCCGAGAATGCGCCCTGGATATGCGGAAACGGCATGGCCGATCCGTAAAAGCGCATGTTCATGCAGTGGTTCTGCCGCCCCTCAAGGCAATACGCACACGTATAGCAGGGGCGCGAGGGCGACACCGCGACCAGCTGCCCCCGCTCCAACCCGGTCACGCCCGCGCCGATATCCGCGACGCGCCCCGACACTTCGTGGCCCAGGATCATCGGCTCGCGCAGCCGGATCGTGCCGAACCCGCCGTGGCTGTAGTAGTGCAGGTCGGACCCGCAGATGCCGCCGCGCGCGATCTGTACCAGCACCTCGCCCGGACCCGCCTTGGGCATGTCATGCGTCTCGACCCGCAGGTCCTTGGCGGCGTGGACGACGATGGCTTTCATGGCTGGTCCTCGTGTTGGGGGGAGACTGGCGTCACTGGTACCGGTATCATGTTACCGGTCACAGCGAAAGTGACAACACAGTGCGCCGCACGGCTCAGGCGGCGCGCAGGGCGCGCAGCCAGCCCAGCGTGGCGTCGGTGTCGCCGCCGGGTTTGTACTCCGCCCCCAGCGGTCGATCCCACCCCAACGCGGAAATCTCAGCGAAAACAGACGCATAGTCCACGTCGCCATGGTCCGGTGCGCCCCGGTCCGGCACGGCGGCAAACTGGATGTGCCCGATGATCGGCAAAAGCGCGCGCAGGCGCGCCAACACGTCACCCTCGGTGCGGCCCACGTGGTAGCAGTCGAACATCAGCCGCAGGTTTTCCGCCCCCACATCCGCGATGATTTCGGCCGCATGGGCCGTGTCGCGCAGCGCATAGCCCGGCGCGTCAAAACGGCTGAGCGGTTCGATTAGCATCGTCATTCCGAACGCCGCCCCTGCGTCACAGGCATAGCGCAGCGCCTCGACAAAGACGCCATGCGCCTCGGGCGCGTCGGAAAAGCCGGCCATCACATGGATGTTACGGGTCCCAAGGGCGCGCGCATAGGCCACCGCCTCGTCAATGGCGGCGCGCGCCTCGCCCTCGCGCCCCGGGATCGCAGACACCCCGTTGTCGCCCGCGTGCACGTCGCCGCGGCGCGTGTTGAGGCCCAGCATCTCCAGCCCCGTCTCATCCAGCGCCGCTTTGACGGCTTCGGCGGGCGTGTCGTAGGGCCAGTGGCATTCCACGGCGTCGAACCCGGCGGCATGGGCGGCACGCACCGCGTCGGGCAAGGGGCGGTCGGCCCAGAGAAAGCCCAGGTTGGCCGAAAACTTCATGCGTCCCACTCCACATCAAACCGCGTGACCACGTCTTGCACCTGCGCGGGGCTCAGCCCGCGTGCCGGCACGCCGCGCAGCATGAGGGCGAGCTTTGCCGTCTCTTCCAGCTCTTCGACCGCGTTGCACGCGGCCTCGACATCCTTGCCCGCCACGACCGGCCCGTGATTGGCCAGCATCACCGCGCTGCGCTTGCCCGCAAGCCCGCGCACGGCCTCGCCCATCGCCGGATCACCGGGCAGGAAAAACGGCAGCAGCTTCACGCGCCCCAGCTTCATGATCGCATAAGGCGTGAGCGGCGGCAGAAAGTTGTCCGGGTCCGCGTCCGGCATCATCGACCACGCCACGGAATGGCACGCATGCAGATGCACCACCGCGCCCGCGTTGCTGCGCGTGTCGTAAAAGGCGCTGTGCAGCGGCATCTCCTTGGTGGGCGGGTCACCGTCCACAAGCGTTCCACGCGCGTCGAACCGGCTGAGGCGGCCGGGGTCGAGCCGCCCGAAACTGGTGCCTGTCGGGGAGACCAGGAGGCCGCCGTCATCCGTGCGGGCCGAAATGTTGCCGGTGCTGCCATGGGTCAGCCCCCGGTCAAAAAGCGAGCGGGCCAGCAGGCAGATCTGTTCGCGCAATTGCGTTTCGGTCATGCCGCCCCGCCAAGCTGTGCGGCGGCTTTCTCAAAGAAGTCTTCGGCGCCGAAATTACCGGATTTCAGGGCCATCACCAGATCGGGGCCCGCGCGCAGGGCAGGCACGCCGGGGTCGATCTCGGGCCCGATCTCGAGCGCGCCGAGCTCCAGCGCCCCGACGACCGCGCCGGAGGTCTCACCGCCCGCGGTGATGATCCGCGTCACCCCGCCCGCAACCAGCAGCCGGGCCACATCTGCAAAGAACCCCTCGAGCGCATCGGCCGCGCGTTCGCGGCCGAAGCGCGCCTGGATCTGCGCCACGGCGGCGGGATCGGCGGAACTGTAGGCCAGCGGCACGCCATCGGTGGTCAGCAGCCAGTCGGCGATGTCCACAGCCGTCATCCGCCCCTCGATCACGTCCGCCGCGACGATCTCGCGCGCGGGGTGGTGTGCGGCGTGGCGGGCCACCTGCGCGCGGGTGGCGTCCGAGCACGAGCCCGAGAGTGCGACGGCCTTGCCCGCCTGTCCGCGCCACGGCACAGCGGCGGCGGTACACCCGAAATTCGCGGGCAGGCCAAGGGCCACGCCAGAACCCCCGGTGATCAGCGGCAGGTCGCGCGCCGCGCGCCCGATCTCGATCAGGTCGGCGTCGCGAATGGCGTCGACCACGATATGGCGGTGGCCGGCGCCGTGTTCCGCGTCCAGCGCCTGCGCAATCCGGTCGGCCCCGGCAAAGACATGCGCGGCGCCCACATGCCCCACGCCATAACGCGTCTGCGGGGCCAGCCAGCGGCGTATGTCGCTGTCGGTCATCGGGGTCAGCGGGTGGTTCTGCATGCCGCTTTCGCTCAGCAGCGTATCCTTGACGAAGAGGTGCCCTTGATAGATCGACCGCCCCGTGCCCGGAAACGCCGGGCAGACGATGACCTTGTGCGCGTCAAGCGCGTCGGCCAGCGCGTCCGCAACGGGGCCGATATTGCCGGTGGGCGTGGAATCGAAGGTCGAGCAGTATTTGAAGAAGATCTGGCGGCATCCTTGCGCCTGCAACCACGTCAATGCGGCCAGAGACTGCGCCACCGCATCCTCTGGAGGGATCGACCGGGATTTGAGCGCCACGACACCCGCTTGCACCTCCGCGCCCGCAGGCGTGTCGGGGATGCCGGTATACTGCACCGTGCGCATCCCCCCCTTTGCCAGCGTATTGGCCAGATCGCTGGACCCGGTGAAATCATCGCCGATACAGCCCAGCAGCATCATGCCTCTCCCGGCAGGGTCAGCCCGGCGTCAAAGGCATAGACCTTGGCCACCGCCGCGTCATCCTCTTGGCCCAGCCCCATCTTGACCGCTTCGAGGTAGCGGCCCATGGCGGCGGCGGCGATCGGGGCGGGAAAGCCCGCGCCATTCGCGATGTCGAGGACGATGCCCAGATCCTTGGGCCAGATGTTGACCTGACTGTGGGGCGTGTAGTCGCCCGCCACGATATGCGGCGCGCGGTTTTCCAGCATCCAGCTGGAGCCCGCGCATTTGCTTATCACCTCAAGGAATGTGTCGGGCGCGACGCCTTGGGTCATGCCGAAGGTCATCGCCTCGGCCATCGCCGCGATATGCACGCCCGCCAGCAGCTGGTTGACCGCCTTCATGGCGGAGCCTGCGCCTGCCGTGTCGCCCAGTTCGAACACCGTTTCCGCCGCCGCCGTCAGCACAGGTTGTGCGGCGGCAAAGGCGTCGGGCGTGCCCGCGGCCATGACCGACAACTGGCCCGCCGCCGCCTTGACCGACCCGCCGGAGATGGGCGCATCGAGGTAATGCACGCCATGTGTGGCGCAGCGCGCGGCCATATCACGGGCAAAATCGGGTGGCACCGTGGCGCAGGCCATCACGACACTGCCGTTGCGCATCTGTGGCACCAGGGCGTCGGCGCCAAACAGCACCTCTTCGGTCTGGGCGGCGTTCAGCACCACGATGACCGCCGCGTCGAGTGTTGCGGCGGCATCCCCCAGTGCACCGGGCGCGCCCCCTTCGGCCACAAAACGGGCCGTTTGTGCGGCGACCACGTCGCTGCCGTAGGTGGTGTGGCCCGCGCGCAGGCAGGACTGCGCGATGCCGTATCCCATGGACCCAAGCCCGATGACGGCGGTGGTAAAGGGCTCTGACATGGGCGACCTCGAATCTGGAACGGCAGTGACCGCTACCATGGCGCAAGAATTTTTGAGATTCTACTGTTCTAAGGATTATCCACGGAATCGTGGATCAAATGCAAAAGTTCGGCAAACCGCATGTCTTCGGACAGCAGCCTGTCGCGCATCGCCCACAGAGCCTCTTGCCGGTCGGGGGCGAGGCTGTGCGTCATGGTGCGGAACTTGGCGGCCACCTCGTCCATGGGCATGGGCGCTTCGGGGCCGCCCTTGGCATGCGTATCGCCGGAGCGGAGCACCTGGCCCGAGGTCAGGTGCACGGTGATGTCCGACCAGCGGCCCAGCGGGAAACGGTCGGAATGGCGGGCGGCCTCGATCACGGTGATCTTGGGCAGCTGTGCCGCCACCTTGGGGTCTTGCAAGCCCGCGCCCTGCACCTCATCGGGGCCCAGCACACCGTTCACCAGCAGGCTCGCCAGCGCAAAGGGCAGGGAGTATTGCGCCTGCGAGCTGGTGGTTGGCATCCCCGGATAGAGGGCGGCAGCCTGGGCAAAGGTATGCACCTCGATGCGCGCCACGGCGTCTGCGCCGAACCCGTGTGTGCGCATGAGGTCGGTCAGCGCATCCAGCGACGCGTGGGCCCAGCGGCAGATCGGGTAGGGCTTGATGTAATTCAGCTCGATCGTCCAGGTCTGGCCCAGATCGGCCCAAAACGGTGCGGCCGCTGCCCCCTCGACGGTGATGGCGGGGGCCCCTTCGAACCCGTCCTCGGCCAACATCGTGGCCATGAGGCCAACGAGTGCGCCCATGCCGGAGCCGTCGTGCAGCATCGTTGGATTGGCAATTTCGCGCATCATCTGGCTGCGGGGCCCGTGATATTCGGCAATGCCGAGCGCGTGGCGCAGTTGCGCGGCACTGTGGCCGCGCAGCCGACAGCCCAGGGCGGCGACGCCAAGCGCGTTCCACGCGCCAGAGGTGTGATAATCATCCACCGTCGCGTGCAGGGTGATCGCGGCGCGCGCGGCGACCTCGTAGGACATGGTAAGGGCTGTCAGCGCCGCACGCCCGGTGAGGTCGGGCAAATGTTCGGCCAGCGCGCACAGCGCGGGCACAACGGCACAGCCGATATGCCCCTTGGTCGGGTTGTAGCCGTCATGGGCGTCGAGGTTGTCGATCTGGGTCGCGGCGGCAAAGGCGGCGCCAGCCAGCGAAGCCCGCCTGCCGTCAAACAGCATGGTGGCCGCGTCGGACCCGCTGCCCGCAGCCATGAAGCGGGCCGCATGATCGCGCGCGATCCGGCCTGCGTCCAGCCCAGCGGCCCCCGCCGCCACGCCCAGTGTGTCGATGAGCAGGGTGGCGGCCATGTTGAGCGCGCTGTCGGGCACGCGCAGCGGGTCCAGGGTGAAGGCGGCGACATCGTCAAAGGTCATGGGATGGAAGCCTAGCCGCGTTCATCGCACCGAACAGGCCCAAAACCGACATCTGCCGCGGCT
>JBCBHM010000012.1:82810-84041 GCA_038525585.1 Pseudomonadota bacterium
AGCCTAGCCGCGTTCATCGCACCGAACAGGCCCAAAACCGACATCTGCCGCGGCTCACTTGAGCAGGGCGCGCGCCGCCTCTGCCGTCAGCGGTTCGGGCCGGACACATGTGGTGCTGAGCGGGATCACCGCCCGCTCGTCGCCCGCGCGCAGGACCGCGGTCATGACGTCGACCGCATGCAGCGCCAGATCGAGGGTGCAGCGATGTGGCCGATCCTCGGCCATCGCAGCCGCCATATCGGCCAGCCCCGCCATGCGGTAATTCGCCATCGGCATGCCGTCCATTTCGTCATTGGGCACCGAAAACGGGTGATCGCCGGGATCCAGCGCGCGTGGTGCGCCGTCGCGTTCCGTCACCTCGACCGTGCCGGAAAACCAGTTCGGATCGGGCAGAAACATCGACCCGTCGAGGCCATAAAGCTCCATGTGCTGGTGCCTATGCGCCCAGACATCCCACGAGGTCGACAGGGTGATCGTCGCGCCCGAGGCAAATTCCAGCAGCGCGTGCAGCGTGGTGGGCGTCTTGACCGGGATCTCTTCGCCCTTGCGCGCGGCGGACCCGATGGTGCGGGTCGACCGGCCCATCGAAGTCAGCGCCGACACGCGGGCCACTGGCCCCAACAGCTGGATCAGATTGGTGATGTAATAGGGGCCAAGGTCAAGCATCGGGCCCGCGCCCGGCAGAAAGAAGAAGTCGGGGTTGGGATGCCAATCCTCCATTCCGCGGGACATCACGTGGGCGGTGCCGGTCACGACCTTGCCGATCTCGCCGGCATCCAGCGCGGCCCGCGCCGCCTGATGCGCGCCGCCCAGGAATGTGTCGGGTGCTGCGCCCACGCGCAGCCCGCGCGCGGTGGCGAGGGCGCGCAGCGCTTCCCCCTCTTCCAGCGTCAGGACCAGCGGCTTTTCGGAATAGGCGTGTTTGCCCGCTGTCAGGATGTCGCGGGTCACCGCGAAATGCGCGGCTGGAATGGTCAGGTTGACCACGATGTCGATGTCCGCGGCGGCCAGCAGCCCGTCGATGCTGTCGGCGCGCACGCCAAACTCTGCGGCCCGCGCGTGGGCCACATCGGTGTTGAGGTCCGCCACGGCCCGCATCTCGAGCCCTTTGAACAGGGGGGCGAGCCGCAGATACGCGGCTGAGATGTTGCCGCAACCAATGATGCCAATCCCGAGCATGGTCGATCCCTTTCCGATGCCTGATCCTCGGCGTTCCCGTAGCGTGCATTGA
>JBCBHM010000013.1:0-79192 GCA_038525585.1 Pseudomonadota bacterium
GCCGAGATGTCCACCAGATGCGTCGCATAGGGCAGGCCGAACTCTTCGAGCGCGACGGAGATCTTCCACCCGTTCGGTGTCGGCCAAAAGTACAGATCGATCATGAGACGCCTCCGCAGATTGCGAGGGCTATGATGCCGCTTTCTGTCCCATCGGCAAGGATAGGCCCCATTGCGGTGCCGCAAACATCCGTGACCAGCGTGGGGCCACAGCGGGGGGCAAGGCCGCGCGCAGGGCGGGCAGGGGGACGGCATCCGGCTGCCGCAAGGCGCGGGCGTAGAACCGCAGGGCACCGGGCCGCGTGTAGCCCGACCAGTGGCACACGCGCCGTCCCGGTGGTGCGACATGCCCCCCGAAATGCGGCAGGGTGTTGAGCGTCCGGATACAATCGAGCTGGATGTTGACCGCATTGGGCAGATCGAGCCCGATGCCCATGGCCCAGTCCCCGCGGACCGGCGGCGCGATCAGCCGTTCGTACATGAAATCAAAGATATCGTTTTCGCGGCTGGTGATGTTGAACAGCTCGGCCGCGCGCCCGGCCGGCGTTTCCATCGCCGCCATCGCCCGGCTGGCATAGGTCGCCGCCGTCAGCGTCACGATGCGAGAGATATCGCCGGGCCGCAGCGTTTGAAGCGCTTCAAAGATCACCTCGCTGCCCATCGAATGGGTGATGACGTGCACGGGCCGGTCGGGGTTCAGCGCGCGCAACTCTCCGATCACGTGCCCCAGATGCCGGCCCGCGCTGCGCGCCGACCGTTCGGCCCGCCACAGGTTGCCGCGGGCGCGCCAGCCAAAGGCAAGGGCCAGCCCCTCATCCCGCTTACCGGTGCCAAAGCCCAGATGGCGCAACCACGACACATGCGTGCTGCGGTCCGGATGGGTGTCGCGGCCAAAGATCGTTGCGTGGGGCGAACAGGGGCGGCAATCGGGGTCGTATTTGAAACCGTGGATCAGGATCATCACCGGTCCGGCCCCTTTGGCCGCGCGGCGCAAAGCCGGAAGGGCAGGGGCAGGAGAGCCGTGGAGCGTCAGCCCGTCGGGACTTGCATTCAGTCTCAGGATGGGCATCTCAGCACCTCCTACCACATCTTGTGGCGACGCTATGACCCAGCCATATGACGGTGGCATGAAAATTAAGTTACAGCACCGTGACGGTGTTGACGTGCAACACCTGTGGGCGTACGCCCTTGCGATGTGGCGATTTGTAACCGGATTGCGGGCCACCCCGACGTCTCTGCCAGCGGCAGGAAAGGTCGGAAAACACCGCTAAAAGGTCAGGATGAAAGCCCCCCTTTCGCTTGACCGCGTCTGGGGGTTTTTTGTGGCCTGACCCCAACCTCGGGCCCGTGATGGAGACGATGATGAGAGATGCCCCGAATGACACTTGGCATCCCCGCACCCGTGCCGTGCATGGCGGCGTGCGCCGCAGCCAATACGGTGAGGTGAGCGAGGCGATCTTTCTGACCCAAGGGTTTGTCTATGACAGCGCAGAAGCCGCCGCCCAGCGGTTCGAGGCGGCGGGCGAGGATGAGTTCATCTATGCCCGCTACGGCAACCCGACCGTGGCCATGTTCGAGGATCGCATCGCGTCACTCGAAAGGGCAGAGGATGGGTTTGCCACCGCGTCGGGCATGGCGGCTGTGTCCGGCGCGCTGATGTCGATGCTGCAGGCGGGCGACCGGGTGGTGTCGGCGCGTGCGCTCTTTGGCTCATGCCTTTATGTGCTTGAGGATATCCTGACGCGCTACGGGGTCGAGGTTGTGTTCGTCGACGGCACCGACCTTGACCAATGGGCCGCCGCGATCACGCCGGGCACCAAGGCGGTGTTTTTCGAATCCATTTCCAACCCGACTTTGGAAGTGGTCGACATCGCGGCCGTTTCGGCCCTGGCTCACGGCGTGGGTGCCACGGTGCTGGTCGACAACGTCTTTGCCACGCCGGTGTTTTCGGAGGCCCTCGCGCAGGGGGCCGATGTGGTGATTTATTCCGCCACCAAGCACATGGACGGGCAGGGGCGCACGCTGGGTGGGATCATCCTCGGGACCAAGGCGTTCATCCGCAAGACGGTCGAGCCCTACATGAAACACACCGGCGGCTCCATGTCGCCGTTCACGGCCTGGGTCCTGCTCAAGGGGCTCGAGACGCTGGATCTGCGCGTGCGCGCGCAATCCGCGACAGCGCTTGCCCTGGCCGATGCGCTGCAGGGGCACAACGCACTTGCGCGCATCATCTACCCGGGCCATCCCAGCCATGCTCAACACGCGCTTGTCACCGCGCAGATGGGCGGATCCGGGGGCACGGTGCTGTCGTTGGACCTGGCCGGTGGGCAGGCGGCGGCGTTCAAATTCCTCAACGCTCTGACCATTCCGGTGATTTCCAACAACCTTGGCGATGCCAAGTCGATCCTGACCCATCCGGCCACCACGACGCACCAGCGTTTGCCTCAGGATCAGAAGGATGCGCTGGGGATCACACCGGGTCTCGTGCGCATGTCCGTGGGCCTCGAGGACAGCGGCGATCTGATCGCCGATGTGCGGCAGGCATTGGAAAAAGCGCAGTAAAAGCAATATAGTGCACGATGCAGGCGCAGCATCGGCTCTGAACATTTTCGGAGGTTTTTATCATCCATGTTTCACCAACACACGTAATTGTAAGTGTAATTGGAAATGTGTGGGCGGGAACATATCTTTGACCCACACGCAAAAAGAAAGGGGGGCTACTTTATGAACATTCATACGCCCACACTGACCGCAATACCCGAACGTGATGAGGCCGAAGCAGCACTGGACCTGCTCCGCCGTTGGGCCAGACAGGCCTCGACGACCGACATCATCGAGCTTGATCCCTCCGTGGCACGCCTCGTGCCCGGCAAGGCGGCGGATTACCCGTCGTTCAACCGCGACTACCCCGAGGATTTCGTGGTCGACGGCGCCTACAAGGACACGCTGCCCGACCTGCAGAACGGGCCCAGCAGCCTGATCCGTGGCGCCAACCAGCAGATCCAGCATGTGGGCATCTCGAACTTTCGCCTGCCGTTGCAAGTGGCGACCCGGGACAACGGCCCGCTCACGCTCGAGACATCCGTGACCGGCACGGTGAGCCTTGAGGCGGACAAAAAGGGCATCAACATGTCCCGCATCATGCGGTCCTTCTACAAACATGCCGAGCGAACGTTCTCCTTTGGTGTGATCGAGGCCGCGCTGGACGACTACAAATCCGACCTCGAAAGCTTTGACGCCCGCATCCAGATGCGCTTTTCCTTCCCGATGAAGGTGGAAAGCCTGCGCTCGGGCCTTGCTGGCTACCAATACTACGACATCGCGCTGGAGCTGGTCGAACAGGCGGGCGTGCGCAAGCGCATCGTGCACCTCGACTATGTCTATTCCTCCACGTGCCCCTGCTCGCTGGAACTCAGCGAACATGCCCGCGCGACGCGGGGGCAACTGGCCACGCCACACTCGCAACGTTCGGTTGCGCGCATCAGCGTGGTGGTCGACGAGGATACCGAGACCGTCTGGTTCGAGGATCTGATCGACGCCTGCCGCCGTGCCGTGCCGACCGAGACGCAGGTGATGGTCAAGCGCGAGGATGAACAGGCCTTTGCCGAGCTGAACGCCGCCAACCCGATCTTTGTCGAGGATGCCGCGCGCCTTTTCTGCGAACAACTGCTCGGCGATGTGCGTATTGGTGACTTTCGCGTGGTGGCCAGCCACCAGGAAAGCCTGCACAGCCACGATGCCGTGTCCGTGCTGACCGAAGGCGAAACATTTGCCAATGACAGCATCGATCCGCGCATGTTCGCGACACTGTTCCACGTCGGCTGACCCCACCCCAGCAAAGACGCCGACGGGGAGGGCGCGGTCTTGCCGCGCCCTTTTTTCATGTTGGCGAACAATCTCTTAACGGCCAACAGGCAGGTGCAATGCCGCTATGCAGCATTGGCATTTGTGATCGGGCGCGCAAAGGCGCATATCAGGCGCACAAGGGAGGAACAGCTTGAAACCGCAACGCATGCGAGGTGTTCCATGGCTTACATTGCCGCAAATCAGCCCACATCCATCTGGGGCTCGATCAAAAACTTCTTTTCCATGGTCGGTGAGGCCATGACTTTGTCAGCCGCTGCCGAGGTGCGCATGCGCCGCATCGAAGCGCTGAATGCGAAATCCGACGGCGAGCTGGCCGAGATGGGCCTGCGCCGTCAGGACATCGCATCCTATGTCTTTCGCGACCTGATGTACTGCTGATCGGGCACAGCCCTGGCGTCTTGCGCCGGGGCTTGCTTGACACCGGCACGCGCTGCCTCCAACGCTGAGCGGACATGGATCTGCGCCCTGTTGGATATGTGATTGGCCTGTTGGTCGCCGTGCTGGGCGCGGCGATGCTGCTGCCGATGCTTGTCGACCTCGCCGAGGGGCGCGGGCACTGGTTCGTCTTCGCCGAAAGCGCGCTGATCACGCTGGTGGTTGGGGGCGTCATGGCGCTGAGCTGCGCCAACAGCGTGCGCGAAGGGTTAACGATCCAACAGACATTCCTGCTGACCACCGGCGTCTGGCTGGCGCTGCCCGTCTTTGGCGCGCTGCCCTTTTGGTTCGGTGCCACCGAGGCGGCTTACGTCGACGCGTTCTTCGAGGCGATGTCGGGCCTGACCACGACCGGGTCCACCGTGCTGTCGGGGCTCGAAGACCTGCCAAAGGGCCTGCTGCTGTGGCGCGGTATCCTGCAATGGCTGGGCGGCATCGGCATCATTGTTGTGGCCATGGTGTTCCTGCCGGAACTGCGCGTCGGCGGCATGCAGATCTTTCGTACCGAAGCCTTTGACACCTTTGGCAAGATCCTGCCCCGCGCGACAGAGATCGCCAGCCGCATCTCGGTCATTTACCTGGCTCTGACGCTCATTTGCGCGCTCGCTTACATCGGCGCGGGCATGGATGCGTTCGACGCCACCGTGCACGCGATGACCACCATCGCCACAGGCGGCTTTGCCAACTACGACGCGTCCTTTGCGGCCTTCGGGCCCGCCGCCTCATACGTCGCCTGCATCTTCATGATCCTCGCGGCCCTTCCCTTTGTCCGCTTTGTCCAGCTGAGCGCGGGCACGGCGCGGCCCCTGATCCACGACACCCAGATCCACGTCTTTCTCGCCACCGCCTTTGGCGTGGTGTCGCTCATCGCGCTGGCCAACGTGATCCGGACCGAAGACATCACCGAACCCGCCTTTCGCACGGCGCTGTTCAACTCGGTGTCGCTGATGACGGGCACGGGCTATGCCAATGCCGACTACATGCAATGGGGCGGCTTTGCCGTCGCGGTGCTGTTCTTTACCGGCCTCATCGGCGGCTGCGCGGGCTCGACCGCGTGTTCCATCAAGGTCTTCCGCTACCAGCTGCTCTTCGCCTCGATCCGTGCGCAGCTGCAAAAAACGCGCAGCCCGCACGGCATCTTTACCCCCCGCTATGCAGGTCGCCCGGTGGGCGAGGACGTACTGAATTCGGTCATGTCCTTTTTCATGTTCTTTGTGGTGACGCTGGGCGTGCTGGCCGTGGCCCTCGCCATGACGGGCCTCGACTTTGTCACCTCGGTGTCGGGGGCGGCCACGGCGCTTGCCAATATCGGCCCCGGCTTTGGTGATCAGATCGGGCCCGCAGGCAATTTCGCCGACCTCAATGACACGGCCAAATGGCTGCTGAGCGCCGGCATGCTCATTGGCCGGCTCGAGCTGATGGCCGTCTATGTGATCTTTACCGTTGGCTTCTGGAGGGCCTGATGTCGCAAACCCGTCCACTTGGTGCGCAAATTTCCCACATGCTCAAGGATCGCGGCGTCGACGTGATCTTTGGCATTCCGGGCGTGCACAATCAGGAAATGTACCGCGGCATCGAAGAGGCGGGGATCACCCACGTGCTGGCCCGCCACGAACAGGGGGCCGGGTTTATGGCCGATGGCTATGCGCGGGCGACGGGCAAGCCGGGTGTCGCCTATGTGATCACGGGGCCGGGGCTGACGAACATCATGACGCCGATGGGGCAGGCGTATAGCGACAGCGTGCCGATGCTGGTGATCTCGAGCTGCCTTGACGAGACGGCGGCGACCAAGGGCCAGCTGCACCAGATGAAAGACCAGCGCGCCGCTGCCGAAACCGTCTGCGACTGGTCCGAGGAGGCGCGCAGCGCGCAGGCGGCTTATGCGCTCATAAACCGTGCCTTCATGGAGTTTCATACCGCGCGCTGCAGGCCCAAGCACATTCAGGTGCCCATCGCTCAGCTCGAGGCGGTGGCATCCCCCCACGATCCTGCCGACATGGGCCTGTGCGACGGGGTGGAGCAGATGGAGCCCGCGCTGTTCCCCGTTCTGCCGCAGATGATCAAAGAGGCGCGCAAGCCGCTGCTGATCCTCGGCGGTGGCGCGCGCGATGGTCACGACGACCTGCGCCGCCTTCTGGCCCGTTGCCCGATCCCGGTTTTCACCACCTATGCCGGACGCGGGATCGTCGCGCCCGAATACCCGTACCTGTTCGGCAGCACGCTGGCCCGTCCCGACAGCGCCGCCATCGTGGCCGAGGCCGATCTGGTGATCGTGATCGGCACCGAACTGGCCGAAGTGGACTTGTGGCGCGCACATCTGGGCGACACGCAGCGCATGGTGCGCATCGACGTCGATCCGGCTGTCCTGGCCGCCAGTGGCCGCAATGCGACCCGGTTCAAAGCCGCCGCCCATACTGTTTTCCGCGGCCTCGATGCAGCCGCGGACCTGCCCACGTCGTTCGATTGGACACCTGCGCAGATCGCCGCCACGCGGGACCGCTGGCGCGCCGAAATCGACGCCGAACGCCCCGGCATCGTCCCCGTCTGCGACGCGCTGCGCGCCTGCCTGCCCGAAGGCACGATGATCTACTCCGACATGACCCAATTCGCCTATACCGCCAAGGAGGTCTGGGACATGGACGCGCCGGGCCACTGGCACCACCCCACCGGCTTCGGCACGCTGGGCTATGCCACGCCGGCCGCCATCGGCGGGGCCGTGGCGCGCAAGGGTCTGCCCACCATGGCCATCATCGGCGACTACGGGTTTCACTACACCATGGCCGAGCTGGGCGTGGCCGTCGAACTGGGCCTGCCGCTGCCCATTTTCCTGTGGGACAACGGCAAGCTCAAAGAGATCGAAGACAGCATGGTCCGCGCCCAGATCGCGCCCAACGCCGTCGTCGCGCGCAACCCGGATTTCTGCAAACTCGCCGAAGCGTTTGGCGCGTATTCAGCGGCGCCACGGACCTTGGCCGCGATGCAGGGCGCGGTCCGTGCCGCCTTTGAGGCAGACGGGCCCACGCTGATCCACGTGACACCTGATATCGTATAGCCCCCTGCTTCTTTTCTTCAAAAATTCTCCGGGGGTCTGGGGGCAGCGCCCCCAGCGGATGTCACATCTTTGGACCTTCGGCCTTGTAGACCCCGCCCCAGGTCTTGGTGGCGATATAGGTGGGGCAGCCGGGTTTGGCGGTGTTGATGATCAAGAACCACACGGTTTCGCCGGGGCGGCCTGCGCGGCTGTATTCGCACCCCGACGGGTGCGTCCACCATTGCCCCTGAAAGCTTGCGGGCGGGGTCGCCACGCTGGCACTTGCGGCCATGGGCAACGTCAAGGCAGCCCCAAGGGCCACCGTCTTCAACAAGGATTTGAACATCACAACACTCCGTTCACTGATCGGTTCAGCGCCCCCACGCCTCACCCGCATCAGTGCCCGCAGCGCTGTTAAAGCGGCCTTAACGACCGACCGTCACTTGCGCGCAGTTTTAACGATTTTCAGTCCCAGCAGCTGACCAGAACGGTCATGCCCGTGGCCGCGGCAGTCAGGTCAATCGGGTCGATCGCGGTGCCGCTGTCGGTATTGGCCGCCGCCATCCCGGCTTGCGCCAGCACGTCCTGCAGCGCCTCGCGGTCAAGGGCAAAGCTGACCCCATCGGGCAGCGCGCGTCCGGTGTCGGGCGCAGGCAACAGCATGCCCAGCACGCCGCCACCGGTGTCCAGCACCGGCCCGCCGGCATCGCCCGGCAACACGTTGAGCGCCAGCCGCGCCAGATCCGGCTCGCCCTGCAGGCCGCGCACATCGCTGAGCGTGCCAAAGGTCATCGACGGTGCGCCCAACACCCCCTCGAAGCTGTAGCCCGACGCGGCCACCTCGGACGTCAGCCGCGGCGTTGCCGCGCTGAACCGGGCCACCGCCAGCGGCGCCAGCCCGTTCTCGGGGCGCAGCACCGCCACACCGCGGGTATCATCCTGCGCCAGTACGTCGGCCTCAGTCTCGCCATCGATGGTGATCCGGGCGCAGCTTTGCACGGCTTGCGAGGTGGTCAGCACCGTGCCCTGCCGGTCCACGAAAAAGCCCGAGCGCGACAGGCGCGGCTTGCGCACGGCAAGGCCCGCCACCAGGTCCACCGATTGCTCTTCGGCGCCCGCCTCGGGCGAGATCGTGCCGCCAAAGCGCACGAGGCTCGCCTCCATCTCGTCGATCAGGCGCAAGCGGCGTTTCTCATCCCCCGCGGGCCACACGAGCGTGAACCCCTTGATCTGCCCGTTCTCCAGCCGCACGCGCGTCTCGGACACGCGGCGGGCATCCTCGCCCTTGATCGTGAAAGACCGCGCGTCGCGTTCGCGCGGGCCGTCCAGTGGCACGATGTCCAGCGTCTGCATGATGTCGTAGAGGCCAAACATGGTTGTCTGATCGCCCGCCTGGCTGATCAGCAGCACGGTCGCGTCGATCTCTGCGGACGCGGTGTAATGGGCAAAGGGGTATTCGTATTTCTCAAACGCGACCACGTCGGTGGGCAGCGCAATCTCAAGGCCCGCGGTTTCGTCCCGCACCACCGCCAGCCCCAGATCGTCGAGCACGGCGTTGTAGTCCTGCAGCAGTGCGGCCCGCTGCGCGGTGGTCAGAATGCCCGTGATCTCAAAGCCCTTCTGCTCCTGCCAGGCCGCCATGGCGTTGCGCGTCCCGCGGCCAAAGGCGCCGTCGATGGCACCCGGATAGGTACCCGCCCATTGCAGGGCCACCTGCAACGTCTCGCGCTCGGCCCGGGTCAACGCGCGTTCGCTGCGCTGCGCCTGAGCGGGTGTTTCATCCGACGGGGGCGGGGCCTGCACGACGGGCTGCGGTGTGGCCGGTGCGTCAGGCGTCACAGTCTCGGGCGGGGCAACCACGCCGCGGTCCAACACATTGGCCCCGATGGGCCAGAACTGCTGGCGAAAGCTCGAGGGCAGGGCGATGAAACTGTCGCGTGGGATCACGCCTTCGGCGCGGTAGACGCGCAGCACCTGTTCGGCATCCGTACGCGCATAGGGGCCAAGGGCGATCCCGTACCAGCCGCCGCCCAGGGCAAAGCCGTTCACATCCGGCAATTCGGCGGCAAAGGCGCGGGCACGGTCGGTGGCATCCGCCAGGTTTGGTTGCGCCTCGACCTGGACCCAGACCCCATCGTCCTGCGCCACCGTGGCGCTGGCCAAACCACACAACACAACCCACAGGGCAACCACCCGTTTCCACATCACCTGTACATCCCCTTGATCGGCCCTGAGGCTCTGATTTCTGGGCGCACGATAAACCGGATTGTGCGGGCTTGGAAATGGGGGAATACCCCACGCAGACATTGCCGCACGCGCAATTGACCATCCGTGGGCAGGCCCGTAGGAAAGGTGCGCAATCCCCACGCACACAAAGGCGCGTTCCATGTCCCAGACGTCCCAAGCTCCCCGGTCGTTCCAAGAGATCATCTTGCGCCTCCAGACCTATTGGGCGTCCAAGGGCTGCGCCGTGCTGCAACCCTACGACATGGAGGTGGGCGCGGGCACGTTCCACCCCGCCACCACCCTGCGCTCGCTCGGCTCGCAGCCCTGGGCCGCGGCCTATGTGCAGCCGTCGCGCCGGCCCACCGACGGGCGCTATGGCGAGAACCCCAACCGGCTGCAGCACTACTACCAGTACCAGGTGCTCATCAAACCCTCGCCGCCCGATCTGCAAGAGCTGTATCTGGGCTCGCTCGAGGCCATCGGCGTCGACATGGCGCTGCACGACATCCGCTTTGTCGAGGATGACTGGGAAAGCCCGACGCTGGGCGCTTGGGGGCTGGGCTGGGAGGTGTGGTGCGATGGCATGGAAGTGTCGCAATACACCTACTTCCAGCAGGTGGGCGGGCATGACTGCCACCCCGTCTCGGGCGAGTTGACCTACGGGCTCGAGCGGCTGGCGATGTATATTCTTGGCATCGACCATGTGATGGACATGCCCTTTAACGATCCGCAAACGCCGATCCCGCTGAGCTATGGCGACATCTTCAAACAGACCGAAGAGGAATACGCCCGCTGGAATTTCGACGTGGCCAACACCGAGGTGCTGCTGCGCCAGTTCGAAGAGGCGGAGGCCGAGTGCCAGAAGATCCTGGCCCAGGAGCATGTCGATCCCAAGACCGGCAAGCGCATCGTCATGGCCCACCCGGCCTATGACCAGTGCATCAAGGCCTCGCACATGTTCAACCTGCTGGATGCGCGCGGCGTGATCTCGGTCACCGAACGGCAGGCCTATATCGGGCGGGTGCGCGCGCTGGCCAAGCAATGCGCCGATGCGTTCGTGCAGACGCGGGCAGGGGGCTGGGTGCCGGAGGATGCGGCGTGATGCGTGCCGCTGCACTGATGGCCCTGGCGTGCATGGCGATGCCAGCCAGCGCGCAGGACCTCACAATGCGGGAATTCACGCAATACGCCGTCAGCTACCAAAGCACCGACGGTTTCGCCAATCCGTTCAATGCGCTCGATGCGACCATTGCGCGTGATGCGGACGGCAAGACCTTTGGTTGCTTTCGCGCCGACATGGACAGCGGCTTTACCAAGCGGCTGATCCAGTTTTCGGCGCGCGGCGAGGTTGTGAACGGCACTGTCCTGCTCGAGGATGCGGTGCCCGGCCTCGACTGCTGGGACGCGGATGCCATTCGGGCGGCCAACAGCGCGGGCAAGCTGGCCACCGCGCTCACCCGGCTTGGCCCCGAGGGGTATAACGAGTTCATGGCGGTTACGACCGATGGGCGCGGCTGGCTCTGGACCCAGCCCGCCACCTGTTCCAGCTGGGCGCCCGATTGTGGCCCGGTGGAGCCCACGCTGCCATGACTGAGCATCTGGAAACGTCGCATACCGCCGGCGCGCGCAGCAGGCCGGAGACGAGATGAGCGCACGTGTGATCCCGACCGCGCAACGGCCCAAGCCGCGGGGCCTGTTCGAAACCGCCATGGCGCTGGGATGCCACCTGCCGGGCCGGGCAGGTCACATCTGTTACCGCAAGCTCAAACGCAGGCTTTGCGCGCATGTGCCCGACACGTTTGCGCAGGTGCTGGCCGATACCGGCCCGGGCGATCTGTGCATCGATCTGGGGGCCAACGTGGGCGTCGTGACCCGTCAGATGGCCCTGACCGGCGCCCATGTCATCAGCTTTGAACCTGATCCCGCGGCCTTTGCCGCGTTGCGCACCAACACCGCAGATCTGCCCAACGTCACGCTGCATCAAAAGGCCGCGTCGACCGAAGACACGCGCATGGTGCTGCGCCGCTCCGCCAATTGGGAGGATGACGCACCGCTGGCCCATACCGTCGCCTCATCGATCGTGCGTGACGACAAGGATATGAGCGCAGAGCGCGGTGTCATGGTCGATGTCGTCGACCTGCCCGGCTTTCTGGCCGGTCTCGACCGCGATATCCGCATTCTCAAGATGGACATCGAAGGCGCCGAATGGGACGTCCTGGAGGCGCTGCTTGCCGATCCGGTGCTGGCGCGCATCGACTGCATCTTTGTGGAAACCCACGAACGCTACGACCCGGTGCGCTGCATCCCGCTTTTTGAGCGCTTGCAAACGCAGGCCGAAGCGATGACACGGCCTTACATCAACCTTTATTGGGTCTGACCTGCCATGAACGGAAAAATAATCGGGATCGTCCTTTTGCTGTCTTCGCTCATCGCCGGTGCGGCGCTCTACTACCTGCAGATCTATGGCTTTTATACCGAGGTCGCCGACACGGATGGCGCAGATGTGCAGCTGGTCTCCGTCGTCTCCGACGTGCCCGAGCCGATCAGCTATACCGCGTTCGAGGCCATCGACGCCGAAAGCTCGCCCATCCGCTACCGCGCCTGTTTCCGCACCGACATGAGCCTTGCGCTCCTCACCGAAACCTATGTGGGCCTGGGCCCGCTCAGCCCGCGCAACGCACCGCCCTGGTTCGACTGTTTCGATGCCGAGGCCATCGGCGCCCAGATCACGGCCGGCACCGCGCTCACCTTTCTCAGCCAGAAAAACATCCACTTCGGTGTCGACCGCGTCGTCGCCATCACCGAGGACGGGCGCGGCTATGTCTGGCACGAGCTGAACGATTGCGGCGAAAAGGCCTATGACGGCACCATCGTGGGCGAGGAATGCCCACGCCCCCAGGGCACCGATGGATGAGCGTCACTGTCCCGGCGTTCATCACGGCAACGCTCGGGCTTGCCGTGTTCTTGCTGGGCACCATGCTCAACGCCCGCCTTGCGGTGCTGCGCCGCTTCAATATTCCCGACCCGGTGTCGGGCGGGTTGGTCGCCGCCCTTATCGCGCTGCTGCTCAATCAAACGACCGGCCTTGTGCTCGACTTCGAGATGCAGGCGCGCGACCTCTTTCTGGTGATGTTCTTTGCCGCCATCGGCCTCAACGCACGGCTGGGTGACCTTTTGGCGGGCGGCACGCCGCTCCTGATCCTGCTGGGCCTGACGCTTGCCATGATCATCCTGCAAAACGCCATCGGCGTCGCGGGCGCGCTGCTCTTTGGCTATGCGCCTGCGGCGGGCGTGCTCTTCGGCTCGGCAGCCCTTATTGGCGGGCACGGCACCGCCATCGCCTGGGCGCCCGACGTCGCAGCTGCCGCCAGCCTGCCCAACGCGCAAGAGCTGGGCGTGGCCGTCGCCACGCTCGGCCTCGTGGTTGCCGCCCTGATCGGCGGCCCCATCGCCCGCGTTCTGGTCGAGGGGCGCGGCCTCACCCCCGACCGGCCCGATGCGGGCCCCATCGGGGGCCTGCCCGAGCGTGATCCCGGCGAGGTCGAGGAATCGCTGTCGCCCACGGGCGTCGTGCGCGTGCTCCTTTATCTCAACCTCGCCATCGTGATCGGCTTTGCCGCCTCGGTCGCGCTGGACGAGGCGGGCGTAAAGCTCCCGCTGTTCGTGCCCTGCCTGATTGCGGGCATTGTGCTGGCCAATCTGCGTAGCCTCATTGCCCCGCGCGCCCAACCCGTCGCGCGCACGCCCGCGCTGGCCCTCATCTCCGAGATCACGTTGGGCGCCTTTCTCGCCATGTCGCTCATGGCGCTGCAGCTCTGGACCCTTGTCGCGCTGGGCGGCGCCATCCTGTCGGTGCTCGCCGCCCAGACGGTGATCACGGTCGCCTTTGTTCTCTTCGTGCTGTTCCCGCTCATGGGGGGCGGCTACCGCGCCGCTGTTCTGGGCGCGGGTTTCGGCGGCTTTGCCCTGGGCGCCACCCCCACCGCCATCGCGAATATGACGGCTGTGACCAAACGCTACGGGCCGTCTCCCATGGCCTTTGTCATCCTGCCCTTGGTTTCCGCCTTTTTCGTCGATATTGCGAACGCAGTCGTTATCCAAACCGTCGTCAACTTCTAGAAATGTCCCCTCATGCCTGACCTCCTGATCGAACTCTTTTCCGAGGAAATTCCCGCGCGCATGCAGGTGCGGGCCGGTGAGGACCTGAAAAAGCTGGTCACAAACGGTCTGGTCGAGGCGGGGCTGACCTATGCCTCCGCTGCGGCCTTCTCCACCCCCCGCCGCCTGTGCCTCACGGTCGACGGGTTGCTGGATCAAAGCCCCACCACGCGGGAAGAGCGTAAGGGCCCCCGTGCCGACGCGCCCGAAAAGGCGATCGACGGGTTCCTGCGCGGCGCGGGCCTGACCCGCGATCAGGTCGAGGAACGCGAGACGCCCAAGGGCAACGTGCTCTTTGCCGTGATCGAAAAACCGGGCCGCCCCGCCGCCGCCATCATCGCCGAGGTGCTGGAGGCGACCATCCGACAGTTTCCCTGGCCGAAATCCATGCGATGGGGCAGTGGCAGTCTGAAATGGGTCCGCCCGCTGCAATCCATCCTCTGCATCCTGACGGATGAGGCGGGCCATAGCGTCGTGCCGATGCAGGTTGACGGGTTCGCGGCATCCGACACCACCGAAGGGCACCGGTTCATGGCCCCGGGCCGCTTTGCCGTCACGTCCTTCGATGACTACGCGGCCAAGCTCAAACGCGCCTGTGTGGTGCTCGATCCGGCGGAACGGGCCGAGGCGATCTGGCACGACGCCACCAACATGGCCTTTGCCAGCGGGCTCGAGGTGGTCGAGGACAAGGGGTTGCTGGCCGAGGTTGCGGGCCTTGTCGAATGGCCCGTGGTCCTGATGGGCCGCATCGGTGATGCGTTTCTGGACCTGCCGCCCGAGGTGTTGCAAACCTCAATGAAAGAGCACCAGAAGTTCTTCTCCGTCAAGAACCCCAAGACGGGCCGCATCGAGCGTTTCATCACCGTGGCCAACCGCGAGACGGCGGATGACGGTGCCACGATCCTCGCGGGCAATGAAAAGGTGCTGAGCGCACGGCTGGCGGATGCCAAGTTCTTCTGGGAAAACGATCTGCGCGTGGCGAAGTCCGACATGAGCGTCTGGACCGACGCGCTGAAAAACGTGACGTTCCACAACAAGCTGGGCAGTCAGGCCGACCGGATCGAGCGTATCGCAGCCCTCGCCCGCGAACTGGCCCCCGTGGTCGGCGCCGACCCGGACATGGCCGAAGATGCCGCCCGCCTCGCCAAAGCCGACCTCAGCAGCGAAATGGTCTACGAGTTCCCGGAATTGCAAGGCCTCATGGGCCGCTACTACATCGCCGCCGCAGGTAAAGACCAGGCCGTCGCCGCCGCCGCCCAAGAGCACTACTCACCGCTGGGCCCGTCTGACGACGTGCCCACAGCGCCTGTTTCGGTCGCCGTGGCACTGGCCGACAAACTGGACACGCTGACAGGATTTTGGGCGATTGATGAGAAGCCAACGGGGTCCAAGGACCCATTTGCGCTTAGGCGCGCAGCTTTGGGTGTCATACGTCTTATCCTCGAAAACGATCTGAGCGTTCCGGTTTGGAAACGGATATTGGCGGGTATGTCCTTGCACGCCGAGGCGAGCGTTGGCGACAGCACTCTAGTTGACGCTTTCAAAGCTAGGTTGGAAAACATGGTATCGGACGAACTCGTATCTTCCGAGAGCGAGCCCTCCGACGATCTTCGCTTGGTGATGCAGTCCCCCACAGACCTCCTCGCCTTCTTCCACGACCGCCTCAAGGTCTACCTGCGCGACCAAGGCGTCCGCCACGACATCATCGACGCCTGCATCGCCATGCCCCAAAATGACGACCTGGCCCTCCTCGTCAAACGCGCCACTGCGCTCAACGACACGCTCAAGACCGATGATGGTGAAAACCTCATTCAGGGCTTCAAACGTGCCAACAACATCCTCACCCAGGCCGAGGACGCCGACGGCGTCGAATACTCCTATGGCGCCGATGCCAAATTCGCCGAAACGGACGAGGAACGCGCGCTCTTCACCGCACTCGACGCGGCCGACGCCAAAATCGCCCCCGCGATGGAACAACAGGACTTCGCCACCGCCATGCAGGCGATGGCCAGCTTGCGCACCCCGATCGACGCCTTTTTTGAGGCTGTCCAGATCAACGCGGACAACCAGACGATCCGCCGCAATCGCCTGAACCTGCTCAGCCGCATCCGCACCCTCTGCCTCTCCGTCGCAGACCTCACCCGGATCGAAGGCTGATCTTCTTCTCTTTCCAAACACTCCGGGGGAAGGCGCAGCCGGGGGGCTGCCCCCCCTCCGACGGGTCAAACGGCGCACGGGTCGCGCATGGCCACCACCCGCCAGATGGCCCGGCCCCTGCGCTGCCGTAACCCCTTGTAAGGTCAATCGGACTGGCTATGCTGCGCCTCGAACAGGAGGCATGCCGCAGTGCAGAATAACCCCGACACGACGCTTGTCACGCCCAATGCGCCCATCACCGCCGAAACCCATGGCGGGCGGGCCAAGTGCTTGCAAAGGCTGGCGCGTCTCGCGCTGCCCGTCCCCAAGACGGTGGCCCTGTCCTTCGACGCCGTGCTCGACATCGCCAAGGGGCATTTCCCCGATATCGACGCCATTCTCACCCAGTTCCCGCGCGACGCGCTGCTGTGCGTTCGCCCCTCGTCCGAGGACCCCGATTGGGGCGGCCCGTCGGCCGTGCTCAACATCGGCATGAACGATGCGCGGTTCGAAACGCTCTGCGGCACGTTGGGGGTGGATGCGGCCACCGCGCTTTTTTTCCGCTTTGTCCAGGCCTATGCGATCCATGTCGACAGGCTGGATCCGGATATGTTCGACGACATCGAGGGGGAGGGGACGGACGCGCTGCGCCGCGCGCTCGAGGCCTACGAGGCCGAGATGGAAACCCCGTTCCCCGCCACCCGCGCGGCCCAGCTGACCGGCGTGCTGAAATCCATGGCGCGCGCCTGGGAGGGGACGTCGGCGCGGCTGCTGCGGCAGGCCAAAGGCGCTCCGGCGGATGCGGGCTTGGGCCTTGTGATCCAACAGATGGCGTTCGGCATGGGCCGTGGCGAAAGTGGGTCGGGCGTGCTGCAGCTTGTGTCGTCCAAGACCGGTAAACCTCAGATCACCGGGCGTTATCTGCGTCAAAGCCAGGGCCGTGATGCGCTGTCGGGCGATGCGGCCAGCCTGTACATCACGCGCGACCCGCGCGGCCCTTCGCTCGAAGAGCACGTGCCCGAGGCCTTTGCCCAGCTTGTTGCCCACGCGCGGCTGATGCGCGAGAGGTTGCGCGAAGAGATGCAGGTGGAATTTACCATCGAGAACGGTCAGTTGCACATTCTGGATGGTGTGCGCGTGTCCCGGTCGTCGCGCGCCACGGTGCGCATCGCCGTCGAACTGGCCCGCGACGGGATCATCCCGACGCAAGAGGCGCTGATGCGGGTCGAGCCGCGCACGCTGAACGAGCTGTTGCACCGTCAGGTCGACCGTCACGCCAAGCGTGACGTGATCGGCAGCGGGATCCCCGCCAGCCCCGGCGCCGCAACGGGGCGCGTGGTGTTTTCCGCGACCGAGGCACAAGCGAGCGCCGCCCGGCGCGAGGATTGCATCCTCGTGCGCCGCGAAACCGCGCCAGAGGACATTCGCGGCATGCACGCCGCCAGCGCGGTGATCACCGAACGCGGGGGGGTGACCAGCCATGCCGCCGTGATCGGCCGCGGGATCGGCCTGCCTTGCGTTGTGGGGGTGAGCGACATGCGCTTTCAACCCGGCAAGGGGCAACTGGTGGCCCATGATGGCCGGGTGATTTCGGCAGGCGATGTGGTGACCGTCGACGGCTCCAGCGGCACCATCCTGCTCGGTGCGCCCGAGATGCTGGAGGCCGCGCTGGATGATGCCTTTCACGATCTGATGGACTGGGCGGACACCGAGCGTGACATTGACATCCGCGCCAACGCCGACACGCCCGCAGACGCCCAGACGGCGCGCAATTTCGATGCCCAGGGCATCGGCCTGTGCCGGACCGAACACATGTTCTTTGAACCCGGTCGCCTCACCGTCATGCGCGAGATGATCTTTGCCGAGACCAGCGATGACCGCCGCGCCGTGCTGGAACGGCTGCTGCCGATGCAGCGCGATGATTTCACACAGCTTTTCCGGATCATGCAGGGCAAGCCGGTTTGTATTCGCCTGTTCGACCCGCCCCTGCACGAGTTTCTGCCCAGCGACCGCAATGGCCAGCGAGAGCTGGCCGATGCGCTGGATCTGCCGCTGTCGGATGTGACGCGCCGGGTCGAGGAGATGGCGGAATACAACCCCATGCTGGGCATGCGCGGCGTGCGCATGGGGATCACCGTGCCCGAGATCTACGACATGCAGGCCCGCGCCATCTTTGAGGCGACGGTCGAGGCGAGCCGCAAGGGCGAACCGGTCGTGCCCGAGATCATGATCCCGCTGGTCAGTGCCAAGCGCGAGGTCGAGCTGGTGCGCAGCCGCGTCGACGGTGTCGCTGCGGCCGTGGCCACCGAAACGGGCGCCCGGTTTGACTATCGCCTCGGCGTGATGGTCGAGACACCCCGCGCCGCGCTACGCGCCGGCGAGATTGCGCAGCACTGCAGCTTTCTCAGCTTTGGCACCAACGACCTGACGCAGATGACCTATGGCCTCAGCCGGGATGACGCGGGCCGGTTCATGTCCGACTATGTCCGGCAAGAGGTGTTTGCCGAAGATCCGTTCCATTCGCTCGATGTCGAGGGGGTCGGCGAATTGCTCAAGCTCGGCTCGGAACGGGGGCGGGCGGCGCATCCCGACCTCACGCTGTCGATCTGCGGTGAACACGGGGGCAACCCCGAATCAATCGCCTTCTGTCGGCAGGCCGGATTCGACTATGTGTCCTGCTCTCCGTTCCGTGTGCCGGTGGCGCGGCTTGCTGCCGCACAATTGGCGATTTCCCACAAGATCGAGTAGCGCAAACCTGGCCATCCACCGCATCTTTGGGCCGCACCAAACGTATTGGTCGGGCGCAAGGCGGCTATGCACCGCGCGTGCTGGCCTAAAACTGGACGGCGCTGAAATTTTTCACTAAATCCGCCGAGTTTGCACTTGACTGGGGGTTTTGTGATGCGTGGGTTTGTTTCGAAAATTTATTGGGCCGTGCTTTGTCTGGCCACAACTGCAACGGTCGGTTTGGCCGAGACGTCCGCACCAACAGGCGATACGCTGCGCGCCGCAGAAGAGCGGGGGCTGCGCGCCGTGCCGTCGGACCGGTTGCAGGCGATGCTGACCGCGCCCGCGCTGTCATCAGATAGCCCGGTGCAATTGTCGCGATCCTGGGTGGATGCGCAGCCCAAAGCGTCGGGCAACGCCCATTGGCGGTGCCTGAGCGAAGCGCTGTATTTCGAGGCG
Source organism: Pseudomonadota bacterium (assembly GCA_038525585.1). Lineage (GTDB taxonomy): Bacteria > Pseudomonadota > Alphaproteobacteria > Rhodobacterales > Rhodobacteraceae > Tateyamaria. The sequence goes on from JBCBHM010000013.1 coordinate 19,039, forward strand.
CGGGGCGAAACGGTCAAGGGGCAGTTCGCCGTGGCCGAGGTCATCATGAACCGTGTGAAAAGCGCGCGCTTTCCCGGCAATGTCTGCGGTGTGATCAACCAGGGCACGGGCCGCAAGTACCAGTGCCAGTTCACCTATACCTGCGACGGCTACCCCGAGCGGATCGGTGAGCCGCGGGCCTGGGACCGTGTGGCCAAGATCGCGCGCGCCGTGCTCGATGGTCGTGCGCCCGAACTGACCCAGGGTGCCACGCACTACCACACCACCGCCGTGCGGCCGCGCTGGAGCCGGGTCTACACCCACACCGCCTCGATCGGTGTGCACCGGTTTTACCGTCACACCTTTCGCACCGCATCGAGCAACTGAGCGCGATGCCGCAATCAGAGGCTGCGGGGCCGCCTTTGGCCCTGTTGCCCCTTGGGCAGTGGCGCTAGAAGGGCGCAGTGACGACAAACCGGACGCCTGCAATGCCCTCTGAAATCCGCCTCGCCTTTTCCCACCCGTCTGAGCGGTCGGTGGCCACTGCCGATGCCGCACCGCGCGACCGGATCTCGGTGCGCGACCATATTGTCGAGGTCGAGATCGGCGCCTTTCAGGCCGAACGCGGTGTGACGCAGCGCATCTGTTTCAACATCGTGGTCGAGGTGCGGCCCCAGACCGATGCGCTGGAGGATGATGTGGACCGTATCCTGAGCTATGACAAGGTGACTGAGGCGATCACCTTCGAGCTGGCGGCGGAACGGCTCAACCTGTTGGAAACGCTGGCCGAACGGGTGGCCGACCGGATCCTGGTCGAGCCGCAGGCCATGCGCGTCTTTGTCCGCATCGAAAAGCTGGATCGCGGCCCCGGTGCGTTGGGCGTCGAGATTGTGCGCAGCCGTGTCGCCGTGGGCCCCGTCGTCGAAGAGATTTCAGAGGATACGCCCCAGCCCGAGCTTGTGTACCTGTCAAATGCCGCCATTGCGTCGCCGCACCTGACCGGCTGGATCGACCAGCTTGAGGATATGGGCCGCCCACTGATCTTTTGCGTCGGTCCCGCCGATACCGACGCGCCGCAAGCCAGCCACCCGCTGGCGCAACGGCGCATCGACCTCTTGGCGATTGAACAAAACGCCTGGGTGCTTGCGGCGCGCGACGGGCGCTGCACGGTGGTCGACACCCGGACCGAGCTGGACTGGGCCATGCGCAATGATCAGATCTGTGTCTGGGCGCCGTCCAAGGTTGTGCTGGACTCCGTCGATGGCCCATCGGCCAAGGGCGCGGACGCCGTGGCGCTCGCCTCATGGTTCGCCGCCACGTTCGATGCGCGCGAGATGCTGGTGATCGGCACGGATGGCCCGGTCAAGGCGCCGGTCGCCCTGCGCCATATCCCCATCAGCCAAGCGCAACTGTAGATGCGGCACGTCCGCCCGCTGCTGCAAACGGGGCCTGCAAGGCCCAGCGGGGCGGTGCGCTTTGGCGCGTGCTGGTTCACCCATGTCGAGGTGCTGTCGCGCACGCAGGCAGCGGTGGTGATGGCGGTCGATGATCTTGATCCAGAGGTGATCCACCGCTTCAATGCGGCGGCGGATATGCCTGATATCATGGGCATTCTCAACGTCACGCCGGACAGCTTTTCGGACGGTGGTCAGCACGATGACATTGCCGCCGCCGTGGCACATGCCACAGCCATGGTCGCGGCCGGTGCCACCATCATCGATGTCGGCGGCGAATCCACCCGGCCCGGCGCAGAGACTGTGGCCACCACCGAAGAAATCCGCCGCACCGCCCCCGTGATCGCCGCGCTGCGCGATGCCGGTGTCACCACACCCATCTCGATCGACACGCGCAAGGCGGCGGTGGCAGAGGCCGCGTTGGACGTGGGCGCGACGATGGTTAACGATGTGTCAGGCTTTACATTCGATGCCGATCTGGCCCCGCTCTGTGCGGCGCGCAACGTGCCCGTTTGCGTGATGCATGCGCAGGGCGATCCGCAGGTGATGCAGAAAAATCCAACCTACGACAATGTGTTGCTGGACGTTTATGACTTCCTGCATGAGCGCATTGTGGCCTTGCACGCGGCGGGGATAGCCACGGGGAACATCATCGCCGATCCCGGCATCGGCTTTGGCAAAACGCTCGACCACAATCTGGCGCTCCTCAACCGGATCAGCCTGTTTCACGGCCTCGGTGTCCCGGTCCTGCTGGGCGCGTCGCGCAAGCGTTTTATCGGGACCCTGGGCCGCGCGCCGGAGGCGCGGGATCGCGCGCCCGGCTCCATCGGTGTGGCACTTGCGGCGCTTGCGCAAGGCGTCCAGACGATCCGCGTGCACGATGTCGCCGAGCATGCGCAGGCCATTGCGCTATGGCGCGCGTCTGTGGCAAATCCTGACACATGACAAAGCTCTTTGGGACAGACGGGGTACGCGGCACGGCCAACATCGCCCCGATGACGGTTGAGATGGCCTTGCGCATCGGGGCCGCCGTGGGGCGGTATTTCCGACGGGACGCGCATGGCGTGCACCGGGTGGTGATCGGCAAGGACACGCGCCTGTCGGGCTACATGTTCGAAAATGCACTGACGGCGGGGCTGACCAGCACCGGCATGAACGTGCTGCTGTTGGGGCCGGTGCCGACGCCGGCGGTGGGGCTGCTCACCCGGTCGATGCGCGCGGATCTGGGCGTCATGATTTCGGCCAGCCACAACCCGGCGCAGGACAACGGGATCAAGTTCTTTGGCCCCGATGGCTTCAAGCTGAGCGATGCAGCGGAGGCCGAGATCGAGCGGCTGGTCGATGAAGGCGTGGATCCCGTCCCCTCGGGCGAGATCGGGCGGGCCAAGCGGATCGACGATGGCCGGTTCCGCTATGTGGAGCGCTTGAAATCCTCGTTTCCCCGCGCGATGCGCCTCGATGGGCTCAAGGTGGTCGTGGATTGCGCCAACGGCGCGGCCTACCGCGTGGCACCCGAGGCCTTGTGGGAGCTGGGCGCCACCGTGATCCCCGTGGGCGTGACGCCGAACGGGCACAACATCAACGATGGCTGCGGTTCGACCCATCCCCAAACCGCGGCCGAGGCGGTCGTGGCGCATGGGGCGGATGTGGGCATTTGTCTGGATGGGGATGCGGACCGTGTGATCCTGCTCGACGAGCAAGGGAATGTGGGCAACGGCGATCAGTTCATGGGGCTCATGGCCGCCCGCTGGGCCGAGGACGGCCTGCTCAAGGGCGACGCGCTGGTCGCGACCGTGATGTCGAACCTCGGCCTCGAACGGTTTCTCGAAGGGCGTGGCCTTCGGCTCGAGCGGACGGCCGTGGGCGACCGCTATGTGGTCGAACGCATGCGGTCGGGTGGCTTCAACCTCGGCGGCGAGCAATCGGGCCATATCGTGATGACGGATCATGCAACCACCGGTGACGGTTTGCTGGCCGGGCTGCAGTTCCTCGCGGAACTGGTGCGGACGGGCAAACGGGCAAGCGAGGTGTTGCATGTCTTTGATCCGGTGCCACAACTTTTGAAGAATGTGCGGTTCGCCGCGGGTCAGGCCCCGCTCGAGATGGAGACGGTCAAGTCCGCCATCGCCGAGGCCGAAGGGCAGCTCAACGGCAACGGGCGGTTGCTGATCCGCAAATCGGGGACCGAGCCGTTGATCCGTGTGATGGCCGAAAGCGAGGACGCCGCCGTGCTCGAGGCGAGCGTGGATCACGTAGTGCAAGCGGTGGAAAGCGCCGTGTCCGCCTAGCGGGCAAAGAGGCGGCGGAACGCGCCGTATTGGCTCAGGCCGACGCCCGCAAGGATCAGCACCATCGCCCAAAGGAGCGAGCCGGGCAGCGGCTCGGCCAGGATCAGCGCGCCCAGCACAACTGACCAGACAGGCACCTGATAATTCGTGAGCGACATGAACACGGGCCCCGCGCTGCGGATCACCAGCACGCGCAGGAAATTGGCGGCGGCGGTCGGGATGAGGCCGAGAAAGGCGATGATGATCAGCGTGCGCGTGTCCGGCAGGGGCGGTGGCCCCTCGACGATCCAGGCGGCGGGCAGCACGATCACGGCCGCGATCAGCAGCAGGACCGTGGCCAGGCCGATGGGATCGATTGCGGGCAGGCGGCGCATCAGGATCGACGACACGCCATAGCACGATGCGGCCCCGATGCAGGCCGCGCGGCCAAAGGGTTCCATGCGGGTGCCGGTCGCCTCGAAGGCTTGGCCGCCCAGCAGCACGCAGACCCCGGCAAAACCGATGAGGAACCCCAGCGTCTTGCGCCAGGTGAGCTGCTCGCCGGGGACGAGGAAATGCGCCAGCGGCAGCACGATCAGCGCGACCGAGGCCATGGAGACGCCGGCAAAGCCGGAGGTGACGAATTGCTGGCCCCAGGCCAGCATCATGAACGGCACCGCAGAGCTGAGCGCGCCGATGGTGGTGAGGGCGGTCAGGGCCCCGCGTGTGGGCGGTGCGGAGAAAAGGCGAAAGCCCATCGCCGCCCAAATGACGATCATCAGGACGCTGGCAAATCCGATCCGACCCGCGGCCAGCCAGAAGGGCGTCAGCCTCTCGAGCGCCAGTTCGGTGACGAGAAAGGTGCCGCCCCAGGTCAGGCCGAGGGTGGCCACCATGAGCCAGCTCAGCGGCGTGATCTGTGGGGCGGTGTTCATGGGCGGAGCCTTGGCGGATCGGGATGGGGATGTCCATGGGATATCCCGCGTCGGGGCGCTGTGCGACCACGGAAAATCAATGGGTTACGGCGGCGGCTTATCCACTGTTAAGGTTGCGCGTGTGCGGGCGGGGCGAGGATGCGCTAAAAACCCATCCTGCGCCCTAACCATCATGCAGGGCGCGGCTGTCGGCAGGGGCCTCCGCGCGGTCGGTCATGCCATAGTCGCGGATCACGCCCGCCACGCGCAGCCGGTAGCCGTCGAAATGCACGTCGCGGCCAGCGCTTTGCGCGTCCCGGTGTTCCGGAATTATCGGGTCCCAGACAAACAACTGCACCAGGCACTCAACCTTGTTGCAAGATATTCTGCGGAGGCTTATGTCCAAGACATGGCACAAAGAAAAAAGACCCCGACACCAAGTATCGAGGCCCTCTTTTGGAGTGGCTTGCTGTGGCTACTGTTTTGGATACCAGTAGCTTTCTTTTTCATATCGCTGGTCTGGATAAATCCGATCTTGTTGTTCATCTTCCCAGGTATACCGCTTGCGGTGGTGACTGGATTTGTGCTGATCAATCGGAAGAACCTGAAGTGGAAGCTTTAGCCCTGTATCTGAATTTTCTGATCCGATAGTAGCGCGCCGCGTCCACCGTCACATCGTCGGTGCGCTCACAAGTATGACGGAGCCGTAAAACGCTTCCTGGACCCCCATCTGGTTTGTCTCGAACTCCAGAGTGAACCCCAGCTCCGTCGGGCAGTCGTCGCCACTGTTCCAGTGCGGCCTCGTCCTCCCAGAAGGACAGCGACAGGAGCTTGCCCGGCTCTGCTAGGCTCTCGAACCGTTCTACGGAGACAAAGCCGGAACTGTCCGACAGATGCGCCTTGAGGGCCGCGGCACGCCGCAAATACCCCTCCCGGTGGCCGTCCTTGGGCCAAACTTCGAAAATGACGGCGATCATTTTGTGCCTCCCGCTGCGGCGACGGACGTCAGCCACGTCCTGTCTTCCTTGAGGATGAATTTCTCGGATTGCGCAAACACATAGTTCTCGTGCCCCACCGGGTCGGCGGCCAGGCGCGCGCGGTACGCCTCGTAGGCGGCTAGGCTTTCGATGTGGTAGATGCCATAGGCAAGCGTTGCGGATCCTTCGTGCGGGGCGAAATACCCCATCAGATCCGCGCCGCAGCGTGGGATGGCCTCGGCCCAGCGTTGCCCGTATTCGGCAAAGGCGGCGCGTTTGGTGGGATCAATCTGGTACTGGATGATGCAGGTCAGCATGGGCGTCTCCTCGTTGGCTTTGGGCGTGTTCTAGCCCGTTGCGTGACGTGAATGCTTTGGTTACGGTCAAACTATGAAGGAAGGTCCCGACATCTCTCACATCGCGGCGCTGATCGGTGATCCGGCGCGGGCCAATATCCTGACCGCGTTGATGGATGGCCGCGCACTGACCGCGTCGGAACTGGCCGAGGAGGCGGGCGTGGCCCTGCCCACGGCGAGCGGGCACCTGTCGAAACTGGCCGACGCACGGCTGCTGACCCCGCGCAAGCAGGGCCGCCACAAGTATTTTCAGCTGGCCGATGCGGAGGTGGCCGCCGTCCTTGAGGCGCTGATGGGTCTCGCCGCGCGGCGCGGCGCCACACGGGTGCGCACGGGGCCACGCGATGCGCAGATGCAGGTGGCGCGGGTGTGCTATAACCATCTGGCGGGGCGCATGGGCGTGCAGATGTATCGCAGCATGATCGCACGTGATCTGCTGGCCGAAGACGGCGAGGATGTGGCGCTGACCGGGGCAGGGGCTGCGTTCATCACCGGGCTTGGTGTCGATCTTGGCTCGTTGCAGGCGGGGCGCACGAAGCTTTGCCGCACATGCCTGGACTGGTCGGAACGCCGCAACCACCTGGCGGGCAGCCTTGGCCGCGCCTTGTTGACCCGGATGGAAGACATGGGCTGGCTACGTCGCATCCCCGGCCAGCGCGCGATCCACGTTACCGCGCCCGGCACGCGCGCCTTTGGCCAGGCGTTCCCGGACGGCTGAGGCGCGGGGCGTCAAGGCCGGGCGTTGCCGGTCTGCGCGGGGTGTGGACGATGCCATATTACCTCGGGCCGATCTCCTTCTGAGGCCCAAAAGGGTCGTAGCATTCCGACGGGTTGGTTTTATCGATCCCGTAAAGATTGCCCTCTAATTCCTCTGGAGACGCAACGCCGACACTGACGTCTCGTACAAATTCGGCGTGCTTTTGTGCAAGCGCCGCGAAGGTCGCCTTCGTCCCGCGCGGGCCTGGCAGTCCTTCGACGCGCAGTTTGCATGGGACGCAGCTGTGTGCGCGGCCGTTACAAAGACGTGCCCGCCTTTCGATGAAAGGCAGAGCGGCGATGATCCTGGCGCAGGGGGTGAGGCACGCAGATCGCCCGCTTGGCCTCCGCCGCCCCGCTATTTCCAGACCGGGTTTGTCCACGCCCGTTTGCCCGCGCGGTCCACGACCGTAAGGCGCAGCCAGGGGCTGTTCACAAAGCGGGCCAGCGGGACGGTGACGCGCGTCATGCTTTCGCCGTGCTGCGCCACGGCGGCGCAGCCCTTGCCCTGCACGATGACCGAGGCGGCGGCAGAGCATTCGACGACCACCTCGCTGTCCGACCAGATCACGTTGTGGATGGCGGGACCGGTGGAGGCGTAGCTGTGGCCCTGCTTCAACGCTGCGAGCAGCGCCTCCGGCGTGTTCTCATCGGCCTTGACCATGGTCCAGCCGCCGAAATGATCGGGCTCGCTGAAATGGGCATCGTCCGTGGCGCAGAGCGTGAGGCGGCGCCCCTCTTCGAGCAGGCGGTCGAGGTGCCAGAACCCCTCGGCCCGGTCGGCGCCGACCTGACAGCCGTGGTTGTAGACCTCCACGGCATGGGCCGCCTCGAGCGATCGCGCATCCGCGAGGCTGAGACCGCCCCATTCGGGATGCGCAACAGCCACGTAAGCGCCTGCATCGCGCGCGCGCTGCGCCAGTTCCGGGCCGGTTTCCTGGTCGTCGACGGGCACAAAGGCCGGCGTATTCGAGGGCGCGAAATCGGGTGGTAGGCCAACGGCCAGGATGTGCCACAGCTCGCCATTTTCCATCGCGCCGGAGTGCACTTCGGCCCCGAGAAGGGTGGTGAAGCTCGCATCGCGAAACGGCACCGTATCCACGATGGGATAGTCGTAGACGCCGATGAAATGGTCGGTCAGCGCGATGAAATCATAGCCTTCAGCCTTGTATCGGCGGCAGACCTCTTGCGGCTCCAGCATCCCGTCGGACCGGTTGGAATGCGTGTGCAGGTTGCCGCGCCAAAAGCGTCCGGGGGCGGAAAAGGCTGGGTCGTGCATAGGAGGGTCCTTCAGACGAGAGGTTTGGTCATGTGGATGCGCGGGACATCGTCCTTGCCCGACGCGGGCGGCCGGATGTCGGTGACGCGAAAGCCCAGCGAGGAATAGAACGCGACAAGATCCGTGTGCAACTGAGCGGTGTAGAGCGTCATCTCTTTGAAACCGACCTTGCGCGCCAGCGCCTCGAGCGCGTCCATGGCGCGGCGGCCTGTGCCACGGCCCTGGTGATCCGGGTCGATGGCGATCTGTTCGATCACCAAGCTATCGTCATCGCGGTTGATCACGACGCAGCCTGCCTTGTCCTCGACCCAAAGCACCCGGCCTGCCGCGATGGCATCGGGGAGCCAGGGGTACGGTCCGGGCCAATCCCTGCCAAGGACCTGAACATAGGGTACAAACGCGACTTCGATCAGGCGATTGAGTGCTGCGGCATCTTCGGGCTTGGCCTGCGTCAGCATGTGCGGAAGACCATGACAAGGCCACGGTCGGCGGCGTGCGGGTGGTCCTTGCCCTCATAGATCGGGATGTCGCGGAAACTGAGGTCGCCGATGTGCCCGCGCGCGTTCAGCACGGCCAGTGCCGAGCCGAACCCCATGCCGTCGAAGACGGGCGGGATGCAACCGCAGACAAAGAGCGCGCCGGGGCGCGTCACGCGCAGAAGTTCCGGCAGGCATTCGGGCCCGACATGGCCGTGGGTGAAGGTGCCGGACGAGATCACGCCGCCATAGCTGTCCGTCGCCATCGTGAGCGGCTCCAGCAGGTTGCCGACGATGCGATTGCGGTAGAGCCCTTTCGCCGCCGCGACATCCAGCATCTCGGGCGTGATGTCGATGCCGTCCACGACACAGTCGCCCAGATGCTCGGCCACAAGGCCCGTGCCTGCGCCGATGTCGAGGATCGGCGCGTCCCCGTCGCTGAGGTCTGCGTAGATGCGGGCGATCTCGCGCGGGGCGATGTAGCCCCATCCGACCCCAAAGCTGCTGTCGTAGGTGTCGGCCCAGGTGCCATACAGCGCCTTGGCGCTGTCGGGGCCATCGATCTCGTAGGCGTTGTCGAGGTCATAATCGGGCATGGCGGACCTTTCAGTTGCGCACCACACGGCTGCGCTGATCGGGGTCGAGCGACGGGATCGCGGCCAGCAGGGTGCGGGTGTAGTCGTGTTGCGGGTTGGCAAAGATCGCGCGCGTCGGCCCCTCTTCGACGATCTCGCCCAGATACATCACGGCGAGGTAGTCGCAGACATGCGCCACCACGCTGAGGTCATGGCTGATGAACAGAAAGGTCAGGTCGAGGTCACGCTGCAGCTGTTTGAGCAGGTTCAGGATGTCGGCCTGGATCGACACGTCGAGGGCGGCGACACATTCATCGGCGACCACGAATTTCGGCCCGGCTGCCAACGTGCGCGCGATCGAGATGCGCTGTCGCTGGCCGCCGGAAAAGGCATGCGGGTAGCGGCGCAGATGTTCGAGGTTGATCCGGCATTTGGCGGCGATGTCGCGCACGCGGGCGTCGGTTTCGGCGCGGCTGTGGGTGAGGCCCAGCACCTCGAGCGGTTCGGCGATGATGTCGCGCACGGTCATGCGCGGGCTGAGGGCGGCGTAGGGGTCCTGAAAGATCAACTGCGCCTCGGCACGAAAGGCGCGTTCCGCCTTGGCCGTCATCTGTCCGATATCGAAGCGGTTGGTGCCGTCGTCATAGGTGATCCGCCCCGCGCTGATCGGTGCGGCCATGAGGATCGCGCGCCCCAGCGTCGTCTTGCCAGACCCGCTTTCGCCGACCAACCCGACAAAGCTGCCCTTGGGGATGTCCAGCGTCACATTCTTGACCGCCTTGAGCATCGGCGGCGTGCCCAGCAGGCTGCGGCCCAGGGGAAAGGCGACCGTCAAATCCTCGATCCGGACCAGGGGGGTCATGTGGCATCCTCGGGAAACAGTGCGGCCACATGGCCCGGGCGCACTTCGGTCAGCGGTGGCATGTCGCGTTCGTAACGCGAGCCGGGCGCCAGTTCGGGGTTGCGCGGGTGAAAGACGCAGCCTGCCGGGCGTTCCAGGGGCGAGGGGATGTCGCCCGGGATCGGGGTCAGCGGCGCATCCAGATTGTCGAGGTCGGGCAGGGCGTTCAGCAACCCGCGGGTATAGGCATGGGCGGGGGTGCGCAGCACGTCGCGCACCGGCCCCATCTCCATGATCCGGCCGAGATAGAGCACCGCGACCCGGTCGGCGATCTGCGCGATCACGCCAAGATCGTGGGTGATGAACAGGATCGACATGCCGAACTCGGCCGTCAGGTCGCGCATCAGGTCCAGCACCTGCCGCTGGATCGTGACATCGAGCGCGGTTGTCGGCTCGTCCGCGATCAGCAGGCGGGGCCGGGTCGACAGGGCCATGGCGATCATGGCGCGCTGACGCATCCCGCCCGAATACTCGAACACATATTGGTCGATGCGCCTGTGTGGTTCGGTGATGCCCACACGATCCAGCATCTCGATTGACAAGTCGCGCGCCGCCTTTTTCGACAGATCCGTATGGATCCGCAGCTGTTCGATCATCTGCGCGCCAACGGTGAGCGCGGGGGCAAAGCTGGCCATGGGTTCCTGAAAGATCATAGAAATTTCACCGCCCCGAATGGGCGTCATGTCCCGCTCGCGCCGCAGGCCCAGCACATCGATGTCACGGTCACCATGCAGCGTGATGCGCGAGGCCGGGTCATAGACGGTGTTGCGTCCGTTGAGTTGCATCAGCGCCTTGGCGGTCACTGACTTGCCCGACCCGCTTTCGCCCACCAACCCCAACACCTCACCGGGTGCTATGTGAAACGACACATCCTCGACCGCCGTGATCAAACCTTCGTCCGTCTTGAACCGGATGGTCAGGTTTTCGACGTCGAGCAGGGTCATTTGCCATGCTCCCCATAGGGGTCGGCGGCATCGCGCAGCCCGTCCCCGACAAAGACGAACGCCATGACCAGCGCGACAAAGAACAGGACGGGGATGAAGTACCATTGATAGTTCAGCAGCACGTCCGCCTGCGTGGTGTTCTGCAACAGCACACCCAGCGACGTCACCGGATCCTTCAGCCCCAGCCCGATGAAACTGAGCGCGGTTTCCGACAGCACCATGTAGGGAAACGAGATGACCAGATCGACGATGATATAGCTGGTGAAGCTGGGCAGCAGATGGCGCCGGATGATGTGGCCCGATCCTGCACCCGACAGCTTGGCCGCCAGCACGTAGTCCTGATTGCGCTCGACCAGCAGGTGGGTGCGGACGCGCCGCGCCAGTGTGGGCCAACCGATGAGGCCGAGGATGATGGAGATGAAGAAAAACCGCATCTCCGCGCTCCAGGTGTCGGGAATGAACGCGGCCAGCGCCATAAAGAGCGGGATGGCAGGCACCGTTCGGATCGCATCGGTGATCATCTGCAGCACGCCGTCGATCCAACCACCGTAAAACCCCGCGATGCCGCCGATGGTCAGCGCCATCACGAACGAGATCACGACGCCTAGTGTGCCCACGGCCAGCGATGTCCGGATCGCGTGAAAGGTGCGGCTGAAGATGTCCTTGCCCAGATCGTCGGTGCCGAACAGGTGGATTTTGCCTTCGTCCACGCCGAACAGATGCCGATCGAGCGTGACGCCGAACCACTGATACGTGTCGCCGCGCACCAGGAACTGGACATAGCGGCGGTCCTCGGTGTCGACGGTGGTGACCCAGCGGAAATTCGTGGCGAGCGACCGCTCGCGCTTGACCCCGTAGATGAACGGGCGGGCGGAACAGCCCGCGTCGTCGCAAAAGCGTGGAATTTGCGGTGCCCCGTTGGTGTAATCCTGGTTGGCACCTGCGAGGTTCGGATCGTAGGGCGCGACGAAATCGGCAAAAAGGCCCATCAGGATCAGGATGCCGAGGATGATCGCCGCCACCATCGCCCCTGTCTGCTTGCGGAACCGCGCCCAGATCAGCTGGCCTTGAGAGGCGGTGAAATATGCCTCCTTCGCGCTTTGGGAAATTTCCGTCATGCGCGTTTGCCCCCGATGACCGAGTTGCGCATCCGCGGATCAAGCGCGGCCAGCGCGACATCCGTGACAAAGTTCAGCCCGACGATGGTCGCCGTCAGCAAAAAGATGATCGCGCCCGCCAGTTGTTGGTCATTCGACCGCGCCAGCGCCTCGAGCAGGAGCGCACCCGCCTCGGTCAGGGTCAGGATCACCGCCACGATGGGCAGTTCGTTGAAGATACGGTTGAGGTCGAAGCCCAGCGAATTGACGATGGGCCCCAGCGCGTGCCGCGCGGGGTACCGCCACAGCAATTGCCGCCCATAGAGGCCGCGGGCGCGGGCGGCGGTCACGTAGAGCTTGGATTGCTCGTCCAGCATCAGCGCGCGCACGGTCTGCAGCGCAAAGGCCGTGGCCGACCAGCCCAGAATGAAGATCGGCAGCCAGGCGCGCGAGGCAAAGTCGACGAACTTGTCCCATGACCAGGGCGCGTCGCGAAACTCCTTGGAGAACAGCCCCGACAGCGAGTCCCCGAAATAGACGGTCGCGATCAGCATGATGATCAGCGCCAGCAGGAAATTGGGCAGCGCGAGGCCAAGGTACGAGATAAATCGCAGCGCGTTGTTCACCACCGGGTTGCGGGAGGCAGCCGCATAGATGCCCACCGGCACTGCGATCAGATAGGCCACCAGCAGCGCGGCAAAGCAGATCCCGGCGGAGATCAGGAATTTCGACCCGAGCAGCTGGCTGATCGATACGCGCAGAATGCAGCTTTCGCCGAAACTGCCGACAAAGGCGCCGCTGACCCAGTTGACCCAGCGCCACAGGAACGGCTGATCGAGGCCCAGCCGAATGCGCTCTGCGTCGATGTCGTCGCGCGTCAGGTTCTGTCCTTGGGTGTTCTTGTACGCCAGGTACCGCTCTGCACAGTCGCCCGGCACCATCTCCATGAGCGAGAACACAAGGAAAGACACGATCAACAGCGTGATGATCGCAAAAACGGCACGTGTCGCTGCAAAACGCAGGAAGTTTGCCATGTCGGTTCGTGTCCCCGTGCCCCCGGGTTCAATGCGTGTCCGGGGATCGTTGTGGTGGGGCTGACCGTACGCAAACGGTCAGCCCGATGTCGTTGTGCCTGTCGCGGCTCAGTTATCTTCGGCCAGGAACCACTGCGTCGCGCGGTAGGGGTAGGTGCGGTAGTATTCGTAGCTGGAGGTCTGGAACTCCGGCACGTTCACAAGACCGTTGCGCGCGATGATCGGCGAGGGCGCGATGACCGTCCCGATGAACAGCATGTTGTCGGTGAACGCCTTGGCGATGGCTTCGCCCGCGGCCGCCTGCTCGGCTGAGCCGGGGGCCGCGGCTTGCATCGCGGCAACATCATCGATCAGCTGTTTGACCCATGCGGGCGGTTCGATGCCTGCGGAGCCGTTGCTGTCGATCCATTCGGCCCAACGCATCCCGTTACGGTGACCAAAAAAGCTGCCGAAGGGCGGCACCAGGCTTTCGGACGTGCCCAGATGAATGGCCAGCGGTTCGGACCGCCACCAGGCCATCACGTCCAATTCGTTGGCGGATTGGGCGGCGCGGTATTCGTCTGGCGTCACTTCCTTGAGCGTGGTTTGCACACCCACATCGGACCAGTCCTGCGCCACCATCTCGACCACCTCGCCGGCGATGCCTTGCGTGGCGAACTGGATGTTCAGCACCAGCGCGTCGCCATTGGGCAGCTCGCGGAAGCCGTCGCCATCCACGTCCGCCATGCCAAGGCCGTCCAGTGCGGCATTTGCGGCTGCGGCGTCGAACGCCGTTCCGATCTTGGCATAGTCCGCGGCAAACTCCGGCACGGGCGAAAAGCCCGTATAGGCCATCGGCTCACCCAGACCAAAGAAGGCGACCTCGTTCAGTTCGGCCCGGTCGATGGCCGCCGACATCGCCTTGCGGAACTCGGGATTGGCGAAGATCTCGCGCTTGGCCTCGTCATCCGAGGTCACGTTGAACGAAAAGGTCGGCATGGCCACGGTCGGCTTCAGCTGCACGGTAAAGCCGCCCGATTCCTGGCTTTCCAGCAGCAGCGGCGCGTTGGGCAGTTGCAGCGATTGCGCCTTGTAGTCGACCTCGCCGTTCACGATGGCGAGCAGGCGCACCTCGCTGTCGTTCTTGTAAAGCTCATCCTGGCGCGAGATGTAGGGCAGCTGCTGGCCCGTCGTGTCCACCTGGAAGAAGTATGGGTTCGCGACCAGCTTGCGGCCCTCGGTCGTGTCGGCCACGTAGATGTGGCTTTCGAGCGTGGGCTGCGTGGCATAGGGCAGCGTTTCGGCCTTGGCCGGGTCGCGCAGCATGGGCGAGGGCGTGTCGGTCCAGTCGGACCCGCCGAAGTAGAAGTTGATCGCCTCGTACCCGTTTTCAAACCCGAACTCGGCAGCGAGTGCATCGGCACCATCGTTCAGCGCGGGATGAAACTGGCCCAGGAAATGCGCAGGCTGGAAGGGCTGTGCGTAGGACGTGGCAAAGTGCACCAGCAGGCCCGGCTTGGGCGCTGCGAGAACGAATTTGAACTCGGTATCGCTGATGATCTCGATCGCAATCGGCTCACCGCCTGCCAGCACGTAATCCGCCGCCTTTTCGCGGATGTTGGTGTCGAGCGACAGGTTCTCCAGCCAGAACCGCACATCTTCTGAGGTGAAGGGCGCACCGTCGGACCATTTGTGGCCTGCGCGCAGCTGCATCGTCAGCTCGGTAAAGTCATCGTTCCACTGCCAGGACTTCGCGACATTCGGCACGATGGTCTGCAAATCGTCGCTGTAGCGGACGAGGTTGACGTGGCGCAGAGACAGAAAGTCGGACGTGCCCGCCTCGGTCGCGTTCGACAGCGCATCGAACGTGCCGCCATAGGTCCCGACCTGATCGTAGGGCACCACGACCAGCGGCTCGGAGGGCAACCGGTCTGCCAGCGGTGGCAGATCGCCATTGCCCTGGATTTCGGCGTTCAGCGCCTCGATTTCGGGGTTGGCGGTGAACGCCATCTCGCACCCTGCGGCGTCCTGAAAGGCGGCCAACTCGTATTGCTGTGGAAACGCGCCCGCAGCGACGCCCATCGGGTCGGCCACGGTCACGGCCGGGCACGCTGCCATGGCCGTCGTGGAAAGAAGGGTCAGGGCGATCCCGCCCGCGAATGCAAATTTCATGGTTATCCCCCGTGAGTATTGGTCCGCGTGGGATAGGCCCGCTGTGAATCGTTTTTGTGACGGCGCGGGGCGGCGCGCAGGCGGGGGTATCGGTAACCCGCGCTTTGGCTGCCTGCGCGCGCGGGTCACGCGGTGGGGGGACAGGCCCAGGCGTGCGAGACCCGCAGGCCGGGTAAAGCGACGTCAGACCTGTGCGCACTGTCGCGGTGTCAGTCGAGGGTCACCTCGACCGGATAAAGGTGGCGGCTGTGCCGGGTTTGGGCGTGGTTGAACGCAGCGACCCAAAGGTAGGTGGGCCGGTCGGCGGCAAAGGCGACGTCATAGTCGGAGCCTGTGTCGAGCGCGCGCTTGATCTCCATCGTCCAGACACCGTCGTCCCACTGTGCGACGGCCTGCACATCGCCGCGGTCGCCGGTCATGGGGCTGCCCACGATCACGGCAGGCATGATCGTGCCCACCGGGTAGGCGTCGAGGGCGGGGTCGTAGGGGACGACCTCGGCCTTGTTGAGGTAGAGCGCGACGCTGTCGGTGGCGTCAGGCGACAGATCGAGCGTCTGGAACGGTGCCAGCAGCGCGGGATCGGCGGGCAGGTATTTGGGCGTCACGCCGCTGTCGGCATAGCTGTCCCAGTTCATCTCGTAGCCGCCGCTGTCCTTGGGATCCTTGGCATAGCCGCCGGTGTAGCGGCCGCTGTCCTTGGGCTCCATCGGCGCGCCAAAGTAGTTGTCGTCGATCTGGCCCATGACGTCATTGCCGGTGCGTACGGATTTCCAGTGCCACACATCCACGATGGACCCATCGGTGGTGTAGTGCAGGCCGCGTCCGCCCGAGGCGCCGGGTTTGCCGGCAAGCGGCTGCGCGCCCATGTGGATCGAATGGTTGCCCGCGATGCGGCCCCGCTCGGACAGCATGACGCCGAATTTGTCCTCGTAGTACAGGTCTTCATCCTGGATGCCGTATTCGGTTTGCTGGACCTGCCAGCCGGTGGCGGTCTTGATCAGCGGCAGGTGTTTCTGGCTGCGGGTGGTGTCGGGCCATTGCAGCAGGCCGTAGAAGTGTTCGCCGTCATGGGCGGCCTGTAGCGTGACCTCGACCGCGCCGCCGGGCAGGTTTTCGCCCCGTGTGGTGAGGACCTGGACGGTGTTGGCCGCCGCCCACAGGGGCTCGTCGGCGATCCCGTCGAGGGTAGGCGGTGTGTTGGTCTGGATCACGCTGAGGTTCTGGCCGGGCAGCGCGCGTTGCAGGGCGTAAAGGACGGTGGCGGCGCTGCCGCCCGCGATTAGCGCGGCAAGGGCTGCGGTGGAATAGGCGACGCGCGGGCGAAAAAGCTTGAGCAGGTGCCCCCAGCCCGCCATCAGCACAAGCACCGACACGTGCAGCAGGATGTAAAGCGGCAGCGCCCAGGCGGCGTATTGGTGGATCAGCCCGCTGACGGCATAGCTGCGCTGGCCTGGCACGAGATCCATCAGCAGGCCGGTGACAAGGGCCACGACAAGGGTGACGAAGCCCGCCCAGTAGACCAGCGTGTTGGCGGCGCGCCAGCGCGTGCGCAGGTCTTCGGCGCGGGTCAGCATGGCCCACCACCGCGCATCGAGGCTGATGCGTTTGAGCACGCCCGCGCGCCACAGAAAGGCGGTGTAGCCTGCGACAATGGCCACAAAGGCAAGCGCCGAGATCAGGTGCCAGACAATCACGTTGCCCTGCGGCAGCATCCAGCGCAGGGCCTGCGCCCACGTTCCCGCGGGATTATCCGCCGCCACCTGCATGCCGGTGACGAAACTGGCGATGAGCGTGGCAAGCAGCGCCCAATGCAGGACAATCGTGGGGTAGTCCGAGCGGGGCAGGCTGGCTTTGACGGGTTCGGGCAGTGCGGCGTCCACCATGGTGCGCTCCTTTGCGTTTTGGATGTGCGTCTGGGTGGTGATGCAGCGCGGCGGCGTCCGTCAAATGCCTGATTTCTTGTGGCAAAAACGCGCCGTTTGGCTGGATGTCGCCGCGCGGTTCCTGCCTGTTGCTCAAGGTTTGGGCGGGGGAATGCTGCTGGCTGCGCCGGGGTATGGGACGCGCGTCCGGGCGGCGCAAAGAAAAAGAGCGCCGCAAGGGGCGCTCTTTCCAGTGTTTGTGGTGGGACGGCTCAGTTCTTGGCCTTGTCGACCATCTTGCCGGCCGAGATCCAGGGCATCATGCCGCGCAGGGTCTCGCCCGTGGCTTCGATCTGGTGTTCGTCGTTGATCCGGCGCGTGCCCTTGAAGAAGGGCTGGCCGACCGCGTTTTCCTGCATGAAGTCGCGCACGAATTTGCCGGTCTGGATGTCGGTCAGGATCGCCTTCATCCGCGCCTTGGTCTCGTCATAGGGCAGCACGCGCGGGCCGGAGACATATTCGCCATATTCCGCGGTGTTGGAGATCGAGTAGTTCATGTTGGCGATGCCGCCTTCGTAGATCAGGTCGACGATCAGCTTCACCTCGTGCAGGCATTCGAAATAGGCCATCTCGGGGGCGTAGCCCGCCTCGACCAGCGTCTCGAACCCCATGCGGATGAGTTCCACGAGACCACCGCAGAGCACCGCCTGCTCACCGAAGAGGTCGGTTTCGCATTCCTCGCGGAAGTTCGTCTCGATGATGCCCGAACGGCCGCCGCCGATGGCGGAACAGTAGCTGAGGCCGATCTCCAGCGCGCGGCCCGAGGCGTCGTTGTCGACGGCCACGAGGCAGGGCACGCCGCCGCCTTTGACATATTCGCCGCGCACGGTGTGGCCGGGGCCCTTGGGTGCCATCATGACGACGTCGATGCCCGCCTTGGGCTCAATGAGGCCAAAGTGGACGTTGAGGCCATGGGCAAAGGCGATGGCAGCTCCCTCGCGGATGTTGTCGTGGACGTATTTCTTGTACGTTTCGGCCTGCAATTCGTCGGGCATGGTGAACATGATCAAGTCGGCCCATGCGGCGGCTTCTGCGATGCCCATGGTCTTGAGGCCTTCGCCTTCGGCCTTGGCGATGCTGGGCGAGCCGTCGCGCAGCGCGACGACGACATTCTTGGCGCCGCTGTCGCGCAGGTTGAGGGCGTGGGCGTGGCCTTGGCTGCCGTAGCCGAGAATGGCCACGTTCATGTCCTTGATCAGGTTAATGTCGCAATCGCGGTCGTAGTAAACGCGCATGGTTGGATCCTCCAGTTTGGTATCTGTGGCGCCTTATACGGACGTTCTGGGAGGTGGTCAGCGTTATGATTTCCGTATTTTAAAAGAGAAGAAGGGTAGATCATGCGCAAAATATGTAATACGCGACAGAGTCATGCTTGATGACATCGATCGGCGGATTCTACGGCAATGGCAGGCGGACCCGACGCTGGGCCCAGCTGATCTGGCAGAGCGCGCGCGGGTAAGTGTCGGGCAACTGGCGCGACGGCAGGCGCGGCTGCGGGCGGCGGGGCTGGTCAAGGGCGTGCAGGCAGTGATCGACTGGGCCGCCCTTGGCTATGCGGTCGAGGTGTCGTTGCGCGTGACGCTGGACAAGACCCAAGGCGACGCCTTTGACGCGTTCATCGCGGCGGCCCGCGCGGTGCCGGAGGTGATCGAGATCCAGACCTTTCTGGGGCGGGTCGATGTGCGCCTGTCGGTGATCGCGCGGGACATGGCGCATTACCAGCACCTTTATCGCAGTCGCATCCTGACCCTGCCGCATATCGCCGATATCGAGGCGCTGATGCATGTCGCGCGCATCAAGGATGACGAGGCGCTGCCGCTGTGATCGAGATCGACGACACCGACCGGGCGATCCTGCGGCTCCTGGCGCAGGATGCGGGGCAGGGTGCGGGCGCTGTGGGCCGGGCATGCGGCCTGTCGCAACCCGCCGCCTGGCGGCGGATCAAACGGCTGCGCGACGCCGGGGTGATCAAGGGCCAGCGGCTGGTGCTGGACGCAGAGCGCCTGGGCTTTGGCGTGACGGTGTTTCTGGGCGTCAAGCTGGCCACGAAGGGGCGCGTGAGCCTTGAGGATTTCGAACGCGCGGTGGGCGCCATCCCCGAGGTACAGACGGTCGAGCATGTGCTGGGCCTCTATGATTACCGCTTGCGGGTGGTGGCGCGCGACCTGTCGGATTTCGAGCGGGTCTTGCGGCGCCGGATCATGACGCTGCCCGGGGCCGGAGAAGTCGAGGCGAACGTGCTCTTGAGTGAAGAGCGGCGACCGGGCCCGATTTCGAGCGGCGATTAACGTTTGAGTGAGACCCTTGCGCTAGGCACATTGCCGTAGCGTAGAGGGTGTCGCCCCGTGAAACTCGAAAGCAAGCTTGATGTGATCCTGTTCGTCGTGGTTGTCACCGTGGCCTCCATGGTGGCCGCGGTGGGGTTGAACTACGTACTGTTTCCGCCGGAGTTCCTGTCGCGCACCGTCACCGGGACAATGGTGATTGTAACGTTGGTGACCCCGCCGATCTGCCTCTATATCGGGGCCAAGGTGCGCGAAAACGTGCGCCTGTCCGAAGAGCTGCGGCGGCTGGTTGAGCGTGACAGGCTGACGGATGTGGCGACGCGCGATTTTTTCTTTACCCGCATGGCGCAAGAACCCGACCCCTATGGCATCTCGCTCATGATCGACATTGATTTTTTCAAACGGGTGAATGACACCTACGGGCATCTGACGGGAGACAAGGTAATCTCGCATGTGGCGTCGGTTTTGCGCGACGCGGTGCGGCCCGGTGACATCGTCTGCCGATTTGGCGGCGAGGAATTTGTGGTTTTCATCGCCGACGCCGACCACATTGCAGGTGCTGCAATGGCAGAGCGGTTGCGCGCCCTCGTGGCCGCGAGCCCGATTGACGAGGCGGGCACAACGCTGAGTGTGACGGTTTCCATCGGTGGGTCGTTGAAAGAGGCGACCGATCATATCGAAACGGCGATCCAGCGCGCGGATGATGCACTGTACCGCGCCAAGAACGGGGGGCGCAATCAGGTGCGCATGTACTCCATCGGAAACGCGCGGCCCATTGCTGTGGGTGAAACCGCCTGAACGGTCACTTCGCATACCCAAGTAGACTTTGCCGTGCCGATGCTGCCCGGCTATGTGTGCCGGGATTGAGAAGAGGGAGGGGCCGATGCCCGCATTGTTGGATACCGTGGACCCGCAGGGGCTTGAGGAGTTTTCGGTGGTGTTCACCGACCGATCGCTAAACCACATGAGTGCCGCGTTTCAGGGCGTGATGAACGACATCTCGGCCATGTTGAAAGAGGTGTACGCGGCGGACGCGGTCGTCGTGGTGCCCGGTGGCGGCACCTTTGGCATGGAGGCCGTGGCGCGGCAGTTCGGGCGCGATGCCGAGGTGCTGGTGGTGCGCAACGGATGGTTTTCGTACCGCTGGAGCCAGATTTTTGAGACCGGCGGGCTGACGGCGCACACAACGGTGCTGAAGGCGCGCCAGACGGGCAATGACAGCCCGTCGCCCTTTGCACCTGCACCGATCGAGGATGTGGTGGCAACGATTCGCGAACAGAAACCGCAGGTTGTCTTTGCCCCGCATGTGGAGACGAGCGCGGGTGTGATCCTGCCCGACGCCTATGTGGCCGAGATGGCGGCAGCGGCTCATGAGGTGGGCGCGCTGATGGTGCTCGACTGCATCGCGTCGGGCTGTGCCTGGGTGGATATGCGTGGCCTCGGTGTCGATGTGCTGATCTCGGCCCCGCAAAAGGGCTGGAGCGCCTCGCCCTGCGCCGGCCTTGTCATGCTGTCGGACCGCGCCGTGGCGCGGATGGAGGAGACGACCTCGGACAGCTTTGCCATTGACCTCAAGAAGTGGCACCAGATCATGGCCGCCTACGAGGGCGGCGGGCACGCCTATCACGCGACGATGCCCACGGACGCGCTGCGCGATTTTCGCGACACGATGAAAGAAACGCAGGCGTATGGGTTCGGCAAGCTGAAGGATGCGCAATGGGCGCTGGGTCACGCCGTGCGGACAATGCTGGCCGACAAGGGTGTCACGTCTGTCGCCGCCGAAGGCTACGGCGCACCCGGGGTCGTCGTCAGCTATACCTCCGATCCGGAGATCCAGACCGGCAAACGCTTTGCCGCCGAAGGCATGCAGATCGCGGCCGGTGTCCCGCTGCAATGTGACGAACCTGCGGATTTCCGGACCTTCCGGCTGGGCCTCTTCGGTCTCGACAAGCTCTATGACGTTGAGGGCACCGTGGCGCGCCTGCGGCGGGTGGTCGATCAGGTGCTCTAGACGCTGCCGGGCGCTGGGGTTAGGTGTGCGCGAAACGACCCCGACGAGAGGCCAGATATGTCCATCCACGGCGCCCCGATCCCCATGACCTCCTCTGCCTGTGGGCCCCTGTCGGGCGTGGCGGAGGTGCCGGGGGACAAGTCCATTTCGCACCGGTCGCTGATCCTCGGCGCGCTGAGCGTGGGGGAAACGACCGTCTCGGGCCTGCTCGAGGGGCAGGATGTGCTGGACACCGGTAAGGCCATGCAAGCCTTTGGCGCCGATGTCATCAACCATGGCGGCGGCGACTGGTCGGTGCATGGCGTGGGCGTCGGCGGCTTTGCCGAGCCCGACACCGTGATCGATTGCGGCAACTCGGGCACGGGCGTGCGGCTGATCATGGGCGCGATGGCCACATCGCCGATCACGGCGACGTTCACGGGTGATGCGAGCCTCAACAAACGGCCCATGGCGCGGGTCACGGACCCGCTGGGCCTGTTCGGCGCGCAAGCTGTGGGGCGCGATGGCGGGCGTCTGCCCATGACCATCGTCGGTGCGGCGGACCCGGTGCCCGCGCGGTACACGGTGCCGGTGCCATCGGCACAGGTGAAATCGGCCGTGCTGCTGGCGGGTCTGAATGCGCCGGGCGAGACCGTGGTGATCGAGGCCGAGGCGACACGCGACCATACCGAGCGGATGCTGGCGGGCTTTGGCGCGCAGATCACAACCGAGGTGACGGACGCAGGCCGGGTCATCACGCTGACCGGTCAACCGGAATTGCAGCCGCAGCACATCGTGGTGCCACGGGATCCATCGTCGGCGGCGTTTCCGGTCTGTGCGGCGCTGATTGTGCCCGGATCGGACGTACTGGTGCCCAATATCGGCTTGAACCCGACGCGGGCCGGGCTCTTTACCACGCTGCGCGAGATGGGCGCGGATTTGCAATACGAGAACATGCGCGAAGAGGGGGGCGAGCCGGTCGCCGATTTGCGCGCGCGGTTTTCGCCCGACCTCAAGGGCATCGTCGTGCCGGCCGAGCGCGCGGCGAGCATGATCGACGAATATCCGATCCTGTCGGTCGTTGCGTCCTTTGCCAGTGGCGAGACGCATATGCCGGGGGTCAAGGAGCTGCGGGTGAAGGAAAGCGACCGGATTGATGCGATGGCCGCCGGCCTGCGTGCCGCAGGTGTCACGGTCGAGGACGGGCCCGACTGGTGGACCGTCACGGGCCGCGGACATGGCAACGTGCCGGGCGGGGCCACGGCGGCGAGCCATCTGGATCACCGCATCGCCATGTCTTTTCTCGTCATGGGGATGGCGACCGACAAGCCGATGTCGGTGGATGATGGCGGGCCTATCGCCACATCCTTTCCGATTTTTGAGCCGCTGATGGCGGCCTTGGGCGCGCAGGTGCGCCGGGACAACGCCTGAGCCATGAGCACGGCACCCTTCACCGTTGCAATTGATGGCCCGGCGGCGGCGGGCAAGGGAACCGTGTCGCGAGCGCTGGCGCAGCGCTTTGGCCTGGCGCATCTCGACACCGGGCTGCTCTACCGTGCGGTGGGGGCGCAGATGCTGGGCGGCGCAGCGCCGATCGAGGCGGCGCGCACGCTCGTGCCCGACGCGCTCGACCGGGACGACCTGCGCACCGCCGACGTGGCCCAAGCGGCCAGCAAGGTGGCCGTGATGCCCGAGGTGCGCGCGGCCCTGCTGGATTTCCAGCGCGCCTTTGCCCGGCGCGCCGGGGGCGCGGTGCTGGACGGGCGCGACATCGGGACGGTGATCTGCCCGCAGGCCGAGGCCAAGCTGTTTGTCACGGCCTCCGACACGGTGCGGGCTGCGCGCCGCCATGCGGAGCTGCGCGCGCGGGGCGACGTGGTCACGCTCGAGACAGTGTTGCAGGACGTGCGCGCCCGTGATGCCCGCGATGCGGACCGGGCGACGGCGCCCATGCGTCCGGCGGACACGGCACATGTGCTGGACACGTCGGAAATGAGCATCGACGCGGCCGTGGCCGCAGCGGTCGAGATTGTGGCCGAGGCGCGCGCTGCCCGTGGCCTATCTGTCGAAGGCTGAGTGATAGAGCGAATTTTCGGGCACGTCATAGGACGCGGCGCGAATTTTCCACGCGTCGTTCGGCCCGCGCACGATGACCGACAGGGTGGGAAACGAATCCTCGATCAACAACCCGTTGCTGATCAGCCGCGTCTCGTGCGTGGCCACCACTTCGTCCGGGGTGCGGAATTCGGCCGCCACGCAATGCCGCGCCAATATCGTCACCCGCATCTGCTTGAGGTGGTCGTGCACCGCTTGAAAAACGTCCTCGATGTCACGCGGCGCGTGGCACATCCGCTTGCCGTTTGCGGTCTCCAACTCGAAGGGACAGATGAAGGCGGAGGTAAACGCCTGTGCGTCGCCCGCGATAAGGGCGCGACCGGTCAGGTCGAGCAGATGCTCGGACACTTGTTGTGCTGTCGGATTGCGTGGGAACATGTACTTTTTTGGATGCCGTGGGTTGGCCGCGACAGTGACATGTTTTCGGGAAAACTCAACAGTTTCAAGTATTTCCCGCCATGCGGGAACGGGCGCACTGCTCAAACGCTGTGCGCGCCATCCGCGAGGCTGGCGACAAAGGCCAGCACATCGTCAACCGTGTCGCCGGCACCGATGCGGCTGACAATGGCCGAGCCGACGACCGCGCCGTCGGCGATGCCAGCGATGCCGCGCGCCTTTTCCGGCGTGTTGATGCCAAAGCCCACGATGACCGGCAGATCGGTCGCGGATTTGATGCGCGCAACTTCGGGGCCCACATCGCCTGCTTCGGCCTCGGCGGCGCCGGTGATTCCGGTGATCGAGACGTAATAGACGAAACCCGAGGTGTTCTGCAGCACGCGGGGCAGGCGGGCGTCATCGGTGGTGGGCGTGGCCAGCCGGATAAAGTTCAGACCGGCGGCTTGCGCGGGCAGGCACAGTTCGCTGTCCTCTTCGGGCGGCAGGTCGACGACAATCAGCCCGTCGATGCCCGCGGCCTTGGCGTCGTCCAGAAACGCATCGACCCCGTGCGAATAGATCGGGTTGTAATAGCCCATGAGCACGATCGGCGTCGTAGTGTCGGCCTCGCGAAAGGCGCGGGCCAGGTCAAGCGTGCGCTGCAGGGTCATGCCGCTTTCCAGCGCGCGCTGACCGGCCAGCTGGATCGTGGGCCCATCCGCCATCGGATCGGTAAAGGGCAGGCCCAGTTCGATCACGTCGACGCCGGCACCGGGCAGCCCCTTGACCACGGCAAGTGAGGTGTCGAAATCGGGATCGCCCGCCATGACATAGGCGACAAAGGCCTTGCGCCCCTCTGCCTTGAGACTGGCGAATTTGGCATCGATCCGGGTGGTCATGTGGCTCTCCTGTGCGTGGCACCCCACCTGCCAAAGCACCGCAGGAAAGGCAAGCACCCTCAGAACCGGATGTGGTAGCGCAGGCTGTAGACGTTCATGCCCGGATTTGCATCGGCCAGGCCCGCGTTTGATTTGTGCGAGATCGCGACGGACAGGGCGGTGTTTCCCGCGAACGCCTTGCCCACCCCCAAAAGTGACCGGATCTGCACCGCAGCACCCAGGCTGTTGCCCGCGGCCCCGGCCCCGTAAAGGCCGGGTATCACGCTTGCGTCGACAAACCAACCGGCAGGCCATTGCCAGCGCGCCCAGATGCCGCCGCCGACAAAACCGTCGCCTTCGCCCGTCAGGCCTAGATGGGCGCCCCAGGCCAGCGACACCACGCGGCGCTCGACGAAGGGGCGGTGGCGGTATTCGAGGTCCAGCGCCAGGCTGTCCTCGCCCGGGGCGCGAAAGTCGGTGGCACCCAGGCCAACCACCCATTCCTGCGCCGACGCAGGCGCGAGGCAGACAAACAGGGACAGGGCGGTGATCAGAAGAGAGCGCATCGGGCAGGTCATGGGTCCGGGATCTGGGGTGTCGTTTGGGCCGGTCTCGCTGCGGCGTCCCCGACTCATACGGGGCCGAACGGCAGATTTCTTTCAGAAAACTGCGGGTTATTTCAAATTTCACCGCGTGCACGGCAGCGCCAGCCAGTGCCTTGCACCTGATGGCGGTCCTGCTAGAAGCGGCGCACCTTCCGAAAGGATCTGAGAATGGGTTTCAAGATGGGCATCGTGGGCCTGCCGAATGTGGGCAAGTCCACGCTATTCAACGCGCTGACGCGGACGGCTGCGGCGCAGGCGGCAAACTTTCCCTTTTGCACGATCGAGCCCAATGTGGGCGAGGTTGCGGTGCCCGATGATCGGCTCGATAAGCTGGCGGGTATCGCCGCGTCCAAACAGATCGTCCCCACGCGCATGACCTTTGTGGACATTGCTGGCCTTGTCAAAGGCGCCTCCAAGGGCGAGGGGCTGGGCAACCAGTTTCTGGCCAACATCCGTGAGGTCGACGCCATCGCCCATGTGCTGCGCTGCTTTGAGGATGGGGATGTGACCCATGTCGAAGGCCGTGTGGACCCTGTGGCGGACGCGGAAACCATTGAAACCGAGCTGATGCTCGCCGATATCGAAAGCATAGAAAAACGTCTGCAGAACATCGTCCGCAAGATCCGTGGCGGCGACAAGGAGGCGGTCCAGCAGGAGCGTCTGATGAAGCTGGCGCTCGCCGCCCTCGAAGAGGGCAAACCGGCCCGCGTGGTCGCCGTTGACGAAGACGATGCGCGCGCCTGGACGATGCTGCAGCTGCTCACGACCAAGCCCGTGCTGTATGTCTGCAACGTGGGCGAGGCCGAGGCCGCCAGCGGCAACGCACATGCCGCCGCCGTGGCCGAGATGGCCGCGGCCCAGGGCAACAGCCACGTGATCATCTCCGCCCAGATCGAGGAAGAGATCAGCCAGCTCGAGCCGGACGAGGCCGACATGTTCCTCGACGAGATGGGCCTGTCCGAGGCGGGCCTCGACCGGCTGATCCGCGCGGGCTACGATCTTTTGCATCTCGAGACGTATTTTACCGTCGGCCCCAAGGAGGCGCGGGCCTGGACCATCCGCACCGGCACCACGGCTCCCAAGGCCGCCGGTGTGATCCACGGGGATTTCGAAAAGGGGTTCATCCGCGCCGAAACCATCGCCTACGACGATTTCGTGGCCCTGGGCGGAGAGCAGCCGGCCAAAGACGCCGGCAAGATGCGCGCCGAGGGGAAGAGTTATGTCGTCAAGGATGGCGACGTGATGCATTTCCTCTTCAACACCTGACCGGCACCGGCGCGCGTCATTTCCCGCCTTGCAGGCGGATGCGGCTTTCGTTAGAGCGGTCGGTGGAGACGTGGCCGAGTGGTCGAAGGCGCTCCCCTGCTAAGGGAGTAGGCCCGGAAGGGTCTCGAGGGTTCGAATCCCTTCGTCTCCGCCACAACATTCCTTGCACTGCTTTGCAACAGCAGCCTCATGCGCTCGCCGCCGATCTACGCATTCAATGTGCGCCCGGCATCCCGCAGAACCACCCGAAACATGTGGCGCGCTCCGGTCATGAGCTGCACCGCACCTGATGAGAGTGCGCATCAAGTGCGGCGCACTCCGCTCGACATACAGCGATCCGCCGCATTGAACGTACTGCCCCAGCACTGCGTTCATGGCTGATCGTGAGAGGTCAAGCGGAGGTTGAGGCTGCGGTGTTCATTGCCCAAGCGCCACTCACGCATCGGACGGGAGAGAAACCGCAGCCCCAATTCCGGAGCGCCAAACGATAACTGCGCGGACGGGTCCCGAATTCAATATCTCGGTGCGGCTATGCGATAATGCGCCGCTTTCGCGCTCACTCGTTACCTTGACGTACATGGCATTGTGTTCCCGTCGTTTGCCACCCTGCACCACCCCAACAATACCCGGCAGCGCTGAGAACACATTGCCAAGCCCCGGGTTGAGCTGCATGAAATTGGTCCGAAATTTACCTGAAATTTTCGCTAAAATTTTCCCATCTCAGGTTGTGTTTCGTTCATCTTTCTTTCGGTCACGCCTGAAAATGAACGGGGATTTGAGGCTGTGGCTAGAGGCCAAGTTGTGCAAGGCAGGTGAAAAAATCATATTAAAATCAAGAGTTTGCGCTTGGACTGCCAAACCGCAACGCCTGTCGCAACCAATCCGTTCTGATGCAGTCACGCGGAGCCGCTGCCGTGCCCGAAGGCGGTTGACCAAAAAGTCAAAAAATTGTCGCACGACGCGGTGTCTCGCACCTGCTTTGCAGTCCTCGTCAGCCACAGCGTTCCCGTCGTTACCCGGCCGCGGTCCCCTTTCCCCGCCGCCCGGCAACGCCCTATGCCCCACAGGACATCCCGCGCCGCAGGGCTGGCCCGTGAACCCACGGGCCTTACCGCGAAAGGACCATCCGCCGCTCCACGGTCACAGGCCGGCGCCTCAACCAATGCGCTGATTTTTTTGGCATTTCACAGCCGCTGCAGGGTGCGGTCGGGACATCGCTTGTCACTGGCCGCATCCGCGGTTTAGGCTCAACCCATGGCAGAGACACCTCACTTTGACGAGATGTGGGGCCGCACGGACGAAGTGCGCAGGCCTTACCGCGACCTCAACGGCTGGTTCGAAAGAGAAGAGCCGGCGCGCCTCAGAGCCAAGCAACGCGAAGCCGAAGAGCTGTTTCGCCTCACCGGCATCACCTTCAACGTGTACGGGCGCGACGAGGCCGAAGAGCGGCTCATTCCCTTCGACATCATCCCGCGCATCATGTCCGGCACCGAATGGCGCAAGCTCTGTCGCGGCATCGAACAGCGTGTCCGCGCCATCAATCAGTTTCTCTACGACATCTATCACCGGCAAGAGATCGTCAAAGCGGGCCGCATCCCAGCCGAGATGATCGAACGCAACGAGGCGTTCCTGCCGCAGATGTGCGGCGTCAGCCCGCCCGGGGGGATCTACACCCATATCGTCGGCATCGATCTGGTGCGCACGGGCGAAGACCAGTTCTATGTGCTCGAGGACAACGCGCGCACCCCGTCCGGCGTCAGCTACATGCTCGAAAACCGCGAGACGATGCTGCAGATGTTCCCCGAACTGTTTGCCCGGAACCGCGTGCGCCCCGTCTCGAACTATCCGGCGGACCTGTGCCGATCCTTGGCCGCCTGCGCACCGGCGGCAACACATGGGCCGCCCACCATTGCCGTGCTCACGCCCGGCATCTTCAACTCCGCCTATTTCGAACATGCCTTTCTCGCCGATCAGATGGGGGTCGAACTGGTCGAGGGGCAGGACATCCGCATCATCGACGGGCGCGTGGCGATGCGCACCACCTGCGGCTACCAGCCCATCGACGTGCTCTACCGTCGGGTCGATGACGACTACCTCGACCCGTTGAACTTCCGCCCCGCCAGCCAGTTGGGCGTGCCAGGGATCATGGATGTCTACCGCGCGGGCGGGATCACCATCGCCAACGCGCCCGGCACAGGCATCGCGGATGACAAGGCCATCTACAGCTACATGCCGGATATCGTGGAGTTCTATACCGGCGAGCGCCCGCTGCTTGAAAACGTGCCGACCTGGCGCTGTGCCGAGCCGGATGCCTTTGCCTATGTGCGCGAGCATCTGCACGAGCTGGTGGTCAAGGAGGTGCATGGCTCCGGCGGCTACGGCATGCTGGTGGGCCCGACCGCCACGCGCAAGGACATCGCCGCGTTTCGCAAGAAATTCGAGGCACGGCCCGGAAACTACATCGCGCAACCGACGCTCAGCCTGTCGACCGTGCCCATCTTCAACAGGGCGGGGCTGACGCCGCGCCACGTGGATCTGCGCCCCTTTGTGCAGGTAAGCCCGCAAGGCATCAACATCACACCGGGCGGCCTCACACGGGTGGCGCTGAAGAAAGGGTCGCTTGTCGTCAACTCCAGCCAGGGGGGCGGCACCAAGGACACTTGGGTGCTGGACGACTGATGCTGGGACGCACGGCAAATGGCCTGTTCTGGATGTACCGCTATCTCGAGCGGGCGGAAAACACCTCGCGCTTGATCGAGACGGGGCAGCGGATCGCGCTGACACGGTCGGGGGCCTCGGATGAGGAATGGCGCCCGGTGCTGCAATCGGCGGGCGTGGCACCGGCCTATGATAACCTGCACGACACGCTCAGCCGCGACCAGGCCATCGACTGGATGCTGCGGTCGTCCGAAAATCCGTCCTCGGTCATGGCGACGGTCGCATCGGCGCGCCAGAACGCGCGCGAGGTGCGCACAGCGCTCACCGAAGAGGTGTGGGAGGCGACCAACGCGGCCTACATGGTGGTCAAGTCGCTGCTGGCGCGCAAAGTGTCCGAACGCGACCTGCCGGATGTGCTGGGCAAGATCCGGCAGCGTACGGCGCTGGTGCGCGGCGCGACCCATGGCACCATGATGCGCAACGACATCTACGACTTCGTGCGGCTGGGCACGTTTCTGGAACGGGCCGACAACACGGCGCGCATCCTCGACGTGAAGTACTATGTCCTGTTGCCCTCGGCCATGTCGGTGGGGTCATCCATCGACAATGTGCAATGGGAATCGATCCTGTCGTCGGTGTCGGCCCGGGGCGGATTTCAAATGGCCTATGGCAATGCGGGCGGGCCCCGTGACATCGCGGCCTTTCTGATCCTGGACCGGCGCATGCCGCGCAGCCTCGCGTTTTGCGTGGGCAAGATCCTCGACAATCTGGGCTACCTGATCAACGATTACGGCTTTCGCGGCGAGGCCATCGAACATGCCGAGGCGCTGGCGGAAAACTGTGTCACCACCGACATCGATACGGTGTTTGACGTGGGCCTGCACGAGTTCCTGCAGGATGTGCTGCTGCGACTGGGCTTGCTCGGACGGCAGATCGAAATCGACTACCGGTTTTCGGAGTAAGCCATGCGCCTCAACATCCGCCACGTCACCACCTACAGCTTTCAGGACCCGGTGGCATATGGGCTGCAGCAATTGCGCAAGACGCCGAAATCGACCTGGGGCCAGACGGTTACCGAATGGCGGACGGAGGTTGCGGGCGGCACAAAGGAAGTGTCGTTCGAGGATCATCACAACAATGTCGTCGAACTGATCAGTTTCGAGCGTGAGGCGACAGAGGTCACCGTGACCTCGTCGGGCGTGGTCGAGATCGGCGATACCGCCGGCGTGATGGGCAAGCACAAGGGCCCGTCGCCCCTGTGGCTCTACCAGCGCTCGACCCCGCTGACCCAAGCGGGGCAGGGGGTGCGCGCGCTGGCGCGTGCGACACGCGACGCCGACAGCGATGTGGACGGGCTGCACAAGCTCATGGCGGCGATTGGCGAGGCGGTGACATACGAGGTGGGCGCGTCCTATCCCGACTGGACGGCCGAACGCGCGATCGAGGAAGGGCGCGGCGTGTGCCAGGACCACACCCACATCTTTGTCGCCGCCGCCCGCGAGATGGGGTTTCCGGCGCGCTACGTGTCAGGCTATCTGATGCTGAACGACAGCCTCGCGCAGGAGGCGATGCACGCCTGGGCCGAGGTGCATGTGAACGGGCTGGGCTGGGTCGGGTTCGACGTGTCGAACGGCATCTCGCCCGACACCCGATATGTGCGTGTCGCGACAGGGCTGGACTACCAGCAGGCCGCTCCTGTAACCGGGACACGGATCGGCGGTGCTGAGGAGACCCTGCGCGTCGATATTCAAGTGGCACAGCAGTAAAGGCACTGCATGACTTATTGCGTCGGGATGGTTCTGGATCGGGGCCTGGTGTTCATGTCTGATACCCGTACCAATGCCGGGCTCGACAACATCTCAACCTTCCACAAGATGTTCCACTGGGAGATCCCGGGCGAACGCATGATGACGCTGATGACGGCGGGCAACCTTGCCACCACGCAGGCGGTCGTCAGCCTGCTCGAAGAGCGGTCGAAGGCGCCGGATGACCGGGAACCGGCATTGTTATCGGTACCATCCATGTTCCAGGCGGCCCGGCTGATCGCCGATACGCTGCGCGAGGTGATCGCGGATCAGGCGGGCGAGGGGCAATCGGCGGACGCGTTCGGTGCCACGATGATCCTGGGCGGTCAGATTGCCGGCGGGCCGCCGCGTCTGTTCCTGCTCTACCCCGAGGGCAACTTTATCGAGGCGGGCGAAGACACGCAGTTTTTCCAGATCGGCGAGATGAAATATGGCCGTCCCATTCTGGTGCGCGCCTACGATTCCGGGATGGGGTTCGAAGAGGCGATCAAGCTGCTGCTGGTCAGTTTCGACTCGACGCTCAAGGCGAACCTGACGGTGGGCATGCCCTTTGACTTCCACGTGTACGAAGAGGGCAGTCTGGTCCGCGGGCGGACTGGCCGGATCGAGCGGGACGATCCCTATTTCCTCGAAATCTCGCAAGGCTGGGGCGACGCGCTGAAAAGCGCGCTGGACAGCTTGCGCGACTTTGAGCTGACATAGCCCCTTGCGTTCACCTATGACTTGCGCAAGGCGGTGCAAATGGTTCTGAACAAGACGTTTTTCGACTTACCCACAGATGTCATCTACCTCGATGGCAACTCGTTGGGGCCGCTGCCCAAGGCAGCGCAGGCGCGTGTCGCCGCCATGATGCAGGACGAGTGGGGTCAGATGCTGATCCGGGGCTGGAACGCGGCGGGATGGATGGATCAGCCCGCGCGCGTCGGCGATAGGGTTGGCCGCCTGATCGGAGCACCTGCGGGCACGGTCGTCATGGGCGACACGCTGTCGGTGAAGGTCTATCAGGCGGTTGCGGCGGCATTGAACATGGTGTCCGAGCGGCGTGTGATCCTGAGTGATACCGGTAACTTTCCCACCGATCTTTACATGGTGCAGGGGCTGATCCAGTCGCTGGACCGACGTTATGAGCTGCGGCTTGTCGAGCCCGACGCCGTTGCGGACGCCATCGGCGATGATGTGGCCGTCGTGCTGCTGACGCAGGTCGATTACCGCACGGGCCGGATGCACGACATGGAGGCGATCAGCGCGCGGGCCCATGCGGCGGGCGCGGTCATGATCTGGGATCTGGCGCATTCGGCGGGCGCCGTGCCGGTCGATGTGGCAGGCTGCGGCTGCGCCTTTGCCGTGGGGTGCACGTACAAATACCTCAACGGTGGGCCGGGCGCGCCCGCGTTCATCTATGTCCGCGACGACCTTGCCGACACGGTCGAGCCGGTGCTGGCGGGATGGTTGGGCCATGACGCGCCGTTTGACTTTGACCTCGACTACAGGCCAGCAGCCGGTGTGGGCCGGATGCGCGTGGGCACGCCGCCGGTGATCCAGATGGCCGCACTCGAGGCGGCGCTGGAGGTCTGGGACGGCGTGGAGATGGCGGACATCCGCGCCGCCTCCATCGCGTTGCAAGAGGTGTTTATCGCCGAGGTCGAGGCGCGGGTGCCGGAGTTGACGCTGGCCAGCCCGCGCGATGCGGCGGCACGCGGCAGTCAGGTATCGTTTTCCTTTGCACAGGGCTATCCGGCGATGCAGGCGCTGATCGCGCGGGGCGTGATCGGCGATTTCCGGAGCCCGGACATCATGCGCTTTGGCTTCACGCCGCTCTACCTCGATGAGGGTGACGTCCGTGCGGCGGTGGACCATATCGAGGCGGTGATGCGTGACCGGCTGTGGGACGACCCGGTCTACCAGACGCGGCATGCGGTGACCTGATCCGGTGGGCGGACGCTGTTTGGCTGACGCCAAAGACGCCCCGCCCGCCGTCCCATGGGCGCTCCGATCCAGCCGCTGCGCTTATTCAGCTGCGCGCAAGCCCCGCAGTTGGCCCAGCAGCGACGGGATCTTGTCCTTGAAGCGGAAGAAGCCGTGGGTGGCGTGGGGCCATGCGGCGTCGTCATAGGACCGGCGAATGCGCCGGATGGGCACGGCGTCGCTGCTGCGCATCAGATCCGCGACAAGCGCCGCGTTGGGGCCAACGGGCGTATCCGCCATGACGATCTGATCCAGGCCATGCGTCCGGGCCCAGTCCTGCAGCGCCGCAACCGTCGGCTCCACGTCCTCGACCGGGCCAAGCCGGTCTTTGTACCGCGCAACCACATCCGCCAGCGCGCCATCGGCAAAGGCGGTCACGTGTGGCGCGACCGCGAGCGGCGACAGGTGCGCGCGCGTGTTCAGGCACGCTGTCGCGACCGGGGCGATCCCGGCCTCCAGCAGGTAGCCGGGGCTCAGGTCGTCATCATGCAGGACCAATCCGGTGCGCGCCGTTGGCGCGGCCACATCGCTGGGGCGCAGCGGCTGACGGTCCGGGTTGGGCGCGCCGGGCACGGCCACAGCCTCGCCCGCCAGCTGCCATTTGGGTGCAAACCGACCTTCGGTGTATTTTGAGATGTTCGAGGTGCGGGCAAGATAGGTCTTGCCCGGCGTCTGCTGCCCGGCGACCCAGCGCCAGCCCAACGTGTTCGATGCGGGATCACCATCGAGCAGATGCCGCAGGAAGAAATCAGCGCCAAGTTCCCACGGCAGATCGAGCGTGAAGATCCAGATGGAGGCGAACCACATCCGCGCGTGGTTGTGCAGATAGCCCGTCTCCACAAGCTCTTGCGCCCAGGCGTTGAAGCATTCGATCTCCGTTTCGCCCTTGCATGCGACCTCCCACCTTGCGCGCAGGCCGCCTTGGGTCTGGATATTGTCGATCTCGCGTTTCAGGTCGGACTGGTAGCGCGTCCAGACGGTCGGGCGCATCTCGAGCCAGCCCTTCCAATAGGTCCGCCAGTACACTTCCTCGATGAACTTTTCGGCCGAGGACGGCGAAAAGCGGCCCAGCACCGCCTCCAGCACCTCTTGCTCGGTCAGCAGGCGCGCGCGGATATAGGGCGACAGTTGCGACACGCCGCTGTGGGCGTCCCGACCCAGATCGTAATTGCGCCGCGCGGCATAATCGCGGCCTGCGTGCGGAACAAAGGATTGCAGCGCCTCGAGCGCTGCGGTGCGGGTCGGGGGAAAGCGGGTCAGGGCATCATTCATGACGGCCCAGCTAGCGGGGGTCGGGCACGCTTCAAGCGTTTGCATGCCCTTGCAGCCCCCGTGGGGCGATACTAAGACTTGGCTAACACTTTTGCGGGTATGGTCCCGGCAAAAGGTCTGACGAGGCAGGACAGATATGCGCGACCCCATCGATCAATACGCAAATTTCACGAACAACCTGGTGCCCATGGTGGTCGAGCAGACCAGCCGGGGCGAGCGGGCCTATGACATCTTTTCGCGCCTGCTGAAGGAACGGATCGTGTTCATCAACGGGCCGATCCATTCCGGGATGAGCCACCTTGTGGTGGCGCAGCTGCTGCACCTCGAGGCGGAAAACCCGTCGAAAGAGATCAGCATGTATATCAACTCGCCCGGGGGCGAGGTGACGGCCGGTTTTTCGATCTACGATACGATGCAGTACATCAAGCCCAAGGTGTCCACACTGATCTGCGGCATGGCAGCCTCAATGGGGTCGGTCATCGCGGTGGGGGGCGAGACGGGCATGCGCTTTGCGCTGCCGAACTCAGAGGTGATGGTGCACCAGCCCTCTGGCGGGTCGCAGGGCATGGCGTCGGATATCCTGATATCGGCCCGCCATATCGAACAGACGCGCGAGCGGATCTACCAGCTTTATGTCAAGCATGCGGGCCAGGAATACGACACAGTCCGACAGGCGCTGGACCGCGACACCTGGATGACGCCCGAAGAGGCGAAAGAGTGGGGTCACATCGACGAAATCGTCGAAAGCCGGCCCAAGGCGGATGACGAGGACGCCTAACGTAGCGGCACACGGAATTGTGCGGCCCGCGTGACGCCACTGTTGCGCAAAAAGACGATTGTGGACCCCGCGGGCCTGTCCTAAGCTGACGGGCAACGCGGGGCGCGGGCCGACATTTTTGGCACTCAGACGACGGCCCCGGCCGGAAAGGACGCGACATGGCCACAAATTCGGGCGACAGCAAAAACACCCTCTATTGCAGCTTTTGCGGCAAGAGCCAGCATGAGGTGCGCAAGCTGATCGCGGGCCCGACGGTATTCATCTGCGATGAATGCGTCGAGCTGTGTATGGACATCATCCGCGAAGAGACGAAGGCGTCGGGCCTGAAGTCGACGGATGGGGTGCCGACACCCAAGGATATCTGCGGCGTGCTGGACGATTACGTAATCGGTCAGGCGACGGCGAAACGGGTGCTGTCGGTGGCGGTGCACAACCACTACAAGCGGCTCAACCACGCCCAGAAGGGTGGGGATATCGAGCTGGCGAAATCCAACATTCTGCTGATCGGCCCCACAGGCTGCGGCAAGACGCTGCTGGCGCAGACGCTGGCGCGCATCCTCGACGTGCCGTTCACCATGGCGGACGCCACCACGCTGACCGAAGCGGGCTATGTGGGTGAGGATGTGGAAAACATCATCCTCAAACTGCTGCAATCCTCCGAATACAACGTCGAACGCGCGCAGCGCGGCATCGTCTATATCGACGAGGTCGACAAGATCACGCGCAAGTCCGAGAACCCGTCGATCACCCGCGACGTGTCGGGCGAGGGCGTGCAGCAGGCGCTGCTCAAGCTGATGGAGGGCACTGTGGCCTCGGTGCCGCCGCAAGGCGGGCGCAAGCATCCGCAGCAGGAATTCCTGCAGGTGGACACGACGAACATCCTGTTCATCTGCGGCGGTGCCTTTGCCGGGCTCGACAAGATCATCGCGCAGCGCGGCAAGGGCTCAGCCATGGGCTTTGGTGCGGATGTGCGGGACAATGATGCGCGTGGTGTGGGCGAGATCTTTACCGAGCTGGAACCCGAGGATCTGCTGAAATTCGGTCTGATCCCGGAATTTGTCGGCCGTCTGCCGGTACTCGCAACGCTTGAGGATCTGGACGAGGATGCGCTGGTCACGATCCTGACGCAGCCCAAGAACGCGTTGGTCAAGCAATACCAGCGCCTGTTCGAGCTGGAAGACACCGACCTGACCTTTACCGACGATGCACTGAAAGCGATTGCCAAACGCGCGATCGAACGCAAGACCGGCGCGCGGGGCCTGCGCTCGATCCTCGAGGACATCCTGTTGGACACGATGTTCGACCTGCCGGGGCTGGATCAGGTGACCGAGGTTGTCGTGAACGAAGAGGCGGTGACTTCGGACGCAGCACCGCTGATGATCTATGCAGACGCGGAGAAGGAGCCAGCGACAGCTGGTTAACCCCTTGGAACGTCAAGATTTTTGAAGGGTGGGCGCGAGCCCGTCCTTTTTTCTGTGCGCATAGTTAGCCGATGGGGTAAGTTTCAACTGGTCACGCTGGGCCCACCATGTTACTTATCCATATGGCTAACAATCAGCATGATCCCCTCACACCGCTTTTCACCGCTTTGGCGGATCCGACGCGCCGGGCGGTGATCGACGCGCTGCTGGACGGGCCGCTGCCCGTCTCCGCGCTGGCCGAACCGCATGACATGGCGCTGCCCAGTTTTCTCAAGCATGTGGACAAGCTGGAAGCGGCGGGCGTCATCACGACGCGGAAAGAGGGGCGGGTGCGGACCTGCCAGCTCTGCGCTGGCGCGCTGGGGCCTGCGGAAACATGGCTGAGCCGGGCGCGCGACCGGTGGTCGGGCAAGCTGGACAGGTTGGCCGCGCATCTGGATGCGACAACACAGGAGAAGAAACAGTGAAAGCCGAGTTTGGACAGTTGCAATTTGAACGTCGCCTTGAGGCGGCGCCGGCTCGCGTGTTCGAGGCGTTGATCTCGGCAGAGGACCGTATGGCCTGGGGCCCGCCCGACACAGGTTCGGTCGTGTTGATCGAGGGGCAACCGGCAGCCGCGCCGGGGGGGCGCGAAGTGTCGCGCTGTGGGCCACGCGACAATCCTTATGTGGACGTCGCCACAGATTGGATCCTGATTGAAGCACCAGCGCGGCTGATCTACGCGGAAACGCTGACCGCCGAAGGTGCGCCGCTTGGCACCAGCCTCGCCACGAATGAGTTGGAGAGCGCTGGAGGCGGGACAGTCTTGCGCCTGACCGTCCAGCTTGTGAGCTTTGTCGGGGCCGAGATGATGGGCGAGTTCGAACATGGGTGGCGCCATGCGATGGAGGGTCTGGCCGCGCATCTCGAACCGGCTTGACCACACGGGGTCATTAGACGCCCTATGGCGGAAACCTAAAGGGGGGGGCGACCATGACCATCACACGCATTCATTCCGGCGGCGCGTTCGAGCCAAAGATCGGCTATTGCCGCGCCGTGGTTGCGGGCGACTGGGTGCATGTCGCTGGCACGACGGGGCAGGGCGACACGGTCACGGATCAGTGCCGCGACGCGCTGCGCATCATCGAGGCCGCGCTCACGCAAGCGGGCGCAGGCTGGGCGGACGTGGTGCGCGTGACCTACATGCTGCCCGACCGGCAGGCGTTCGCGCCGTGCTGGCCCATCCTGGCTGAGACGTTCGGGGACCATCCGCCCGTGGCGACGATGATCGAATGCGGGTTGATCGACCCGAAATTCCTGATCGAGATCGAAGTGACGGCCTACAAGTCTCAGGCCGCAAGCTGATAGCGTGGCCCCAGGGCCCTGCGGATGTAGTCCGGGGTCAGCGCCGGCCAGGGCGTCTTGCCCGAAACAAAACCACCGCCGCGCAAGGCGGTCTGGATCGCTTGCATGTCGGGCTCGCCCACAACCATCCGCGCGCGTCTGACGCCCTCTTGCTTCCATTCGGCGCGCAGGCTGTCGATCGACAGCGGCGGCTGACTGGTGAATTGGGTGATGTGCCGCTCGATCAGCGTGGTGGCGGTCGATTTGCGGCGGATGATCATGGCGACGTCCTGATCGGAGCGCGCGCAAAACGCCAGCAGATGCAGGGCCGAGCCGTCGCAGGATATGATTTTCCGTGCCGCCTTGTAGCGCGCGATCTGCGTGGCGATGCTGTGTTTTTCGGGGTGGAAGATCTCGTAGCCTTCGGCGCTCAGATGCGTCTCGAGCATGGGTTCGCCCAGCAAGCCGCCGCGGTTCGCAGACAATTTGCTGCGCGAGATATAAAGCTTGTCGGGCCCGTCCGCCGCGATGTCCGCACCAAACCGCGCGTTGGTGAAGGCGCGGAAGGCCGGTGTGCCCTGGGTGATGGCCCCCAGGCCAAAGCCCTGACCGGGCACGATCAGTTCGTCCACATCAAGCGGCTGGTTGGCGACGTGGATGGGCAGCGTGACCCCCAGCGCTTCGAATAGGCCGGTCTGGAAGGACAGGAGTGCCGTGCGATCCCCGGCACGGCGGGGGACAAAGACGATCCCGTCAACCGGCGTCTCCAGATGATCCAGCGCCCAGAGCCGCCCAAGCGACTCGGCCACGAAATGCGCGAAGTTCCAATAGAGCACACCGCCCCACAGCCACCGCCCGGCAAGCTCTGTGCGCGGCGCGGTCGGCGTGTCAAAGGGCAGGGTGACCCGACGCGTGTTGCGCCAATGCGCGGCCATCGGTACGTCGGCGCCTGCGGCCGTCTGGACGCCCGCAGGGCTGATCAGGCTGTCGCCCGCGTTGGGCTGGATGATGGCGTCCGCCACCGTCTCGATCCGGTGCGACCAGCCGGAGGCGGGGCGCGGCCAGGAGGCATCACGGTGGGCGGCCCAGTCGGGCCGGGTCGCGGCCCAGACAAAGCGCGAGGAGACATCCTTGCGCTTGGCAAAGCCGGCCTTTTGCAGGATCGCCTTGCAGTCCTGAACGCCGGATTTGCCGTACACGTCGGGGTGAAATTCGATGATGATCGCGCGGATGCCGCGCAGGTCCGCGTGCCGCAAGAGGTCCTGCTCGCCGCCCTCGATGTCCATCACCAGCACATCGGGGCGAAAATCGTCGATAACGGCGTCATAGGCGACGGTCGGCACATCGACGCGCGTCGTGCGCCGATTGTCCTGATCAATGAGGGAGGATCCGAGAAAGGAGGTGCGCAAGTGAAACGTCACATGGTCGGGCGGTTCGGGGGCGGCGATGACGACCTGGTGGCGCACCTCGATCCGGTCCTGCAGGCCGTTGAGCGCATAAAGCGCGTTGATATGCGGGATCAGGTTCGGGTTCGCCTCAAAGGACAGAACCGCCTCCGGCTGCGCGTTTTGCGCGATCACGGCCCCGACAACACCCAGGCCAGACCCCAACTCGAGCACGCGGTCACCGGGCCGGATCACCTCCAGCGCGCCACGGATCTCGTCGCCTTCGTACTTGCCCTCGGACATGCGGCGGATTCGCGTGTCGTTCAGAAACGGCGAATGGGGCACCTTGACCCCGTGGCACAGGGCGGCGTGATCTGGGGTTGGCTTGGCCATTCTCTGCGCCTCGGGCATTTCCGTGTTTTTGGGCACAATAGGCGGTGTGACGCCGTGCGGCCAACAAAAACTGGCAATCGGGCAGCGGTGCGCGGGCCTGCGTCACCCCAGCCACTGGACGGCTGGCACGGAGTTCTCCATATACAAGGGCAAGAGCAAGGAGGCGCCGATGGGCATTCTCAATACAGTGTTGCGCGCGGTCACGTGGTGGAACAGCCAGACCATCGGCACGCAGGTCTTTACCTGGCGCAAGGGCGAGCGTGTGGGCGAGGACAGCGAAGGCAACGTGTTCTATCGCACGCGCGACGATGCCAAGCGTTGGGTGATCTTCAATGGCGAGGCCGAGGCGAGCCGGGTGGACCCAGAATGGCACGGCTGGCTGCACCGCACCTGGGACGAGCCGCCGACGGAACGGCCGCTCAAGCGCAAGGACTGGGAAAAGCCGCACCAGCCCAACCTGACGGGCACCGCACTGGCCTATGCGCCCGCGGGATCGATCCGCAAGGCCAAGCCTGCGGACCGCTCGGACTACGAAGCGTGGAGCCCCGAGTAGGGGCGGCGGAACATGGCTGAAAACACAACCGAAGTGCTGGTGGGGGGCGCCGTTCTGGCCGCTGCGATTGCGTTTGGCGTCTATGGCGCGCAAGTCGCGGGGCTTGGCGATGGCGGCGGTGACAATTACGCGCTGACCGCGAGCTTTCGCAGCATCGAAGGGGTCAATGTAGGCACCGATGTGCGCCTTGCGGGCGTCAAGGTGGGCACCGTGACGGATGTGGCGCTGAACCCCGAAACATACCGCGCCGACACCACCGTGACGGTGAACGCCGCCACGCAGGTGCCCGATGACAGCGCGATTGTCATCAGCTCCGAAGGGTTGCTCGGCGGAAACTTCGTCGAGATCGTGCCCGGTGGCTCGCCCTTCTACTTTGCCGACGGGGACGAGATCCTCGACACGCAAGGGTCGGTCAGCCTGATCTCGCTGCTGTTGCGGTTCGTGTCGGGCGGAGAAGAGGGGTGATGCGCGCGCTTGTGGCGTCTGCCGTCCTGCTGGCCGGTGCCGCCGGGGCGCAGGTCGCGACCGAGAATGCAAGCGGTGCCATCCTGCGCGGGCTCGACAAGTTTTCCGGCGAGGTGGTCGATATCGAGTTGCCCGCCGGGCGCACGGTGCAGTTCGAGCGGCTGACCATCACGCTCACCGAATGCCGCTACCCGGTCGGGAACCCGTCGGGCAACGCTTATGCCGGGTTACAGATCACCGAGGTGGGGCGCGAGGGCGCGCTGTTTTCGGGCTGGATGGTGGCGTCGGCGCCCGCGCTCAACCCGATGGAGCATGCGCGCTACGACATCTGGGTCATGCGCTGCACCACATCCTGAAGCGTCGGGGGGGCGGGCAGGAAAAGAGCCGTGCGATCCAGCGCTTTGGCCAGATCCTGGCGATATTTTGCCCGCGATACCTCGATCCCGCCGAGGCTGGCCAGATGCGCCGTCAGGAACTGCGTGTCAAAGAGGGTAAAGCCGCCGCGCGACAGGTGATCGACGGCCACGGCCAGCGCCATCTTGGACGCGTTGGTGCGCCGCGAAAACATGCTTTCGCCGAAAAACGCGGCCCCCAGCACCACGCCGTAGACGCCGCCGATCAGCGTCTCACCATCCCACAGCTCAAAGGAATGGGCATTGCCGCGCCGGTGCAGGCCCAGGTACAGGCGCCGAATCTCATCGTTGATCCAGGTGTCGACCCGGTCGGCGCAGCCGTCCACGACCCCGGCAAAATCCTGGTCCAGCCGCACGGTCCAATCGCTGCGGCGCATTGCGCGGGCGAGCGAGCGGGACATGTGAAAGCCGTGCAGCGGCAGCACGCCGCGCCGCTGCGGATCGACCCAGAACACCTCTGCGTCGTCGCGGCCTTCCGCCATGGGAAAGATGCCGGCGGCATAGCCTTGCAACAAAAGGTCCGGGGTCAGGGCGGGATCGTTCATATACCGTGTCCGGTGCGCGGAATTGCCACGCGCCTGTGCGCAGGGTACTGCGAAGCAACCAAACGTTAAAGGTGCTGTCGCGTGAGCTTTTTCGACTTCATTCAGGATATGCCGGGCTATGATGGCGACCGCATGGCGGTCGAGCGGTTGAACAAAAGGCATAGGATGCTGGTGGCGCCCTTTGCGGACCAGTTGGATGGGGCGCGCGTGCTGGATCTTGGCGCGCATGACGGCCGATGGGCCTATGCGCTGGCAGGTGCAGGTGCGGCTGAGGTGGTCGCTGTCGAGGCGCGGCAGGAGGCTGTGGACCGCTATGCCGATTTCCCCGAAACGGCGTTCAAGGCGCGGGTGCAGATGCGCTGCGCCGATCTGTGGGAGGCGCTGGAAGGGGCGGTCGCGGCGGGCGAGCGCTATGACATCGTGGCGCTTTACGGGATCTATTACCACGTGATGGATCATTTCCGCCTGTTGCAGTTGATCCGGCAGTTGGGCGCGCCGATGGTTCTGATCGACAGTGAGTTTGCCCTCGCATCGGGGGCCACGATCACGCTGGTGATGGAGGATACCGCCAAACCGTCAAACGCCACACCCCAGATTGACAACCAGGACCGTGCCGTTGTGGGTATTCCCAGCTTTACGGCCATGAAACGGATGGCAGAGGCATTGAACTACACATGCCACTGGTATGACGACCAAAACCTGTTCCTCGACGATCAGCGCGGCTTGGGCGATTACTTTCGGACCGAGCGCAAGCGCCGGGCTTTTTGCCATCTGGTCGCGCGGGGCTAAGCCGATTGGGCCTCCAGCCATTTTTCCAGCCAGTGGATGTTGTAGTCGCCAGTGTGGATGTCTTTTTCGGCCAGCAGGGCGTGGAACAGCGGCACGGTCGTATCGACCCCGTCGATGATCAACTCGCCCAGGGCGCGGTTGAGCCGGGCAAGCGCCTCGGCCCGGTCGCGGCCATGCACGATCAGCTTGCCGATCAGGCTGTCGTAATAGGGCGGGATGCGGTAGCCGTCATAGAGCGCGCTGTCCATGCGCACGCCCAGCCCGCCCGGCGCGTGATATTGCGTGATCGTACCGGGCGAGGGAGAGAAGCCGGGCAGCTTTTCCGCGTTCAGCCGCACCTCGATCGAGTGGCCGTTGATGGTGAGATCGTCCTGCTGGAACGACATGTCGAGGCCAGAGGCCACGCGGATCTGTTCGCGCACCAGATCGACACCAAAGATCGCCTCGGTCACCGGGTGTTCGACCTGCAGGCGGGTGTTCATCTCGATAAAGTAGAACTCGCCGTTTTCATACAGGAACTCGATCGTGCCTGCGCCGATATAGTTGATCTTGGCCACGGCATCGGCGCAGACGCGCCCGATCTCGGCCCGTTCTTCGGCACTGATGGCAGGGCCTGGCGCCTCTTCGAAGACCTTTTGATGGCGGCGTTGGAGCGAACAGTCGCGTTCGCCCAGATGCACGGCGCGGCCTTTGCCGTCACCAAAGACCTGGATTTCGATGTGGCGCGGTGTGGTCAGGTATTTCTCGATATAGACTTCGTCATTGCCGAAGGCCGCCTTGCCCTCGGCCCGCGCGGTCATGAACGCGCTTTCCATGTCGGCGGCCGTCTGCGCCACTTTCATGCCGCGTCCACCGCCCCCGGCGGTGGCCTTGATGATGACGGGATAGCCCATCTCTGCGCCAAGCGCCTTGGCCTCGTCCAGCGTCGCGACGCCGCCGTCCGATCCGGGCACGCAGGGCACGCCGAGCGCCTTCATCGTGTCCTTGGCCGTGATCTTGTCGCCCATGACGCGGATATGTTCGGCGGTGGGGCCGATGAAGGTCAGGCCGTGATCCTCGACGATCTGAACGAATTGCGCGTTTTCCGACAGAAAGCCGTAGCCGGGGTGGATCGCCTCGGCGCCGGTGATCTCGCAGGCGGAGATGATGGCCGGAAAGCTGAGGTAGCTTTGCGGGGAGGCGGGCGGGCCGATGCAGACGGATTCGTCGGCCATACGCACATGCATGGCGTCCGCATCCGCGGTCGAATGGACCGCCACGGTGGCAATTCCCATCTCGCGGGCGGCACGGATGACGCGCAGGGCGATCTCGCCCCGGTTGGCCACTAGGATTTTGCTGAACATCGCGCGGCCCCCTTATTCGAGGATCACAAGCGGCGCGCCAAACTCGACCGCGGCGCCATCGTCCACAAGGATGCGCTTGACGGTGCCCGCGCGCGGTGCGGGGATGTGGTTCATGGTTTTCATCGCCTCGACGATCATGAGCGTGTCGCCTTCGGCAACCTTGGCGCCGACACTGACGAACGAGGGCGCGCCCGGTTCGGGCTGCAGATAGACCGTGCCCACCATGGGCGAGGTCACGGCGCCGGGGTCAGAGGCCGGATCGCTGGCAGGCTCCGCCGCAGGGGCGGCGGGCGCTTCGGGCGCCGGGGCGGCAATGGCTGCGGGGGCCACGGGGGCGGGCGCTTGCATCTTTTGGCGCGACACGCGGACGTTGAGGCTGTCATCTTCGCCGTATTCCCGTTTGACCTGCAGTTCGGTCAGGTCGTTCTCGCGCAGCAGCTCTGCCAGGGCCTGGATAAAGGCGACATCTGCGTCATGCGTGCTTTTTGTCATTTACGTCCTCAACATCACGGGCAGCGATGCGCGCGCCCCTTGCTCGGGTGCGCTTATAGCCGGGCATTGAAGCGGTGGAAAGCGTCCGCTTTGACGTGGGGGCACGGGAGGCTAGAGGGTTTTGGCGGTGACCACGATTTCGATGAGCCATCCCGGCTCCAGGTCGACGCCGACGCACGCGCGTTGTGGCCAGTTTTCCTCGGGTCCGATCCAGTCGATCCAGACCGGATCAATCCGCGCCTTGTCGCTGATATCGCTCAGGTAAACGGTTGCCTGCAACGGTCCGGCCTTGCCGCTGCCGGTCGCCTGCAAGATGCGGTCAAGCTCGGCCAGGGCCGCGTGGGTCTGATCGACAACGGTGCCGCCCGCCTGCGGCGATGTCACAACCGCGTAGACCATCCCGTCCGAGACCACCGCTTCGCACCGGCCTAGACCGGGGTAGGGGAACCGCTTGATGCGCATGTTTTCTTCCTGCTCCCAGAGTGCAAAAAACCGGCCACGATGGGCCGGTTTTCCCCGTGTGCGACCCGATTGGCGCGTCAGATGGCGAGGTATTCCGAGCGCAGCTCTTCGTTCTCGAGCACTTCGGCGGCGGTGCCGTCAAACACGATGCCGCCGGTGTCGAGGATGATGGCGCGG
Organism: Pseudomonadota bacterium; assembly: GCA_038525585.1. Classification (GTDB taxonomy): domain Bacteria; phylum Pseudomonadota; class Alphaproteobacteria; order Rhodobacterales; family Rhodobacteraceae; genus Tateyamaria. The sequence goes on from JBCBHM010000013.1 coordinate 63,874, forward strand.
TCGGCCAGTTGCAGTGCGCGCACGGCGTTCTGCTCTACTAGGATGGTGGTGATCCCCTGTTCTTTGATGATGGTCAGGGTCTTTTCGATCTCGTCCACGATCACCGGTGCCAGCCCCTCGTAGGGCTCGTCCAGCAACAGCACCTTGATGTCGCGTGCCAGTGCGCGGGCGATGGACAGCATCTGCTGTTCGCCGCCCGACAGTGTCGTGCCCTCTTGCGTCCGGCGTTCGCCGAGGCGGGGGAAGAGGTCGTAGAGCCGTTCGATGGACCAGCCGATGGGCGGGGCGATCTGGGCGAGCTTGAGGTTTTCCTCGACCGTGAGGCCGGGAATGATCCGGCGGTCTTCGGGCACAAGGCCCAGACCCGCTTGCGACGCCTCGTGTGACGACATGTTGTGCAGCGGTTGGTGATCGAGCCAGATCTCGCCATGGCGCACCTCGGGGTCGCCGATGCGCGCGATGGAGCGCAGCGTCGAGGTCTTGCCCGCCCCGTTGCGGCCCAGAAGGGCGAGGATCTCGCCCTCGTGGACGTTAAAGCTGATGCCTTGAACGATATAGCTTTCGCCGTAATAGGCGTGCATGTCCCAGACGGACAGAAAGGCCGGGGCGGTCTGCGCGTGGTTCACGCCCTTGGAGAAGTCGGGTTTGACGTTCATCGGTTGTGCTCCTTACGCAGCCTCTTGGGTCTCGCCCAGATACGCTTCGCGCACCTTGGGGTGACCCTTGATGTTGTCGGGGGTGTCTTCGACCAGCGGGGTGCCCTGCGCCAGAACGGTGATGCGTTCGGCGAGGGAGAAAACGACATGCATGTCGTGTTCGATGATCGAGATCGTGATGTCCCGCTCGTCCTTGATCTGCTTGAGCAGATCGATGGTGTTGTTGGTGTCGGCGCGTGCCATGCCGGCGGTGGGCTCATCGAGCAGCAGCAGGCGCGGTTCCTGCGCCAGACACATCCCGATCTCGAGCCGGCGCTTGTTGCCACGCGACATGGTGGCGGCGTTGTCGTTGCGCGCGTCGGCCATGTTCATCTCTTCGAGCATGTGTTCTGCCCGTTCCACGATCTCGCGATCCTTGAACATGTCGATGAACGCGTTGGCCGTGAACGCCCCGTCCCGCTTGGCAAAGCAGGGGATCATCATGTTTTCCATCACGCTCAGATCACCAAAGATCTCGGGCGTCTGGAACACGCGGGAAATGCCCATCTGGTTGATCTCGTAGGGCTTGCGCCCCAGCACCGACTGGCCGTCGAACATGACCGATCCGGTGTCGGGGATCAGCTTGCCCACCAGGCAGTTCAGCAGGGTGGACTTGCCCGCGCCGTTCGGCCCGATGATGGCGTGCACGGTGTTTTCGGCGACGCTCAGGTTCACGTCCCCCAGCGCTTGCAGACCGCCGAACCGTTTGCCCACGTTTTTGACTTCAAGAATTCCCATTGGTCTTCTCCTTATTCCGCAGGCGTGGTTTTGCCGTCAGGCGTGTCGGTGGACTTCTTCTTGCGACCAAAGATCCGCGCGATGCGCTGGCCGCCTTCGACCAGACCACCGGGCAGGAAGATCACGACCGCCATGAAGATCAGGCCGAGCGTCAGGTGCCAGCCCTTGCCGATGAACGGATAGATCAGCGTGACCACGAAATCCTCGAGCCCGTCGGGCAGGAAGGCGAACCAGGTGTGCAGGATGTCGCTGTTGATCTTGGACAGGATGTTTTCCATGTACTTGATCGCACCAGCCCCCAGCACGGGGCCGATCAGCGTGCCGACACCACCCAGGATCGACATCAGCACCACCTCGCCCGAGGCCGTCCAGAACATGCGTTCCGCGCCCACTTGCGTGTCCATCGCCACCATCAGACCACCGGCGAGGCCGGCATACATGCCCGAGATGACAAAGGCAGCCAGCGTGTAGGGCTTGGCGTTGAGGCCGGTGTAGTTCAGCCGCTGCTGGTTCGATTTCACCGCCCGCAGCATCATGCCAAAGGGCGAGCGGAAGATGCGGATCGACAGGTAGAAGGCAGCCAGCATCACGATGGCAGCCACGTAGTAGCCCGCGTTGAACGTGAACAGCCAGCTGCCCACACTCCATTCAAAGCTCGACCCCATTTCCAGACCGAACAGGTTGGCCTTGGCGGTTGCACCTTCGGCCAGCGCGCCGTCCAGGATGCGGGGATCGGTGTTCTTGGGCTGCAGGCCCGTTTCGCCGCCCGTGATCGGTGTCAGCACCGAATAGGCCAACGAATAGGACATCTGCGCAAAGGCCAGCGTCAGGATCGAAAAGTAAATGCCCGACCGCCGGAGCGAGATCCACCCCACCGCGAGGGAGAAGAGGCCCGCAACGATGACCGACACGATGATGGCCGGGATCACGTTCATGGTCAGCAGCTTCATCATCCAGATCGCGGCATAGGAGCCGACACCCAGAAAGGCCGCGTGGCCAAAGCTGAGGTAGCCGGTCAGGCCGAAGAGGATGTTGAACCCGATGGCGAAGATCCCGAAGATGACAAAGCGCTGCATCAAGTCGGGATAGCCCGCGTTGAACTGCGCAAGGCCGGAGCCTTCGGGGAAGGGGTTGAGCAGGAAGGGCGCTGCCATCGTCAGGATCGCGACGAGGATCAGCAGGCGGGTGTCTTTGGCGTCCAGTCCGAACATGGCTTATTCCTCCATCACGCCCTTGCGGCCCATAAGGCCCCGAGGACGGGTCAGCAGAATGATGATTGCGACAAGGTAGATGATGATCTGGTTGAGGCCCGGCAGCACCGCCAGCACCTCGCGCATCGACGCAAAGCTTTCCAGAATACCGAGGACGAACCCGGCGAGCACGGCACCGGGCAGCGACCCCATGCCGCCCACGACCACCACGACAAAGCTGAGCACGAGAAAATCCATGCCCATGTGGTAGTTCGGCGAGTTGATGGGCGTGTACATCACCCCGGCAAGGCCCGCGACGGCGGCGGCGATGCCGAACATCAGCGTGAACCGCTTGTCGATGTTGATGCCCAGCAGTTGCACCGTCTCACGGTCGGCCATGCCCGCCCGCACCACCATCCCGAAGGTGGTGAACTGGAGAAAGGCAAAGACGGCGCCGATGATCACGGCGGCAAAGGCAAAGTAGATGATCCGCCAATAGGGGTAGATGATCGTGTTGGGGTCAAAGCCCAGCATCGCGCCAAAGTCGAACGATCCGACAAAGGCCGCAGGCGCGGGCGTCGGGATCGGGTTGGCGCCGTAGTAATACTTGATGATTTCCTGCAGCACGATCGCCAGGCCGAACGTCACGAGGATCTGGTCCGCGTGGGGGCGCTTGTAAAAGTGCTTGATCAGGCCGCGTTCCATGATCACGCCGATGGCGATCATGACGGGAATGGCGAACAGAATGGAAAGCGGGACGGCCCAATCTATGATCGCGTCGCCCGTCGCCTCGCCGAAGAGGCCGTAGACATAGGGCACGTCGACCTGCAGCGGGTTCCCGAGGAAGTCTTTCTGCGTTTCGTCCACGACAGTGTAGCTGAGGGTGAGGATGCGGCTCAGGGTGACGGCGCAGAAGGCGCCGATCATGAACAGGGCACCGTGGGCAAAGTTGACGACGCCCAGCGTGCCGAAGATCAGCGTCAGCCCCAGCGCGATCAGCGCATAGGCCGAGCCCTTGTCGAGGCCGTTCAGGACTTGCAGGATGATGGCTTCCATCGGTCAGACCTTTGGTGAGAATGAGAGAGAGCGGGCCCTGACAGACGGGGCCGTTGGGGTAGGGTGGGCACGTGGCCCACCCTGATCTTTTGGGGTCGTCGCTTAGGCGCCGGGGTTGCAGGTGCCCAGCTCGCCGCCAAAGATGGAGGCGTCGTAGGTGACCTGCGCGACCGGTGTGACTTCGACGATTTCGAGAAGGTCGAACTCCGATGTGGGGTTCTCTTTCCCTTTCACGACCAGCACGTCCTTGAAGCACTGGTGGTCTTCGCCACGATAGAGCGTCGGGCCATTGCCCATGCCGTCGAATTCGAAGTCCTTGAGCGCTTCGCCAACCGCACAGGGGTTGAACGAGCCTGCGCGTTCCACGGCATCCGCATAGAGCAGGGCCTGGACATAGCAGGTGTGTGCGGCCTGGCTGGGCGGGAAGCCATACTTGGTGCCGAAGGATTGCACGAACTGCTTGGAGCCTTCGTCCTGCAGCGACCAGTGCCAGTTGGTGGAGCCGAAGATCCCCTTCACGTTGGCGCCCGCACCCTTCGCCATCAGGCGGGAGTAGAGCGGCACGACGATCTCGAAGTTCTTGTCGTTCACCAGCTTGTCACGCAGGCCGAACTGCACCGCATTGGTCAGCGAGTTCACCATGTTGCCGCCGTAGTGGTTCAGAACCAGCACGTCCGCACCCGATTGCAGCACCGGCGCGATATAGGACGAGAAGTCGGTTTGCGTCAGCGGTGTTTTCACGGCTGCAACCGTTTCCCAACCGATCGCTTCGGTCGAGGTCCGCACCGCTTCTTCGGTGGTGTAACCCCAGTTGTAGTCGGCTGTCAGGTGGTAGGCCTTGCGGTCGTTGCCGTAGTTCGCACCGAGGATGGGCGCGAGGGCGGCACCGGACATGTAGGAGTTGAAGAAGTGGCGGAAGCCATTGGCCTTCTTGTCCTTGCCCGTCGTGTCGTTGGAGTGGGTCAGACCGGCCATGAAGATCACGCCCGCCTCCTGGCAGAGCGCTTGGACTGCCACGGCCACGCCCGAGGACGAGCCACCGGTGATCATCACGGCGCCGTCTTTTTCGATCATCGACCGGGCCGAGGCGCGGGCGGCGTCGGATTTGGTCTGGGTGTCGCCGGTGACGTATTCGACCTTCTTGCCCAGGATGCCGTTGCCTTGCAGCGCCTTGGACGAGAACGTGTTCATCATGCCGCCGTCGCCGCCACCGTTCAGGTGCTCGACCGCCAGTTCATAGGCGCGCAGTTCGTCCGCCCCTTCGTCAGCGTAGGGTCCGGTCTGGGGCACGTTGAAGCCCAGCGTCACGGTGCTGCCTGTGGGGGCGTTGGTGAAACCTGCGTGGCTCGCGGCCGGCAGATATGTCGGCAGTGCGAGGCCTGCACCGGCTGCAGCGCCGGTGGTCAGTACGCCGCGGCGCGACAGAGTCATTTTGGACATGAAAATCCTCCCGTTTCATTTTTGAACGGTGCGGCTCGGGTTCCTCCACCCGGGGCGCACGGCACACATCGGTGCAAATAACTTATCGCGCGAAGATAGAAAACTGCGCAATAAACCCTTTGTTTGGCATGATTATTTTGTAAACAACTCCACAATACGATGGTATACGTTGTAAAGTTTCTTACGTTGCAGCGCAGAAAGCCTCTGAAAAGCAACGTAAATCCTTGGCGCGACAACGGGAGGGACAATGGCGCGCGAAGCACTGGCAGGCACACGTATCCGCGAACGGCGCATCATGACGGGCTTCAAGCAGGCCGATCTGGCGCGCAACTTGGGCATATCGGCCTCGTATCTCAACCTGATCGAGCACAACCGCCGCAGAATCGGCGGCAAGTTGCTGTTGGATATCGCGTCGGCGCTGGGCGTGGACCCGTCGGTTCTGACCGAGGGGGCCGAAGCCGCGCTGATCGCCACCTTGCGCGAGGCCGCGGCCAGCGCCGGGATGAGCACGCCGGAGGCCGAGCGTGTGGACGAATTTGCCGGGCGGTTTCCCGGCTGGGCCGAAGCGCTGGCGGCCACGCACCGGCGCATCGCGCAGCTTGAACGGACGGTCGAGACGTTGAGCGACCGGTTGGCCTATGATCCCAACCTTGCCGCATCCGTGCATGAGGTGCTGTCGACCGCCGCATCGATCCGTGCCACGGCCTCGATTCTGGCCGAAGATCCGGACCTAAGCCTGGAATGGCGCGGCCGCTTTCACGCCAACCTCGACACCGACAGCCAGCGTCTGGCCGACAGTTCCAAGGCGCTGGTCGGGTTTCTGGACGCAGAAACCGGAGAGGCGGCGTCGGGCCTGTCGACACAAGAGGAGGTGGAGGCCTTCCTGACCGCCAACACCTACCGCTTTGACAGCCTCGATGCGGATGCGTCCAACGTGGCCGATGTGCTCGCAGATGCGCCCGAGCTGACGACAGACGCCGCGCGCCGTGTGGCGCGGACCGTGCTGCGTCGTATCGCGGCCGACCGGTCGGCGCTGTCGGATGCTGCGCTGCGCGCGGCCGCCGCAGAGCACGGTCAGGACCCGATCGCCATCGCAAACACCTGCGGCGTGCCCGTGTCGCTGGCGATGCGCCGCTTGGCGCTGCTGACCGAGGACGGCCTCGGCCTCGTGATCGCGGACCGGTCGGGCAGTCTGATCTTTCGCAAGGCCATCAACGGATTTTCGATCCCGCGGCACGGCGCGACCTGTCCCTTGTGGCCGGTCTTTGAGGCGCAGGCCCGGCCGGGGGCGGCCGTGTGCACGCGGGTCGAGATGCTTGGCCGCGGCACGGCGCTGTTTGACTGCTACGCCATTGCCGACGTTGTCGGGCCTGCAGCGGCGAACGTGGCCCCGTTGACCGAGGCCACGATGCTGATCGTGCCGGTCAGTGCCGATGAGCGGTCGAGCGGCGCGTCGGCGTCGGCGCTGCCACTGGGGCCGTCCTGCCGCATCTGCCCGCGCGCCCGCTGCCCCGGACGGCGCGAGCCATCGATCCTGAGCGAGGGTTTTTGACAGTGCAGTCAAATCGGCACATAATTTGGCAGCGCCAGGAGAGGTCAAAGACCCCAACGCGCAATTCGGGGAGGAGGTGCAGACATGGGCAAGCATGTTCTGCTGGTTGAAGACGAGACAAACATCATCGAAGCGATCCGCTTTCTGCTGAGCCGCGAGGGCTGGCAGGTGGATACGCATAGCGATGGCGCGACCGCTGTCGGGGCAGTGCGCGATACGCGCCCCGATCTGCTGGTGCTCGACTATATGCTGCCGGGCAAGAACGGCATGGACATCCTCAAGGAGCTGCGCGCCGATCCCGACTTTGCCAAGATGCCGATCCTGATGCTGACCGCGCGCGGCCAGTCGCGCGACCGGGACGAGGCCGAGCGCGCGGGCGTCAGCCGGTTCATGACCAAGCCGTTCTCCAACACAGAAGTGCTCACGGCGGTGCGCGACCTCGTGCAATTGGCCCGATGAAACGCACGGTGCCCGCGTCCGTCTTTCTGGAGCGGCGCAGTTATCGGCGCAGGCGGATGATGGATGCCGTCCGGCTCTTGCCGGTTCTGGGCGCGATGCTGTTGATGCTGCCGCTGTTCTGGCCGTCGGGCGCCGGGCCGGCGGATGAGGCCATCGCGATGTCGACGGCCGTGATCTATGTCTTTGTCGTCTGGCTGATCCTGATCTGTGCTGCCTTTGGTCTGTGGCGCGTGCTTTGGTTCCGGCGCGCGGCAGACCTGTCGGAGACGGACATCGCCGACGACGGGGATGCGGCGTGACCTCGGTCAACCAACTGGTGGCGGTGAGCCTGGCTTACGTCGCCTTCCTCTTTGCGATTGCATTTTTTGCCGAACGCGCCGCGGCGCGGGGGCAGGGCGGGTGGCTGCGCTCCCCTTGGGTCTACACGCTGTCCTTGTCGATCTATTGCACCGCCTGGACCTTTTATGGCGCGGTCGGCTACGCCGCCCGGTCGGGTATGGAGTTCGTGACGATCTACCTTGGCCCCACGCTCGTGATGCTGGGCTGGTGGTGGGTCTTGCGCAAACTGGTGCGCATCGGGCGGGCGCAGCGGGCCACCTCCATCGCCGACCTCATCTCGGCCCGCTATGGCAAGTCGAACCTGCTGGCCATCGTGGTCACGGTCATGGCGGTGATCGGCGTCACACCTTACATCGCCTTGCAACTGCAATCGGTCACCCTGTCGCTGGGCGCCTTTGCCGAGCCGTCGGGGACGGGCGGGTTCAGCAACCCCAATTCGGCGTTCTGGGTGGCGGGCGGGCTTGCGCTGTTCACCGTGCTCTTCGGCACCCGCAAGCTCGACGCCAATGAACGCCACAGTGGCGTGGTCATGGCCATTGCGGTCGAGGCGGTGGTCAAGCTGGTCGCACTCATCGCGGTGGGCGTCTTTGTGGTCTGGGGTATCGCGGGCGGTGTGGCACCGATGCTGGAGCAGATCGACGCCTCGCCCATCGGCACGTGGCAGATGGACAAGTCCCGCTGGGTCGCGCTGACCGCGCTGTCGGCGGCGGCCTTTCTGTGCCTGCCGCGCATGTTCCAGGTGCTGGTGGTCGAGAATGATGACGAACGCCACGTACAGATCGCGGCCTGGGCATTTCCCGTATACCTGCTGTTGATGAGCCTTTTTGTCGTGCCGATTGCGGTGGTCGGCCTGGATCTGATGCCCGCAGGTTCGAACCCCGACCTGTTTGTGCTGACCATTCCGCTGGCCGAAGGGCGCGAGGGGCTCGCGGGCCTCAGCTTTCTGGGTGGGTTTTCGTCTGCCACGTCCATGGTGATCGTGGCGACGCTGGCGCTGGCCACGATGGTGTCGAACCACGTGGTCATGCCGGTGTGGCTGAATGCGCAGGGGCGCGAGGGCGCGCTGGTGTCGGGTGACGTGCGCAACGTCGTGCTGGTGGCGCGCCGCGCCTCGATCCTGATGATCCTTGGCCTGGGATACCTCTATTACCGGTTTTCCGGGGGCGGGGCGGCGCTGGCGGCGATCGGTTTGATCTCGTTCACGGGCGTGGCGCAGTTTTTGCCTGCGCTGCTCGGTGGCATCTTCTGGCGCGGGGCGTCGCGCTGGGGTGCGCTGGCGGGGCTGAGCATCGGATTTGTCATCTGGGTCTATGCGTCGCTGTTGCCGAGTTTCGGACCCGATGGCGCGATGTCGGCGCGCCTGCTGGCCGAGGGGCCCTGGGGCATCGGCTGGTTGCGGCCGCAAGCGCTGTTCGGGATCGAGGGGCTGGATCCCACCGTCCATGCGGTGGTGTGGTCGCTGACGCTGAACACGACCGTGTTCATCATCGCCTCGCTCATCACCTTTCCCACGCCGCTCGAACGGCTGCAGGGCGCGCAATTTGTCAATGTGTTCGAACTGTCGGGCCAGCCGCGCGAATGGCATGCGGCGATGGCCACGTCCGAAGACCTGATGATCATGGCGCAGCGCATTCTGGGGCCGGACGAGGCGCGCAAGCTGTTTCGCGAAGAAGCGGATCGGCAAGGCAGTGCCGGACATCTGCCCGAACCCAGTCAGGCCTTCTTGCAGCGGTTGGAGCGTGAATTGGCAGGCTCCGTGGGTGCGGCCACGGCCCACGCCATGATCTCGCAACTGGTCGGTGGGTCATCGGTGTCGGTCGAGGATCTGATGGCGGTGGCCGACGAGTCTGCCCAGATCCTCGAATATTCCAGCCAGCTCGAGGCCAAGAGCGCCGAGCTGGCCCGCACCGCGGGTCAATTGCGCGACGCCAATGACAAGCTGACGGCCCTGTCGGTGCAAAAGGATGCCTTTCTGAGCCAGATCAGCCACGAGTTGCGCACGCCCATGACCTCGATCCGTTCGTTTTCCGAGATCTTGCGGGACACCGAAGGCATGGGGCAGGTGGAAAAGATCAAATACGCCTCGATCATTCATGGCGAGGCGATTCGCCTGACCCGTTTGCTCGATGACCTTCTGGACCTCAGCGTGTTGGAAAACGGGCAGGTGAACCTGAATGTCGAGACCGGCAAGCTTGCCGATGTGCTGGAAAAGGCTGTGGTGACCGCACAGGCCAGCGGATCGGGCGCGCTGCAGATCCGGCGGCGGCGCCTCAACGAGGCTGTCGCGCTCAGCACGGATCTCGACCGGTTGGCGCAGGTGTTCATCAACCTGATGACCAATGCGGACAAGTATTGCGACGCCCCCGTCCCGCAGTTGGAGGTGTCGGTCGAGACGCGGGATGGCGCGCTGTGCGTCGTGTTCCACGACAATGGAACGCCCATCGCCACTTCCGAACGTGCCCTGATCTTCGAAAAGTTCGCGCGGATCGATGGCACGCCCGGGGCCGGCGCGGGCCTGGGCCTCGCCATCTGCCGCGAGATCATGACCCGGCTGGGCGGCGACATCAGGCTGGATCCGACCGATATGGGCAACCGTTTCGTCGTCGTCCTGCCCGAGCAGGCCGCACTTGCCGCGCAATAGAATCTCGCTGTTTTCGGGGCGGCTAAAGCCATTGGTAACCAATCCGCTCTAAGCCTGAGGCAACGGATCAGCCCATTCGTAAGAGAGTGTATGGACGACCAGACGCCATCCAATGCGCTGCAGCGGCTCGCAAGCGCAGGACAAGCGCATCACCAAGCGCGGTCTATCTCCTTGCAAAAGGGGATGCGGCTTGCGCTTGGCCGTGTGGCGGACGCGGTGCTGGGCCTGCCCATGGCCATGCTCGGCGCCGTCGTGCAGGAGGTCGAGGCGGACGGGCTGGGCGCGATTTTCAATGATGAAGCGCTGCTGATGCTGCTGGACGGGCCCGCGGGCGCGCGGGGCGCGGCGATGTTCGATGCAACGCTCGTGGGCGGGATCATTCAGCAACAGACCCTGGGCGAGGTGCGCCAGGATGACGGCAGCACCCGGCGCATGACGCGCACGGATGCGGCGATGTGTGCGCCGCTGATCGACCGGCTGTTGGAGGTTGTGGCCCCCACCCTCGAGGTGGCCGAAGAGCGCAGCTTGATCGAGGGGTTTCGCTTTGGCAGTCGTGCGGCGGATACGCGCGGGCTGCTGCTGGCCCTGGAGGCGACCGGTTTTGCCGTTCTGCGCCTGACCATCGACATGGCCCAAGGCGCGCGGCAGGGCGAGGTTGTGTTGGTCTTTCCGCGCCCTGATGCGGATGCGGCAGGCCTGCCCGACGACGCGGCGGAGGATGGCGGTGCCGCCAGAGGGCCGGAACTGGCCGACGCCGTGATGACCGTGCCGACCACGCTGAATATGGTGGTCTGTGATATTCCGATGTCGCTTGACGCGGTGCACGGCCTGCGACCCGGCGACGTGCTGAGCGTGCCGCCCAGACACTTTCCCGAGGTGCGGATGACCACCGTCACCGGCCGGATTGTGGGCAAGGGCATTGTGGGCCATGTGGACGGGGTGCGCGCGGTCAAACCGCAGCGCAAGCCGAACTATGCCGCACACCCGATGCGCCGCGAAAGCGACGCGCAGGACCTCGACCTGCCGAATGTGGAACTGCCCGAGGTTCAGGAGCCAGAGTTTGCCGCGCCTGCGCAGGACCTGCCCGCCGTTCGGGCAACCGACGCGCCCGTGGCGGAAACATCTGAGGTGCGTGCCACGATCGACGCGTCGGCAGACGTGCTGAACATCGCGGATACGCCCGCGCCCGTCGGTCCGGTCGATGCCGAATTGCCCGATCTGGACGATCTGCCCGATCTCGCGGATCTGCCGGACCTTGCGGACCTGCCCGATCTCGCACCAATCAAGGCCGCGGGCTAGGGGCCTCGTCCGCCGCGACAATCGCCTCGAGCGTCGGTCTGATGTTGTCGAGGTTGTAGCCCCCCGCGCGCGCCGCGCTCAGCACGGTGTCCACACCCAGCGCTTTGGCGTGGCCGAGGGTCCAGACCACGGTCGACCGCGTGCCCGAGGCGCAATAGGCGAGCACCGGACCGTCGGCGCGCGCGATCATATCGGCGTGCCGCTGGACATTGTCCGGCGTCATCGTGGTGTGCGTCAGGGGCAGGATGTGAAAGTGCAGGCCCGCAGCCTCAGCCGCGGCTGCAATGGCGTCGGCCTGAAAGGCGCGCGGAACCTCGGCATCGGGCCGGTTGCAGATGATGGTCGTGATGCCCGCGGCTGCGATCTCAGGCAAGTCGGCCGGGTCAAGCTGCGGGGCGACGTAGTAGTCGGGCGTGATCTGTCGGATATCCATGTGCGTCGACTTATGTGCCCGGGGCGCGCCTGTCCAGCGCCCGGCGCAAGGGCGGCGTCGCCCACATGCCCGCAAGCATCGCGGCCAGGAATGCAAGGCCCGGCCAGCCCCCGTAACTCAGCGATGCAAGTGCCGGTCCGGGGCACAGCCCGACAAGGCCCCACCCGATGCCAAAGAGCACGGATCCGGCAATGAGGGGGCGCGTGATGTCGTGGTGCGGCGGCGCGGGAAAGGCATCACCGGCCAGTGGCCTGCCAGTGCGAGCCACGCGCCAGGCGATCAGCATGGGTATGATCGCACCGCCCATCACGAAGGCCAGCGTCGGGTCCCACGCCCCGGCAAAGTCGAGAAAGCCGCGCACCCGCGTCGTGTCGGTCATCCCCGACACATGCAGCCCTGCGCCGAACAGCGCCCCACTGAGCAGTGCGAGACCACGCCGCATCACAGGCCCAGCCCCAGCCGCAGCGCCGTGACGGTCAGCGCGCCCGCGCCGATATAGGTAAGCGTGGCGGCAAAGCCGCGCCGCGACAGGCGCGACATGCCGCAGACCCCGTGACCGGACGTGCAGCCATTGGCGAACCGCGTCCCGAGGCCGACCGCCACACCGCCCAGGATCAGCAGCGTCGTCGCCTGCGTGTCGACCTGCCAACCCAAAAGGTGGATCATTGCGGGCATGCCCACGAGCCCCAGCAGGAATGCGGCACTTGTGCCGCGGTCCCGGCCGGTGCCGTCGACCAGCCCGCCGATGATCCCGCTGGCCCCCATGACCCGGCCGGTGCCCAGTAGCAAGACGGCGCCTGCACACCCGATCATGAGCCCGCCGATCAGCCCGTAAAGCCAGGACATCTCCGCGACGATCATCCCAGAAACACGCCGACAATGACCAGCATCAGCCCGAGGACCGAGATGAACAGCGCCCCAAGGTTGCGGGGCAGGACCCGCGTCATCACCGCCCGCATCTCCTCGTCCGCCAGCCCGGCGCGGCGCGCGCGCCAGACGGTCGCGATGCACCAGATGAGGCCGATGAGGCCAAGAACGGCAAAGCCTGCGCCGGTCCAGACAAGCAGTTCAAAGAACGGAGGGGGTGTGTTTGGTGCCATACCACGAGGGCTAGCCCAGGTGCCGCGCTGTGACAAGCCGCCCGCGCCCTCTTGCGTGGGCAGGGCGCCGCAGCTATCCAGCGGCTTCAGCCAGCACGAGAGGCCTCCATGACCGACACCGCCACCAATGCCGAAAGCTACCGCGTCACCGCCGACGAATTGCGTCAGTTCATCGAACGTTTCGAACGGCTGGAAGCGGAGAAAAAGGACATCGCCGACCAGCAGAAAGAGGTGATGGCCGAGGCCAAGGCGCGGGGTTACGACACGCGGGTCATGCGCAAGGTGATCGCCCTGCGCAAGCGCGACAGCGACGACATCGCCGAGGAAGAGGCGGTGCTGGAGATGTACAAAGAGGCGCTTGGCATGAGCTGAGGTCGCTCAGCCGTCTTCATTCCAGATCGGGCGGTACGACAGGCGCCGCAGCTCAAGTGCGGCGTCGTCTGTGGTCAACGCCACACGCACCGGCGCGCCGGTGTCGCGGTCGGTGAGCGCCAGCGCGCTTTGCCCGCCTTTCAGGTGCGCGTCGCCCCAATGCATCAGCGCCAGCACCACCGGCACCAGATCCCGGCCCTTGCGCGTCAGGACATAGGCGTGCCGCGTGCGCGCGGTGCCGTCGCGATAGGGTCGCCGTTCCGCAACTCCGTGTTCCACCAGAGCCGACAGACGCGCGGCAAGAACGGATTTCGGGATGCCGATATCGGCCTGGATATCGGCAAAGCGGCCGACGCTGTACATCAGCTGCCGCAGGATCAGCCAGCTCCAGCGGTCGGGCACAATATCGAGCGCCAGTGCGGCACCACATTGTGCCAAGGGGACAGGTGCGCGGCGCGCCGTCTCATCAGAGTTTGACATTCGAACTCAGCGCCTCCTGAGGTGGGTTTGCGATCCGAACCTAAGGGACTGCCATGTCACAGGCCACAGAAATCGCAGTTGCGGGCGGCTGCTATTGCGGGGCGTTGCGCTATCGCACAGCGCTTGACGGCAAGGTGGCGGGTCAGTGCCATTGCCGCGCGTGCCAACATATTGCAGGGGGTGGCCCGCAGTATTTCCACCTCGTGTCCCCGGAAAACTTTCGTTGGACCCGCGGCGCGCCTGCGCAATTCGCGCTCAGCACGTTGGAGGCGCCTGTGACGCGGTGGTTCTGCGCCACGTGCGGCACGCATATCCTCACCGAACGCCAGGATCAGCGGGCGCTGGTGCTCAAGGTCGGTACGCGTGATGATCCCAGCGGGTTCACGCCGCAGGTCGCGATCTGTTTCGAAGACGCGCAGCCGTTTCACACTGTCGCCCAAGGCATCCCGACCTTTGACGGGATCCCTAGGGGGCGATGACGGTCACCCCGGGGATGCGCGCCACGGCCAGCACATCCTCTTCGTAAATCTCGGTCATGGTGTCGACGATCTCTTCGGTCCAGCCGGGGGCGTTCAATTCTTCCTCGATCTCGTCCTCGATGGCGAATTTGTCGAGAAAGGCCGCGATGACCCGCCGCTTTTGCACCTCGCTCATGCCGGCATGAGATTTGAGGTAGGCGCGAAAGCGCTGCATGCCCTCACCGGTCATGATGTCGGACAGCAGGTCGAACCCGCCGACGATCCTTTCGCCGTGCTCCAGCCCGCCCATCTCGCGAATGATCTCGGCCCAGATCATCGGCATGTCCTCGAAACACCAGGTCGTGATGGGGATCTCGGGCGCGGCGGCCCGGATCTCGGCAAAGGTTTCGGACCAGCGGATGCTGAACGGGTCGCGCGCGCGCAGGAATGTGTGCATGTCCTCCTGCGGCGCTTGGGTGAACAGCGCGGGCAAGAAGGTGGCCGGGTTCCGCATGGCAAAGAAGAGCTCGATATCGTCATGCGGAAACAGCGTGGCGATGTGCGCCATGCGCTCGGGGGCCAGGCAATACATCAGCCCGTCGCGCACGATCGCCCGCGGCGCGCCGAAAAGGAACATGTGGCTCAGGATCACCCGGTCGGCGGCTTCGTCATCGAGGATCACATCCAGCAGCACGTCGCGCGCGTCCGGCGCAGGTGGCGCGTCGAGCATCGCGGCCATGGTATCGCGCAAGATCGCGCGGTACTTGCCCGGTCCCGGCACCGCCACACCGCGCTTGGAAAAGTCGCCCTTGTTGTTGAGAAGACAGCGCAGCAGCCGATCTTCCTCGGTAAAGTGCGCGCCTGCATGTAGGACCAGTTGCATCGGGGCGAGTGAGCCTTGCCGTAATGTGTTGGCCTGCACGTATATCGCAAAATGCGGTGGATAAAACCTCTGAGCCTGCGTCAAATCATTCTTGCACCCGCCCGCATCAGCGATTAGACGTCACCGCCGATGCCCCTATAGCTCAGCTGGTAGAGCAACTGATTTGTAATCAGTAGGTCCGCGG